>CAYZGP010000023.1:18830-58018 GCA_964478065.1 uncultured Pirellulaceae bacterium
TGCTGAAGCTGAACAATGCTGAAGCTGAACAATGCTGAAGCTGAACAATGCTGAAGCTGAACAATGCCCATGACGACATACCAACTTTCTTGCCGGAGCTACCAACAGTGAGTCTGGATTACACATTACTCCGAACGTTACATCGAATGCTTCGTCAATTGAGTGACATTGCCGAGCGGATTCGCAAGGGACCAATCAAAGTCCGGGTTACGGCGGCAAACGAAAAGAGTTTTGCCGAGGCGCTGGAAGTTGCCAAGGAAAACCTGTTGGAACTTCGAAAGGCCTCCAACGCAAAGCAAATGCAGCTCAGTGAGCGTGAAGCCAAAATCGAGGACATGAAGGCGAAGTTGAACGCCTGCGACTCCAATAAAGAGTTCCAGCTTTTGAAGGATCGAATTGCTGCCGACCTCCAGGCCAACAGTGTGCTTCAAGACGAGATTTTGGAGCAGCTTGAAAAGCTTGATGTATTGACCGAGGAGTCAGATCAGGCAAAGGCGAATTATGCGAAGGCTCAAACCGATACAAAAAATATCACCGAAAAAGTCGAGCTTGAATTAAAAGAGCTGGAGTCAGAAAAAGCACGAGTGACGGGCGAATTGGCGGAATCCGAAAAGGGGTTGCCGCCCGAGTTGATCGGCGAGTATCGACGCTTGGTCGCGGGTATGGGCGAAGACGCGCTGGCTTCGACCGATACTGAAACCTGCGGCAATTGCAATCAACGGATGATCACACAAATGGTGAGTGATTTGATGATGAAGAAACCCGTTTTCTGCAAAGGTTGCGGATGCTTGTTGTACCTAACAGAAAATCGTGTCATCGGAAGCTAGAGATAGGACTTGGCGATTAAGTATGGCTTGATTGGAATTTTGTAAGGCTTGATTGCGCGAGTTGTGATCACGTGTGATGTGCTGCGAAATGGAATGTTGAGCGCACGTTTTTGGACTGGCGTTTTTAGGTTCGCGACGGGCAGGAATGTCCATCGTACGAACGTGCGATTTCAAAAAGGGTTTGAAACATGGCTGATCAAGAACCCGTTAAGCCACTTCGAAGAAGTCGTCTTTGGCGGTTCGTTTGGCGCGTGATCTATTTTCTCGTTTTTGTACTCATCTTGCTCGCGGTGGGCGTATATTTTCTTTATCGCTCAACTCAATTTCCACCGGAGTTTTACCAGCTTGCTTTGGACGTCGACGAAGAAATTTCCGCCGTCGAAGGCGATGAATTTGAAGTACGTATTCTCAACCTGCAAAACGATGCCCGATCCAATGAGCAATGGCAAGCAATTTTTACTGAAGCCCAAATCAACGGCTGGATTGCGTCGGATGTGCCCGAGAAGTTTCCGGATTTGTTGCCCGATGCTGTGCTTGAACCAAGAGTGTTTGTTTCTCCGGGTGAGTTGAAAGTTACTTTTTTAGCAAAATCAAAAACGCTAAAAGGCTATGTCATTGCTTCCGCTGATGCGTTTTGCACGGAGTCGGGCGAAGTTGCTTTGCGATTCAACTCGGTAAAATCTGGCCTGTTAAAGATTTCAATCGCCGTATTTGCCGACACAATCACGAAAGCGTTGAGAAAATCTGAAGTGGAGGTTGAATGGACCGAGATAGACGGAGACCCGGTCGCCCTGTTGAAGCTCCCAGATGATTTGGTCACGCTCGACGAGTATCAAGTTCGTTTGACGGGAATCAAGGTTGGCGATGGGCAAATTGTGCTTGTCGGAGAAAGCGTTAGGCCTTGAAAAGCGTTATTGATATTGCCGATATCGTTTTTACTGCATTGAAATCGAATTCGACGATTCAAAACCGTCGTATTCACCGAGCACTTTTCTCATTCATTCAAACAATTGAACCGCACTCAAATTGCTTTTTCAAATAACTGGTACGTTTTGTACTTGACCAGCGGAACCGATCGCTCGATCGCGCGAAGTGACTTCAAGTTATCCGCGTCGACCCAGGAAAACTCCCAGGTTTCGTATTCTTTAAACGTATCGACCAACAGGCTGATCAAAATCATCGCGATGCCTTTGGTGCGATATTGTTTATCCACGCCCAATGCAATCACTCGCGTCTGCGGTGAACGCTTGAGATAAAAAGGGAATTGAAGCAGGCGAAGCCAATCCCATTTCCCCTTGGCCTGTTTCAAAGCCCAATTTATGTCAGGAATGTTGACAATGTATCCAACCAATTTCCCTTCCCAATAGGCAACATGGATCATGTCAAACCGAATCACACGGCGGATGTTCTTGATCATGAACTCAAGCTCTTTTTCGGTAAGCGGAACGAAGCCCCAGCCTTCCGATCGAACCGTATTGCCAAGTGTATTGATCTCGCGGAACGTCTGCTGAAAATTGTTGGCCGCGACTTGGCGAATTTCCAATTGTGGATATCGCTTGAAAATCTTTTCCCGTGCGTCGTAGAGTTGTTTCCATTTTTCACGCACGCCGTCGATTTCGTCGCGATTGAATTTGATCGCGTAAAACGTTTTGATGGCATCGAATTTAGCCGCCGCTAGATGGGTGGCGTATCGTTTGGGTGTGTAGCCCATCATGATCATGGGCGAATACTCGTGGCCTTCGGTCAACACGCCAAACTCGCCTTTCATCGACGGGCTGACGGGACCACGCATGGCATTGCACCCTTGCTCTTTCAGCCAGCCTTCCGCCGCATTCAAAAGAGCATCGGCGACAGCCTGGTCGTCGACCGTTTCAAAGAATCCAAAAAAGCCCACTTGATCGTTGTAGTGCTCGTTGTGCATCGTGTCTTTGATAGCCACAACTCGCCCCACCAGTTCGCTGTCACGATAAGCAACAAACATCTCGCGAGATGCGTGCTCGTAAAACGGGTGCTTGGCGGGATTGAGTAGCAAACGCTCCATCGACTTAAGCGGATGAATAACGCTTGAATCGTTTGCGTATATTTTTCGGCGGAGGCTAAAAAAGTCGCGAGAGTGTTTTGGCGTGACGACGGTTTGGACTTCGATAGTTGGCATGCCGTGATTGTATCGAGAAATCCAAACCTGACGACCGACCTCGAGCGCGGAATCTTGGAGTTGGTTGGAACTATCCGCCTGTGGTGGCGGCAATTCCGAGTCCTTCCGTTGTTCGGCGCGGCGTCCTGCTGCTGTTACTTATCTGACTTTTCTGACTTGTCAGACTTTTCAGATGCCTTGGGACGAGAGAAGCTCATTGATCCGTCGTTGCCGGTCTTGACGCCTTCGCCGTTGTTAAACATCGCTTTGAAATCTTCGATCTCTTTCGCTTCGATGATTCCATTGTGATCGTAATCCATGTGGCCCAAAAACAATGTAACTTGACCGGGCGGAAGTTCTTCTGCCGTCAGGTTGCCGTCTCCATTTTTGTCGTGCTTGGAAATGTCAAGGAACATGTCGTTGATGAAAATTCCGGGACGGGTACCAAGGCCACGGTTGAACTTGCCAGTGACTTTGTAAGTCTGAACCACTTCGGTGCAAAACGTTTCTGCGTCATCGCACACGGTGTAGGTTAACTTGGCTTCGAAGGTGGATTCCGTTTCGATTTCCTTGACGTAAACAAGGAATTGCCTTGGATCAATATCGGAGTCAACTTTTACGTCGGGCGCAATTAGCTCTGTCTCGGCAAATTCGGCTTCGTCACTTGTGATTTCGATTTTGACTTTGCCAGCCAGGTTATTCCAGTGGACTTCGTAAATCGGATCAAGGTAAACGCCAAAGTAGACTTTTGCGGAACCATCTTTACGGTTTGGGACGGCTTCTACTCGAAGTTTGGCATAAAATGGATGTTCCTTGTCTTCGTACGGTTCGATTGTTAGTGGTTTAAGCCCTTTAGGCAGCTTAATTCTTGGCACCACACCACTGGCGATCTTACGGACATTGGGAGTGAAAGCCGTTTCCAAATCCTCGACTTTGGTCACTTTCTCAGACTCACCAACCAATTTTGCTAAATCAGCACGTAGCGTTTTTGGGTTACTCCAAAATCTTTTCTTAATCAGCTTGCCATCGGGGTCAATAATAAACTCACCGTTGGGGGCATTGCCAAAAGCCTGCTTGACGTCGTCGTCCATGGTGTCGCAAATCCAGGACATTTCTGTTTTGAAACGCTCTTTGGCGATTGCGATATGCTTCAGTCGTTCCTCAATATTAAACACGGATGTATAGTTGTTAATTTCTGGATGTTCGACGCTTTTGTAAACGTAAAAGAATTGGACGTCTTTATCGCGGTAATCACGGTATACGGTTTCCAGACCGGAAACATTTCGAAGGAAAGGCGGTCAGGTCAGGCATCCGAAGTTGAGCACAACGTATTTGCCACGCAAATCTTTGAAAGATAGCTTTTCACCTTTTTCGTTGAATGCGGTGAGATCTTCCGGGATGATATCGCCTTCATCGGGCTTTTTTTGCATGAACTTTTCGTTGTATATGTCGGTAAACTCTTTCGCCTTGGGGCGCTTTGATTTGCGTTCAGCCGCTTTGTCGGCGCTGGTAATTTTTCGAACGATGGCACGTCGTTTGGCAAACTCTTCACGCGAGATAACATCGTCTTTGTTCTTGTCCAGTTCGTTGAACGCCTGATCGACTTTCGTGAACCAATCTAAAATGTTATTGAGATACGCCGTGAACTCTTCTTTGGTGATTTTGCCGTCGCCATCAATATCACAACGTTCAAATTTTTCTTGCTCATCGGCCTCTTCAGACTTTTGAGTTTCGGAAGAGTCTGGCTTCGCCGGTTCGTCTTGAGCCACTAAAAAACTTGGCATAAAAAACGTGAAAAACAGGAGCAGCACTCCGTTAAACGTTGATGATTTTAGTTTGAGCATGCGTGGATGACTTTGTAAGTTTGAAATGGGAAATTTTGGTAGCTAACCGTAAGTCCGTTTTAAGCTTTCAACAAAATGTCACAAGAGACGGGACTGTGCGTTTCATTGTGCCGTCTCATGATAACGTAAATCCTTTTTGCAAACCAGAATTTAAACAATTATGACTGTGGCTAATCGAACTTGCAGCCGGTGATCTGACTGTTTTGCGCGAACGGCCAAGAAAAAACGGTAAAGCCAACATTCATGGTAATGAACCTTTTTCCGAGATCGGTGTCTCTCGGGCAAGGTAACCACACTCCAGTCAATTTGCCGAAACATCGGCACGTTCAGAGGACTAAAGGCCAATGCTAAAGATTGATTCCTAGAACTGGCGTCGCAAATTTTCGCAACAAATTTTTGCGACAAAACGCTTCAGTGACTTTTGAGATTCTTCTCAATGTCTTCTGCCGGTTCGTTCTTTGGAATCATCTTATGTTACCTCGCTCCCAAGGTCTGCGTGACCTCATCGATCAAACAATCCGCGCGCAATTGCCAAGCGACCAAAATGCCCGGAAGCACTTTCTCGAATTCATTCACTTCATTCGGGCGGGCTCGCAGTTAATTGCTCCAGCCAAATGCAAACGAAACGGTGATCATGATCGGCTGACGATGCGAATCCGCGCTCTACTGCGAATTTCGCTTAACCGATACTATTGGATCCGGCCTATCGAAAGCTGGGTCTGTGAAGGCAAAAGTATCAACGATCAGTTTCATTCGCTGTTGCGATATCTGTTCGCCAAGTATCCGGTTCCACGATTTCTCGACAAAGTCTGGTATGGGAATTCGTGGTTTGACAGTCGGACCGGCGTTCGTTCATTCTTGAGAATCGCGCAAGGTGCAGGCCCGCGGCAATGCGGATTGCCGGTGCGAATGACAAAATCTGAAGCACGTCATTTTATGGGTTCGCCAGATGATCTAAATCTGCACGAAGCACTTCGCTGGGCGCAAGTCAGAGCGGCTGGCGGCAGCATCACGCTTGCGCGAACAATCCTGCAAACGCGTTTGGCTCAGCCACAATGCGACGAGGCGTTTTGGAAACAAACGGTGGAGTGGTTTTGCCGCGCCGAACAACACGATCCTTCAACGCTTTCACCAAAAGAGATTATTGAGATCGTCGATTTTATTCAGCTGCATCGGTTTGAACCGGCTCAACGGGTGCTTGGTTACGCAGTCAACGGTCGGCCACTCCAGCCGGAATTCACGCTTCGTGGCAGAGCGATTCGTTGGATGAGGCGACACATGGTCAACTGGCGGACGCAGATGCAGCTCCCAGAGAACGCTTCGACTCAAAACCACAAAAGCAGTTGTTGGCAACCGCTAGGCATCAGTGGTTTGCGAGTTGAAAGTGATGAAGGCATCTGGAGCATCGTCGAATTGTTGACCGGTGACGAACTTGCTGTCGAAGGTGGAATCATGCAGCACTGTGTTGCTTCGTATGACCGATACTGCGTTCGCGGGCAGGCTTCGATCTGGTCTGTGAGGCTGACTCGAGGCGACGTCAACAAACGCATGTTCACGATTGAGATAAACCCATATCGCCGCACAATCGTTCAGGTAAAAGGAAAAAGGAATCGCGACCCGACAGTTGAAGCGGCTAATTTTGTTCAGCGCTGGGTTCGACAGGAAAACTTGTACTGGCCAAACGCGGCCCAGTTCACGTCGGGCTGTTAAGCAATCACCTCAGGCCTCTGTTGCATCCTTCTGTTTGCACCCTTCCGCAGGGCGCAATGGAGGCTGTTGTGGCCTAACGAATCCATGAACTTAAATGTGCGAAACATTGGCTGAAAATCGAAAGATTGCGCGAAGGTCGGCGAAGTACTGACAGGGATGCACTTTGTCGATAATTTATGGATTTGCTATGAAGAAAGTAGTGATCGTCGGAGGAGGTTTCGCCGGTTTGAACGCCGCAAAGAAACTTGGCCGATGCTGTGGTGTCGAAGTTACCCTGATCGATCGGCGCAACCATCACTTGTTCCAACCGTTGCTCTATCAGGTCGCAACGGCAGGCCTTAGTCCGGCAGATATTTCTGCGCCAATTCGAAGTATTCTTTCAGGCTACAAGAATATTCGTGTCGTTCAAGGCACGGTGACTTCGGTTGACTTTGACAACAAGCAAGTGATTTCTGATTTTGGAAAAGTCGAGTTTGACTATCTGATTTTGGCGTGCGGCGCGACACACAGCTATTTCGGGAATGATTGGGAGCAAGCAGCACCAGGGCTGAAGACGATCGAAAACGCAACTGAGATCCGTCGCCGAATTTTGACGGCGTTTGAAGAAGCCGAACGTTCGACCGACCCAGCGTTGCAAAGAAAAAATCTTACCTTTGTCGTCGTTGGTGGTGGGCCTACAGGCGTAGAAATGGCTGGCGCGATCGGGGAGATGAGTCGATACGCACTGGCACGTGACTTCAGGTCGATCAATGCCAAATCAACTCGCGTTTTCTTGATGGAAGCAGGCCCAAGGATCCTCTCTGCTTTTCCACAAAACCTTTCCGACCGCGCATCGCGGGATTTGGAAAAACTGGGCGTGCAGATATGGACATCAAGTTTGGTTACGCAACTCGATAACGACGGCGTTACGGTTGGCAATGAACGCATTGACGCGGCGACCGTCATTTGGGCGGCAGGTGTAAAGGCATCCGGACTCGGTGAAAAACTTGGAGTGGAAGTTGATCGTGCGGGGCGAATCAAAGTCCAACCGGATCTTTCGCTGCCCAATCACCCTCATGTGTTTGTCGCCGGTGATCAAGCGTGCGCAAATGGCAAAGACGGCACTCAGCTACCTGGTGTCGCGCCGGTGGCGGTTCAGCAAGGCAGGTTTATCGCCAACACGATTGCAAATGAAATCGAAAATAAGACGACAATCAGATCTGAGTTTAACTATGTCGACAAAGGTATCATGGCCACGATTGGGCGCAACAAAGCTGTTTTGCAATCCGGACGTTGGCAAATGTCGGGCTGGTTTGCATGGATCGCTTGGTTGGTCGTTCATATTTACTTTTTAACAGGATTCAAGAATCGGTTTTTCGTTGTCTTGAATTGGGCTTGGTCTTATGTGACATACCGGCGTGGTGCACGGTTGATCGTTGGCGGATCGGGAAAAAGCAGTAGATAAACGAGCTGGCTATGATCCAGTTGCGTGCAATCTGTCTTTGGCCCAACCTCGCAATTGCTCGCGAAAGATCTTTGAGTTGTGGCGTATATCCACCGGAAGCGATTTATGGATAAGAAAATGCTGAATCGAATCGGTCTGCCAATGTCGGCTTGCGATATCACGCACTTCGTTGATCAATTTTTCTTGAGCGGCAGGGTCGCTCGTCCAAGCTGATTCCATCGGCTCGACAATCAGAACCGGTGTTTCTCGTCCAGGTTCGCCCACGCCTACCAAGGCACTACGGTAAACTTGATCGTGCGTGTTGATGATCGCTTCGCAAGGCACCGTAAACATGGTGCCAGACTCTGTGCGAACTCGGTGCGATTTTCGGCCGCAGAACCAAAAACGATCTTGGTCATCCAGGTAACCAACATCGCCCATTCGGTGCCAGAATTTTGGCGATTCGTTCGCCGAAGTATCGGTTATTGATTCGTCAACGATTTTGTGATCCGCGTTGGCTTCGGTTCGCGTCACGTATTGGTCGGTGACGACTGGACCGCGGACAATTATTTCTCCGACGTCTCCTTGCGGAACCGGCTCGGTGTCTTTGATGTTAGCAATCGGATCATCGGTGATCTTGATGACTTTCCAATCGATTCCTGAGAACCGATTTCCTACACAAGTTCCGCCGCCAATGTTCGTCTTCTCTGCTGTCTCATTGAGAATCACGTTGGCTGAGTTACAAGCCACTGGTAAGGCTTCGGTAGCACCATATGGAGTAAACGCATCGCCGTCAGAGTTAATGATTTTTTTAACACGGGCAAGTACGTTAGCCGGGACAGGCGCACCGGCCGTTAAAATTCGTTTCAGCGTTGGAAGGACAACTGAATTTGCCTCACAATAATTAGAGACAGTATTCCAAAGAGCAGGAGAACCGAACGATTGGTCGGCTTGGAACTGATTCACAGCATCAATAATGTTAGGCGGATGGACATGTGCTGGTCGAGTTGGATCCATTTCAGGAAAAACAGTCGTCGTTCCCATCGCGGTATTGAATAGTGCGAACAGCGGAAATCCGGAAACGTCGACTGATCCAGGTTTAAGTTCGAAGTAATCGCGAATCTGTTCGGACTGTTGAATGAAGTTTCGGTGGCGGTACAAAACGCCTTTGGGTGGGCCGGTGCTGCCCGTGGTGAAAATAATGGCGGCTTCGTCTTCACGGGACGCCGAATCGGATTCGGTTAGTCTCTGGTGGGGCTCATGGGTAGCTTTGGTAAAACTGGAACTGCGCGTACAAAGGGGGAAATAGCCATCGACCACAATATTGGTTTTACAAAGCGGAAACTTGCTTCGAAAAACGGTGCGGGCCAGTTGTGCCAAAGGAATGCCGACCATTCCCTCGGGGCGAGCGTCCGATAGGCAGCGAATCATATTTTTTCGCCCCATTCCCGGATCGATCAAAATCACGACAACGCCAGCTTTGAACAGTCCAAATACATGGGCGACGAAACTAATTCCTGGCGGGACCATGAGTGCAAGCCGCGTGCCAGGGGTGACGCCAAGCTTCCGGATGCCTGCGGCGATTTGATCGCTTATGAGGTCCAATTCACTGAACGTTATTTTGTCGTAGCGGAGCGACTCGCCGGCGGCAAGTTTCTTGGTTTGCTTTTTGGCTGGGCACGCAACAGCGATCGAATTGGACATTCGACGGGCGGTTTCGGTTAAAGAGTATCCAATGTTGCGAATATTCTTGAGAGACCAAGCATCCAGCGGCTCACTCAGTTTTTCAGACATAAAATTACGTTTCAGGTATTCCGGTCGATCTAAGGGTTTCTTGGTAGTGAGTATTGCTTTAGATTTATAGGGTGGAATTCTTTGAATTTACACGAAACGCAATGGCACCAAACCAAAACGTTTTCGGTCGGCAAAAAATTCTCAAAGCAAACGTTGCTGGTCAACGTACCAAACCAACGCAAGCCTTGATCGCTTCCATTCAATTTTTGCCTTCGAAACGCACTAATATTAACACTGGATTATTATATGGACATTGACATTTATCAGCAGTGCCCTTGTCACGCAGACAAGAAAATCAAATTCTGCTGTGGTAAGGATATCGTCGGCGACCTCAACACAGTGTTGGCAAAAAACAAAGCCGGTCAACCTGCGGCCGCCTTGGATCAAATTAGTCGGGCAATCAAGAAATCCGGGCCAAAAGATTGTTTGCTCACCATCCAAACTCACATCCTGATTACCAACGGCGAAGTCGAAAAGGCACGTGAGTCGAATGAGCTTTTTCTAAAGACGAATCCGAATCATCCCACCGGCCTCCATCACAAGGCCTTGATTTTGCTCGCCGAAGGAAACACTGACCAGGCCGTAGAAGCGCTTCAGGATGCGATGGATGGGATTACCGGAAATGAAATTCCAATCTCGCTCGCCAACGCATTCAAAATGGTGGGGATCCAGTTATATCGTGAAGGCCATCCGGTCGGCGGTCGAGCTCACTTGCGATATGCATCTGCGCTTCGAAACGATGCCGATCCTGAGTTGCAACAGATGGTTCGCGAAACGCTGGCCAACCCGCAGGCGCCGCTGGTGCTTAAACAGGATTTCCCACTGCACGCTCCAATCAAAGACGTCGAATGGGAAAAGAAATATGTCAACGTGTTCCGCGCACTTGATCGTGGCCAGTTCCGCAAGGCGCTTAAGTTTTTAACCAAGATCGATGAAGCGTTTCCTGACCAGCCAATCGTTGTCCAAGGCCTCGCATTGGTTAATGGCTATCTCGGTCGCACGCAACCAATGGTCGAGGGCTTGCGGCGTTACAGCAAGCTGGACGGGCTAGAAAAAATCAAAGCCACCGAAGCCGAAATGATCGCCCAGTCGTTTGACTCTGAACCGATGACTGCGCTGGTTGCCATTGAGCGAGTAACATTTGAGATCTCCGAAATGGAAGGCGTTAGCGAGGCAGCCCTTTCGAACTTGCAGCTCGCGGCTTCACAGCCGATCGACGCTGACCCGTTTGATGAAGGTCCGGCTCCACGGCTCACGTTTATGGTTTTGGATCGAGACAAAGTCGCCAGCTCAGAAGACTTGACGATTGATAACGTTCCGATGGTCATTGGTGAAATGCTTGTTTATGGAAAACAAACCGACCGCCCGGCGCGGATCGAAGCGATCACTTCCAGAGACGGGCGTTATGAGCAAGTCAAAAAATTGGTTGACGATACGTTTGGGGCGTTTCTCAATGGCGAGCCAAAAACGCAAGAGATCGGTCAGTCCAATGAAATGAGCGAGTTGCTTGAATGGCGTTGGCATTTGCCCGAAGGCATTACACGTAAACAACATGCTGAATTGGTTAAAGCCGAACGGCGTCGTTTGATGACCGAAGAATGGCCAAAACTGAAAATCACAACCTTGGACAATCAGACCATTGATGAAGCAGCAAAAGACGCCAAGTTCGAGATTCCGATTCGTGCGATGATTACGATGCTGGAAAATGCGAATCAAGGCCAAGTGTTTGAAGAAGAGCTAGGCAAGTCCCTTTTGGATCGTTTTGGATTTTCCGAATTCGAAGTTTTGGACATTGGAGAGTCCGAGCATGTTGGTTCACCGATTTTGCAATTGTCGCTGGACTATACAAAGCTCTCAGAACAACAGCTCTTGAAAGTCCAAAACAGTGCGATGGAAATCGGCAATATGCGAGTGTTGCGCAAGGTCGTGGATGAAGCGCTTCGGCGTCCGGAAATGGACTCGATGCCGCGTGACATGTCCTATTCGATGATGGCACACTTTACCGAAGACGAAAACGAGGCGATTGGCTATTTGGAAAAGGCGCGTGAAGAAGCCACCAAAGCAAATCGTCCCGTCGGCATGTACTTCGTGCAAGAATTCGAGTATCGGTTGTCGCGTGGAATCACTGATGGCCTGACGGAAATCTTGCAAACGATTCAGATGCATCATCTCAACGATCCGCAAGTTGAATACCAGTTGGTGCGCGTGCTTGACCGATATGGGATCGGCCCTGACCGTGGACCACTGCGAGGCCAGGCTCCACCACAACAACAAGAGCCATCAAGCGGTGTCTGGACTCCTGACCAAGGCAGTGCGCCGCAAGTTGCTGGTTCACCTGCTCAACCGGCCGCGCAGCCAGCGGCTCAAGACGCAGAGAAGCCTTCCGGTCTCTGGATTCCAGATTAATGCGAGAGGCGATAGTCGTGAATAAATCGACTATCATTAAAGGGAGTTAAAGTTCGACTTTAACTCATGATTTTTTACTTCAAATAACTCTCGCCAACCACTTCCACGGAGCGATTCTTTGCCAAAGTACATTGTTCGATACGGTCTGATGCGCAGCCTCGGCGTTATGACTTCGCGCAACGACCTTGAGTATCGGCGATCGATGGAAGTGATTGTCCGCTCGGATCGTGGCTTGGAAGTCGGCCAGGTGCTTTGCGAAGCAACCGACGACGCGCTATCGCACTTGGATCAATCACCCACAGGACAGATTGTTCGTGAGGTCTCCACGGAAGATTTAGGTGCCATCGACAACATTGACGGTTCACGCAACGCAAAACTGTCGGCTTGTCAAAAACACATTGAGGCACTCGGGTTGGATATGAAATTGGTCGACGTCGAGCAATTGTTTGGCGGCGAACGGCTGGTTGTGTTTTACCTGGCCGATGAGCGGGTTGATTTCCGTGAGCTGGTCAAACTATTGGCCGGTGAGTTTCAGACGCGAATCGAGATGAAGCAAATCGGGGTGCGAGACGAAGCCAAATTGTTGGCAGACTATGGCGACTGCGGAAAACCGGTTTGCTGCAACAATCATTTGGTCACGATGCCGCCGGTATCCATGAAAATGGCCAAACTCCAAAAAGCGACTTTGGATCCGACCAAGATCTCGGGGCGGTGCGGTCGTCTCAAATGTTGTTTGCGTTATGAGTTTGATACTTACGAAGAAATTCAAAAACAACTTCCTCGGGTCGGTGCTCAAATCGTAACTCGGGACGGCAAGGCTTCTGTCTTGGGCCATCGAATCATTACCGAGCAATTGCTGGTTGAAACTGAAGACCACCGGCGAATGGTCATCGACGCGAGTGAAGTTTTGACCGTGATTAAGAAATCGAATTCGCCTTCCAAGGAAAAAGGCAGCTCTTCAGCCAAAGGAAAACGAGGAAACTCGCGGTCTGGTTCGGCACCGTCAGATGAAGCCAGGCAAAATTCGCCGCAATCAGGATCGTCGAAATCGAACCGAAATTCACGCAAATTGGACGAGTCTTCGCAGTCTTCGACTGGGCCCAAAAATACCAAATCTGGTGGGGGACGTGGAAAGAAACCAAAGCGTCCTGCCGCGAAAGAAAATAGATCCCAACAAAGGGCGGAAAACCGAAGCGACGATTCGACCCAAGGGACGGCAGAATCCAGTTTGCCATCCAACCAATCGTCCGACCCAAAGCCCAACGTTGAAGGCCAATCTGACGCGAAAACCGATTCGGCTTCCAAGAAAAAGTCGGGTAGCCGACGTCGCGGACGACGAAGGGGCGGCGGCAAAGATAGCAAAGGTGAAAAGAAGTAGGACTTTTGCGATTGGCTTCCCAGCGCCGAGAGATAAAATAGTCAGGTAGAGTAAATTCTACACCACGTCTCCCCGATACTCCTCAAGTATTCACACCACTTTTTCATGGAATTGATATGACGGATGATTCGTTTCTGTTATTCCAGCTTGTCACCCAGGATCCGCGATACCCAGTTGAGGCATACTGGTTTGTCCGCGAAGCCCTTGCGTTCGCCGCGGACTCAATGGAGCTTGAATCTGAAGGTTTTGATGACTCAGAAGTCGAAATTGAAGCCCAAATGCATCGCGCCCGGCGCGAGCGTCATTTGACCGGTCAGCAATTGTGCGAAGCGATTCGGCAATATTCGCTGAATCAGTTTGGCTACATGGCGAAGGTCGTGCTGAAGAACTGGAACATCGACAAAACAGATTGCTTTGGCGATATCGTGTACAACATGATCTCGGCCGGACTGATGAAAAAATCCAGCCGTGACAAACGTGCCCACTTCAACAACGTTTACTCTTTTGACGAAGTCTTCGAAACCAATTTCGAGATTTGCGATTCCGTCTCGCAGCGCGGTGGCTAGGTTTTGCAGACTATTCTTTTACAGATTATTCTTTTGCAGTTTCTCTCGTCTGCCGCTGCAGCGGTGTACGCGTGTTAAAGCGCGATGTAAGATATTGAGCCTTCGTTCGTCCGCTTTGATCGTACATTCGCATCAGCTTAATGGCCAAACCTAAACCCAGACCGAAAACGGGAAAATCGACAAAACAGTCAAGCGTTTCCGACTCCCAGGAACAGCTCGAATCTGGCGTGAATGAATCGACTTCCAACAAATCCAACTCTGTCGAACCAAGCGCCCCACTGACTCCGGTTAAGCCGCAGAAAACTTTCTTTCTAATCGCATTGTTGTTCTTTGTCGGTTGGCTTTTGTATTTGGTCTACGTTGCGTTCAAGGTTTCGACTTCATGAAAATCGTTGTTCTCGACGGGTATACCGTTAACCCAGGTGACAATTCATGGGATGCCATTGGCCAATTCGGCGACGTCACGATTCACGATCGAACGGCTGCAGACGAAACGCTTGCCCGATCGGCCGGCGCAGATATTTTGCTTACTAACAAAGTCATGTTGGATAAAGCGATCCTTTCTCAGCTTCCAAATCTCAAATACATCGGCGTCACGGCAACGGGCTACAACGTCGTCGATGTCGAGTTCGCTCGCCAAGGAAACATTCCTGTTTCTAATGTCCCCGAGTACAGCACCCAAGCCGTTAGCCAATTCGTTTTTGCGTCGTTGCTGAGTTTTATTCACAAACCAGCGGAGCATCATGCCGCAATCCAAGCCGGCCAATGGCAAGCCTCAAATAATTTCTCATTCTGGCTTTCACCCAGCCAGGAGTTACTTGGCAAAACGTTTGGGATTGTCGGGCTTGGTAAAATCGGCCGGGCGACCGCAAAAATTGCCGATGCGTTTGGCATGAAAGTCGTCGCACATAGCCGGCGACAAAACGATCCGCTTAACTATCCAGGTTTTCAATGGCTAAGCGTAGAAGAAGTGTTTGCCCAATCTGATTTTATAAGTCTTCATTGTCCTCAGACCCCAGAGACCGAGGGTTTTGTAAATTCGGAGTTGATCGGACGAATGAAGCCAACGGGAGTCCTGATCAACACGGCTAGAGGTGGATTGGTAAACGAGCAAGATTTGGCGGACGCGTTGAATTCGGAAAAAATCTCCGCCGCGTTACTGGACGTCGTGTCAGCCGAGCCGATCGTTGATGACAACCCGTTGTTGGCCGCCAAAAATTGCGTTCTCACTCCGCACTTGGCCTGGACACCGATCGAGGCGCGAAAGCGTTTAGTCCAAACCGTCGTCGACAACATCGCAAGTTTCATTGCCGGAGCACCCAGCAATGTTGTGAATCAATCGTAGGTCGGCGGGCCGTACAATAATAATACTCCAGAGACGGATTAAGATTTGCGAGTCAACGAAGTACCCACCTGCTCACTCTTGTTGCGATCCCGTTTCCAACTGCACCACCCCTGAAGCTCCATCCATCGTGACCACGTCCCCATCGGCAACGTGCTGCAGCAAACCAGAAATTCCCACGATGGTTGGAATACCCATTTCGCGAGCAACGACAGCAGAATGCGAAAGGATGCTTCCTCGTTCGATTAAGATCCCGGAAACGGCTGGGTAAAGCGGAACCCATCCCGGATCCGTTCGCTCGGCGACCAAAATTTCACCCGACAAAGCAAGATTGTCCGACGGGCTCTTCAACACGCGAACGGATTTCGTAAGTTTCCCCGGACAACATCCAGTACCCTTTAACTGTCCGTCTTCCAAAACAACCGGTTCCGTATTTTGGTTGGTAAAAAGATTCTTGAGATAAGCAAAACCGAACGTCTCAAACCGATCGTCAGGTGAAGGTTGCTCTTCAAATTCTTCAAACTCCGATCGACGAAGCTTTGCCAGTCCATCCAACCGAGTCGTCACGGCGGTGCCTTTCGTGAAATCCCAGAGCTCGTCAATCGTTAGATAAAAAATGTCTTGAGGTTCCGACAAAATCTTTTCGTTTGCCATCTGAACACCCATCGCCCGAATCAACTCACGCAACAAGCCATAAATTCGTGTGCGGGCAAAACGCATGTTCTCACGATTCTTAACCCCCAGACGTGCATTGCGAAGAACACGTTTGAAAATCCACTTTCGTGGCAGCAGACTAAATCCTTTGATTGATGAGAACGCAGTCGTCTCGGCTTCTCTCCGAATTTTCTGCTCACGCGCGTGCATGGCTTCAACATCAAGTGCAGCAGGATCGTCGAGCGACAGGTAATTTCGAAGGACTTGATAGACGACATGCGGGCGATCGCGAAGAGAATACTCTTCCAGTTTCAACTCGTTCATGCAGCGGAACCCGTAGAGGTCCAGGTACTCTCGCATCGTCTGGCTAAACTCTGCGAACTCCGGGTTGGCGTTGATCCGTGCGGGGACTTCTTCAAGCGGTTCCCGCGCGATTTCCGATTTCAAGTTTTCCGACAGGCTGGCAACACTGGCCAGTCGCAGCAGCATTTTCGCGGGCTCGGCGCTCTCAACGCCACCTTCTCCGCAGATCAAATCATTTTGTAACGCACCTGTTTGGTCGTTGCACCACTTCTGCGAAAAACTTTTGAGAAGACCGAAATAAATCATCACGTAAAAGTCATTGATGATCGGTGCTTTCCAGTCCCATAAAAGTGCTTCTTCCATTTCGTCATACAGATTCTTGATCTCGTGTGGGGCCAGTTGGTCAAAGTCCATCGCGTCCCAACGGTCGTAGTGCTCGCGAAAATTGGATTCGAAGCGATCGACAATCGGACGGATGCGAATGAAATTCCAAGTGCCTCGCACAAGCAACCGAATCAAAGCTGGCAATTCGACAAACCATTTTTGCCAGAACGTGGGTGTGGGTAACGGGTCATCGAGGATCAACGGCTCTTTGATCCCCATCATTGATTCCATGAATTGGGAGTTGTACTGAAATCCAGGAAATAATCGGATCAAGCGATACCAGTTTTGAAGGTTGTAAAACACGCGCCCGCGCATCAGGCCCAGCATGTTTTCGAAAACGTGACGACTGGATTTTACTTTTTTGGGTGAGATCCCCATCACTTCAGCAAAGCAATGATAGACAATCGTGTAGGCCCGGCGGATGAAACTGAAAGTCATTGGAGTTGTGACGCCAGAATAACTTTCGATGATATTTGAGTTATCCCAAACCAACCGATTGCCCGCTGCAGGGCCGTATTCTTTTAGCCGAGTGATCGGACGGGACTGAAGGATAAAAAGCTTGCCCTCACCGTCAAAGCAAAATTCAATATCCTGCGGACGGCGATAAGCGTTTTCAATTTGAGCCGCCGTTTGGGCCGCAAGCGAAACCTCTGCCTCGGAAAGACTTGGTTTGTCTTGATCTGAATTTTCGACCGGAGTGGTCACAAGCCCTTTTTTCGATTCCGCGTCGATCACCATCTGTTCGGGTTTTGAGACAATTTCCGATTCGCAATCCAGCGTTTGTTTCTTGACGATAAAAGTATCTGCGGCAAACCCGGCACTGACCAAACCTTCACCTACGCCCCACACCGAACTGATCACGGTTTCGCTAGTTTTATCGTTGCCAGGGTTGACCGTGAAAATTACACCCGCAGACCTGGCGTCAATCATTTTTTGTACGACAACTGCAACCGCGATTTTTGTGATGGCCAAGCCGTTTTCAATCCGGTAACTGATCGCCCGAGAATTGAATGCCGACTTCCAGACTTGCAAAACGCGATTGAGAACGTCTTCGGCGCCTCGAACGAACAGAAAGCTATCATGCATCCCGGCAAACGAATGATCGGTGCCGTCTTCATCGCTTGCCGAAGAACGAACGGCCACCAACGCATCGCCCGAGAACATGCGTTGGTACTGCTGACAGATTTGATTCTTCAATTGCTCGTCTAGCGATTCCGATTCAAACATCGCTCGGATCGACTCAATTTTTTCGTCGCGTTGGCTGGCAGGCGTTGCTGGAAGTCGTTCGATTGCCTCACGCAATGCCGTGTTGGACGCGAGAAAGACTCGAAAGGCATCCGCCGAAATGCAAAAAAATGGCGGGACGTTGAAATCAAGCTTACTCAAGTGCAGCAAGTTGACCGCTTTCCCGCCAACTAGACACTTGTCAGGAATTCGCGCCGAGTTGTCGCTTGAAAAAATCAAGTTCGGTTTTACGTCCACGATATTTGAACTCCATGCGATCGGATCAACTCAAAGGCCAGGATCAGATCAAAAGCGATAATGTAAAGTCCAGCGTACTTCTCCATTCGCTTGGCCGTTTTCGCGGAAGTGTTGAATCGGTATTGATAAAATCCGATCAAACACAAGAAAAACAAGCCAACCAACGCCCAGTAGAACCACGCGCTGGCACCAATATGCCAGCCAACCAACGCGACGATCCCAGTGTCGATCACGCGAACAATCAGAACGGCATAGGCCGCGCCATAGGTTCCAAAGATTTTCGTATAACTGTCGACGCCGTCGATTTCCTGTTCAGGAGCTCGGATCTTTCGCGAGATTTCCCAGTTCAATGTGACAAAGAATCCGACGAACGCATAAACCCAGAACCAAGGCGGCGCCTCCCATGGGTATTGGCCGGTTGCAAATGAGAATACGACCAAGCCAAATATCGGCATGATCAACATGTGACTAACGGTGTAAACAAGAAAGTGCCGTTTAAGCCACTGGCCAACGAAAAACTCTTTCAGCATCAAAACGGAATAGACGATTGCGATCACGACGGCGACTAACGCGGCTGGTTTTCCCAAAGGCATCCAGATTGCAGAAAGGAGAAGTTCAAGTCCGATTGCGATCGCGCCGAGGGTTTTTAAGTGCTTAAGCGAGATCAACCCGCTTTGCAGAACTCGATCCGGATAGTGCTTGAGGTCTTCTTCGTAGTCCTTGTGTTCGTCGAAAACCCGCAAGTGCAGGAACATGCAAAACAATGTTATCGCCCCAAGCAGCGAGCCGATGGTGTACTTCAGTTTCTCGTCGGGCTTGGTCAGGATCTCAGCCAGAAATTGGTTTGACGAATAGTAGCTAATGATCAAGATGCCATGACTGATCAAAGGAAAACGTTCGTTGAGGTAGGCACCTAGCCGCGCGGTCAGTGATGACTCGGTCGTAAGTTCATGTTTTTGTGCGGGTGACTTTTTCACGTTTGTATCAGACCAAGAGTTATTGTCTGGTTCAATTAAAATGCTCAAGAACTTTTTCGTAATCGATCTTCGAGTTGTGCCTTGGGTCTACAGGAAGTGGTTGATCAGTAAACAAAACACGTTCGCACGGTTGATTTTCGTTTTTCAAAGCGACTCGGATCTCTAATTCGATTTCGTTTTGATTTTCTGACTCTGTGAAAACAACCAATCCAACGGCAACCTCCAGGATAGGATCATTGAGTCCGATAGCAGCGACTTGCAAGACCTCCGCAGAAGCCGTTTTTGCGATTTGCTCAATGATCTGAGGATGGACGATGCCTGAATCTCGAAAAATCGTTGAGTGGACTCGGCCAACCAACCAGAATTTGCCTTCATCGTCAAAGTATCCGGTGTCGCCCATGCGATGCCATACCGTTCCGTCCTTGTCGATCAATTTGTTCTCTCGGGTCGCTTCTTCGTTTTTGTAATAGTCGCGGCAAACATGGTCGCCGGCAACGATCAGCTCACCGATTTCTCCTTGCGGCAATTCGACTTCTTCAAGCGGCCTTTGTTCCAAATCGAAAACGCCTTTTGTGATTGGAATGATTTTCGTTTGCACCAGTGAGCTTGGCTTTCCCGTGCAGTATCCACGTGACTTTCCATCGTTGTTGATTCGGTCGAGGCCGTTGATGTGCCCAACCGGTTCGGCTTCCGTAGAGCCATAAGCGACGATGATCTCGGCTGGTTCCGGTTGGGCATTGGAAGCAAAAATGGACGTCCAGCGTTGGAGCTGCTGGTCGCTTACCGGCGCGCCACCTGTTAGCGCACGTCGCAAATGAAACCCGCCGGATCCACGTGACTCGATCGCGTCAGCTAGCCGGTCAAGTAACGGCGGGCTGGCCGTGCATGTCGTTATTTTCCAATCCTTCATCTGTGCCAAAATTCGATCGCCAGATACTTCTGCCACCTTTCGAAAGTCCATTTCGGGAACGACGGAGGTGATTCCCGTGACGAGATTGTTAAGCGCGAACACAGGAAACATGGGCATGTCGATGTCGTCGGGCTGGTAGGGGAATTCCTTTTTCAAAGCCAAATGTTGCGACTTCAAAAAACGATGCGTTCGATTGGCCCCTTTGGGGTTTCCGCTGGATCCGCTGGTAAACGTTATCAAAGCCGTTTGGTCAGGCGTAACGGCGGCGACTTGCGTATCAGGCTGGCTGGATTTCAGTTTGGACAAAGAATGGCTTGCAAGAAAAGGGCCGATGCGAAATTCGTTGGTGACTGAAATTGCAATGTTTCGCAGGCGGCCGTTGGACCAGCGAAGAAGATGGCTTTTGTTGATGCCGATGAAGGCCGTTGGTTCTGCGAAAGCCGAAAATCTCGCGATTTGCTTTGCCCCAATCCAAGGATCTACAAAAACCGCGATCGCTCCCATTTGAATAATGGCCAGTAAGCAAACGTATAAGTCGATCGACATCGGGATCATCACAATCACGCGGTCGCCTTCTGTCAGTCCAAGCTTCTTCAATCCGCCAACGACCGAGTTTGCGTCTTGCCAAAGTTGGCTGAACGAAATCGTTTCGTGACTTCCATTTCGTTCAAACACCAACGCAGGTTTGCTGGGCAGTGACCGAGCCACGTCGGCCATCAAGCTGGCTACGTTCTGATCGGTGGACGCGTTTGAATTCATAGGTTGTAAGATTATATGTTGGTTCGAGTTTTACCGTAGCTCGATTCGCCAGAATCATTGGTCAACCGTCTTACCCAGCCAAGGGCCTCAACGATCGTTATCAAAATCAATAAGCCGACTGCCCGGTGTTTGATACAGCTCATAACGACGAAGGAGTCGACTGTTGCCGCCGTCCAATTGTTCCGAATGATTACCGTCGCGAATCAAACAAAGGTTGGCTGCGGCGAAACCCATTTTATGCGATTCAACATAGGCTTGATACATCATCGCACCGGCCAGCCGATTTCTTCGATGCTCGGGAAGCACTGCGATGGACTTAAAATTTACGGCTTTGACCAAAAGCAGATTCATCGCAAATTTTGCCTTCGCGAGCCAGTTCTGTTTTCCACTCATGGAATGAATCGGTCGATAACAATCCGGCAAGGCGAAGAGAAATCCGACTTCGTTTTTCTTTGGATCCATCGCAAACCAAACGAGCCTTTCACGTGTGATCTTTTTGGCGTTTGCATAAAGCCCAATGAATTCGTCTTGCGAAATGTGCTCGTAGAGAAAGTTGCCACTAAAACAACGCGTGCTCAAATCATAGATAACCTTTAGCTCCTGCTCGAAGGCGTCAGGTGCAAACGGCCGAAGCGTATATCCTGCGGCGGCTGCGGCTTCGAATGATGGCTTCATTTCCGCGATCGTTTGGGTGAGATTGTCGACTTGTCGCGAATGGTAGCGACTGACAACTTCGAAACCGGAATCGATAAACATCCGTTGGTAGTAATCCGGATTGTGGGGCTCAAGCAAAAAAGGCCAGTCCGATTGGCCGCCTAACGGACCAACGTTGATTCGATATTTATGCCAGGTATCTCCGTCGATCGGGCCGACGATCGAACGACATCCATGACCCAGTAGGTACTCGCTGGCCGCGGCGAGCAATTTCCTCACGGCATCGATTTCGTTTTCCGAATCAAAGAATCCAAGTGTACCGATTGGATTTCCGTCCAAGTCCTTCAGCGTTGGGGAGACACGAGCCGTCACTGTGGCTGCGTCAGTACAGAAGGTGCGCTGCGTGGAGGTGAAGTTTGAGCGGAAAAGTGAACTTGCAATTGAGTCGCGGTCAGGTGGAATGGACCGCGGATCGGATGCGGTAACGCGCTGCTTGATGTTGAGAATTCTTTTGAGTGCTGGATCGTGACTCGACGGATCGGAAGCATCAAAAGTTTCAATTTCATTTGCCATGAACTTGATGCCTTACCGGCTGCGGTTGCGAGCCATACGGCGGCTGAGAAACTGTGCCAATGCTGCGTCGAGCGGGTCGCTGGTTTTAATCAGCGCGTAATCAATGGCGTTTTTCGCACACTCACGTCGGACTTGGTCGAGGAATTTATTCAGCTCTTCGAGATAGCCGTCTCGAAGTGCCTTTGGGTTGCAGTTCAAGCGAGTGTCCGACTCAAGGTCTTCAAATCGCGTCGGACCGGTAAATGGAAATTCCAATTCGTCATCGTCCATTACGTGCATGACCAGAACGTCGTGGCCGCGTTGACGAAGCACTCGCAACCCGCGCATCGTCGTTTCAACATCACCAAAAAGATCGGAAACAACAATCATCATTCCGCGACGGGGATAGGTTTCGGCCGCTTCGAGAAAAATACTGGCCAGATCGGTTTTGTCAGCTGGCTTATTCACGTCGAGGCTTTGAATGATCGACATCAACTGAGTTCGCTTGCTGAGCGTCTGGACTTTTGCGCGAACTTTATTGTCAAACGACAGGCACCCGACGGCGTCTTGATTTTTAAGCACCAAAAAAGCCAACGAAGTCGCAATGGTGGCGGCGTATTCGTATTTATTAAGCGGACCGTTTCCGTATTCCATGCTCTTGGAAACGTCGACCAGTAAATTGACACGCATGTTGGTGTCTTCTTCGAATTGTTTGACATAAAGTCTGTCTTGCCGAGCCCAGACTTGCCAATCGACGTGCCGCAAGTCATCACCGGGCGTGTATTCGCGGTGCTGCAGAAACTCAACGGACTGACCAAAGTGCGGACTGCGATGCATGCCCGAAAGAAAACCTTCGACGATGTGTTGAGCTCGCAAATCCAGCCGCGCAATGCGCTTGATGGCTTCAGGATGCAAAAATCTTTTGGAATCGGGCATCGTTTGTTAGTTCGTCTTCTTTGGTTGGTGTTTCGTCGATCAGTTGTTGGATCACATCATCTGCCGTGATGCCATCGCTTTGGGCTGCGAAGTTAATTGCCAGTCGGTGGCGCAAAACGGGTTTAGCGAGGGCTTGAATGTCTTCGGTAGAAACGTGCGTGCGACCGTAAAGCAACGCTCGAGTCTTTCCGCCGAGGATCAAATACTGAACCGCACGAGGCCCCGCACCCCAGCCAACATTTTCAGTGATGAATCCGGGAATGCCTTCGGTGCCAATTCTCGTTTGGCGAATCAACGACAACGCGTAGCGGATGACGTGATCGGAAACGGGAACGTCGCGGATGGTGTTTTGGAGTTTCAAAATGTCTTCGCCGGACAAAACCGGTTTTACATCGTAAGTGCTTCTCGCGGTGGTGCGGCGAGCGACTTCGAATTCATCATCGAACGAAGGGTAGTCGACAAAGACCTTGAACATGAAGCGATCTTGTTGGGCTTCGGGAAGTGGATACGTCCCTTCCTGCTCGATCGGGTTTTGCGTCGCAAGAACAAAAAACGGATCAGACAAAGCGTGTCGAACGCGGCCTACCGTCACGGTGCGTTCTTGCATCGCTTCGAGCAGTGCGGCCTGCGTTTTGGGCGGGGTACGGTTGATCTCGTCTGCCAAAATGATGTTCGAGAAAATCGGGCCTTCGAGAAAACGTCGCTCGCGTGAACCAGTCGTTTTGTTTTCTTCAATGATTTCCGTTCCAGTGATGTCGGCGGGCATCAAGTCGGGTGTGAACTGGATTCGCGAGAACGAAAGGTTGAGTGTTTTCGAAAGCGTGCTGATCATCAACGTTTTAGCCAAACCGGGGACGCCTTCGAGGAGACAGTGGCCTTTGCTGAACATCGAGATCAAGATTTGCTCGACGACTTCTTGCTGGCCGACGATGACTTGCGAAAGTTCAGAAAGAATTTGCTCGCGTGCGCTTTTGAGCAAATTAATGGCGTCCTGGCCGACTGGATTGTCCGTCATGCGTTTCTCCTGTGGTGATTTGTCTTATCTAAGGATAGTGGGCACGACGTTTTTTGGGTACCTGTGTTGGAGTCAAAATGGGAACCCAATGCGGTAGCGAGGGAGAATATTTGCTCCGGTGTCTTTAGTTATGTGGAGCTTTATTCGAGGTGCCGCTTAAACGTGGCTATCGCCAAAACGGGTCATTTTGATTGGGGCTGTCGCAAGAATGGCTCATGAAGCTGTCGTGTTACTTGCCTGCCTTTTCGGCTTCAAGTTTCCTCTTTTCTTCGGCTCGTTTTTGGGGCAGCAGTGCCTGAGCGGCGCGGGCTTTTTTTAGACTTCGTGCTCGCTCTAATTCAAGCAATGCTGCGTCAAGTTTTTCACGCTTCACGTCATCTGTTTTTTGAAAAATAATTGAGGTGTCGTTCGTGATCGTCGCGATTGGCGAGGGGGGAAGATCGGAGTCGTTGTCAAATTTGAAGTTCATCCGACGGTTTCGCAAATCAAATTGGATCTGCTGCTGGAGAGGTAGGCAACGAATTTGATATTCGTAGTCGTAGTTGTGGTCGATCATTGAGTTGGCTCTTAGTTTGCCAGTTTCAATATCGATAGCGACGAATTGAAAATGACTGTTGGAGTTGCCAAGCTGATCATCGATGTCGAGTCGACGAACAAGAAAGTAAAGCGGACAAGAGTAAGGCTGGCGATGGGCAAGCTGAAAATTGTCAAAACGGACGGTGTTCGCCCAAGTGTTCTGACCCGTCGTTGGATCGACGGACGCGAGGTATCCTTCCCACATTGGATCGGCGTAGTTGAGATAGCGGGCTTCGACGGAGCCTGTGCCTCTGGTGCGAATTTCAACTCGGTTTTCAGTCTCACCTTTTTTGAAATGAACGAGATACTTGCCTTTGAATGGCGCGACTCCAATTCCCGTGATCCTATTTCGCTTAAGTGAATCCAGCTGTACCGGCGTTTGAAATTCCGTCTTGCCCGTCGCAATGCTTACGAATTCCAAATCTCCTGTTTGCGGCGGCAGGACCGCCAAGTACTTTCCTTCCACGCGGCAGGCTCGGGTTCGATAAGCGTACTCTTTTTGCCACACAAAACGATCGGTCATTAAATCATAAAGCCCAACCAGTTGGCGTTTCAATTTTGGGTCGTTGTCGTAGCCTTTCTTTTCTTTGTCGGCATTTGTTTTGCGTAATGGATTTTTGATCGGCGTTGCGGGCTGAATTTGTCTTTCCGTTGCAAGTAAAAACCTCGTTCCCTTGGCCGTCCAGACAACACCCGCCTCGCTTGGAATTTTCGTTGATTTGATCAGCCTGCCATCTTTTAAGGACAGGATTCGAGCAAGGCGTTTCCCGGAATTCCAAGCCACGACATGATTTTCATTGCAGTAAAGAGTGGTAAAACCGTCGAATCCTCTCCGGCGCCAAATTTCTTTTCCAGTCAAAGAATCGAATCCGATCAACTGTCGGTTTTCGAGCATGCAAACGCCATTGAGTCCTGACCCCGCGATGACCGGATAAATATCGCGCCCGTTGGGGGGCGTCTCAGTGGAGGTCTCACCCCAAATCGAAGAAAAGATGACTGGTGTGTGTGACGGTTGGCGATCTCTGGCATTGACGCCCCAGAGTAGTGGGGACTTACCCGAATTCAGCTTCAACCAATCGAATACAAAAACCTCAGATTCGATATCGAGGATCGCAAGGTTATTTCGAATTGAAATTCGGCCTTTGGTGTATGAATTGTACGATCGATAAACTGAGTCAGCGGATTTTCTGGCAACAAAACGATGTTTAGAAATCCCAAACTCATCCAGAATCTCGATCTCGCCCGTTTGACTGTAAAACAAAAATTTGTGTTGTGCGTACTTCGGGTGATCGTACTCTTTAAGATCGACCGCAGTCGGTTTTGCGATCGAATTATCACGTGTAACTGGGGTTTCTTTTGAGCTTACGATCCCTTTGTTCCAAGCCGTCTTTTTGGCGATCATGCTTCCGTCGGTTTTCAAATCCCCTGTGATATGCTGTCGTAGATGCTGGGCGAGTTGAGTGCCGGTGGTGAGGTCGCCTTGAAAGTTGGCGACTTTGGATTTTGAAAAACTCGATTCAAGTGAATCAATAAAGGGTAGGGCTTCACTCGAGATTTTTTGCTTTACATATTCTTTGGCCAATTCAGCCGTTGCCGTGGCGGCGATCGATGGGTCTGCCGTGGACTCTGATTGAAGCACTGAATTCAAAAGCTGAATGGATCGCTGCGAGTCGCCTTCGATACTGAACTCAGCGGCTAATTTAAATTTCGTCTTGGTCGGCCAAACGGTCATCGGAAAAACGTCCAGCGCTTTGAGTCGATTCTCTGGCTGCAACGAAGCAAACTCCTGGGCATATTTTTCAGCCTGTTCTTTGATGGCCGAGCGAACGCTTGTATCGGAGTTGTACAGCAAATCAATGCGTGATCCGATCCAACGGTCAGCGCGAATGGTAATTTCGCGATCAAGTGAACTTTCGTTTTCGGCAAGATCAGATTGGCCAAGACTAGCATCGTGCTTGCTGTTGGGGATCGTCAAGGATTCGTTGTAAAGCTCCGACGACCCTTCGACTGGCTCAAGCATTTGAAAAAGGGCACTCAGCGCGTCATTCGATTCGCCGTTTCGAATCATGCCATTGATTTTCGCAGCCAAGAATTCAAATCGTCTTTGGGCCAACAGCTGAGGTTCGTACTTTGAAGCAACTTTGATCCCGGAAGCGTAGTCTTTTTCTATCAGCTGAAGCAATAAATCCAAAAGCAATTTTTCGTTAAGCAAATTTGGCGATTGATCGAACGACTGCCGAATCCAATCGATGGCGTCTTCCAAATTGCCGTCCTGGAATTCGATTTGAGCTTTGACGGCCATTAATTCAGGCGTTAGGTCGCCCGTTGCCAGTGCGGACTCAATCCGTTTACGACTTGGCTCATCTTGAGGGAATGAAGCCAGTCGGTCGACGCTGTGAGAAATGACTTCGCCTCGATGGCAAATTAGATTGCCCAGTACGCCATCGGTTTGGACGGACTTGATGACCTTTCCTGATTCGATATCCAATTGCACAAGCTGCTGTTTGGTAGTCGGAAGATAGTAACTTCCGCGATTAGCGAACCCTCGACCAGATGGACGACCATATTGCTGCAAGGGTAACGACCAGCGGTTTTTTCCGGTCTCAAGATCCACAGCACGGATTTGTTGGCTCCCGACAAGAATGGCTTTTCCGTTTTCGACACAGGCGAGGAACAGCGACTCGCGTCTGGGAGTTTTTGAACTCATTCGCCCGTTGGCATTCCAAGTCGGATGTCCGTTTTTCAAGTCGACACAAATCATGTCTTGTGAATCAACTGGTGTGAACAGAACTTTTCCTTCTGCGATCAAGATCGTTGAGTCTCGCCAAAGTCCACCCAACGCGTCCGTTTTCGAAACGTTGAATGGAGAAAGTCGTTGAATCGATTTGGAACCTGGCGTCGTGTATTGGTAACCCCACAGTAGTGACCGCGTAGAAAGATCAACCGCGACCAATGCTCCTGTCCCAGTCGCACAAACCAATATTCCGTTTGAAAACGAAGGCGTCACCCCGGCAAGTCGCCGAAACCGATCGGCCTGTACGTTCATGCTTTTCACGTTGGTTTCGGTGGTACCGAGTTGCTGGACCCACTTGAGTTTTCCTGTTTCGGAATCCAGCACCACCATTCTAATTTCGCTGTCTTGTTGGCAGACGGCATAGAGTTCGTTGCCCAGCGGTAAAGGCGGGCCGAGAAAAAAGGCTTTCGCGAGTTTCGGCTCGTCCAACCCGGTTTCGCCACCGATCTCCCAGCTGAATGCGCCTTCGCGCGCGATGTCGATGGCCATCATTTCGTTAAAAGTTCTCGCGAGCGCCGGTTCAACATTTTGTTCCCGTCCGTTGGTTGCGGTCTCGGGTGAGAATCCAGGTTTGGGAACGACAAAGATCTTCTTGCCGTCGCTACTGGCCTGTCCGTAAATCGAATCGAGCCACATTCGTTCGGTGATTGATTCATCGGAGACTTTTCTAGTCTTCAAACGGTCTTGGGGCGTTTCCAAGCGTGACGCAAAATTCCATGGCGGAAAAACCCAAACTCGTTTTCCCGTTTCAAAATCAACGCCAACCATCCGATCAAATGCACGCATCACAATCGTGTTTCCAACGGCAAGCGGCTGGACCGATGGGATCGGCGAAGAGCCAAGTCCAATCAAATCACGTTGACGTTTTTGAATTGCCGATTCCAAGTCCGGGTTGTTGACCGTCGGCGTAATCCAGCGAGGATTCAAAAGCGGAAACCCGGTGCCACTTCGCGCGTTTCGCTGAGGGTTACCGCCGACCATAACCCATTGATTGACTGTGCCAATATTTTTAAGCGGTGAATCACCGATTAGTTTTAGTAGCCATGCGTTGGCGTCTTCCGGGCGATCGAAAAGTCGAACTGGTTTGCCAAGAAACTGGATCGTTTGTTTTGGCGAGTTGGATTGTAGTTGCAAAAGTGCTTGGGTCGCACGGTCTTGTGAGTCGCTCATCATCCAGCATGTCGCCAGGAGGACTGAGGCCTCAGGGTCGTGGATGGCGCGGGCTTCGGCCGAGTTGGTGATGCGCTCAAAGCAATTCGCTGCCGCGATCGGTCGACCTTGGTCGAGGTGGTGATGTCCGAGAATCATCGCCGCATCGTAACCTGCGTCGGTGTGGTAAAAACGAGTCATCACTTCAGAGACTATCTGGTAGTCGCCAGCGGTGATCGCTTTTTCAAGCAATTGTTTGGCTTGAACGCCATACCGCAGCCGATAGAGTTCGCGGTCTTTGGTTGGCAGTGCGCCAAGGATGGATTGGGCGCGAAGTCGTAAACTGGTGGAGACTCCGTCAACCTGCGGATTGGGAATGAGAAAGTCTTCGGTGGTCGTGTCGGTCAGGACTTCTCCAAGCAACGTAACGGCTTTGACCATATCTTTTTCTTGAAGCGCACGCCGCGCACGGATGAGAGGCCGAAGAAGTTCTCGCGGAGCTGGCAGGAACACCGAACGCTCGCCAAGTTTAAAAGCGTCTTCGACCAATTGGGCTTCGAGATCCGCGGGGTCCTGGTTCTGATTCCGTTTCGGGTTAACTTGAGCAAAAGTCGTTTGAATAGGAATGATCGCGGCCAGTACAATCAGTAACGCGGCCAGCAAAAGCAACTTAACCACGCCTCTCAATCTCGGAGAAAATTCCCCTTCGACACCAAGCTCTTCGTTCGCACGGCGATAATTCATCAAATATTTTCGTGGGTTGATTGGGGTGGTCCAAACGTGTCAACGACAGCGATATACTGGCAGTTGTAAACTTAATTTTATCCAATCCGACGAATGGAAAAAGAGCGATCACGGTAAGTGCGTTGAGAAAAACGCGTTTAGTGTTAGATGCTTGATCGAGTTTGCTTTGATTATCCGCCTGATTTGCATGATGAACTGTTTTTCGGATCTTGGGAGCCCTCCCTCTATTTCCTTTTCCGTCCTGAACACTTGCGATTCCTGACCCTTTTTTAGAACACCTTCCATGTCAAAAAAACAACAAGCTGACGATCTCGAACGAATCATCTCACACTTGGATACGCTTTATGAACAAGGCCTCGAATGTGTGCACCCCGATACGAAGATCGCGGTGACCGATGGCGAATACGATGGGCTTCGTCGGCAGCTGAAGGAGCTTCGTCCGAAATCGAAATTGTTTGATACCGCAACGGCCTCGGCGGTCGTGAGTGCGGCGCTCAAAGTCGTTCATGATCCGCCGATGACCTCGATCGAAAAAGCCAGTCACGAAGACCTGGAAAAACAAGAAGAGCAATTGTTTAAGTGGCTTGGTAAATCGACGGCGGTGGCGTCTGAAAAAGTACTGGAAGGAAAGCATCTAAAGGCCACCGGGAAAACCTACAAGGACGAACCGGTTGAGTATCCCAAAGGCTATTTCTATCAAGCTTACAAACTCGATGGAGTGGCGTTGGGAATTTATTACGAAGACGGAAAACTTGCGCGTGCCGGTTTGCGACCGCGCGACGGGATCAATGGCGAAGACGTGACAGCGCAAGTTCGTTTTGTTGCGGGCGTGCCGGAGAAACTTCCGCACAAGATAACTTGTTCGATTCGAGGCGAGTTGATTTGCAAGCTTTCTGATTTTGAGAAAGTGCAAAAGTCACTTACTAAATCCGGTGAGAAGCTTCGGGCCAATCCGCGCAACCATTGTGCCGGTGGAATTCGCCAATTCAAGAAACCGGAAAAAACAAAAAAGATGCGTATTAGCTTTGTCGCTTATAGCATCGAAGCCCTCGACAATCCGCCGTATAAAACGGAAATCGAGCGATACGAATATTGCAACGACGAACTGGGCGTGCCTTACGTTAAACCAAAGCCGTTTAAGTTCGAAGATCTGCAGAAGATGGAAGACGGAATTCCTAAACTTGATTTTGAAGTCGACGGTGTGATCGTGGGGGTCAACAATCTTGAGGATCAGGAACAGCTTGGCCGGCATGGTGATCCGTTGACGGGTAACCCAAAAGGGAAAATCGCTTGGAAGTTTCGTGAAGAAGAGGCCACGCCTGTGATCAAAGAGATTGAATGGCAGACCGGTCGAACAGGAAAACTAACGAGTGTTGCGATTTTCGATGCGGTGCGTTTGGCGGGAACAAACGTTTCCCGCGCGACGTTGCATAACGCAGGGTTCATGGAGCGGAATCAAATTACGATCGGCTCGATGATCGCCGTTCGCAAGGCCGGAAAGATTATCCCGAAGGTGACTGGCGTCATCAAAGGGCAGGGCGAACCGGATTTCCCAGAGACGTGTCCTTCGTGTGAACAGCCAACGAAGCTTCAGAAGGGTGGCACGGCGGACATGCTGGAGTTGGTTTGTGAAAACGCAGATTGTCCCGCGCAAAATATCAGCACGCTTTGCCATTACCTCGCCACCTTTGGTGTGCTGGGGCTGGGCGAAAGTCGTGTCACGCAGTTGGTCGAAGGCGGCAGTGTTTCGACTCCGGCAGATTTCTATCGTTTGGATGTAGATTCAGCGATGGAGTGCGGGCTCACGGTTAGACAATCAACATTGGCGGTGGCTGCGATCCAGATGATTCCTGCGCCCGACAAAATGGATACTTCCGCGTTGGACGATGCGATCGAAGTTGCGATGAAGTCGAAAAAGAAAATTCCGCTTTGGCAATTTTTCGCTTCGTTTGGAATCGGTTCTGCGGGAAAGTCTGCGGGCAAGGCACTTCAATCGCATTTTGGATCGATGCAGAAAATTCGCAAGGCAACAGTGGAGGAGCTCGAGGCCGTTGAGGACGTTGGAACGATCACCGCCGAAGCAATTCGTGAATACCTCGATACAAATTCCAAAGACATTGACGAGCTGTTGAAGTTTGTTGAACCAGAAGTTATTGAGGTCACCGACGGTTCGCTTTCGGGCGTGACATTTTGTTTTAGCGGCGGTTTCCCGGAAGGCAAAAAGCACTGGGAAAAAGAAGTCGAGAGTCGCGGTGGAAAGTGCTCAAGTAGCGTTTCGAAGAAAACAAATTATCTCGTGGCCGGACCGGGATCGGGTTCGAAAAGCCAAAAAGCTGAAAAGCTTGAGATTCCAATCATCACAACGGCCGAGCTGGAAAAGATGTTTTGAATTGTCACCGCGAATGAATCTTTAATTGAGCCACATCGGCGCATCTTTAAGATACATCTTTAAGCTACGCCAAGCATTGCGATGATTTTTTGCAATTGTCGGCGATGGATTTTCTGATGAGCCGCGACCAGGCAATGCCATTGATGTGCGTTGAGAGATCCAAACCACGGATGTGGATAGCGCGCGGGTAAATTCAAATTGCCGTGTTTATTGATCAAACCGGTAACCATAATCGCGTAGTCATTGGTTACGTTTTCGAAACGCGGAATCACATCGTAGCCAATCTCGTCGGACGGTTTGTAAAGTGCGATGTCGATTTCGCCTTTGGGTACGATTCCGTCTGCGAGTGCGGCGACGAGCTTGGTAAGCTCGGTGTTGACGAGGCATAAGTGTTCGAGAACCATCAGCACGGACCAGTTGCGGCTGGAATCCTCAATTCCGATGACCCGCGGCGTCACAATCGGGTCAGTCACATCGTAAGATTGGCTTTCGCATTCCGCCATGTCCAAAATGACTTTCGCGTCTGATTGGATTCGTCGTAACACAAATTTGTCGGTCATCAACGCTGCAGCCGTTTTCAATCCCGCGTTAAGTGCGAACCGCTCAAATGCCGGGATGCCTGCGCCCGGTGGTTGCAAATCGTTTGGACCGCCAAAAGATAAGTTCATTGGGTCAGCTTTGGTTCTACAATGCTTCTTGATTGGCCCAGTTCAAGCAAATGCTCTGCTGTCTGTTTGGGATCAAAACCTTCGTCGAGGTCAATGATCTCGCACTCGCTCAAACCACGAAACCAGGTTTCCTGATGGCGGGCAAATCTTCGTGTGCGCACGCGGACTTTCTCGACCGTGGCTTCCATATCGACATCGGATTGAAGATGGTCGATGGCTTCGCGGTATCCAACGGCCTGCGCCGCGGTTTTGCCAAGCTCTTTCCACTTTTCGAGGAGGCCTTTGACTTCGTCTATCAAACCGGCTTCAAACATTTGGGCAACGCGATCTTCGATGCGTGCATGAAGCGTCGGGCGCGGGTGACGCAGCGTAAACACGCGGCACTGTTCGCTGGTATGACCGTCATCAAATTGCATTTGCCAATGGCTGATCGGTTTGCCGGTAAGTTTTTTGACTTCCAAAGCACGAATGATGCGGCGATGGTCGTTGGGGTGAAGGTTATGAGCCGAAACCGGGTCGACCATTTGCAACCGTTGGTGAAGAAATTCGCCTCCCATTTCGGCGACTTCTTTTTCGATCTCATTTCGAAAGTCCCAGTCTGCCGGTGGGCCTTCAAACATGCCGCGAAGCAAACTTTTGAGATACAACGCCGTGCCGCCAACGAACAAAACTTCTTTGCCGCGCCCGCGAATGTCGTCGATCAAATCAAGTGCCGAATCGCGATATTGGTTCACGCTGAATGAATCAGGCGGATTAACGATATCGATTAAGTGATGGGGAATTTGAGCCAGTTGGTCAGGGCTCGGTTTGGCCGTGCCAATGTCCATTTCGCGATAGATCGCCATTGAATCGAGAGAGATAATCTCTGCGTTCAGTCGTTTTGCGAGTTCGAGACTGACTTGGGTTTTTCCACTGGCAGTCGCGCCAGTCAGAAACCAACATGCAAGCGCACGTTGGCATTTCATTTTGTTTTCATTCATTCTTTTGGTTGCTCAATTGCGGATTTAAAGTCACAGGCAATTAGCGGGCGGAGAGTCAGCCAACGTTGGCCGTCTCACCAATCACTTAACCGAGAAATCTTAGGAGCGGATCACGTCTTTGAAAACCTTTGCCGGTTTTGAAAGCGGAATTTTGTCGGAAAAACAGGCTCTTGCAAGCAATTTAGTAGTCATATCTTGATTCAAGTATAAGGTTGGCAAACGGATCAGGTTGAAGTGACCGCGCGAATGAACCCAAATAAAGAGACAGGACCGACGTTTGAATTTAATTAAACAGTCAGCGGATTTTCAGTGATGGCAAGCTGGATGGCAGCTCTTAAATCTTCCAATTCGAACGGCTTTGAAATCACGCTGGAAATGCCGCTTTGTCGGATTGATTCCAACTCGTCTTCACGTGGGTAATTTAAAAGCAAAACCATTGGTGTGGTTCCAAAATCTGACTTAAGCCAGTTGATGCGGTTCTCAACAGCTGTCGTCCATGAACCCGCATCGATCACGATTGCCGAATGCTGGTCCGCATCGGGAATGCCGCGTTCGACCCAATGGCTTTTCCATCCGCATAGGCCCACTGCGTCGGCAAGCATCTCGTGTGCAGTATCCGTCCAAGCGCTGATCCCAATGCTTTCCGGTCGCGTAAAAGATCTTGATCGTACTGAGTTGGTAAATGGTCCCTGTGAAATCCGATCGGCGATTGATGAAGTCGCCGGAGCGTGCCAGTCAGTCAAGTTCGCATCAGCCAGTTGCGAAACGAATTTCTGATATCGACCTTGCCACTGATGCCAGTAGACGCGAATCAAACCCGGATATGGCGTGCCCGAACGTGTTTCGCCTTCGCACCAACTTCCCAGTAAGGAAACGATGGGCGTGTTGGAAAAAGTTGTTTGAATTTTTTCGACTTCGGCGGATGAGAACTGATCCCGTCGAGATTGAGCAATGACGATCAAGTCAAATTTTTGATCGACGACACTTGCGGATTTTTCAAGCGGAACGAGTGTTATCGGAACATCGATGCTGGAAATGATAGACTGAAAATCCGTATGCCAAAAATCACCGGTAAAAAGAATGTGGTGGTCGTTCCTGCTGTTTCGTTGGTCACTCATTTTGCCCTCGCGCCTCTTGCTTGATGGGTATTGTCTAGTCGTCGCTCTCGTTGCTTAATACTTCAATCGGATAAAAAATACTCAATAATGGTCAGTGGCGGAATCCAGATTCACGATTTACTTGTTCTTTTTGTAGCTTGTCATTAGCCCGTCAGTTTCTCGTCGAATTCGCTGATCGCATCCCAGGCTTCCTGTGGGCGCTCTGCCGCACGAATGCTTTCTAACAGTTCAGGCTGTTGAATCAAGCGACTAAGTCTCGCAAGTAGCCGTAAATGAACAGATTCATTCGTCGAGCCAATCAAAAAGAATACATCTGTTAAACATCCCCTCGGTCCGCCAAACGGAATTCCCGACGAAGTCACCCCAAGCGCCAAAAAGGGCTCACCAATAATCGACATCATCGGACGGCGCGGGTGAAGCAACGCCACACCGTTTTCTAACGCTGTTGGGTGGAGTTCTTCACGTGATTGAAGTGCGTCGGCCATTTTCGAAGGATCCCAAAGCCGTCCCGTTTTCGCGGTCAAGTCACAGATCTTTTGAATGACTGACGATTTCGTACGCGCTAAAAACGGAATGTAGACGTTGTCCATTGAAAGCAAATCAGGGATGTGAAAAGACTCTTCGAGCGTTTTTTCGCTGGCTCGATTAAGCACCTTTTCAACTTGCGTAAGCTCTTCGTTGTCTGACAACCCAATTTTTTCCTCAAACCACTGATGAATTTCGGCTTGGGAAAAACGCCAGGCTCCGCTGACTCGGCGACCCGGCAACCGCCCGCGATCAGCCATCTTGCGCACTTGATCTGGCGTCAAGTGAAGGTAAGCGGCGAGCTTGTTGATATCGAAGTCTTCTTGTGGCATTTTTGGTTGGTTGGTTGGCGGAAGGAAGTAGGCAGTTTGCGAAATTCAGTGGAAATGAAACGTGACAAGTTATTGCTAGCTGATCTTCGCACGTATGCATTCAGTTCGCCAGATCCGTTTTGAGTTTGTCGAGAAAATCTGATCGAAAAAATGGCTTTGCTTTCGGGTTTGAAGCATGTCAATCGCAGTCCTTTCGATCTCTTTTTCAAAGCAGTTTTTTTTGCGAAGTGACTGCTGTGTAAGAATCAACAACGATCAATATTGACTCATTCTTTGGTTTGCTGAGAATCACCCAGAGAGTTGAACAAGAGTTGGAAGCAGACGAATGTTGGCAAGGAAGCCGACAAGAGAATTGGGCGTTTGGAATAAACGCAAAACTAATTTAGGAATTCGCCAGGCAAGGAGGCCTCGTGAGTACCCAGCTACTGAACACGAATCTTGGGATTCGACTTCGTGAAATTTTGCCCGACGCCAAACTGATTGGTGCCGACGAAATTTTCTTTCGCGCTTGTTGTGGAATGTGGAACGATTGTCAAACGGATGACTTGTTCGTCGCAATCGTCGACTCCGAACAAGACGGTCACGACTACACATCCGAAGCCATCAACCGTGGTGCGTCGGCCATCGTTACCGAACGATTGTTGACAACCAGTAAGCCACAGTGCGTTGTGTCTGACACACGCGAGGCTTACGGTCGTATTTGTCAGGCTCTTGCGGGTAACCCCAGCAAGCACCTGAGAACCGTTGGCGTCACTGGCACTGATGGCAAAACGGTAACTTGCCATTTGATCCGCAGTATTTTCAAAGCTGCGGAAATAACGTCGGGTTTGGTGTCTTCGATCGAAGTCGATTTTGGAAGCAACCGCCAATCCGTTCCCGCCAAAGAACTCAACGCGCCTTGCATTGCGGAACAGCTAACGCAAATGGTGTTGGCTGATTGCAAAGCCGCTGTGGTCGAGGTCCCCAGTGATTCGCTTGCCAAGCGATGTCTTTCGGGAGTTGATTTGGACGTGGCGGTTTTGACGAACATTCGCACGCATGAATCGCAAATGCATGGCTCGGCGCAAAACTATCGTCGCGCAAACATGCGTTTGTTGGATCAGCTTAAGCCTACTGGTTTGGCGGTCTTGAATGCGGATGACCCGACCACCAATGCGATGATAAAAAAGATCGACAAACCAGTTTTGACGATCGGCATCAAACAAGAAGCTGAAGTCACCGCTCGTGTGCTCGAACGGACTAAAAGCGAACAAACGATTGTCATCTGCGCTGGTAGCGAATCGATTCCAGTGCGTACAACGATCATCGGTGACCAACACATTTACAATTGCTTGACGGCGACGGCGGTTGGTCTGGCTTCAGGAATCGATCTTTCTACAATCGCCAGAGGATTGGAGTTGGCCGGAAATATCCCCGGACGGCTGGAGCGGATTGAATGCGGACAAGATTTTGGTGTTTGGGTCGATTCAGCTCGAACAACTGGCCAGCTTGCAACCGCCATTCGCACACTCAAACAAGTCAGCACCGGTAAGGTCTGGTGCATTTGTTCTCTAGACGATAATCAAACCAAAGAACAGAGACGGCGTATTGGTGAAGTCGTTGAAAAGGCGGCGGACCGAGCCGTGATCACGCGGACTTCGGTCGAGCAAGCGGTCGACTATGAGCCGGCGCATCAAGTTCTTGACGGGTTTGATGATCCGGAAAAGGCGCAACTGATTCCCAATCGGTTTAAAGCAATCGAATGGACGCTTCAACAGGCCAAGCCCGGTGATGCGATTCTGGTAACCGGTTGTGGTGATCGGCCATTCGCATTGATCGGCGAACACAATTGGACTATTACCGATCGCGATGTTTGCCAAGCATGGCTTTACGACAATGCGAGTCTATCGCCCGAGAAAGCTCCCCCAATCGGTGACTTGGATATTTACAATATCGACGACTATCGAGAGGACTGATCGTTGGGACTGAGGGACTAAGGCATCTGCCTAAAAGGAAGTCGTATCTTCTCTGAGTCTAAGATACGTAAAAAAGATACCGGCGCAAAAAAATCGCTCGCCTCTAAATGAAGGCGAGCGATCTTGTTTTCGATCTAACTAACTGTTTTTAAATTAATCAGTTCGTTCTTATCTGCCACCGCCGCCACGCCGGCCGCCACCGCGTTGACCGCCGCCACTGCGCATTTTCTCAACACCTGCAGTAAATTCTTCCATCGTTATGACTTCGTCACCGTCGGCGTCCATTGCTTCGATGCGGTCTTTCATGCGACCTGTAATTTCATCTCCGGCCAGCTTGCCGTCACCATCTTTGTCTAGCGTCTTGAAGAAATCGGCTGGGTTGGCGCGTCCACCGCGACCAGCACCACGTCCACCGCCAGCACCGCGTCCGCCGCCTTGTTGAGCAGCCGCACCAGTGGTTTTTTCACCGACGGAAAGTTTGATGGCAACTTCTTTGCTTACGCGGTTGACCATTTTGTCCATTCCAAATGTGGTTCGGTCAAGCTTAAAGTCAGCGGTAAGCTGAACTCCCGCATCGTCTTTTTTGAGCATCACTGGCAACGTGATCTCGTTTGTTTTTTCCATCATTGTAAAATCGCCAACGATGTTGATGACGCCTTCTTTATCTTCATCAGCTGTTGCGCTTTTACTAACGAATTTGGCTTTCGGATATTTCTCAACATCGAGAAAGTCTGCGTTCTTCAAGTGGTTGGTAAGTCTGTCTCCGGCTTCGGTCCACATTGATCCGACTTCGAATTCGATCATCAGCGATTTGATCGTTCCGTCTTCATTTACCGCCAAAGCTCCGTCAAACTTCTTGAAACCGCCTAAACGCGGGTTAGGTGCGCCACCGGAATGTGTTCCGACAAAATCGACCTTTGTGTTTTCGGGACTTAGTTTTGCAACGCCGTCTTCGAGTGCGACGGAAACAGGTTTGGCTGCTTGTGCCCCACCTCCACGTTGACCTCGTTGTCCTCGTTGTCCACCACGTTGACCGCGCTGCTGTCCGCCGCGTTGTCCTCGCTGCTGTCCGCCCTGACGTGCGGATGGTCGTCCGTCCTGAGCAGTTGCTTCCGTCGTAAGGTTAGTTGTTGAAAACGCAACCAATGTTGCGAGTGTAAGGTAAATTAGTTTTTTCATTTCTAAATTCCATTGGAAGGGAAATTTCTTGAGCGTAGATTATTGCTCATTGCCGGTGGCTTGAAAACGCACTTGATCGTTTGCAAGGCGAAAATGCCAAGAAAGTTAGCGCTGTTTAGTATGTGAACTCACTCGATTTGCCTAACCCAGCTAGACCGCTACCGGCCTGTGCCAACAACAACGGGCTTCGTTGGTATCGAGCGAGTCAATTTTTTCAACGGTTTGACTTCCGCGTCGATCGTATGCCGCGTTAAGTGAAGGGGAGGCTTGGATTTGTGATTGCGGCGAGGCGAACGGTCCTGGGCAAAGTGAATAAGCAACAAAAAGTACAAGTTTCGACAGGATAGGCAACCTTGGAAACAAACTCGGTTTGAATTCATTCGCTGGTGTTGAAGGCGTGCCATTATTCTATGCCCATGAAATGCTTCCCTAGCCGAGTAATTCAAATCGAAAAGGCATCTACCTCAACAGTGTTCACATGTACACTGGTGAGTTTTGTGTAACAAATGCCATGCGTCAAGGGCCCGCAAGCGGGCCGGCAGATATTTAAAAATCGCCCAAGATTTCTCTTGAAAGCCGGTTATGAAAACTTGACAATTTGACATGTGGTTTCGGGTGAGTCGACTTATCCCGAACGTATAAGTACCATTTCCCGTACTTATCCCGCAACTCTGCGGGATAAGTAGATAGTTATGCCTCTAATTCCATGGCCAATAAACATTTCTTCAT
>CAYZGP010000024.1:0-20442 GCA_964478065.1 uncultured Pirellulaceae bacterium
TACCGACGAGTCGTGTCGAGGTTATCCTTTGCGTCGGCCAGTTCCTGGTAGATTGGCAAGTAGCGATAGTAGACTTCGAGATTCAGCGTCGCCATAGAAGTCGCGTAAACCTTGCCGCCGTATCCGCCCCATAAACCTTTGGTTGGATAGCTTCCGGCGTCTGGGCCGTCTTTGATTTGCAATCCTAGCAACGTTGATTTGAGTTCTTTGTTCCAAGCTTCCCATTCATAGCCGCCGCTGTGATACATCGCCAGCGTGCCGTAGTACCAGTAGTAAAGATTAACGTGATGGGGCGTTGGACGCTCTTTGCTGATGCGACCGGTCGCTGCCATCAATGTGTTTGGTTGGACTTTCTTCTGTAGAAAGTAACGACACATTAGGGCTTCGGCTGTCATCGGAGTGCTCGGTCCTTGATTTGGTCGATAGGACGCGATTCCGTTTCCGACACCGCTGGTACACTTTTCAAGAAAGGCATTCATCCGGTCCGTTGTCTTTTGCGGAACCACGGCATCGCCTAGTTTTGCACTGTGCAGTGCTAACACTTGCCAACCGAATTGACTCATGTCGCCTGTGTCACCTGGTGCGTATCGCCAACCACCATCGTTACGATTCTGGGCAGCGACCGAAAAATTTACTCCGCGTTGTACCGGAAGCATCAGCCGCTGGTCGCCGGTCATCGCGAGAGCTTCGCTGAGGGCAAGCAATGACATGCTGTGGCAATACATTCGAGCGAACAGTTTTGCGTTGCCGGCTAGGTCCCCGGTGTTGGTTTGTTGGCGGGCTAGATACTCAAGTCCCTTTTGTACTTCTTCCTGATACTCGCCTTCGAGGTGGGAATGGCCAGCAGCGAGAAACGAAAGTGTCGCAAGGGCGGTAATGCCACAATCCGCATCCGCTCCGGCACCCCCTCGATTGTGGCCAAAGGTTTTGGTTTCCGTGCCACCGCCAGTATTTTCTGAGTCCCACCGACCATCGGATTCCTGGTTGTTAGCCAACCAACGAAGCGCCATTTCGACGGCTCGTTCTGTTTCCAATGAGCCGCCACGTCTTAGTGCGACCTTGGTTCGATTGGCAATATTGCGAAGTGAATACAATTTTGGAAGCGGTTGGCCATCACTGATTCGACGCGGGTTGGTAACACGGTAACCGTTTCTAGGTGCGATCGGGCGCAGTGGTTTCACGTCTTTAATGTCGATCGCCGAAGCGGGGCGTGGGAGCGCGGATTCCGCAACGGGAGTTTTGAAAGCGCTACCGGCCAGTTTTTGAGCAAACGAATCGGTGTCTGCCAGTTTCGCTTTGACCGCCGGTGCAAAATCGTTGTTGATTTCTTGACGAGCGATTTCTTCGTCAGGCGAAAATAGGGGCGGCTCGGCTTGACCTTCGTTCCCGCGTCGAGACACTTCAAGTTTTTGCGGTTCGACTTGAGGAGGGAGTGCATTTGGAGAAAATGGATTGGTCGGCGGTGCGGCAGTGAAGTTCGGTGTTTCGATTGACTTTGGCACAGGTTGAAAATCGTTTGAACGACTTCTTACATCGGGCGCTTCGATTGTTCGATCAACTTTCTTGGTGATTACGACTTCGGAATCAAAGACCGGCCGCTCAAGCTCGTCAACAGACGGTAGGGCTTGACGATTGACAAACTGGTCCCATGATTTTTCGGCACTTGGCGGACTGTTGATTTCTCCGGCTTCCAACATCGCTGGACCCGTTTCGTTGATCAAGTTAACTGGGAGTACTGTGGATTCTTTGGCAACCGATGGCGTTTGAAAGATCATCCGCGTTCCGTAGGCGTACCCCATCAACAGGATGTGAGCGACGAATGAGAGGATGACGCATTTCCAAACAGGGCGAGAATGTCCCCAGCGAGTCAGCGCAAGAACCAACAATGAGATTGCGAGAATGCCAGATCCAATAAGCAACAACAATTGCAGGTTGGTTGACGAGAACAACTCGAGTAACCATTGGTTGAAACTTGACATGGGTCAGACTCCGGTGGGAACGCCCTTTTGGCGCATTTCTTGTTGTTGAGGACAAGTAACGAAAAGAAGCAACAGTCGGTTTAACGTGTTTGGACGTCGCGAACGGCAAGATTCACGGCGACGTTGGCTTCACGGCAGGCTGCGATCACTGAGGCTACATTTTGGTAACGGCCATCGCCTTCACCGCGAATCACCACGCCAAGTTTTTGGTATTGTTGACGGGCGGAAATAAGTTCTGCGGTCAGGCCTTCCATCGTGACGTCTTTTTTGTCCAGCAGAATCCGGCCATCTCGGTACACGTTGATGACTCGTTTTCGTGGCGCCGAAGTCAACGCATTGGCATTGGCGACAGCGGGTACCTGAAGTGCGAGATCGCGCTCGTTGAGTTCGGTAAATCGAGAGCTAACCATGAAGAAGATGATTAACAGAAATACGATATCAATCATCGGCGTCAAATTGATCGACGTCTGGTCGTCACGCTGAATTTTCAAAGGCATAACGGATTTCCTTGCTATGGCTTACGCGAAATAGTATCGATAGTGGAAAGGCGAATGGCGGATTGTGTTCGGTCGCTAACGTTACGCTGCTTTGCTTTTTTTGCGTCGTGGTGCGGCTTGGATGGCTTCGGCGGAAACCAGGTTGACGACTTTCATTCCCAGTTCGTCAATCTCCATCACGTGCTTGTCAACGCGGCTGGAAAAGAACATGTATGCGATCAGAGCCGGGATGGCGACGCTTAGTCCCGCCGCCGTTGTGAGTAGCGCCTGGCTGATGCCGGTCGCGATCAGGGCCTTGGAATCCGTCATGGTTTCGCTAACCGATGCCAGCGAGTCAAAGGCATGAATCATTCCCAAAACGGTGCCCAGTAGGCCAAGCAAAGGGCAAACGGTGGCAACGCCGTTGATCAATCGCAGATACTTTCGCAATCGATTTGATGTTCGCTCACCTTCATCGAGGACGGCTTGTTCGACTTCGACGGCTGGTCGGCCCCATTTTTGGATTCCGGCTTTGAAGACATTCGACATCGCACTATTGTTTCGTTCACAAATCGTGACGGCTGAGCTTTGGTTCAAGTCACCTTCGCGTAGTTGCTCCAGAAATCGTTTTGTGAATGGGCCAGGTATGATCCGGCCTTTTCTTAAACTGATAAAGCGTTCGAAAACAAAGACAACCAAAATGAAAGAGCAGATTCCAATAGGAATCATCAGTGGGCCGCCACTGGTAATAATATCTGTTAACCGTTTGGGACCTTTCACTGCAGCTGGCACGTTTTGAGTGGATGACGTCGTTGCGCCACTATCGCTGGAAGCGGTTGAGAACGCTTCCAAATCGGAGGACGAAGAAGTCTGCACCTCAGGAATCGCAAACCCATCGTCGGGTAGGCCACTGACCTGAGCCGTCAATGTTGAACTCGAATAAACCAGTAAAGCGATCAATGCGAGAGATAAAAGCCCTGCCCGAGTAGCGCTGCCCGAAATCGCGTCGAATGCAACTAGGCGAAATGATTTCTGGTTGGCGAAATTGAATTTGTTATTCATTCTGACTCTCACTTGATTCGGCAGGCTTCGATTTGCAAAAAACTCAATCGTGTTTTGTATGTGTCCGTCAACTTTGACTAGCGTCGACTTTTGGTTTCGTCTGATTTCTCAGTTGTTAGCTTGGCTTGTTCTGACAAACGATTCAAACGAGAACGTGCAACAGAAACAAACTCGCTTTTTGGGAATGTTTCGATCAATTGGGTATAAAGTTTGATCGCGTGTTTGTTGTTTCGCAGGTTTTCCTGGCACTTGCCGGCCTGCATCAGGGCGGCGCTTCGCCAATGTGGATAAGTGAACAGCGAATCGACTCGGTGGTATGCTTTGATCGCGGCAACATACTTTTCCTGGTGGAAAAATGTTTCGCCGATTCGCCATTGTGCGATTGCAGCAGTTTCCGTTGACCGGCCTTCGGGTGAATCGAGCACTCGCTGGTAGGCGTCGCGTGCATCGACAAGTTTGCCGCTGTCTTCGAGGCTACGGGCTTGGATAAAGTCGAATTCGTAGTCGGCTTCGAAATCCGGATATTCCAGTTTGGCGGCAGTCGCCATGGCGGCGGCTTCTGGCCATTGCTTGTTGTTACCAAGGCATTGGCTGCGTCGCAAAACGATCCATGGCTTCAATTTCAAGTCGAACGTTGCAGCCTGCTCGGTCAATCCTGTAAATCCAATTGCAGCCTTTTTGTATTTCTTCTGGCGATACAATGATTCGGCCAGCCAATATTTGGCTTTGAAGCGAATTGAATCATCACTCGTTCGCTTGATCAGCCCTTCCATCGCTGTAGTAACAGACTCCCAATTGTTCTGGGTGCTCGCAACTTTGCCTTGCAGGAACAGGACACGCGAGACGACTTCGACTGGAACGTCATTGCGCTTCAGTAGCTGCGTGATCAAGCCGTTAGCGGCTTTGTAGTCTTTGGTTTCCACGGCATTTTTAGCGAGTCGATAGGCGGCATCGGACCAATATTTACTGGCAGGAAAATTCTCAACCAGTTCTACAAACGAAATATGGCTTTCATTAATCTCATTCAAATCGCGATGGATCCAACCGATCTGATAAAGGGCTTCATCAGCCAGCGGGTTGTTGCTGGGCAAAGCAACGTATTCAAGCAACAGCGATTTGGCTTCGTCTAAATTGGATTCACCACCAATTTTTTGGAGCGAGTATGCGCGACGCAATATCGCAACGCTAGACATTGGCGAATGGCGAAACCGGCGAACGACTAAGCCATACATTTGGGCGGCTTGCTGATACTGTTTGGTGTCTTCAAGATGCTTTGCGCGAGCCATTGCAGCTTCACCCGCCAGATTGTTGTCCGGGCATTTTTCCAGCAGTTTCTCAAACACAACAAAGGCACCTGCCATGTCTGCGGACTCGATTTTCATCCACGCCAAACCGGACAGGCCTCGCGCGATTGTGTCTTCTTCGGTGCCAGACTCAGCCATCAAGCTATACCACCGCTCGGCGTAAACCGTTTGTTTTTCACCGTAGGCTTTTTCGGCGAGGTATTTTGCGGTGCCCATCACCAACGGATCTTTGTCGTGATTGAGTTTGAGATCGTCAAACGCCAAGCTTGATTCTTTCCACTGCTTGGTTTCGGCCAAGCTGATCGTTAGCTCGGCTCGGGCGCGTTTGGCTTCTTCGCCTTTAGGGCTGGTTTGTAAATACTTGCGATAGTTTTCAATCGCAGGTTTGTATTTTTGTTGACCAAATAGTGCGGTCGCACGGGCGATACGAACCAATGGTTTGAGTTGATCGTTTTGCGGATACGCGTGAATCAGATCAAGCGATTTCTCGGCTTCTGCGAATTCGGCAAGACCAAGGTGACCAAGGCTTTTGAAGTAGTACCAGTTTGCGACATCGGCATGTTGTGCGGACGATGAATCGGCACTGTGTTGTTGCAATAACTTTTCGAATGTGGTGATGGTTTCGCTGTACCGACGATTGGCGTAATGAGCTCGCCCTTCGGCTTCCAAAACGTTGCCGAGCATCGGGCTGGATTTGTGTTTGGTGCGAAACTGAGTGATCAGAGCATCCGTTTTGTCCACGTCACCATTGGCGACATGAATGTCGATTTCCAGCTTCAAAGCGTTATCGCCAAGTGAACTATTGGGATACTGCTGGCGGAGCTTTGCCAACCAAGTCAGTGCCTTTTTGTGGTCTTTGATTTTTGTGGCAGCCACAGCACCGTCAAACAAGATTGCGGCCGCAAGCTTATCTGGAAGATCGTCTGTGGGAACTGTCTCCAGCAATTCAACGGCTCGCTGGTAGTCTTGGGTCGCGGTAAATGTACGTGCCAGCCAATAGGTGGCTTCTGATCTGGCTGATTCCAACTCGCAGAGCTTGATAGCTTGGGAAAGTTGAAGTTCGGCTTTTTCATAATCGACTTGGCCAAAGCTTATAATTCCGAGTTGCAAATTGGCTTCTCCGACCATGGCATCGTCGCCATTGGAATTCAGGAAGTCATAGAATCGTTTGGCTTCGTGGTCGTTACCCAATCGCTGAAGGGATTTTGCGAGTCCCAGGCGGCAGCTGTTGGATAGGGTGCTGGTTGGGTACATCCGCAGCGCCGTTTCAAACGCGCGTTGTGCCAGTTGCGGTTCTTGACGCATCAATCGCATCTCGCCAAGATACGGGAGTGCGAATTCTGTCAGCTCATCGTGAGGATTGGCTAGAATGAATTCTTCCAGCAGCCGAATCGCGATATCGTATTTCTTGATCCGATAAGCGGCTTCGCCCAGTCGAAATGTCGCTCGTTGCGAGTATTCATGGTCGGGGAATTTTCGAAGGTAGCTTTGATAGCCTACGTAGGCCGCTGCAAATTGTTGCTGCTGCATCATGACTTCGGCCAGAAAGAACTGTGCCGAGATCGCTTCATCTGTGTGGGGGTAATTTTCGATCAACGCTTCGAACGCGGCGGTTGATTCTGTCCAATCGCCGCGTGAATAGTAATTGGCCGCAATCGCGTAGTCATCCTGGATTGAGCCTTGTGCAGCTCGGCAATCTGACGGCGATGCAAATTGCCAGATGCTCAACACAAGAGTTGCCATGATTGCGATGAATGCAATCTGGGAGATTTTGGAATGGTTAATTAAACTAACGTTCATCATTTCCAACTCCAGCGACTCAAACAAATGGGCGTTGTTTGTTCGCGATGACTTCTTGACGAGTTTGTGACCGATCGTAGAACGCTGGATAATTGCGAACAAAACGAAAGGTTTGCCGAAACAGGCGCACGGGAACGACCCTTGCAATAAGCAAGACCGTTAAAGTTTGTTATCGTCGTGTGAGAGGCTGGACTGGAATGAATCTTCGCTAGCAATCGCAAGGGTTTGGGATATTCAACGTCTCGTTTATGTCCCATTTTCTCTAGTGGAACTTGAAGAGAAACGCCAAGACGAAGGGAAGCTAAGACGCAAGGACGCTAAGACGCAAAGGTCAGAATCAAAATCTTTGCGTTTCTGCGTCTTCGCATCTTTAAAGTAGCCGAGGGCTGAAACGCGGCGGCGCGGGGAGCGCATGTGCTTTCATCCGGCGATATTGGGTAGCCGATTGGCGCTTTGGGAGGGAACTTCAAAAATAGGTAATTTGTGAAAACATTACCGGCAGTAGCAATCGTGCTTATTATTCCCAAGCTGCGGACCGATCCAATTGTGCAGATACCATAATTGCGCCCGGATAGGTCTGGAGGCTTCCCGTGAGGACGTTTACATTTTTCGCTGCCATTTTCATGCTTTTTGCAAACTCACCGTGGGTTTCAAAAACGCAAGCTCAAAGGCCGTCGAATTTCAGAGATACTCGAATGTCGGTCGAGATTGGTGGTAAAGCTTACGAGCGTCCCGGCTCTACACTTGGTCTTCCGTTGATTACTGATGCCAACACGTTTGAGACTTTGTTTGATTCCAATCAAGCAACGGATCTGGGCTCTGCTGGCGGTGCCGAAGTCAAATTTAATTTCTTGAATCGCAATGGTCGTGAATTTGAAGTTCGCAGCATCATCGCAGACTGGGAAGAAGATTTCGAAATTGTCGGAGATTCTTTGCAATCACCTTTCTTTCCCGTTGCTGGATTTGAGCCAACAACAGTGAACATTGGCACCAACGCTGATTACTTCAGTATCGAGGTCATGGAACGCCGAGCAATCATTCCGGGCGTGACGTTTATGTTTGGTCCTAGGTTTGTTTCAACCAAAGACGAAATCACGATTGCTGGTACGCTTGGTGTGGACGGTGGCCCAGGAGTTGGCCTCGTCGACGTAACGCAAAATCAATCATTTGAAGCGACTAACTCGTTATTGGGTTTGCAGGCTGGTTTTGAGTTCAACATTCCCCTTTCGCAAGCCGTCTATGTTCAATCATTTATCCGAGCAGGTGGTTACTACAATCCAACGGAAGTGACGACTTCAACTTCAGATACGATAACAGCGGCGACCACGTTTAACCAGCAAACCAAATCAACTGGTTCATTCTTGGGCGAAGTCGGCGGACGCCTCTATGTTGACATCATTCCAAATTGCGTGGCGACATACGCTGGCTACGAAGCGACTTGGATTGACGGAGTGGCACTTGCACCGGCTCAGGTTTTGACGACGGGGTTGATGGGAGTTGAAACGGCCAACACGCCGTTCTTTCACGCGTTCACATTTGGCGTAAACATGTCTTACTAAGTTGAATAGCTGCGTCGATAGACGCACGAGTTGAGGACGGTTGTCCTTAGAGACGAAGCTTACAAAAACAAAAGCCCGACCAAGTTAATTCTTGGCCGGGCTTTATAATTTAGATTCGTGTCAAAGTGCATCGCTTAGTTTGCATTGACAACGTATTGGGCTTCAAGCCACTTGGTCACACGATTGTATGAATCGGTGAGGTGAGCTTTTGTGTAAGCATCGTACTTACTGTTCTCAGAAGCCTTCTTAAGCTTTGGTTCCAAATCCTTGATTGCCATAGCGGCCAGGTTTGCAATCGGCCTCATCGCAGCGGTTCGGCTGCGTTGTGAACCCAAGTCAAACAAACGCTGGAGATGCTCTGACTGAAGGTTGCGACGAAGACTTGAAATCGCTGGCTCTCGCTCAGAGAATTTGCCTTTTGGTGCTTTTTCAATCTCTTTCCAAACGCCATCTGAAACAGTTTCCAGGATCTCGTGAAGTGTCAAAGCGTCTTCGTCAGACGGAACGCGGAACTCATTGTCGTAGACGCGACGCAAAGTCGTTGGGTTCATGATCTGCGAAAGTGCAGACGCCTGAATGCCCATCACGCGATCGTGAATCGGCCATGAATGCTCCGAGTCGATTGAGAAGCTGAATCCGCCGAAGTGATCTGCTGACATGTACTGCAGCAACTCAGGCGTCAAACCGTAGGCATCATCAAAGAATGTGTTTTCGATGATGAAATTCAAAGCGTCTCGTTGCGTTTCAGCTGGTACAACGGTGACAGGCTTTCGATCGCCGGGGTCACCTTTTTTGTCACGATTGACAAACGTTCCGCCGAGCCAGTTGGCCATCATCGATGTCGATTTTGTTTGCAGGCCAAGCGTCAACAAGTAGCCTTTGCGGGCCTTGCTCCACGCGTCGCCATCTTTCACAAATCCTTCAACGATCTTTTCACGATGCTGTTTGGCAAGCGCGACTTGATCCTGAGCAAATTCCAAAGGATCTTTTGAAAAGTCATAACGACGGGCGAGTGGATCTGGTCCGACTGTGTCTTCGTCAGAACAAAAAGCCAGTTCCGGTTCTGCAACGCGAGAAAGAATCCTAGGAAGCGATTTTTCATCGAACGTGTAACCGTATTCGATCGCCCACATGTCGTAAGGACCGATACCGATCATGGCATAGTCGCCTTGGATTTCACCATTTTCAACTTTGAAGTTCGTAGGGAGATAATCCATCACGCTGCCGGCGAATGGTTTTTTGCCCTTCATGTCTTCACTGTTCATTTCGGCGACGGTGTAAAGACTGGACGCTTTGAAGTTGTGACGAAGGCCAAGTGTGTGGCCGACTTCGTGAGAAACAAGGTCAGCCAAAAGTGGGCCGATGAAAGACTCAGGCATGCCGTCAAGCATCTGCTCTTTTTCCTCTTCTGCTTCTGCATCTTTTTCGTCGTCTTTATCGTCCTTCTTCTTTTTGTCTTTCTTGTCCTTGTCCAACTCTTCCATCAGCATTTTTGAACGCATCATTTCGATCGACATTCTCATTAAAGCAACATCGAATCCGCGACCTTCAGCCGCCATGCAAGCGCCGTTTTTCTGAGTTTGTCGGCCTGTGATGCCATCCATCGGCTCGTCGCCCATCAATCGAGTTTGAAGTTCAAACTTTTTTCGACTTGAGTTTGCTTCTTTGGCCTGGTGAGCCAATGTCTTGCGAACAAAATCACGAGAAGAAGGATCGGCCAAACGGATACGTGGATCCCAGTTTGGGTATTGCTCAAACCAAGCCATCGTTTCAGGAGTCATTCCGTCCATCGCGATTTTCGGCATCAACTCAGAAAATTGATCTTCGAACACGCGAATCCAACCGTCAGTCAACACAATGTCGGCGTCCAGGATTTCACCTGTCAGCGGATTAACGCGGCTTGGGCCGATCGCTGTGCTTACGTTATTGTTTAACCATCGCACAAAGTTGTAACGAACATCTTCTGGGTCGATGTCCATGTGCATTCCGGTTTCTTTGTCTTGCTGATGAACAGCAATTGCGTTTTCAATTCCAATTTGCTCAAACGCTTTGTTCCAATTCAAAATTCCACGTCGAACCCAGCGTCGATAGCGAACAGGAGTTGTGTGCTCAATGTAGAACACGATTTGTTTTTTTGGCTCTGTCAGCTTTAGTGTTGATACACGCTTTTCAAGATTCCAGCGATTGACATAGCGGATCGCAGTGTCATCTGCTTCGTATTTCCCGTAGTCGTCGTAGCTAGTTGTGAAATAGCCAATTCGCTGGTCGGCTTTACGAGGCTTGTAACCCGGTGTGCCTTGGATCTTGCTGATCGAATAATGGAGTGACTTCAAAAGTCCATTTGACATTGGGACTTCAAAGGCGACTTCGATGTTTTCAGGAAAGACTTTGGCTTTCTTGATTTTGATCAAGCTCGATTGAGGGCTAACGCCTGAGCCGAAAAACACGCGAGCGTTTCCAACGAGAAGGTTATCCAGATCGATAACAGGGCCGCTGCCTTTAGTCATCGTCAAGATTGGAAGGTTAAGCAACACTCGGTCGGTGAACAGGCGGTTGACCGATGACTTGGATTCTTCGTCGGAGCCTTTGATGGCAAGATTCTCTTGAATCAGCGCGACCCTTTTTCCGTACTGTCGCCAGTAAACGTAAAAGTCATCTGATTGGAGGCCAGCAAAAATTTCTCCACCCGAAACGGTCGGAGCGATAAAGTGCCGTGTCCTTGAGCTGCCGAAATCTTTTGGGAGCTGAGCCAGCATTTGGCCGGTCTTTTCATTCTTCCACAAACGGAAGAAGGGCGAAGTGCCATCTTGAACTTCGACTTCGGTGAAGCCTTCTGTGACTTTGCTTAGCGGTGGATACTCAGGTCGGGCCTTTTTCGCATCTTGCGCACAAGCCAAATTGGCCGCGAATATACTGGCTGCCGTAAACGTGGCAATCAGCGCTACACTGCACGCAAGTTTCCAGGGACGAAAACGATGCATAGAGAACTCCTCATCTGTCTTAAAAAATAAATTGCAAAACTTGCACGTCGATTTCAATAACGACGCGTTTCACACGAATTAGGACCGATGGAATCCATCGTGCCAACGTGGTGTTTAGTTTCGTTATGCGGAAATAGAGGTACTTATATTGTAGTAAAACCTTGTTTGGACTAAACCGTACTCCGAATTGTACGTCTAAATATCAGGTATTTGATCGCTTTTTTCCGATAATGGCGATCCTCTGTGGGGCTTGGTCGGGTTAGTAGGTTAAAGATGATACGGTTGGTCGAACCCGCATTTAATAAGGCCATTTTGAGGTAAGCCGTTTTGACCAGTCGTTTGACGGACGGTTTTGAGATCAGTTTTGACTTAGCCGTTTTAACGTAAGCCGCTTCTGATGAGACATTTTGGCGATAGCCACGGTTTAATCGCGATGGGTGAACTGCGCTGGTAACAGTAATCACGAAACTGCAAGAATGTCCCACAAAAATCTACCAAAGATGGGAAGCAGAAACCTTTGCAGTGTCATCAAGTTCGAATTTCGTTTCCCAACGATTTTTATTCAATCGCTTTTGGCCAACTCCGTAAATTCATCATCAAACGATTGCCCCAATTTGAATTTTCGAATCCAAAACTTTGGCCAACCGAGCGAAATCCATTGGCATTGCCCCCTCGCAATACATTAAGCTGTAATCAAGCCGAAGCGTCCGGCGGCGCCGGTGGCACTTTCGAACGGCAGGAAACGTTCACATTAAACCTCTCGACGAGTTGAACCATGAATTTAGGATTTGAGATCGCATTTGATCGCCCGTGGTTTCTTTTGTTACTTCTTATTCTCCCGATCATGTGGTATTGGAGTTTCAACAGCCTCGCCGGCCTCGGCAAAGGCAGGCGTATCTTTGCGTTGCTTCTCCGTTCATTGGTGGTCCTCCTGATGGTGATGGCGTTGGCCGAAGCCAAATGGCAGCGTTCCACCAACCGACTCACCGTGATCTATTTGCTTGACCAAAGCGAAAGTATCCCGGTCGAAAAACGGGAACGGATGTTGAGTTACGTTTTTGACGAGGTCGTAAATCATCGGCGTGAAAAAGAAAAAGACAAAGCCGGTGTGATCGTGTTTGGTGGTAATGCCAAAATTGAATCTGCACCGTTTGATGGCCAGCTCCCGTTGATTGGCAAAATTGAATCAACGCTCGATCTTGAAACAAGCTCCACCAGCCTTGAGGCAGCTTTAAAACTCGCCAAAGCATCTTTCCCAGAAGACACTGCCCGCCGAGTCGTCATCATCTCAGATGGAAACGAAAATAATGGCGATGCCATGTCGATCGCGCAATCGATGGCCGAAGACGGAATCGGTATCGACGTCGTGCCCGTTGAACTCGTCGCACAGTCCGAGATCTCCGTCGACAAAGTCGTGTTGCCAACCGATATCCGCAAAGGACAAAAATTCGAGAGCAAGGTTGTTCTGACCAATAACACTGGTGGAGACAAACCCGTCAAAGGCAAATTGAGGGTGACGCGAAAAACGGTAACTTCGTCGGTCGTTGTAGCTGAACCTGAGGTCGAGCTTGTTCCTGGAAAAAACATTTTTGGATTCGATTCCAAGCTCGATGCTGCCGGTGTGTTCACCACAGAAGCGGTTTTTGTGCCCAATGATCTTTCACAGGACTTAATCACACAAAACAATCGCGCTTCGGCGTTTACTCATGTGCGTGGCAAAGGCAAAGTGCTTTTGATTGAAGATAAATTTCATAAGAACGAATTCAACAATTTGATTAACCAACTGGCCAAGAATGATATTGAAACCGACACCATCGGTTCGGATTCGCTTTACACGACCGCCGCTGAGTTGCTTCAGTACGACTCGGTCGTGCTGGCGAATCTGCCTCGTGCGGCTGGCGGGGATGGGGGATCCGAAATTGAGTCGTTTAGTGACGCCCAGATCAAAATATTGGTGGATAACTGCGAGCACATGGGTTGCGGAATTGTCATGCTTGGTGGCGACCGTGCATTCGGTGCCGGTGGTTGGTCAAATTCACTGCTTGAAAAAGCCATGCCAGTTGATTTTCAAATCAAAAACGACAAAGTCTCTGCGGTGGGTGCACTTGCTCTGATGATGCACGCGTCAGAAATGCCTCGTGGAAATTATTGGCAATCGAAAATCGGTGAAGAAGCAATCAAAGTGCTTGGTCCAATGGACTATTGTGGCGTGATCGATTGGAGTGACATGGGAGGTAACCCACGTTGGCTTTGGAAACTGCCTACCGGAGTGGATCGAGTCTATCGCAATCGAAATCGAATGCTTGGACTTGTTAGAAAGATGGCTCCTGGTGACATGCCGGACTTTAACAAGCCGATGCGGGTGATGCTCAATGGATTGAAGAAAGTCAACGCTTCGATGAAGCACGTGATCATCATTAGCGACGGCGACCCAACGCCGCCATCGAGCGCTCTTTTAAATGACTTTATAAAATCCAAGATTAAGATTTCGACGGCAGCCGTTGGAACCCACGGCGCGGCAGGTAGTACGCCGCTTCAAAAAATTGCCAAAGTAACAGGGGGCCAGTACTACGTTGTGAAAAATGCCAAAGCGCTTCCGAAGATTTATCAACGAGAAGCCCGGCGTGTTGCCAAACCGGTTATCAAAGAATCAGAAAGCGGAATGTCTCTTGTTCCAACGTCGCAAACGGCAACACATGAGATCATGAAGGGGATTAACGTGGAAGCGTTTCCTCCGTTTTATGGCTATGTGATGTCGACGATTAAGAAAAGTAATCTTGTTCAGCAGCTGGCGATTGCCAGTGAGCCGCAAAACGACGGCGGCGAAAACTCAACCGTTCTGGCAGCATGGCGATACGGCAACGGACGGACGGTCGCGTTCACAAGTGATGCCGGTTTCAAATGGACGACTCAATGGTTTAACGATGAACAATACGACAAACTATTCGCACAAATGGTCCGCTATTCGATGAGGCCAATTACCGAGAGTGCAAACTTTACGGTTGCCGCGAAAGCCAAAGACGGGATGGCACAAATTGTTGTTACCGCGTTGGACGACGATGACAACCTGTTGAATTTCCTGGAAATGAGCGGCCGCGGAATCAACAGTGCCAAAACGGGTGATGATGACAAAGGCATCGAATTGGAGTTTACACAGGTCGCCCCTGGGCGGTACGTCGCCGAGCATCCGATCAAGGGGTCAGGCAATTTGCTGTACACGATTTTCCCAGGCGAAGGTTACGAACGGCTTACTGCAGGAATCAACATCCCTTATTCGTCAGAATATTCCGATCGCGAATCCAATCTGGCCCTGTTGGAGTCACTTAGCAGCTTCAAACCAAGAGGTGGCAAAGCCGGAAAAATCATTGAGGGTTCGCTTTCCAATGCAGGAATCTCAAAACTACTTGAATCAAATACCTTTCGCCCCACGCTCTCGGCAGCGGTCGGGATCCGTGACATTTGGCCGTTGCTATTGGTTCTCTGCGGAGTCGCTTTTTTCGCAGACGTTTTCATCCGCCGTGTGGCGGTTTCGTTTGATTGGTTTTTTGACTTTTTGAATTATCTAAAATCATTTTTCGTAAAAACGGAACAGGAGCAGCGTCAAGCCAGTATGTCGAGGCTGCAAAGTCGCAAGGCTGAGATCGAGCGCGACATCGAATCGCGACGTGCGTCCACGAAATTCGAGCCCTCTGCTGATCTTGAGACGTCGACAAAGCGAGGTAGTGGTAAGCAACGATTGGAGGAAGTTCTTGCAAGTGAAATTGAGAAAACGCCTGCTTTGCCGCCAAAAATCGTTAGAGACAAATTAAAAGACGAACAGGAAACCTCATACACGTCTCGCCTGTTGGACGCCAAACGCAAAGTCCAGAAGCAGCGTGACCGTAACAAAAATCCAGACGAAAAATAACCAAATTTGATAGCCAGGCTGGGCTGCGAACAAGATCTTGATTCCTGCAAACTGAACATTACTTTTGAACTTTTAAAAATATAAAACTATGAACGACGAATTGAAATTCAAAGAGCAAGCCGAGAAGTTCCGAGAACGATATCAAAACATCAAGGACGAGGTTGGCAAAGTCATCGTTGGTCATGATGAAATTGTGCACGGCGTTTTGACTTGTATGATGATCGGTGGACACTGTTTGCTCGAAGGTGCGCCTGGTCTGGGTAAAACGCTTTTGGTTTCGACACTTTCCAAAGCGTTGAATCTCGGTTCAAACCGAATTCAATTTACTCCCGACTTGATGCCTGCCGATATTCTCGGAACCAACATGGTCGTTGAGTCGCCCGACGGGAAACGAGAGTTTCAATTCCAGAAAGGTCCGATCTTTACCCAGATTTGTCTGGCGGATGAGATCAACCGCGCCACGCCAAAAACGCAATCCGCGATGTTGGAAACGATGCAGGAAGGAACCGTGACTGTTGGTGGCGAGACTTATGTGCTGGACAAACCGTTCTTTGTTTTGGCGACACAAAACCCAATCGAGCAAGAAGGAACTTATCCGCTTCCTGAAGCCCAGCTCGATCGTTTCTTGTTCAAACTCGTGGTCGGATATTCCAATCGCGAAGAGCTTAGCGAGATCCTTGATCGAACCACCAAGGGATTCAACGTCAAACCCGATACGGTGATGGATGGAAAAGAAATCATCGAATGGCAAGAACTGATTCGCCACGTTATTCTGGCCGATCACTTGCGAGATTACATCGTCCGTTTGAATTTGGCTACGCATCCTGAAGGACCGCACTCGACAGAAGTCACCAATCAGTACTTGCGTTGGGGAGCGAGCCCTCGTGGTGCTCAGACAGTCGCACTGGCTTCGAAGGTCCGGGCGCTGCTCGAAGGTCGCTTCAACGTGAGCTTTGAAGACATCCGCCGCGTGTATCTGCCAGCGATGCGTCACCGTGTTGTGCCGAACTTTGAAGCTCAAGCTGAAGGGGTGACCTCCGACCAAGTGCTTCTTGAAATTCTGGATCAAGTACCTGAAAAAGTTGATGGGTAGAAAGTCATATTGATTTCCATTTTGTTAAGCACAAATACCCCCAGCTAATCTATTTTTATGTCAGACGCACTTAAATCGAAAACCAAACCCAAGCTCAAGACTAAAGACAAAGAGCCTTTGCTTAGCCCGGCGCTGTTGGCTCAACTTGAGCGAATGGAATTGGTCAGCCGCAAAATTTTTCGCGGGCGCATGAAGGGCGAACGTCGAAGTAGACGCAAAGGCCAAAGCGTTGAGTTCGCGGATTTTCGCAATTACGTTGCCGGCGATGACTTGCGATTTATCGACTGGAATATGTACGCGCGGCTGGACAAGCTGTTTTTAAAGCTCTTTTTGGAAGAAGAAGATCTTCACTTTTACACGTTGATTGATGTTAGTCCATCGATGAACTTTGGCACGCCAACCAAGCTCCAGTACGCGAAACAACTGGCGGCCGCACTTGGCTATATCGGACTTTGCCGGACCGATCGAGTAAAGATTGAGCCGCTAGATGGGGCGACCAACAATGCCGCGCCGGTCTTGCGTGGCCGGTCAAGTCTTTGGCGTCTAACGGACTACGTACAAACGCTGGAGCCGACTTCGACGGTCACGATGGCCGAAGCGGTAAAAGCATTTTGTCTGAGAAACACAGGCAAAGGCATTTTGGTTTTGATCACCGATTTGATGGACAAAACTGGCTATGAAGAAGCCTTGAAATATCTGGTCGCACGCGATTTGGATATTTACTTGATCCATGTGTTGTCGCAGGAAGAAATCGACCCCGATATCACGGGCGATCTCAAGTTGATCGATTGCGAAGATCAGGATTTTGCCGAAATCAGTGTTAGCCAACGACTGATTGATCGCTACAAACAAACGCTTGCCACATTCATTGAGCAGGCTCGCGATTTCAGTTCGCGTCGCGGAATCGTTTACACAATGACCAGCACCGAACGCTCGGTGGATCGCCTGGTTTCCCGATACCTTCGTCAGCGAGGGCTCGTGCGGTGAGTTGGATCAATATGTTGCCTTGGTATCAGTGGATTGCACTTGGATTGGTGCCGCCGCTGATTTTCATGCTTTACTTTTTGAAACTCAAACGGACGCCAGTCGAAGTCCCCAGTACTTATCTGTGGACCAAAACGGTTGAAGACCTTCATGTAAACAGTATTTGGCAACGGCTGCGCAAAAACATTCTGCTTTTGCTTCAGTTGTTGGCCGTCCTGATGTTGATTCTTTCCTGTTGGCGACCGGGATACGAAGGCAAGAAATTGGCCGGTGACCGGTTTATCTTTCTGGTAGACCAATCGGCAAGTATGTCGGCAACGGATACCGAAAGTGGCATTTCTCGTTTGGATGAAGCCAAGAAGCAAATTTATACTTTGATTGACCGCATGAAATCTTCTGACGCGGCGATGGTGATCAGTTTTTCTGACTCCGCGCAAGTCGTTCAGTCGTATACAACGCGAAAGGCGATGTTGAAGCGTAAAGTCAAAACGATTGAACAAACAGAACGCGGTTCCGACATGGAAGAGGCGTTGCTCAACGCTTCCGGATTGGCAAACCCTGGTCGAACAAGTGATCGCCAAAGCCAGATCGATGTCCAAGTCGCCGAATCGGTTCCTGCCAAAATGTTTGTATTCAGCGACGGTGCGGTAAAGAAGATTGCCAATTTCAATCTGGGTGTGTTAACGCCCGAGTACCGCCCGATGGGTGGTCTCGACATGGAACGGCCATCGAACATCGGAATCACGGCCTTTTCGATTAACGATCAAATCGAAGGCGGCGGGCAAGTCCAGGTGTTTGCGCGAATCCAAAACTCTGGTGAAGAAGACAAAGAGGTCAGCGTCTCAATGTACGTTGGCGATGACCTTAAAGATGCCCGAAAGGTCACCGTCCCGCGCCTCGGTGGTATCGCTCAAAACTTTAACTTGACTGCTTTTTTGCCTGGGCTTGAACAAGCGACACCGATTAAATTGCAAATCGAAGAAAAAGACCTCTACATGCAGGACAACATCGCCCACTGTGTCCTTAACCCACCGCGAATTTCCAGGATCCTTGTCGTCTCTGATTTCAATCGCTCTGACGCGCCGTATTCGTATCTTCGCCTTGCATTGAATACGGCTTGGACAAAGAAGCTTTCGCAAATCGATTACGAAGATCGCAAATTTCTTGAGACCGAAAAATACAAAGAGAACGCGGCTTTGGGAACGTACGACTTGATCTTGTACGATCAGTGTGCACCCAAAGAAATGCCGATTGCCAACACCGTATTTTGGGGCGAATTGCCACCGAGCGACAAATGGACCAAGGTTGAAGATTTGGAAACCGCACCGCTTGTTGACCAAGACAGCTCTCATCCGCTTATGCACGGCGTCGTGATGGGCAACGTGCATATTCTGACTTCAAAAGTCATCAAAGGCCCGCAGGGGAGTAGCGATTTGTTGTTGGCATCTGATGGAGCGATCATGGCAATCGCGCCGCGCGGCGGATTCGAGGACCTGGTCATCGGCTTCCCTCTGGTTGAAGTCCGCGAGAACGGTGACGTTTCCAATAACACCAACTGGACGCACGAGAGTTTTCCGCTGTTCATGCAAAACATGACCGCAACGATGGCAAGTTCGGCTCGTTTCAGTGCCACGAAAACAAATTCACCGGGAGACCTTGTGAAAATTCGGCCTCAGTATCCGTATGCTGCGATCGACGTAAAATCTCCTGCCGGTAAAAAAACGACAATCAAAGCAAGAGCTGACAACTCCTTTGTGTTCACGCGAACGCAAAAATCGGGTGTGTATGAAGTTTACGAAAAAGGGGCTTCTGAATTCGAACAACTATTCGCTGTCAATCTTTTGGATCGGCTTGAAAGTGATTTGACGGTTCGAGACAAATTGAATATTGGCTATGAAGAAGTCGTTGGAACGTCGAAACTTGAACCAGCACGGAAAGATTTTTGGCCTTGGTTGGTTATTGCTGCGTTGGTGTTCATTTCAATTGAATGGTACATCTACAATCGTCGCGTCTTGATTTAGACTGGACGTCGTTGGTTGCTGTTTCTTTGGTGTCGCTTTTTGTTGGCGTCTTAGTCGTTGTGAACCGCGTTTGGAAGTTTCTCCAGTTCAGTCACCGTACTGTTAGCAAACGGCGCATCGTATGCTTTAGAAAAAAGGATCAACATGAAAAGAGCCAACGTGCAATCAACAAGAAAGACTTCTACCGCGTTAGTTTGTTTTGCAATCAGTGCTTTGCTGACCAATTCCGTGTTGGCACAAACCGATTCGTTGCCCGATCCAGACGGCAAGCCTGCGGACATGACCAAGAAAGTCAAAGTCTTCATCATTATGGGGCAATCCAATACCCTTGAGATGGGCAAGGTCAAAGGCGACCAAGAAGGTACGCTTGAATACGCCACCAAGACCGAAAAACTCTATCCTTATATGGTCGATGATTCCGGCAAATGGACGGTTCGCAAAGACGTCCGTAACGTGCATGTGATGGGAAGCGGTGGACCTCCTGGGAAGTCAGGTGTTAAACGCAACGATTGGCTGACCGTCTCCGGTGGCAAGATCGGAATTGAAACTGGCATTGGACATCAGCTCGGCAACGCTTTGGATGAACCAGTACTGATCCTTAAAACCGCAATTGGTAATCGCAGCCTTGGTTGGGACCTGCTTCCCCCTGGAAGTGAATCGTACGAGTTTGAAATGGAAGTGAAGAATCGCAAAACGAAAGAAATGGAGAAAAAGACTTTCGTGTTTGCTGGTTATGGCCAGAGTCCGGATAAATGGGAAAAGGGAACGGAGCCAAAACCGATCGGGTGGAAGGCTGGTCTTCAGTATGACGGCGACATCGCGCGAGCAAAGGATGTGCTTAAGAAGCTTGGTGAGTTTTACCCAGAGGCAACCGAGTACGAGATCGCTGGCTTCCTTTGGTGGCAGGGCGACAAAGATCGGTACAACACCGGGCACGCCAGTATGTACGAAAAAAACTTGGCCAATCTGATCGCTGCGTTGCGAAAGGACTTCGACGCGCCGAAAGCAAAATTTGTCTGTGCAACACTTGGGCAGACTAGTAAAGAAGAAGCCAAAGGGAATGAGAAACTGATCTTTGATGCAATGTTTGCGATCAGTGACGCCAGCAAATACCCTGCGCTTGAAGGCGATGTCGCGACGGTTTATACGCATCCGCTCAGCATGGGATCCAGTTCCAACGCTCATTATGGTAAAAACGCAAAAACGTATATGAATGTTGGTGAAGCGATGGGAAAAGCGATGGTCGGATTGCTGCCTACCGAAAAAGAAGATTGAA
>CAYZGP010000024.1:20542-34991 GCA_964478065.1 uncultured Pirellulaceae bacterium
ACGTTTAGTGAAATCGGTCAAAACGTTTAATTAACGGGCGCCGCGAATTGACAGAAGTTCGCTCGGTTTAAGAACACGAATTGCATGCGGGATTCAGCCCAATTTTTGTTTGGAATAACCGCTTCGATGGGGCAAGGATTCTGTTAAGAAAACTCTAAGTATTAAAAAATAATTCGAAACCTTTTCTCGTTTCTTGAGTATGAGCCTTCGTTTCCGGTAAAGTTTGATTTTGTGGATCGGTTTGTTATATTCAGAGGCGAAGTTTGGCTTAGTCTCTTCCAGCCATTTGAGATCACATCATGCGTTCAGTACTTATCTTTTTTCTTTTGGTGACACCTGTTTTTGGGGCATCGATTCCCCCTGCAGTGACGCCACCGATTGTGCCTTCAAGATCTTCAACACTTCCGATGTTTGATTTCAAAAAAGAAATCCCGATGATCGGCCCTGAGGAGAAAAAAAATCGTCAAAACGCAGCACCCAATCTCAACCCAACTCTCGATCAGATCATCCGGCTTTCGCAATTGGACATGCAACTCCATGCAATCATGCCGTGGGTTTATGCTCACGGGCGTCAAGTGGAAATTTCTGACTATGAAGATGCCGTCGAAAGCTTGGCGATTGCGGAACATTGCTTGATCGAAGCGATGGAGGGAATGATCGATTACAAGAAAAATTCGCTCGAACTCGACCCGCTTGTAATTACCGCAAAACTCGCACTCGATGATTCAGAGCTTGTGCTGATGTACTTGAGACATGTCTCTCAGCTATTCTCGTAAATGAAGCGGTGCGGTTTGCTTGTGACGCTTCCAGACAGAGACTCAAAGCGGAATCTACGGTAGTGTATTTGCTTCTCGTAACAGTAGGGGTACCGATTCTCGAATCGGTGCCGCGAAGCGGCAAGAGGAGTGACGAACACTCGCTCCACTCAATTGCAACTCCGACACTTCTTCGGTCTTCATACCGCGCAGATCCCCACTTCCATTCGGCGGTGCCATATTCACGCTTGCGTGAGCATGTTTGAACACAAAAAAACTTTCAAGATTTTTCTTGACACCAGCCTACTGCATGTCTAGTATCTACTGCAGGCATAGTAGCTACTGGACATGCAGTGGACTGGGGGAAACGTTGTGGCCAAATCAAACAAGCAGAAGAAACGCCCATCGGAATTGGAAATGCAATTCCTTTCGGTGCTCTGGGAAAATGGACCTTTAACGGTCCGCCAACTTCATGAACTGCTGCGGGACGGCAAAAGCCGTGCGTACACGACCGTTCTGGCGACGCTGCAAACGATGGAAAAGAAAGGCCTCGTTGATCATCAGCGAGAAGGAATGGCCAATGTCTATCGGCCAATCGTAGCCAAAGAAAAAATCATGAAGCCATTCATGAACGGATTGTTACAAAACTTCTTTTCGGGCGACATCTCGTCCGTGGTTCAATCGCTGATTGACTCGTCAGACCCCAACGAAGACGAACTCAAAGCAATCAAAAAGCTGATTAACAACGAAGTCAAAGAACGAAATCAAAAGTCGGAGGACAATTAATGAATGCTCTTCTGGAATTTTTCGACACATCGCTATGGCAACATGTTTTTTGGACTTTGTTGCATTCGATTTGGCAATCCGCATTGATCGCAATGGTGCTGCTGACGTGCCTTTCATTTTTGCCCGCTCGCCGAAGTCGCCTACGGTATGCTATGGCGTATGGGGCATTGATTCTCGTTGTCCTTTCGTCCGCGGTCACTCACGGAATCATTGCCAACGCGGACTCGATCAACATTGCCGAATACTCGATTGCGATGGTTGATTCACGTATGCATGATTCCACGATTGCCGAAGCAGGGCATGCAGGTGTGCATTCGAACGACGTGGGTTTACATTCGACTGACGCGGGGCATGAACCAGTAGCCGAGTCTTCCCAGAGTTGGTGGCAAAGCACAAGTACTGTTGCAAGGCAGTGGCAACCCGTCGCAATCGCAGTTTGGTTAGCCATTTCCTGCGTTTTGTTGTTTCGGAATCTCGTGTTGGTTGTTCGCACCGAAAAACTCAAGGCGATCACCGAAGAAGCCCCATCGTCAATTCAAATTCAGTTCAAGAAGCTGAAAGACAGGCTGAACTGTACGTTGCCTGTTGAAGTAAAAATTTCGAATTCTGAGTCGCTGTTTTCACCATGTGTTTTTGGGATCTTTCGCGCGACCGTTGTCGTTCCGGCAGCAATGCTGACTCAACTCACCAGTGATGAAATTGAGTCCGTTTTGGCCCATGAGCTTGCTCACATCAAGCGCTATGATTTCCTGTTCAACCTGTTGCAGCTTGCCATCGGCTCACTTTACTTTTTCAATCCGGCGATTCACTTGATCAACCGGCAAATTCGTCTGGAACGCGAAGCTTGTTGTGATGCGGCAGCAGTCAAGGCAGCCAGCAGCGATATGGCTTACGCTAAAACGTTGTCCAAATTTGCAGAGTGGGTCCACCAGAAACGAAACATTGATCAGCCTGCTATGGCGATGAGTTTTACGGGCTCTCAAAATAGAAAACTTCTTGACCGTGTGCGTCGCGTGCTGCTTCCGGAAAAAACGCCTTACACGATCAGTTCAGCTTGGGGGTTCCTGTTTGTGCTCTTTGGCACTTTCCTTGTTCTGGCATCGACAAGCTCTGGCACCAAGGCGATTGCGTCGTATACCTCCGCATTGATCCAGGAAAGCGAAGTCCGCGCTTCTGAAATCAACGAGATGAAGAAAAAGAGCGCGCCTCCCGGCCAACGAAAAGGTAACGGAAAGATTGTGCTGCGAATACTCGATGACAGGGGCATGCCAATTGACAACGGCAGCGTATTCATCGTGAGTAAATTGAATTCGAAATCCATTAGCTCGCACGCGAGCGGCTTGCGGAGAGGCGTTGTCGATCACGAATTTTCAATCCCGGCCGGTGTCGTCAGTTTAATGCTGGACATCAAAGGTTTTGCTCCGAAGCTAGTGCTCAAGGATGTGGATCTTTACGCAGACAAATCGATTGAGCGAGAAGTGCAACTAACGTTGGGGCAATCATGTCGACTGAAAGTGAGCGATACAGAAGGGCATCCGATCGCAAACGCGCTCATTCGACGCAGTGTCAATCCGGCAGTGATGTCATCGTCAAGCACGAGAGCAGAATTCAAGACCGATGACAAAGGGGAAGCGAACGTTCTCAATTTGGACCATGACCTGATCGACTATCTGGTCGTATGGAAATCGGGATTCGTGACTTCCCAAGTCAAAAACCTTGAACGCGAGGGCGTCATCAGCGTGACGCTTGAGAGAAAACCTGTCACGAAAGGCATTGTGGTCGACCACAAGGGCACACCTGTCGCCAATGCAAAAATCTATAGTGGCGGAGGGGGGTGGTTTGACCGTGACTACTCAAAGCCAATTGCGACCACTGACAAAGATGGCAAATACGAAACCAATCAGCTTTCACCGGGAAAGCACACACTGATTATCGAACAGGAAAAACAACGAGGGATCGTCCAAAACGTTGTCGCTGGCGACGAGGTTCAGCTCGCATTGTTTAAGCCACGAACGATAAAGGTTCGGCTCAAAGGCGATCTCGATGTTTTCGATCGTGAAACGTTGCAGGTACAACAGAACCATTATGCCGATGGGATGAGGGCGCTCACTGCTTTTCTTAATCTCCCACTAGATATGGATGCTAAAAACGATCGTGAGTTTTATTTTCACGGTGTTGTCTCAGGATCTCTTCGTATTTCGCAGTCCGGGAAAAATTTGTTCGAAACAGACAACACGAAAGAAATGCCTGACGAAATTGTCATTGATTTGGATGTGTTCAAAGTAAAAAAGCGCGCCGCAAAAATTGTATTCGAGTTTGGTAAACAGCGTGCGTTTCCCCAGGGCACCATTCGGCTCTATCGTCAGTCTCCAACGAGTAAAGTTTGGCGAGAAGGTGAACTTGTCGAAATCAATGATGGTGAAGTTGATGTCATGGTCTCTTCTGACGAACTGATGGTTACACCTGAGGGCATGACAGGATTTTCAATCGTTGGAAGGAATGGGCCTCGTCAAATTGTCAAACTTGAGAATGGTCAGTTCGTTGTAAACGTGGAACCCGCAGGCGCGATTCATGGCTTGGTGCTGGACTCTAAAGGAAAGCCTCTTGCGTCGTCGTTAAGAGCACGCATTGAGTTTCATGACAAATCAAGAAGGGGGCACTACGACGATCTCAAGACCAACAGCAAGAAGAACGGCAAGTTCGTCATCACCCCGATCCCGTTGGGAGTGAAAGTAAAGATTTATGCTGGCGAACGATTACTCAACTATTGGGAAGAGGTAGAATTGAATTCCAACAAAGCTGTGGCGGAAGTCTCACTCAAGCTACCCAAGAGTGGTTCTGCGAAAGTTCGAATCACCGATTCAAAAGGAAACCCGTTGCCTAAAATTCAAGTTAGCATTCGCATGGATGGTTCTACGCACGGTTTCTACACCGATAAGGACGGTCGTCGGACAATTAAAGCCCTCAAGGATGGGGAAAGTGGCTACCAGCTTAAGATTGAACCCAATCGCGATTTTCAGGTGCCACCTTCGCGTCAGATTTCAAGTGGGGACGACTTTGACATCGTGCTCAAAGAGGGCCATCGACTTTCTGGAAAGGTCGTCGATTCTGATGGCCAGCCAATGAAGGAGTTTAAGGTTTCAGCAGGTTTTGGTGGCCAGTCCATTACGGCAGATACGCTTACCAATGCAAAAGGAGAATTCTCTTTCACGAGGTTGCCCAGTGAACGGGTGACCTTACAAGCGGCACATCGCTGGAAGCAGATCAAGTCGCCTGTTTCTAAGGCCTATACGCCCGACAAAGACAGCGGCATCGTGTTGACTGTGAGCGAGCAACAGCATTGAGCTGGTTGTTGAGTACTGGCCTACTAAAAAACAGCAAGAATCCAAAAAATATGACTTCCGCTTATTATGTTTGTGCGGATTCACAGTTTGTCTTTGACGCTCAATAACAACAAACTTTTAGGCTTATTCCCATCTGTCTACTTGGGCAAGTGGTGCAGCTATTGAACGGCTGTTTTCGTGGCGATATCTAAATTGTCGACCATTCTGCTACTTTCGCAGCTACAGCTAGCGGTTTGGCTCCCGACAGGAAAACGACTTATTGTTAAGCGAAGTCAAATTGCCGAAATTCGGTAGCAGGGATAAACTATTCTCTGACTCGCGACGCACGATTTGTTTAAGGAAAAATAGATTTGGCATGTCAGATGACAGAGTCAATGAAGTCACGGGGCAAGGAGGATCGGATGGGTCAAGGATTTGGGTTATTTCTTTCGCGAATATCGCAGGGTTGCATGGCAGCCACTGCTCTTTTTTTATTGCACTCAAGTGCGATCAATGTTGCGTCAGCTCAGACCAACGAAAACGTTAGTGATCGGATCACAGAACAGACTAAAAAGAAAACGAAAGAGCCCGTCTTCCGCGTTTCAAAACTGACCGATCCAGCCAATCCTGGAGCGGCTCATGGCGTGCTAAATCGACGCAATCCAAATGAGGATTTTCGGCCCAATTCGTCTCTTCAGCCAAGAAATGTCACTGCGGTTCCTGCAAAGGGAAATCTGAACGCCAACGCGACTCAGCCCCGAGCGGCAGTTCTTCCCGTTGTTGGAAATCGCCACAATCGTGTTGCTGATGCAAACTCGATGCCTGCGGTAAACAACAATATTCCAACGCCGAACATTGCTTCGAACGCTTTGGATGCCAGTCCTTCAATCGCTGCACCAGAAAAAAGCGCAGCGACCGTTGTGCCGGCTGCCGCTGCACCTCATCCACTGAACCGAGCGATTGAACGAGCTCATACGATGCTCGCCAAAATGCGTGGCGAAGTATTTGACTACACAGCAATCATGGCCAAGCGTGAACAGATCAAAGGTGTCGTTGGAGACCAAAGCTATATGGAGCTTAAAGTTCGTTGCCCACGTCAAGTCGGCCACCAACAAAATCCATTCAGCATCTACATGAAATTCTTAAAGCCACGTGAGACAACTGGCCGCGAAGTCATTTGGGTTGATGGTCAAGACGAAAGCAAGTTGGTCGTTCATGAAGGCAGCGGGTTGATGAAATTTCGCCGGTTCTATCTTGCTCCGACTTCGTTTCTTGCCATGCGGGGCCAACGATACCCAATCTATGAAGCTGGTTTGGAGAACTTGGTCGTTAAGCTGATTGAAAAAGCCGAACGAGATCGTGCTGCCGGACCTTGCATTGTCAACTACCGAGACAATGGAATGATTTTGAAACGGCCTTGCGATGTGATTGAAGTGATTCACAAGAGCCGTGGGCCTAGCTACGAATTCCATAAAGCTCAAGTCTTTATCGACCAAGAGCTGCAACTCCCAGTTCGTTATGCGGCATACGATTGGCCGACCACACCTGGTGGCGAGTCAAAGTTGCTTGAAGAGTACACTTACTACAAAGTCAAATTGAACACCGGTTTGACAGCTATGGACTTCAGCCCGGAAAACACTGCTTACAATTTTCCAAAGAAATAGAGAAGCCCTTCGACTCAAGTTGTTAAAATAAAGCCAATACCGCTTTGAAACAACTTGACAATCAAATCAAAAGCCACCGCAATCGCTGGTGGCTTTTTTTGTGCGCGTCAGGAGGCAGGCTCCAGATTGTCTACGATCGATTCGCATGAATCATTCAATAAAAATGCCCGGTAGGTACCAGTCAGCGATTCGCTTAAACTTGAATTTCGGATAAAATATCGTTTACTCAACCTCTCCTTGCAAAAACACCTTGCTGGATTTGAAATGCCACCCAGAAACTTACTCTTAATCGCATTGTCCATCGTCATTTCGTTGGCTTGTTATTCCGTGGCTTCAAAAAATCGCTACGCGAACTTGTTTGCCGAGACATTGGAAGTCGTTGAGCGCCAATCGCTTCGAGAGATTCCTCGCGAAGACCTATTCGTTTCTGCAATGGAAGGCATGCTTGAAGACCTGGATGGACATTCGATGTTCATCTCCAAAAAAATGTTTACGATGTTCGACGAAGACATGAAACAGGAATTCGGCGGCGTTGGGATGTATGTCGAAAGTGATCCTAAAACAGAACAGCTGGTGGTGTTGGCTCCCATGCCCAAAACACCTGCTTTCGAAGCCGGCCTCAAACCAGGCGACCAGATTGTGACGATCGACGGAGTGGCGACCAAAGGAAAATCGCGTGCCGAAGCCATCGAGCTTTTGCGCGGACGGCTTGGCGAAGCGGTCGAGCTGTTGATTGACCGCGACGGTGAATCACTTACAAAAATTCTCAAAAGGGCCATCATTCCGGTGGCAAGTGTTCACGGCGATTACCGTAACCCAGATGGAACTTGGAATTTTACGTTAAGAGAAACGCCCCGCATCGGATACATTCGCTTGATCCAGTTTGGCGAAAAATCAGCCGAAGAAATCTACGACGCGTTAATGTCGATCGATGGAAAAGTCGACGGGATCGTTATCGATGTTCGCAATAATTCAGGCGGCTTGTTAGATGTCGCGATTGAGATTTGCGATATGTTTCTGCCTGCCGATCTTTCCATTGTAAGTATCCGGGGTCGCGCGAAAAAATTGATTTCGGAATATTCTTCCACTAGTAGTCAGGCCGTTAACGCAAATATTCCGGTTGCCGTTTTGATCAACCGACGCTCGGCAAGTGCGAGTGAAATTCTGGCTGGATGTTTGCAGGACCATGGCCGTGCAGTATTGGTCGGCGAGCAGTCGTGGGGTAAGGGGACGGTTCAAAACGTGATTCCGATTCAGCGTGGCGAAAGTGCTTTGAAGCTGACGACTGCCAGCTACTGGCGACCAAGTGGCGTTAATATTGACCGCTTTGATGAAGAAGCAAAAAAGACAAAAATTTGGGGCGTCCAAGCCAGCGAAGGATTCGCGATTGATATGACAGACGAAGAATTTTTCGAAAACACGCGCCAGCGCAACCTTCGTGATTTACAAGCTTTGGTCACGCCTAAAGAAGCTGAGATGATTACGACGTTACGCGAGCAAGCACAGGCTGAAGCAATTGCCAAAGCAAAAGAAGAAGCGAAAAAAGCAGGCAAAGAAAGCGAGTTGGGGATTTACGCACCAGACGGACCAACGCCCGAAGGACCTGCGCAGAATTCGGATCCCAACGATCCATCTTACGATCCCGCCAAAGCCGACGCGCCTTATGTTGACCGACCTCTTCGCCAAGCGCTCGAGTACTTTCGCAAAATTCTCCAAGAGCGCCAGGTTGCAGCCTGATTATTGACCCTGCGCGAAATCGCAAGCGTACCGCAGCAGAACTCGTCAAGAGAGTTTTGGGACAAAAAACTCATTTGAAATGGCCGCTACGAGCTTCTTACCAATGTGGACAAAGAAGAAGTCACGTGACTGTCCAGTTTGGCCCATCAGTGGCAAACTAAAGCGGTTGCGAAATTTCTAGGGTTCTGAAACTGGATTTGCTCGGGCCAGATTGCGGGCGTAAAGACTTTGCGGGTCGGTTTTCATGGTTTAGCGATTGGAGTGTTGACACGAAATTGCGTTGCCCGGAAAATAGTTTCTCACTTGGAATTTTCCACACAACAGGCAACCTAATGAGCTCGAAATTCAATTCGTTCGGCGCACGTTCAACCTTCAAAACATCTGGACAAGACGTCGGAATTTTTAAACTGGCCACCCTTCAAGAAAAAGGCATCGGTCAGATAGACAAACTCCCTTATTCCATTCGAGTTCTGCTTGAATCGGTTCTTCGCAACTGCGACGGCGCGACCGTTACCGAAGAAGACGTTAATAGCCTCGCGACCTGGAACGCGGCTTCACCAGCCAAGGTCGAAATTCCTTACAAGCCTGCCCGCGTTGTGCTGCAGGACTTTACCGGCGTACCAGCCGTTGTGGATCTTGCGGCGATGCGTTCGGCGATGAGCCGTCTTGGTGGTGATCCAAAAATGATCAACCCGTTGATCCCAGTGGACCTGGTGATCGACCACTCGGTTCAAGTCGACAAGTTCGGAAGCAATGCAGCGCTCGGGCTGAATGTCGAACTCGAATTTAAGCGAAACCGCGAACGATACGAATTCTTGCGTTGGGGGCAAAAGGCGTTTGATAATTTCCGCGTTGTTCCACCCAACGTGGGGATCGTCCACCAGGTTAACCTTGAGTATCTGGCGAAATGCGTTTTCGTTCGCGAGGACGAAGCCGGTGCCGTTGCCGTTCCTGATACGCTTGTCGGAACAGATAGCCATACCACAATGATTAACGGACTGGGTGTCCTTGGTTGGGGTGTTGGTGGAATCGAAGCCGAAGCTGCGATGCTCGGCCAACCAATCTATATGTTGCTTCCTGAAGTGGTCGGTTTCGAGCTGGTTGGAAAACTTAAACCTGGCACCACGGCGACAGACCTTGTTTTGACCGCAACTCAACAGCTTCGAGCTGCTGGAGTGGTTGGCAAGTTCGTTGAGTTCTTTGGCGAAGGCGTCAAGTCGATGTCGTTGGCGGATCGCGCGACGTTGGCCAATATGGCACCTGAGTATGGCGCGACGATGGGATTCTTCCCGATTGATGAAGTCACACTAGATTATCTCAATCGAACCGGACGAACCAAAGAAGAAGTTGCACTTGTCGAGTCCTTTACAAAAGAGCAGGGGATCTTCTGGACTCCAGACGCGCCCGTTCCGACTTATACTAGAACACTTCAGCTTGATATCGGCACGGTTGAGCCTTCGCTTGCCGGTCCGAAACGGCCGCAAGATCGAATCGCACTTTCAGGAATGCAAAAAGCGTTCAACGAATCGCTTTCTGCACCGATTGGTTTCAGCGGATTTGGGCTCGATGATTCTGCACTTAAGTCAACAGCTACCGTTGAGAACAATGGGCATTCGAGTGAAATTGCCCACGGCAGCGTTGTCATTGCGGCGATCACAAGCTGCACAAACACAAGTAACCCATCGGTTATGATTGCGGCGGGATTGTTGGCTAAAAAAGCGGCTGAAGCGGGACTTGCCGTTCCACAGCATGTTAAAACAAGCCTCGCACCTGGCTCGCGTGTGGTGACTGACTATCTGAACAAGTCTGGTTTGACAGAGTCGTTTGAGAAACTTGGTTTTCACACCGTTGGCTACGGTTGCACATCATGTATTGGCAACAGTGGCCCACTGCCGGAGCCGGTTTCCAACGCGATTACCAAAGGCGAGTTGGTTGCTTCTTCGGTCAGTAGCGGCAACCGAAACTTTGAAGGCCGCATCAACCCGATGACCAAAGCGAACTACTTGGCGAGTCCTCCGTTGGTGGTTGCCTACGCTTTGGCCGGCACGACTGATATTGATTTGACCAGCGATCCGATTGGGCAGAGTGCCGATGGAAACGATGTCTTTTTGAAAGACGTTTGGCCGACACAAGATGAAGTCACTTGTGTAATGGAAGAAAATGTGACTGCGGACATGTTCCAGAATCAGTACGCAAACTGTTTCGATTCCAATGAAATGTGGAACAAGATCGTGACTGGCGAAGGCGATCTTTACGAATGGTCTGACGACAGTACTTACATTCAGGAGCCTCCATTCCTGGCAACGATGACGCCTCAAGTGACTTCGATTGAGCCAATCAAAGGTGCGGCGTGTCTCGCGCTGTTGGGCGACTCAGTCACGACCGACCACATTTCACCAGCCGGATCGATCGCCAAGGACGGACCTGCGGGCAAGTACCTTCAAGAAAATGGAGTTGGCCCACGTGAGTTCAACAGTTACGGTTCTCGACGAGGCAATGACCGGGTTATGGTTCGCGGAACGTTTGCCAACATTCGAATCCGCAACCAATTGGCTCCAGGCACTGAAGGCGGCGTTACGACTCACCTTCCAACCAACGAGCAAATGTCAATTTACGATGCTTCAATGAAATATCAGGAAGCCGGAACGCCGTTGATTGTTCTCGCTGGTACCGAATACGGAACCGGAAGTAGTCGCGACTGGGCAGCCAAAGGCACGATGATGCTGGGAGTCAAAGCTGTGATCGCTGCGACGTATGAACGAATCCATCGTAGCAATTTGGTCGGCATGGGAATTTTGCCGCTTGAGTTTGCAGATGGCCAGTCGTGGAAGTCGGTTGGGCTGGACGGAAAAGAAACGTTCGACATTCCGGGGCTTAGCGATGATCTTAAACCACGCTGCTCAGTGAAAGTGGTTGCGACCAAGGAAGACGGATCGAAAATTGAATTCGACGCAGTTGTTCGAATCGACACGCCCGTCGAAATGGACTACTACCGCAACGGCGGAATCCTTCAAACAGTTCTTCGCAATCTATTGTAGTGAATTTTTGAGACGCAAGAGGTTGCGTTGGGGCATCGTCAACGCGTGCATTCTTGTGAATTGTTGATGTGAAGATTAATCAGCATCTGAGCTTTGGTTGCTCAGGTGCTTTTTTCATGCGCTGCGGAGTGCAAATATAACCTGAGCGTTTTGGCGATAACCACGGTTTACGAGCAATGTATTGAACGCGAAACAACACTTACTAACCAGTGATGTCAGAGCCAAAATGGATAACCCAGCTTCAAGCGGGCTACCCTTCATTTCGATTTTAAAAAAGTAATCCCAGTAACGGCGTAACTTCGCTTTTTTCCAATTTGCCATCGCCATGGTGGAGCGATAGTCCAAGGCGAATCTGGGTCTTCCGGGATCATTTTTGCGAGCGAGTCTTTGACCGCCCAGGGGTTGGTGCCTGTAAAAAAATTACGATCGTCAATTGCTTTTCGTGATACGCTCAGAACGGCTTCCTCCGTGTCCGCTTCATTCAACTCGGGCAATGTATCGCTGGAAACAAAGTCCGTGACAAGAACGCCAACTCCCGCCGGTCGAATCAACCGACTCATTAACTTCAAATGGCCATCACGAATCATGATCATCAAATAGTTCTTAAACTGCGCCTCGTCGCCGACGCAATGCACGACATGATTGAGGAGTTGGGTGAGTAAGCTGGTCGAAACCACCAAATCAAATTTTCGATCCGGCAGAACGTTGCTGACGTTTCTAAGCTTATCTCCCAATTCAAGTGCTTGGGGTTCGGTCAATTCACCCGTCACACTTTCTAGCTCTGTTGAAGCCCCTGTCAGATCAACAGGAGGTTCGACGACGACCGATTGGGCAACGTCTGGATGGTGAAGCTGTTTTGATCGCAAGTGTTCCAAAGCGGTTGCGTCCAAATCGAAAAGATGGATCTTGGCGAAGTTTGCGGCGAGCGTTTCTAAGTCCAGGTCATTGCCGTTTCCTACACCCAAAATTGCCAACGTAGGATTGGTGACTGAACTTGGGAGTCGTTTGGTCGCTTCGCAAATCAACTGGATGGTGTGTTCTCGATGAGAAGTAAACAACTCCCAGTTTTCTCGGGTCGCAGAATTGAACCCGACTTGTTGTTTCAAAATGTTCATTGTTGGGTCCATCCTTGAAATTAAAGTATCACCAAAGCGATCGTCTTGGTCGAATTCTTGGGTGGTGTTGTTGGAAATTTACGAACGACTACCGCAGGTCAACCGGCTCGCTTCAACGGCTAGTTAGTAGAGCCAAAAAAATTGAGCCGTTTTGGGGATAGCCACGATTCCAAACCACACTGCAATCTTCCGATACTGCTCAGTTTTAACGTACAAAAATAAACTGTCTTACAAAGGCCTTCCCTGCTAATCGGAAAAACCCGAGGGAAAAAGGGGATTATCTGGGAAAAACCGTCGCATTTACTTGGTTTAAAAAGCGCTTTTGTTAAGATAAATAGTAAGTGGTTTGGTTGTTTGCGTTCGCGGACAATCGCCCCTCTCCCTCCTTTTCTTTCACTTATCTATGTCACAATCAACTATTCCTCAAGAAGAACTTCTCGCAAATTTTCAGATGGCAGAAGCAGTAAAACCTATTCCACAATATGCTGATGAGCAACACTCCAGCCGCAAGCGGCGGCGAATGATGTGCTTTGAATGCAATCGATCTGAAGGTCACTATTTGGCCACGCGCAGCCGTTGGTTTTTCTCGTATCTTGTAGGTTTGACATTCGGTGCGATAATTTTGATTGGACCTTACCAGTGTCAATGTTGCGGCTCCAAGCGGCTGATGTTTAACAATCATCTGAGCTTGAGATATTGGGCCCGAAAGTTTCGTCAGGCACGTTTGGCCAAGACAAAACGTCGCTAACAAATAGAGTTGATCGTTATAAAAAATAAAGGGCGTTCCGTTAAACGGAACGCCCTTTTTTTAATTTCCAGCAACGACACTTCGTGACGTTTTCTGCTCAACCTATTTACGACGCTCTTTCAAACGAACGGCTTTACCAACGCGATCGCGTAGGTAATAGAGCTTGGCTCGTTTTACAAACGATGATCGTTTGACTTCGATCTTTTCGATGCGAGGTGAGTGAACTGGGAACTTTCGCTCAACGCCCTGACCGGCGACGATGCGTCGAACGGTAAACATTTCGCGAACGCCACGACCGCTGCGGCCGATAACCGTTCCTGTGAAAACCTGAGTACGTGACTTTTGGCCTTCAAGAATTTTGCAGTGCACATCAACGGTATCGCCGATTTCAAATTCGGCTACATCCGCGTTCATGCTGGTGTTTTCCACCAAGTCCATAATTTTGTGAGACATGTCTTTTATCCTCTTTATGTTTCGCATCCGTCCAAGGTCGGACACGTGTTTCTTAATTATTTAAAAGCTGCTTGAAAGATGATAGGCGGTTATTCGCCTTCCATGTTATCTAACAAGTCGCTTCGTTTCTCTTTCGTTTTTTCTAAACTCTTGGCACTTCGCCATTCCTCAATCGCTTTATGATTGCCACTCAATAGGATTTCAGGGACGTCGCATCCCTCAAACTCTCTTGGTCGGGTGTACTGGGGATACTCAAGCATTCGGTTGCCTCGCGAAAACGAGTCGTCCCAACTGCTTAATTCATCTCCGAGTACTCCCGGAACCATCCGGACGAGACTGTCGACTAGCACCATCGCGGCGACTTCGCCACCGTTGAGGATGTAATCGCCAATCGAAATTTCGACTGGATTAAGGATGTCGATCACACGTTGATCGAATCCTTCGTATCGTCCACACAGTACAATCATTCGTTTGTTGGTTGTCAGCTCCTCGACCATTGGCTGGTTCAGCCGGCGGCCTTGCGGAGTCATCATCATGACGGTCCCAGGTTCGGGTGCCATTTTTTGCACATCACGGACACAGTTAACAACGGGTTCAACCATCAAGACCATTCCGGGTCCGCCTCCATAAGGCGTATCGTCGATCTTGTTGTGTTTGCCTGCTGCCCAGTCTCGCATGTTGTGAACGTGAATTTCAACCAAGCCACGTTCGATGGATTTATTCAAAATGCTTTGGCTCAGGTAACCCGGAAATATGTCCGGGAACAGAGTCAGCACGTCAAAACGCATTTTCGCTTACTCTGACTTTTCTTCAGCTGGAGCTTCTTCAGC
>CAYZGP010000024.1:35091-51988 GCA_964478065.1 uncultured Pirellulaceae bacterium
TTCTTCAGCTGGAGCTTCTTCAGCAGGTGCTTCGGCTTCAGGTGCTGCCTCGGCTGGAGCTTCAGCGGCTGCCTCAGCAGGTGCTTCTGCGGCGTCTGCTGCTGGAGCGTCAGCGGCTGGCGCTTCTCCTTCAGCAGGAGCTGCGGCTGCATCCTCAGGCTTGGCTTCTGGTTCCGGTTTTGGCATTTCAACTTTCGAAGCTGCTGTACGAGCGGCTTCGATCGAAGTCGCACGACGCGCTGACAATTTTGCAATCGCTGCGGCCTGTGCTTCGAGGTGAGTACCTTCGGCACCGTACTTTTTGATCAGGGTTCCGACCTTGGGAGTCGGCTGAGCACCAACGCTTAACCAATACTTGATTCGCTCACCATTTAGTATCGTACGGGCGTCAGTTTCTGGGACCATTGGGTCGTAAGTGCCTAGCTGTTCGATCACGCGACCATCACGCGGTGCTCGAGAGTCCATTGCACATACACGAAAAAACGGGCGATGTGTGCGTCCCATTTTCTTTAAACGAATTCTTACTGCCACTTTTTCCTCTTCAAATCAAGTAGTTAACGTTAGTCCTGACCAACTCGAAAACAGTTCGACGCGGGCCTCTTCGCTAGGAAGATGAACCAAAATTTGGTTGTATTGTTAAAGTGCGTTTCTTGCTCGCACAAAATGTATTGTTTGTGATCGTATCCGGAAAGTCTTGAAGCTTGTAGCCGGGTTGGCAAGCTTATTTTGATCCGTTGTCTTCCGGATTAGGTTTCTTCTTATTCTTTTTCTTGTCGCGTTTCATTTGTCGAAGACGCTTTTCTCGTTCTTTTTGCGCCTTCTTACGTTGCTTGGGAGTCAAACGAGTCCCGGTGCTTTGTTTTGTCTTTGGCCCACGAGCAGAAGGATCCATCATTTTGGCTTGAAGGTCCTGCATTTGCTGCATCCGATCGCCCGCACCCATGCCAGCCATGCCGGTCATCATCGGCTTCATCATATCGTATTGTTTGACCAGCTCACTGACCTGTTTCGGCTGAACACCGGAACCGGCTGCAATTCTTTTTCGCCGGCTGACATCGATCAACTTTGGATCTTTGCGTTCGGCGGCGGTCATACTGTCGATCATTCCGACCATTTGACGGATATGCTTGGACGTTTCGCCCGCCCCCATCATCTGATTGATTTCTTTCATGTTAGGCATGCCGGGCAGCAAACCCATCATCTTTTGCATTAGGCCGGGTTTGGCCATTTTTTGCATCTGGTTACGAAAGTCAACCAGCGTGAATTGCCCTTTTTCAAGGGATTCCTGCATCTTTCGCTGTTCTTCTTCGTCAAACAACTGCTGGGCTTGGTCCGCCATGGCGGTGATATCGCCAAGTCCCAAAATCCGTCCCGCCATGCCTTCTGGGCGAAAGGGTTCGATGTCTTCGAGATGCTCACCGGTTCCGATGAATCGAATCGGAACGCCCGTTACGTGCTTGACTGAAAGCAGTGCACCACCACGTGCATCGCCGTCAAGCTTCGTCATGATGACGCCGTTTAGCTCAAGTGCGTCATGGAAAGCTCCCGCGCTCTTCACAGCGTCTTGACCAGTCATTCCGTCAACGACCAGGAACACGTGGTGCGGTTGGACTTCGCGGTCGATCGTTTTGAGCTGGTTCATCAGCTCTTCATCAATCGCCAGACGACCCGCGGTATCGAGAATCACAACCGGATTGCCGTTGGCTTTGGCTTGAGCCACGGCAGCTTTACAGACTTTTACCGGGTCTTTTTCTTCTTTGTCACTGTAAACGTCGATGCCCAGCGTATCACCAAGCACGTGCAGTTGATCGATCGCTGCAGGACGTTGAAGGTCTGCTGCACATAACAGCGGTTTGATTTTTGCGTCACGAAGCAATCGTCTTGCGAGCTTGCCGCAGGTCGTCGTTTTACCGGCACCTTGCAAGCCACACATCATGATAATGTTGACTTCTTGATCGAGTTTGATTTCCGCGGTGTCTTCGCCGCCGAGCAACACGATCAATTCATCGCGAACAACTTTGACCAACTGCTCTGAGGGAGCCAGCGACAGTAAGACTTTCTCGCCGAGTGCCTGCTCAGTGACTTTGCCCATAAAGGAGCGAATCACATCAATGCTGACGTCGGCTTCGAGAAGCGATGTTTCCACCATCTTCAAACCTTCGCGCATATTGGCTTCGCTTAGTTTGCCTTTGCCGCGAAGCGATTTAAATGCACCTTTGAGGCCGTCTTGGAGTGAGTCGAACATCGTTTGGGATGGAATGTGGTCGTATTAAAGAAAAGTCCGGCAAGTGGAAGACCGCTGGCCGGACAGAATCGTTGTTGAGCTGGACCCAGAATATTAACGGATTGAACCCGATTTCGTAAGGGCTAATCCACGGTTTGCCATTGGATTTACGGGGCGTTTGGGCTCAAGTCCTGCCTAACTTTGCCTTCCTGCCAACGAGGTGCTTCAACAGAAACAATGAACGTTTTTTGTCCACAACGCGAACATCCAGCCTTGGTTCTATTGGTCAATAATTGTGCGATGTTGGCTGTGGTAAATCAAAAAGCCTTGTTGTTTAACGTTGGTGAAGTTATTCTCGTTATATCAATAAACATGCTTTGATTAACAGTTTTTCGAGGATTGGCTGTGTTGGTTGACATTTTTGTCACACATTTTTGCCAATGGTCGATTCGTTAATCCGTTTTTATCAATCCCTATCCAAGTCTATCACCTTACCCAGCGAGCTTTCATATGAGTCGGCAAAAGCATAAGCGAACACGTAAACAAAAGGGCCGTTTTGACTATCAGACGCTTGAGCCAAAGCAAATGCTCTCAGCCAACCTCCCTGGCGCTGAAGTTCAGCCATTTCTTGACCAAATCAGCTCGACCCCGGAATCGGCATTTTTGCTGGACAACGGTAACGATGTTGAGTTTGTATCCCAACGCGAGATTGATGGCACTACGACGGCTCTTTTTCAGCAGTCGATTGATGGGATTGAAGTTTACGATGCCTATTTGACGCTGGCACAAAACAGCAGTGGCCATTTTGGTCAGTTGCAAGGAACCAGTTTTGAAAGTCTTAATACTGGCAGCTCGATTCCGCTGATCATTAGCGCTTACGCTCAGGAAATCGCCAACCAGAGTGTTGTAGACCAAGTCCAGAACACAGCCAGCAATTTGACTTGGGTTACCAATGGCGACGATGCCCAGTTGGCTTGGAATGTCAGTACATTTTTGACAGACAACGAAACTGAAACAGCGGACTTCGTGACATTGGTTGACGCGTTCACGGGTGAAGTTTTAAATTCCGAAACTCCGGCCAGTACTAGCCAGCTGCTTTATAACCCGTTTACAAAAATTGGGCTTCATGAGCGAATTGTTATCAACGATGAAATCGGCCCAGCTGGATCTCAAGCCTATGCGGAATCTTTTGACGCGATCGTCGCATTGCCTGGCTGTACAGGAGGTTTGGTTTCACCGACTGCCGTTCTTACTGCCCGCCATTGCGGCGTGACCGCGGGAGCGTCTGTTCGATTCGGCCCAGACAGTAACTCACCAACTTTCACGGCAACCGTAGCGACATCGACTGATCCGGCGGGTCCTGGAACGTTGCTTGATGGTGGCGATTTTACAATTCTTACGTTGACATCCCCTGTTCCTGAAAGCGTTGCGACTCCACTGCAGTTGGTTGATTTTACTGATGAGCTTGAAGGCTTGGTTGCAGCGACTGTTGGTTATGGACTCAACGGTGTTGGTAGTTCAGGCCACGGCGGTACCGCAGACGGACTTCGCTGGGGTGGCGAAAACATCATTGACCTTTATGGTGCTCCAGGCGGTACAAGTGGTGGAGCGAACATTATCAGCACCGATTTCGATGACGGAACCGCAGCCAGCAATACACTGGGCGGAATTGGCTCGGACTCAACTCCATTGGAGTTCGAAGCCACAACGGCACCTGGCGACAGTGGTAGTCCGATCTTGATTCAGATTAACGGCGAATGGGTCGTCTCTGGTGTGCTTAGTGGTGGAACAACAAGCACAAGTGTTTACGGTGATATTTCATGGTGGACAGGCGTTGCACCTTTCCGAGCGGAAATTGAAGCCGTCGGTGGAGTGTTTGTTCAAGAAGGCAGCGTTGCTCTTGATAGTGACTCATACGTCATTGGCGAGACCATTGGTGTTGTAGTTGAAGATCCAAGTGCAACCGATCCAGTGACTGCGGTTTTGACCTCTTCTTCTGGCGATGTTGAAGTCGTGACTCTTGATGGTTCTGCTCCTGACTTTGTCGGTAGCATTGCAACATCGGGTGCACCGGTCAGCTTGAATGACGGAACACTTCAAGTTTCGTTTGATGACACCGTCACAGTGACTTACGGAACAGCTACAGACTCAGGTATTATCGAAGGCATTACTGGAACCAACGGCGATGACATTATCGACGTTTTGGTTGGTAACACCAACGCAACAGTGACGATCAACGGTGATGCATTTTCGTTTCCGTTGGGTGACAGTTTTGCAATTGATGCACTGGAAGGAAACGACGTCGTAACGATTCGCGACAGTGCTGCGGATGACTTTGTTGTTATTGGCAACAATGCCGTTAGCTTGGCTGGACAGTTTAACTTTACCGCAACGAACGTTGAGCAAGTGACTTCGACCAGCGGTGGTGGAGATGATGCTGCTACGATCACCGGAACGATCGGCCGAGACATTTTTGAAAGTGCCAACGGCGCGGCTCGTCTGCGAGGTAACGGTTTCAACTATGCAGTAGTCGACTACCAGACAGTCAGGGCGTTTGGTGGTGAAGGCGATGATCGTGCGTCGATCGAAGACACCATCGAAGACGACATCTTTTTTGGCACGACCGTGTTTGCGAACATCCGCAACAACACCGGTTACTTTGTTAACGTGCGTGACTTTGAAACAGTCGGTGCCTTCTCTCGTGCTGGTGGAAGAGACACAGCGACGGTGGTTGGAACCACTGGAAATGATTCGCTTTATGCTGTTCCGGACTTCATCAATTTTACTGCTGAAAATGGCAACCGCGTGAACGCCGCGTTCTTTGATCGAACAGACACTAATGGTGGCGGTGGTCAAGACGTGGCCAACGTTTTCGGAGACGAGAACGATGACACCTATAACTCAAACGCGGCTTTGTTTTCCGCTTATATCTTTGGCGACGGTTACTTCAACCAACTCAATGACTTCTCGGTTGTGAACGCCTCTGGTGGTGATGGCGGTAATGACCGAGCGTTTCTTCGTGACTCACCTGGCGAAGACACGTTACATAGTACGCCAGAATTTACCGTGCTTTCGAGCGATCTTTATCGCACTAGAGCAACCGGGTTCGATAACGTAACGGCGTTTGGGTCTGCAGGTTTTGATACGGCAACCTTCTTTGATTCGGCTGGTACTGATCGCTACGTCGCACGCGACGACCGAGCGTTCTTGATTGGCGATGGATTCCTGAATGACGTGCGTGGTTTCAACCGAGTCAATGCGTTTAGCACTGGTGGAAACGATGTTGCCATTCTCTACGGTTCAGATGAGGATGATCGGTTCTTTGGTGGTCGCGGTGAGTCGTACATCTTTGGCTCAACGTTCTTTAACTTGGCATCGAACTTCCGCCAAGTGACTGTTGAATTGGGATCTGGTGGATTTGACACTGGAATCTTCTCAGACTCATCCATCAGCGATACTTTTGTCGGCAACCAATCACGAGCGGTCTTGTTTGGTCAGGACTACTTTATATTCACAGACCAGCTTGATCGCGTCCGAGCTACGTCTAATAGTGGTGGCACTGACAGGCTGACTTCAGCTCAAGTCAGTTACCAACTGGCGTCAGTTGGTGATTGGATTTAAGTTTCAGCCAAGTAGGAGAACCAATTCGTTGGTCTTTTATTGAGCAGCCACAATTTTGCATTTTTCACGGCCATTGATTTTCAATGGCCGTTTTTTTGTGATTCCGCTCGTCAACCGTATTTTGGTCGGGAGCAACGACGATGTTCGACATGAGCTTGGTCGACACGAGATCACCGTCAGGGCTGGCACGCGCCCATCACCTAGCGTTCCTTTACGTTTCGGGCGAACCCCAACATGGCGATGAGCAAAGGAACGACCGCGATCACAATTGCTCGGCCGGCCATTTTTCCGATGGCGTAACCGATGCGCGATGTGTCAACTTCTCTGCCGACTTGTTCGCCAAGTTCTTTCAACGACTCAGCGGCTTGGATGATGTTGAAGACTTGGATTGCGAAAAACAAGAACACCAAAGCGATGGTTGCCGTTGCAAAAATGGCAGCGACTTTCGAAGCCCGCCCGATGTGAATTCCTTTGGTTAACTCGATAACCGCGACCACGCCACTGGCGATTAGTGCGACGGTCGTTCCCAGTAACGCCACTAAAACTAAACACGCCAGCATGAACGCCAATTTTGAACCGCCCAATCCAAATCCGATGAAGCCGTCGGTTTGTTCGATGTTCGAGTTGTTGAGCACGGCTAATTTTTGATATGCGTCATACAACGGCAAACCGAATTTGAGCATAATGAGAACCATGAATGGAATGCCGACCAGGCATAGAATCAAAGTCCAAGTTGGGCCGGCAACCGAATTGAGATGCTTTTCGTTTTTTCGTCTCGGTCGTTTCTCTTTTTGTGGCGGCGTGCCCGGCAGCGGTAGTCGGTTTTGCAGGCTCGAATTATCGATGGGCAATGCGGATTGCGCCCCGCCAAATTCTGGTAAGTTCACCAGTGGATTGGGCTGGAAATATCCTGAAGGCGGCTGACTCGGGTAGGGCTGTGGGGCTGGGGGCTGACCAGGATAAGGCTGAGCAGGGTGGGGCTGAGTTGTTGCTGGTCGAGTTGGAATTGGCTGAGCAGGAACCGGAGATGTTGGTTTGGGCGGAGTTGGCAGCGGGACGCCGTCAATGATTTCTTCTTGCGAATCGGGAAGTGGGGTGGCTGGGACAGGTTTAATAATGCCTGGATTGGGAACTTCTTTTGGACGAACTGGAGCCGCGCCGGCTTGTTTGTTTTTGGCTCGCAGCGCCTGTTTTAATTTCTTACGTCGACGAATCTCTCTGGCAACTCCTGGTTGTTTCTCTTGCTTGGGGCCAAGCCGAAAGACGAAGCCACATTGGCAGCGGACTTTATGGCCGACCATGTTCGATTTGATTCCCGTATGCGCCTTGTCGCATTTGGGACAGGAAAACGAAAGCGATGATGACATTAATTAATGTTTGGTGTTGTAGTTTTAGCGGGCTGTTTTGAGCCTCTTGGAAGTTGAAGGAGCTTATTCAAGCGATGGTCATTATAGCTTTGAAGAATTTCAATTGTATGTTGCGTCGCAAAGTACGGTTAGATTTCACCATCGTTAATGTGAATTTATAGCGAATCGCCAATTGTTTCCGGTAGAAATTCCCAGCCATCGATGGTGCGATTCGATTTCCTCGAATTGTAAAAGTTTCAAAAGGGAGACTTTTCGCTAGCTCTGCCAATCGAATTGGCCTGTTTCGATTTCTAACATCCATCTAAAAGAAAATTTCCAGTCCAATTTTTGAACAAGGAGCCAACGATGGCCGGCAATCTACGATCAATGGCAAAGCATATCTTGTTGATGGCAATAGGATGTTTGTTTGCGTTTGCTTGGGTCCCAAACTCCGTTTCGGCACAAGATTTTTTACCCGAAAGTTTTTCGCGTGAGCAGTTGATTGAATACGAGCGAAAGCTTAACGCGATTTTGAGAACTCGTCGTGATGAAGAGAGAGAGTTTGTCGCGAGAGTGGTCGTGCAAATTCGCGAAGGCAATATTCCTTCGAAATTGGTAAGCACCAGTTTTCAATGGGTGCGCCAAAAGCGGCCAAAAACAAACTATCCGTTTCTTTACTTTGAAAGAGTTTTGAGATTGCAAGCCAATGCAATCAATATCGGCACCGCGGTTCCTCCATTCGATTTCTCAATTTATGGTTCTGCTGGTCAGCGTTTGGCAAGTCAAAATGGCTCGGCCGGACAACAGACTCCGACGCGCCGCAACTCATTCTTCACTGCGGGATCACGACGGCCGTAGGGCTTCGGCGGTTAGGGTGATGTTCAGGGTGACGTTCGTGGTGGCGGAGTATGCACTTGCTTTCGTGGCCGAGTGCTATTGCGCCCTTACTTACGTTTCACGTTTCCATCCTTGGCGTATCGTAAAGTACGTGCCATTTGGTGGTTTGTCGGGCACAACCGCATGTGCGTCTACCGTGGCTATCGCCCAACGGCTCAGCTAAATCAATCACCATCCCGTTGAAGGTGTGGCGGTGGTTGTCTATCTTGATTGCACGGGCAAATTTGTTTCCGCTAATTGAAACATCAGTGCCGAAACAAATACAAAAACGGAGAAGCAATCGTGAGCAAATGGCAAGTCGGAGTTTTTACAAGCATTGATGCAGGGCTGGGCGTTGATCTGGACGTGGCCCATGAGCTTGGCATTCCAACCATCCAAATTCACGCACCCCATCAGGGCAACCGAAACCAGGAAACGGCTGACGCGATTTTGGCTCGGCTTGCAAAATACGACATTGCAGTAACCGCTGTGTTTGGCGGCTTTGAAGGTGAAAGCTATGCCGACATCCCTACCGTTGTGAACACTGTTGGGCTTATGCCTCCCGAAACACGTGCAGCGCGGCTGGCGGAAATGAAAGAGATTTCTGACTTTGCAAAAATGATTGGCTGTGACGTAATCGCGTTACATCTCGGTTTTGTTCCGCACGACGATTCCGATCCGGCTTATGCAGAAATCGTTCAAGTCACTCAAGAACTTTGCAATTACGCTGCCAACAACGGACAGGCTTTGCATCTTGAAACCGGTCAAGAAACAGCACCAGCGTTGGTTAAGTTTATTGATGATACAAAATGCGAGAACCTGTTTGTGAACTTTGATCCCGCCAACATGATTTTGTACGGAGCCGGCGAGCCGATCGAAGCACTTGAGTTGCTTGGCAGTCGTATTCGCAGCGTTCACTGCAAAGACGCCACTTGGGCCGACAAACCGGGTGAAGAATGGGGCGAAGAAAAGAAGCTTGGAGACGGTGACGTTGGAATGAAACGATATCTCGAAACGTTGGACAAAATCGGATACCACGGGCCTTTGACGATTGAACGCGAAATCCCACAAGAACCGGAGCGGCAAAAAGAAGAAATTGGCCACGCGGTAAATTTGCTTAACGAACTCAAAGCCTCAATTTCCTGAACCTGGCCTGATTGTTTCACAATCACTTTTTGTTGACCGTCAACAAGTAACTCTCAACGCTCTATCTCGCGGCAAGCATAAATGGAGACGCAAAACGAAAATAAACTCGGGCGTCTACTAACTGCTGTCGTGGCATTCGTGTGTACGGTTGTCGGGACTTGGCTGTATTTTGCTTATCCCGATACCGATCACTATTCAGGAATGTTGATCCGAATCGGATTAGTTACTGGTGCGATTTGGCTGGCATTCAATGAGCTTTCCGCATTGCGATCGCGTGTACCAACTGCGGTCCTTGGGTTGGGACTGCTAGGCTTGGGCTTCATGGCGGCACGTCCGAAGATGGGTAGCGTGGTCATCGGATTGTTGACGATAACAATTGGCGTTTCGGCAACGTTGAAATGGATGGCTAAGGTTGCCGATAGTGAGCCAAAGAAAAAAAAGTAGCTGCTTGCTTTGAAGTTGCTGCTTTTGAAAAAGGTCGATCAACTCGAGCGGAATTCGTTAAGACTTCTGTTTTTTTGAGTGTGACCAAGCTCAATATTTGAGAGATTGGAAATAAGAGAATTTGCCACTTCGCATTAATTTGGGTTGAATCTCGATATTTTTCGTATCAATCGCGTTAGGCATGACTCGACGCCAAGGTCGAGATACATTCTCTTCTCTAAATTGCCAATTGCTCGCTCGGCGCAAAAACAATTACTGCCATTTGCCAAGGCGGCATGTTTTTTCTCATGCCAAAGTCCTTTAAAATTTTGGGGACTTCAAAATGTCACTATTCAAACTCTTCACTTCAAATGCGTGCGCCTATACGCATCAAAAATAGCACCAGCCCCGCCACCATCAATGGACAGTATCAACCATTGAATTTGCGGCGAAACAAATTCACATCGAATCTCACTCGATGAATGCATCTTCTCAACAGAAACTCATCCTAGCATTTCACTTGAATAAAATGGCAGAAACCAAAACTCGGCTAGACACAAAACATCGGCGGCATCGTTCGGCTTACCCTGAACAAATTGGGGTTTGGGAATGGGACTTGGTTAACGATTCGGTTTACTACTCGGCCGGTTGGCAAAAATTGCGTGGCTGTGATGGCAAAGAGTTAAAGTTAACGACTGACGTTGGGAACCAATGGGTTCACCCAGACGATAAAGCGAAACGGAAAGAGCTGCATGCGGCCTTGCGAGCCGGTGAAATCGAGCAGGTTGAAATCGAACATCGTGTAAGAGTTAGCAATGGCTCCTGGCGCAACGTTGTTGAATGGGTCCATGCAATTGTTGACAACAAAGGCGTTCCTATTCGGCTTGTTGGCTGTGAGCTTGACTTGCCAGCCAGTCCCGGCTCACAGGAGGAAAAGCTTCAAAGAAACAGTCGTTCAACCTCTGAAGTCGCGCCCCTGCCTGTTGCGGTTGCCCGTTTGGAGAACAACTGTGCTAACGTCAAAGAGCACGGTAGTCGATTGACTGGACAGCCGTTGGAATCGGCACTTGGTCACGATTGGATAGAAAGCATCCACCCAGAGGATCAGAAAAAACTCCAAGACAAAATCGTGAACTTTGCAAACGATCCGAGACAGATCGTCTTGGATGCACACGAAACAAGACAAGTTCAACCGGATGGATCGACGTGTTGGGTGCAATGTCATCTTGCCAAGGAAATAAATGATGACGGAAGTGTTACCGGATACTATGGAACACTCACCAATATTGATCGGGTGAAACGGGCAGAAACAGAACTTAGAGAGCTCAATCAACGACTGCACAGGGTGCTGGACTACAGCTCCATCGGAATTTGGGAGTGGGACTGGGAGGGCGAGCGACTTGTCTGGGATCAGACAATGCACGAAATCTACGGAGTTGATGTTGAGGATTTTCGTGGCAGCTATCGAGACTGGTCGGACCGGATTCATCCCGATGATATTGAGCGGGTGTTAGCGGAAGACCAATGTCGTTCGCAATCCAACCAGCAGTTTCCACAGGAATTCCGAATTGTTCGCCCCAATGGAGAAGTACGACATATTTACTCTAACGCATGCACCGAATTGAACGAGTTCGGCAAACCAGTGCGTACGACTGGTGTCAATTTGGATATTACCCAGCGGCGCGAAACAGAATTCGCACTGCTGGAAAGTGAAAGCAAGCTTCGACGCATTACCAAACATATTCCTGGCATGGTCTATCGCTATTTTTTGGATGCCGACGGAAATAGCGACTGGAGCTATGTCAGTCCTCAGGTTCACGAACTATTTGGTATCGAAACCTCAGAACTGATGGAAAACAAAGAGTTGCTTTGGCAATTGATTGATGACAACGATATGAACCGGTTGAGTCAGAGGATGCATGAATCGGCGACAGACCTTTCGCGTTTTGTGGAGGAATTTCGAATTACGACAGCCCAGAGCACTCGTTGGTTTCAGTCAATAAGCCAGCCGCAAAAAACAGACAACGGCAGTGTCTTTTGGGACGGCGTCATCCTTGAGATTACCGATAGAAAGAGAGCCGAAATCGAATTAAAAGAAGCAAAGCACAAATTGGAACGGATCACCGAAAATGTTCCAGGCATGATATTTCGACAAGTGTACCCTCAAGGCGGCGGTCATATCGCCACGTTCATTAGTTCGAAAAGCACTGAGATGTTTGGGGTCGCACCGCAAGACGGAATTGCTGATAGTTCGAAGCTATGGCAATGGATCCATCCGGAAGATCTCGAGTTTCTCAAAACTAAGGTAAGCTCATCTGTCCACAACCTCGAACCATTAGCCGTGGAATACAGAGTCATACCTCCCAGTAGTAGCACTCGATGGTATCACGTAACCGGTCAACCAGAACAGTTGGAAAACGGAGACGTTACGCTCGACGGCGTAGTGCTTGACGTCACCGATCGAAAAGATGTGGAACTAGCCAATGATGTCTTGGCAAAGGCAACGAGAACCAAAGATGAATTTCTGGCTAACATGAGCCACGAACTTCGTACTCCATTGACGGCAATCCTGGCGATGACAGATGGACTAAAATCAGAAATGTTCGGCAAGATATCGCCCAAGCAACTGGAAAGCTTAATGATCGTTGAGCAGAGCGGAGTACATCTCCTGGATCTGATCAATGAACTTTTGGATTTGGCAAAAATTGAATCGGGCCAATTGGAATTGGATTTTTCAGCCGTCAATTTGTCAAAGCTGTGTGAATCATGCTTAAACTTTGTTACCCAACAAGCGGAACAAAAACAAATCGAACTTTCTTTGAACGTTCCATGGAATCTTCCGCAACTCGAAGCCGACGAGAAAAGAATTCGACAGGTGCTGATCAATCTGTTGAGCAATGCAGTTAAGTTTACGACCGCGGGCGGTCAGGTAAAACTAAAAATTGAGACCCTGCCGACAACTGACTTGAATTCCGAGACACTGCGCATTTCAGTTTCCGATACGGGGATTGGCATCAAAGCCGACCAACTGGAGTCGCTGTTTGATCCATTTGTTCAAGTCGACAGTTCGTTGACTCGTCAGCATGGGGGAACAGGCCTCGGGCTTTCACTTGCCAAACAGTACGTTGAACTTCATGAAGGCAAGATTCATGTGACTAGCGAGCCCGGTAAAGGAAGCTGCTTCATTGTTGATTTACCTTTTCGCAAACCACATTCGGGGCAAGTGAAATCCAATCTACTGGAAACGGTTCAGCGTTTAAGTGCTCGTGAACAACGTCTTGTGCCTGAAACTTCTACAATGGTTGACGACGATCGACCACTGATTTTATTGGCCGAAGACAATAGCGATATCGCGATGGCGTTGATCCCAATTCTGGAATATTCTGGATTTAACGTCTTACACGCTACCAATGGAAAAGCTGCCATTCAAATGGCGCGCGAACACTCCCCCGATTTGATTTTGATGGACGTTCAAATGCCAGAGATGGATGGGCTTGCAGCCACTCGTCAGATTCGCGAAATCCCGGAACTTCGACTATTGCCAATCATTGCAATTTCGGGCTTTGCCAGATCCGAAGATGCTCGACAATGCGCCCAAGCCGGCATGGATCTTTTCATGGCCAAGCCACTTCGCATCAAGGAGTTGGTTGTGAATATTAAGGGGCTACTGAGCGAACACAAAACCGCGATCTCGTAAGACGATTGGCCAGAGTAAGAATTTAGTGAACGAGTGAACGTCTGGCTTACTCGTTCGTTTTGGATGGCTTATTCAGATTTATCTTTTTCGTCTTCCGTTTCTTCAGCTTCATCCTTTTCCTCATCGGCTTTTTTGACTCTTCCTACAAACGGAAGTCGCTTTCTGGTTTTATCCGCTCTTGGTTTACCATTAACCCGAAAGATGAAGCTCAATTTATTCTTGACCTTGCCAGCAGAGGCTGTTGGCAATAGCCGGAAATTCATATTGTAAACCTTGGCTTCGTTGACATCAGTTGGCTTTCCGGCCTTTACTCGTACGTGTTTGTATTTGCACTCCACATCTGCCAAACCGAGTCCAGAGCTGTTGGCGATACTCACTTTAACCGTCGCCGTCGCTTCCTCGCCAATCGTCACATCACCAAAATCAATCTCTTCGGGCTCGAAGACAATCAGGCTGGATTTGCCCTTAACCTCAATCTTGTGGACAGCTTTTTTCTTTCCCGCCACCGAAACTGTCACGACCGATTTTCGAATGCCGCGACGATTTGAAAGCGGAGCAAACTTGCAAGTCAATTCAGCCGTTTCGCCTGGGCCAATCGAATCAGTAGAAAGTTCAACCGAAAAATTTCCCGTTGAAACAGAAGCCTCGAGCTCCAACGTTTCGTCTTCGTCGTTGGAAATCGTAAATTGTTTTTTCGCGACTGTGCCGGCAAGGACATTACCAAAATCAAACTCCGACGTCTCAAACATGCTGCCGGGCCATGTTTGCTTTTCCGTTTGAGCGACGGAATTTTGAGTAGCACCGCAAAGAAACAATGCGGGCAATGAGATTAGTAAACAGATTCGTATTGAAAGCACGAAATTCATAAATGACACTTGGATCAGAGGACCAATTTTTTACGACAAAAGCTAATCGTAACTAAAAACGCAGCTTTCAACAAACTTGGAATTCAAGCAAAAAATACTCACAACGTTAATAGAACGCACGGGCGTTTTCAAAGCGAATGTCTAACCGCCGCTGGCCATTGGCTTTTTTTCGCAAATTTTCAAGTGCCGTTTCAAAGTATGCATCAACAATGCCAGAATCGACGAGGCTCGCGATCGTTTTTCCTTGGTCAACTTCGACTGACTTTAACAACACGACTTCGCAAGCTTTTATTGCTCCAGCCAAAGCCACTGCAATCGAATCGCTGGTTACATCCCAGGTGCGAGGAAGATAGGAATTGCTCTGCAACCAATGCGAACAATCAAAAAGGATATTCGAGGCTTGAGGCGACTGTTTCCTTGATGTTTCAAGCAGTGCTCGTTTTAGTACTTCAAGTTCATTCACCAATATCCAATCCGGAAACTGAAATTGCCAAACCGATTTCACATTGGATGACATGATGTTGATTGCGGCCCAATGCATTGATTCCTGATCGGCCAAACTCTCGCAGATATTTTCTCGAAGCGCATCCACCGCTATTCCGCCTCCAACAATCCAAACGGTCGGCATTGGGGCCTGCCTATTCAGCCATGATGAAAGGCGAGTTGATAGATCAGGTAGGTCCAGCAGACTTCCACCGATTTTCACCACGCGAATATTGTGTTGAGGTTTGGCGCTAACTCTTGCAGCGGAGTTGTCTTTAATTGTTTGCTGAGAGTTAGTCATCAATGGCTCCCGAAACAATCAAATGTTCCTGGCAACGTTTGGCCACTGCCAATGCCGCGGCCGTTTGGTTGACTGTTTCGTTTGCAGAAAAAGGAACCAACTCAGGAACGTTTGAGTTTCCGATTTCGCTTAGGGCGGACTTGATGACTTCCGCGGCCAACCAGGCTCCACCGCCAAACGTTTTGAAAACCAAAGGCAGTTCATGGTTACGATTTAACACGACCTGCAAACTTTTAGAGAGCTTTTCAGTGAGCGATTGTTTTGTTTGAATCGCAATTGAGTCAATCTGTTGGTTCGAGAGATCGCGGCGATCTGCACAAACCATTCGCGCCAACCGCTGTCCAGAATTTTCCTTTGACGCGGCGCGCCCGTCGGCTGTTGCCAAGCAATTCGCGTTTTCTTCGACGTCACCCAACCAGATAAAAGCATCGAGCGTTGTTGCGAAAAATTCTTTTGCGATCGACGCCATTCCGAAATCGAATTGCACGAAATCAAGTAAACCACAAATCGGCGTGCGCCCAACTCCCGCATAAAAAAGTTGGCCATTGGTCAATCGCTCAACGTCCGTTTGCTTTTGATTCACTGGCTGGCCATTAAGCACCGGAATAATATCGGTTGTTGTTGACCCGATATCAAAAACGAATCCCGAACGATGCGAACACTGTCTGGGTTGGCAATTTGAAAAAGCCAGCCATGCCGTCGCATGCCAATTCGAAGCCGCGACCAGTTCCCACTGCGCGATCGCGGTTTGAGCATCACACATCGTGCCGTCGGTTCGATAAAACAACGGCGATTGATGCTTCGCAAAAGTCCGCACGACACTTTCGATAATAAAACGTACGCCTTCAGGTTTGGTTTCGAAACAGTCGGCCAACTCGGCGGTCATCGTTACGCCAACGTACGTTCCGGGCGAAAGTGAATTTGATAGTTCCTTGAGAATCGCGTCCAAGCCATCTTTATTCTTCCAGAATGGAAATTGAATTTGCTTAACCAGCCCGTCGCAGGATGCAAATTTAATATTTGCCCCACCGATATCGAGCCCAGCAAAATTTGTTCCGGAATCCCCCATCAATTGACGATCTCCGCGAGGGCAGATTTAACATCCGAGAATTGAAATTGAAAACCGCCGGCCAACGCGGCAGCAGGAACAACTCGTTGAGAGAAGAACAAGCTGTTGGCAAATTCACCAAGCACCAAACGCAAACCAAATTTTGGCGCGGGCAGAAAAGCCGGACGTCCAACGGCTTGGGCAAGAGCTTTAGTTAATTCGAAATTGCGAACGGGATTAGGTGCCGTTGCATTCAGTGGGCCAATTACTGATTCGTTTTCGATCGCCCAGCAGATCATTGCGAGCAGATCATCTAGGTGAATCCAAGCCATCCACTGTTTTCCACTTCCGAGGTTGCCACCCAGGCACCAACGAAATATTGGAAGCATTTTTTCTATCGCGCCACCCTCAGCGCCTAACACAATTCCAATTCTCAAGTTAACCACGCGAACGCCATGTTGAGTCAGCCGATTGGCTTCTTCTTCCCACTCTTGGCAAACGTCGGTTAGGAATCCGGAGCCGTGTTGATGATTTTCTTCCACGATTGATTCGCCACTGTCGCCGTAGATACCAATGGCGGATGCTGACACCATGACTTTGGGCAATGTTCCCGATTCAATTAGAGCGTCGACCAAATGTCGGGTTCCTTTAACACGGCTTTCTCGAATTCGTTTTTTTCGTTCGTCCGACCATCGACCGTCGGCAATCGACTCGCCCATCATGTTGATAACTGAGTCGAATTTGAAATCGCTTGGAATCTGCAGTCCCTCTGAAGCAGGGTCGCGCCACTCAATTACTTTTAAATTCGGATTCCCGAGTTTGTGCTGTGCTCGTTTCGCATTTCGCGACGTGACAACCACATCTTC
>CAYZGP010000024.1:52088-57609 GCA_964478065.1 uncultured Pirellulaceae bacterium
GAATTTGGATTGGCAAACCTCGCGTTAAAGGCAAGGCAACTGCTGACGTGGACAAATGCTGAGTCGGGGAAATTCAAGACTTTCGGCGTGCAAAATGAACTTGAACTTGCAGATCCAAATTCTGGACGAATTTCCCCCCAACAGTTGGGCTCGGTCTGTGTATCGTGTCACCAAATTTACCAATTCACCAGCCCGCTTAGTTAAACGACACATTCAAGTATCGAATTAATTTGACCCAAACGAAACAAGATTCGGGTTATGCGGTTTGAATTTCTACTCAATCAAGCGTTTGTCGTTTGAAACCCACAACATGCGGTGATACGCTGGAAGATTGAGATTTTGGCTTCAATTTCCCATTGGACACTCTGCAAGGACCAAGAACTGGTGTCTGTGCTTGGGAATAACCGCAAAAGAAGCCGTTTCCAAACTTTAATCCGATGGAGTTGTTTCATGTTCTCTTGTTTCCGTCTTTTTTCGATTGCCACATTGCTGTTGGTAACACTCGCTTGTTTTAGTCCCAACTTATTGGCACAAGACGAACCGAAAGATCCCCCTTCCGCGGAAAACGCGCCCGAAAGGCGAGGCAGACCTTCTGCCGAAGCACGGGATGGGCGTCGGGGCCAACAACGACGCGGCGATGGTGCTCGACGAGGCGCTGGCGGGCGTCAACGCGGACAGCGAACAAGACCTAATCGCCCCGCCCGACCACCAGGCGCCGGACAAGCGCCTGCTACAAGAAGACCAGCAAATGCCCAGCAAGGCAGAAGAGCTCCTGCGAGAACGGCGCCTTCTTTGCCTTCAAGCATGGCGAATCAAGTGACTTGGCGCTCGATCGGCCCAGCCAACATGGGCGGACGGATCACTTCGATTGCAGTTTATGAAAAAGACCCATGTATCTGGTGGTGTGCATCGGCTTCTGGCGGCTTGCTTAAAACAACTAACAACGGAATCAATTTTGAGCATCAGTTTGACGACCAGGCAACCGTTTCAATCGGCGACGTTCAAGTATCTCAATCCAACAAAGACATCGTTTGGGTTGGAACTGGCGAGAACAACCCGCGTAACAGTGTTTCTTGGGGTGATGGCGTCTACAAATCGACCGATGGCGGAAAAACTTGGAAAAACATGGGCTTGAAAAAGACCTTCCAAACTGGCGGAATTGCAATCCATCCGACCAATCCAGATATCGTTTGGGTTGGAAGTCTCGGACGGCTTTGGGGACCTAACCCAGAACGTGGATTGTTCAAAACAACCGACGGCGGCGAGACTTGGAAAAAAATCCTTTACGTTAATGATGTGACTGGCGTTATTGACGTAAGACTTAACCCGAAAAATCCGGATGAACTGCTCGTCGCGACTTATGAGCGAAAGCGAGACGGTTTTGATGGCAACGACCCGGTAAAACGTTTTGGTGATGGGTCCGGAATTTACAAATCAACCAACGGTGGCGAGTCATTTAAGAAAATCACCAAAGGTCTTCCCTCATGCAAACTTGGCCGAATCGGATTGGAGTATTTTGAAAAGGATCCGAAGTACGTTTATGCCGTGATTGAATCAGAAAAAATCGGCAAAGAACCTGAAAACTATGCGTTCATGGGCTTAAGGTCTACTGATGCAGATGTTGGTGCGAAAATCACCCAAATCACAAAGGGAAAAGCTGCCGAAAAAGCTGGACTAAAAGTTGACGATATCATTGTCTCGGTCGACAAATCGATCGTTACTTCCAATCGTGAAATGCAGAAAGAGTTTCACAAGCATGTAGCCGGTGAAAAAGTCAAAGTCGTCGTTTCAAGAGATCGCAAATTGGTTGACTTGGAAATGACGCTTGACGCAAAAGAACCACCGAGGCGTGGCCGAGCACGAAGCGATTTCACAGGAACACTTGGCGGACAGGCAACCAATCTTCAGGACACTCAGGGGCCGGACGGACATGAGTACGGTGGAATTTACATGTCCAAAGACGGTGGCGAATCGTGGACGAGAATCAACTCGCTTAATCCACGACCGATGTATTACAGCCACATTCAAGTCGACCCGCTTGATCGAAACAATATTTATCTTTGTGGCACAAGTCTTTATCGCTCCAAAGATGGCGGAAAAACTTTCACTGGTGACGGCGGAAGCGACGGTATTCACGTAGACCACCACGCGATTTGGATCGACAAACGCGACCCGCGCCACATCATTCTCGGCAACGATGGCGGTATTCATGTTTCGTACGATGCGATGGAACACTGGGATCACTTGAATCATGTCGCGATTGGGCAATTTTATCACGTCGGCATCGATTCGAACCTTGATTACAAAGTCTACGGCGGACTTCAGGACAACGGCAGTTGGGGCGGTCCAGCTCGAAGCGAACAAGGCTCCGGCCCAGTCAATTCAGATTGGATGCGAGTCGGCGGTGGCGATGGATTTATCACTTTGGTGGATCCGGACGACCCAGAACAGATCTATTTCGAAAGCCAAAACGGCGGCATGGGCAGTATCCATCTTGGAACTGGCGCCCGAGGTTTTGTTAATCGGGCACGAGAACGAGGGATTGCCCGACCTCGCTTTAACTGGAAAACTCCATTTCTTCTTTCTCCACATAATTCAAAAATACATTACAGCGCGGGCAACTATGTCTTCCGTTCGTATAACAAAGGCCGGAATGCACAGCGAATTTCGCCTGAGATCACCAACCATGTGGACAAAGGTGCCGGCAGTGCGCTGAGCGAATCAGCCGTTACACCAGGAGTACTTTACGTCGGCACAACTGATGGTGCTTTGTTTGTAACCAGAAACGGCGGGGGCGATTGGCAGCCGCTGTTTTACTCTCCAGTTGAACCTGAAAAGAAAGAAGATGCCAAAACGGAAAAACCTGATGGCAAAACTTCAGATGAAAAGAAAGCTGACACAAAGAAAACTGACGAAAATGCAAAAGGCGATTCAAACGATCCGATTTCTGGAAATTGGACCGGTCTTTATTTAGACGATCGTATCCCCGCTTCACGAGCCAATTTCGAGTTCACTTTGAAATTGTCTGGCAACAAGATCACTGGGGAACTTGAAGGCCGAAACGGCTCTCAAGAAATTTCCAATGGTAAATACAGTGCAGAGACAGGTGAGGTTTCTTTTGATGTTGAGTCCGACAGATTTTCTCGTCAGTTTTCCGGCACCCTCAAAGACGGAAAAATGACTGGCGAAATGGATGCCGGACGATTCCAAATGGAATTCGAAGCCGAAAAATCCGATGACGACCCGCAAACACAGCTTCAACGTCGTTTGCTCGACCTGGTAAATCTTTCTGTTGGCAAGAGTCTTACTTCCAAAGTTTCTTTTGTTCGAAGCGTCGGACAAGTTGACGATCCAATCACTGGCGAATGGAAAGCCGTTGTTGAAAACGAAAACTTAACCGGTGGACGAATTGAGTTCACAATCGAACTCAAAATGGATGACAAGAAAAAGCTTTCTGGGCAAATTGTTTCACCACGAGGCGATTCTGAAATCGATGAAGGCACTTTCGATTCGGAAAAAAACAAGATTGAATTTTCAGCCAGCAACGAGTCGTTTGACTTTAAGTTTGAAGCGGACGTTTCTGGCAAAGAAATGAACGGAGTGATGACGATCGGTGGCGCCGGAATGGAAGCCGATTTCACGGCGGAAAAACTTAAATCCGATGATGATGAGTCAGACACAAGTGATTCAAAATCTGAAGAACAGGAATCTTCGTCCGACGAATCCAAATCAGCAGAAAAAGCTGCAATGGATGACGCGAAAGACAAAGAATCCACTGACAAAAAATCAGATGATGAAAAGAAGGCTGATGATGGATTCACTGGAAAATGGTCCGGCGAAATTACAGGCGGAGCCAATCAGGACATCACGATGGAATTGAAACGCAATTCCGACAAATCTTTTTCTGGCGTATTCGCTGGCCAGAATAGTCATCCAATCGAAAGTGGAAAATATGATCCCGAAACCAAAGAGTTGATCATTAACGCGGCCTCGGCGCAATTGACGTTACAGCTCAAAGGCAAAATCGAGAACGGCGTCTACGAAGGCGACTTGGATCTCAACGAAGGTCAGACGTCAATGAAATTTACACTAAAGAAAATGTCGGATGACGAAGCGAAAGAAACAGCGACATCATCACAAGCTTCGACTTCAAGACGATTTAAATTCCCTGACCAACCAAGTGGAGAAAAATCGCTTAGTAAGTTGATGCCTGGTCCTCGCTGGGTCAGTTCGCTAGAGGCTTCAAAATTCGTAGCAGCTCGTTGTTATGCGACGTTCGATGGTCACCGTAGCGATGACGACGGAGTTTATGTTTTTGTCACCAACGATTACGGGCAGACATGGGAATCGTTAAAAAACAATTTGCCTGACAACGCCGGATCAGCTCGCGTGATTCGCGAGGACGTTAAAAACCGCAACCTCTTGTTTTTGGGTTGTGAATTTTCGTCTTGGTATTCAATTGATGCCGGCGAAACTTGGACACGAATTCGGGGCGGACTTCCAACAGTGTCCGTTCATGAATTTGCCATTCACCCTACCGGCAACGATGTTGTTGCGGGAACACACGGAAGAAGCCTTTGGGTAGCAGATGTTTCGATTCTCCGCCAACTCTCCAAGGAGTCATTGGCACAATCGGAAAAACTGTATCAAGCCAAGGATGCAATTCGATTCCAATCGAAACCATCACGTGGAAACAGTGGAACCCGAAGATTTGTGGGCACCAACCCGAACAATGGCACCACAATCGCGTATTCTCTGGGAGCAAACGCACGACAAGTCGAATTGATGATCTTTGATATCAACGGCGACATCGTGAAAACGTTTGAAACCAGTAACCGCAGAGGGCTTCACGTATTTCCTTGGAATTTGACCTTGGATTCAGGTGGAGCTCCGGCTGGACGACGAGTCCGTCGCCGTTCCGTTCCCTCTGGAGAATATCAAGTGCGGCTAAAAGTAGATGGCCGCATTCATCAGTCTAAGCTGAAAATCCTAGTTGACCCTCGACTGTCCAGTAGCGCTCAGGCCGAAGTCGAGAAGGAAGTTTTAGCCGAGGAAATGCGGGGATTTTTTGATTCTAACGGTGAGGAATAACTAATTCATGCCGGCAAATTCGGCACGATCGGCATACTTTAGTTTGACGCAAGTTTATCAAAAAAAAGGCTGATAACTGCTGGTAAATGAAGTGTGGCGAGTTAAGTTAGGTAGGACGAATGAAGTCTTAGGACTCCATAAAGAAATCGGTCTGTTCTCAATTCCCAAAAAACATTGAGTTTGAGTGATTGACAGCTATTTCTGGAGAGCTAAAATGCCCAACCTACGTGTAAAATAGCGTTGTTTGTGGCAATAGTTTCATAAGTCTGCGTCTATCTTGTTATTTTCAACTTTGAAGTTTTGAGTGCACAGTGTTGTGCATTCGTCAGATTGAAACAATTTTTTTCGAGTCTCGTTCTGAGGAGGACCCTTTTATGTCGCAACGTTTGTTGGGCATGTTGGTAGCTGTGATGTTCGCTGTTGCGACCCC
>CAYZGP010000025.1:0-24094 GCA_964478065.1 uncultured Pirellulaceae bacterium
GACGGTTCGTTGCCATTAAACAAAGAGACACTTGTCGTGGGCGGGATCGGTTCAGTTGAAAAAGCGATGGCGCAAATCGGAATGACGATGCCCGTTGCGAACAATTTACCTGAAGAGCTACGAGCATATTTCGGTCGCAAAATAACTCGAACAACGCTGGGAGAAGTTCGCCAGCAGTGGCGAGCCGGCGATTCGGAATCCTGTTTTCTCAAACCATTGAATCAAAACAAAAAGTTTCCAGCCATTGCACTGTTTCACGTCGATGACTTGGAAACGCTGGAAGCTTTCCCGAACGACACTGCAGTCCTCGTATCCGATTATGTTCTGTTTGATTCCGAGTGGCGGGTGTTTGTCGTCAAAGGCGAGGTCCTCGGGATGTCACATTATCAAGGCGACTGTTTTACTTATCCCGACAAAGCCACAATCCAGTCGGCAATCGCAGATTTCACCAACGCACCCGCGGGCTACGGCATCGACTTTGGCGTATTGTCCAATGGCAAAACCGTTATCGTGGAAGCCAACGACGGATACTCGCTAGGTTCTTACAGCCTTAACTCGGTGGATTACACGAGATTACTTGAAGCGCGATGGGCGGAGCTAGCCGGACTCGCCGCCTAGCGCAGCTGTGAGTAGATAGAGTTATCGTATTCCTTTGCTATGCAGCCAAGTTGGCTCGTATGCATCGCTTTCAGTTTCTTGTTAACTTGCAGTCGACTCGGTCAGAACAAATCCTTTTTTCGATGCCCGCTAAACATGCCTACCGATTCTTAATAAAAACATTCTATCTGGGACCAATCAATTGAATCATGATCGGCGAAAATTCTGTGTGTATTCGACGGCTGCCGCAGCGACGTTAGTGACGGGCCAACTCTCGTCATCAGCCAGTAGAGGTTCACTTGTTGAACCGTCCGTTTTACACCGACAGCAAAAAGAACAGCAGATTTGCGCCTTCATCAAATTCATTCAAGAGCTCTCGTTTGATGAACTTGCCGAGACGATAGCAGAACAGGGTTTTCAAGGCATCGAAGCAACGATTCGCCCTGATGGCTTAATCGAACCCGATGATGTTCCGGAAAAACTGCCTTTGCTCGCGGCCGCGCTGGAAAAGCGAAATATCAACATCACTGTCATGACGACTCGCATCAACACTGCCAACGCGACTAATGAACTGATTCTCAAAACCGCAGCTGACCTGGGCATCACGCGATATCGCACGGATTATTATCGCTACGATTTAAAGAAACCTGTGGTACCGCAAATCGAAGCGTTTCGTCCTCTTGCTGCGGGACTTGCCAAACTCAATCGAAAACTTGGCATGACTGGCATCTATCAAAACCACGCAGGCCCGAAATACCTCGGCTCAACAATGTGGGACCTCAATCAACTGCTAAACGATATCGACCCAAACGAAATTGGAGTCGCGTTCGACATACGACACGCGATCGCTTCGGCCGGTCAAAGCTGGCCAGTTTTGTGGAACGTGATCCAACAAAAAGTTAAAGCGGTCTACGTCAAGGACTTTCGCTGGAAAGGCCTGCAAACCGAAAATGTGCCACTAGGCAAGGGTGTTCTGGATCCGAAGTTCTTCAAAATGATTCGCAGCAAAGGCATCCATGTGCCCATTTCGCTACATGTCGAGTATTTGCAAAATGCTGGCTTGGACAAAAACGTCAAAGCTCTTGGTGACGATTTAAAGACGCTCCACAAACTTCTGAGCATCGACAAAAGCGAATAAACGAACAAGAAGAATTCTTACTCGTAGCGGATAACAATCGTTGCGGTGCCCTTGGATAGATCAATTTTTTTGACGTCGACTCGCTTGGCGTCCAAGCCCGTTCTCGCTTTCAAATCCGCAACCAACTCTTCATTGCGATCCGGTTGAAGCAGAGCGATTTTGTCGTAGATCAAGTCCTGGGACTTGAGCTTCACTACGGCTGGCACCATCTGCATTCGCTCAAGCATAAACGCCGCGCCGAAAATGAATGCGTTGGTAAACATCAATTCGGAGTAGCTTGTTTTTTTGTTTGAAAGCGCATTGATCACTGCCAATCCAACCACGATAAAAAGATACGTCATCTCTTTGACTTTGATCTGATCAGTTCGATAGCGAATGATTGCAAAGATCGCAAACAGCCCAAGTGCCATCCCCAATCCAAGATCAAGCTTTTTAAGTGTGAAACAAATAAAGAAGACCACGATGTTCATCAACAGAAACGTGAACACGTAGTTTTTGGTTTTCTGGTGCCGATGGTACGCAACAATTACGACGAGAAAAACAAAAACCAGATTGATTGCAAGCCGTACGAGCAGCTTAAAAAAATCATTGTCAAAAATTGGGACTTCAAGAAATTCCATTTTCGTTTCCTGGATTCACAAACATCTTCAGAAACCGCTTTTTAAACGTAACTGTTTGTCCGCGCGAAAAATGTGATCGATAAAATAAGGGACTTGGTCTTCTGGCTTAGAATTCCATTGTAGTTGTTACACGTACTCAGTTGCTCGCATGGACAGCGGACTTTCAAAATTCCGCGTCCCAACCAGTGCAGTCGGCAAAACCCTACTGATTCGCCGCGTCCAAGACTGATTTAAACGCGATCGTGGCCGCACTTGGGTCTTCTGATTTCGCAATTGCAGCACTGACGGCAACCCGCGGGAGTCCTGCGTCAATCACGTCTTTGAGATTTCCGAGCGTAATGCCGCCAATTGCAAATGCAGGCAATTGAATTTCTTTGGCGACTTCACTGACCAACTGCAAACCGACATGCGCATCGAACTGTTTTGTTTCAGATTCGAAAACAGGCCCCACGCCGAGATAATTCGCGCCAGCCAAAACTGCAGCTCTGGCTTGGTCGATCGAATGGGTCGATACGCCAATCATTTTGGCTGCTCCCAAAATTCGTCTCGCGTCAGCAACATCAACATCGTCTTGCCCCAGATGCACTCCATCGGCATTGCACGCGATCGCCAAGTCCGAACGGTCATTCATAATAAATCGCGTTGACGTACCGCGTGTCAATTTCGCAATCAACCGTCCGGCAACGACTTGCTCGCGATCGGCAAGTGTTTTGTCGCGAAATTGAATCATGCTAACGTTGGCTTGGATCAGCATTTTGGTCAAAGCCGACAAACCCTTGCCTTGATCGGATTCGATTTTGCATCCATCGATTAAGACATAAAGATTCGCTTGGGCGAGATTTTGCAAACTCACCACGGTCGTCAAAACGGCTTTCTCAATCGTATAGGTCCGATATCTCAGCTGCTCAACGGATTTTGAGATTTCAGGATCAATCGTTTTGGAAAACTCTTCGATCGTTCGAAACGCTTGTTGGGCTCGGGCAAGGTTGGCCTGGATCATGCCACCCGAAAGTTTCATTTTGTTGAATTCGTTTTCCGAAGAAGGGCTATCGGTTTCATTGAGATCGCCGCGTTGATACTCGGATTCGGTTTTGATAGTCCGACCAACGTCTCCTTGGCTATCTCGGGCCGCGATTCGTTCTGCGGGATCAATTGCTTCAACAGCTGCGGTCAAATCATGGCGCAATTGCTTGAGCTGGGTAGCGAGATACACGTCTCCCAGCACCATCCGTACGTAGTCCTCAACGACACGAATGCCTTCGCCAGCTCGATTAATGGCAGCGTCCAGTATCCTGAACACGGAATTTTTTTCAGATTGTTTGTCAGTCATGATCTGCCAGTTTGGCATTTATTCAATTGCGATGGTAGGAGGACACTTATCGATCACGATTCTGCTTGATCACAATCATCAGGCTCGTCCCGTTTATCGTAGACCCATCCCGTTATCAGTGAACCAACATAGCCAAAAAGAAGCGCGATGAACGCTTGGCAGATCTCTTGAAAACGCCAGGAATCGACTCCCGTTTTATAATCAATGACGTAACGATTCCAACCAAGCTTGTCGATCTCCGTTTTTGAGATGTCTTTCCAGCCCGTCGACGGACTCCGACGAACACGGAAGTAGCCATTTGCCAGGCGTTCAACTCTAGCTCCCGTGGGCGTGAGGTTTGTGCTGGAGCCTACGATCTCATCCAGCACCGAAATCAAGTCCGATTGTGCTTGAATCAAACTTGTCTCCGGATATTTTTCTTTCACAAACAATGACCCACCACAAAGTATCATAAAGGAAAACATTTGAAGACGGAGCTTTCCTTGTGCTCCAACCATGACCGGAATCAATAGCACCAAAACCAACAACGTACCGATTGAGATGATGTTGTTCCAAAACCTGTTCGGAGTCATCAACGCAATTAAGAAGACGCTGATCACTGCCACGAAGACCAATAGGGTTCGAATAGAAAACTTCGGCTTCATACTTGTTCCAAGCTAATTCCGCAGGACAATCACAAGATATCGGGAAGCAGTGCAAGCTATTTCCGCGGGACAATCCCAAGTTATCAGGAAGTATCCGTCCAAGCAAAAATGACATTGTTGTCCACGTTCAAGCGGTACAATCACGGTGAGTCGATCGATTCTCTCGATTCTGAAGCAAATTTGGGTGTCGCCAGTAAGGTAAAGTTTCCGGCCACCTCCAAATATGGACGTTTTATTTCTTCGAAAAACAGCAAATACCCCCTCCGATCGTAACGCGGGTTTTGATTGCGATTGACGCCAATCTGCCTGAGATTGATACTTATATTCCTATGGAAGGCTTGGAGATTCATTTTTGACCCTCCTCGTTGTTTAAAGGTGGTATTTTTAGATACGGAAATCGGAGTACACCAATGCGCTGGGGCACATTTTTGTTGTGCGGCTGGCCGGGCTTGCCTGGTCTTTGGTTTCGAGGACAAATGTCTTCGCTAATCGTCGCAATCGGATTCGCAATTTTGCTGAATCTCGCTTTGGTGTCGAGTTTCCTTTGGCCTTGGTCATTAGGGGATATATTTCCGGTAATTGCGTGGCCCATGATTTTTCTCATCTGGGGAACTTCTGGTTGGGTCGCTTACCACCGTGTAACTGACGTGATGGCAGTGCCGACAAGTGAAAAAGTTGCCGATCCTGAGCGACCTGACACCTTGTTTAATCAAGCCCAACGCGAATACTTAGGAGGTCACTGGGAAGAAGCGGAATCTTTGCTGAATAGGCAAATTGGAAATGTTCCAAGGGATGTTGAAGCAAGGTTGCTTTTGGCAACTTTGAATCGGCACACCAGAAGATTCGACAAAGCCCGTGAACAACTTAGTGAAATGCAGCGGTACGACGAAGCTCTCGAATGGGAGTTTGAGATCGACCGGGAGATAAAGCTGGTCGCCTTGATTGAAGAGCACGAAGCTGCCGATCAGTTGGGCAATCCGGATAAGGAACTCGACGACGTATTACCGACTAACAATGACGGATTCGTTCATGTTAGAGAATACGTTGAAGAAGAAACGACATAAGAAGTAGCCAAACACTTAATTAATACAAACATAAAACCCAATCCAAGAACTGATCTCACCCATCAGTTTGATACAAAAACCGGACACCAACCGGATTAACAGGGGGAACAAATGTACGAACGCTTTACCGATCGCGCCCGCAAAGTCATGCAACTGGCGAACCAGGAAGCCCAGCGTTTCAATCACGAATACATCGGCACCGAGCATATGTTGCTGGGACTGGTCAAGGAAGGCACTGGCGTTGCAGCCAACGTGTTGAAAAACCTTGATGTCGATCTTCGGAAGATCCGATTGGAAGTGGAGAAACTGGTTCAGAGTGGTCCCGAAATGATCACCATGGGCAAGCTTCCTCAAACACCGCGAGCCAAAAAGGTCATCGAGTATTCGATGGAAGAAGCTCGTAATCTCAATCATAACTTCGTCGGCACCGAGCACATTCTGCTTGGTCTGTTACGTGAACAAGAAGGCGTTGCGGCTCAGGTTCTGATGAATCTTGGCCTCAAGCTGGAAGAAGTTCGCGAAGAAGTTCTCAACCTTCTCGGCAATGGCCTAGAAGGCGGAGAAGGCGCCGAGCGAGGCGGCCGCGAAGGCGGTGGCAGCAGTGGTGGAGAAGGCGAACGCAAGCAAGGTGGCAAATCAAAAACACCGGCACTTGATAGTTTCGGTCGCGATCTGACTGAGCTGGCCAAACAAGGTAAACTTGACCCGGTCATTGGTCGTTCAAACGAAATCGAACGAGCCATTCAGGTTCTTTGCCGTCGTACAAAAAACAACCCAGTGCTTCTTGGTGAAGCCGGTGTTGGTAAAACAGCGATCGTTGAAGGATTCGCTCAGCTCGTCGTCTCCGGTGACGTTCCTGAGATTCTGGCCGACAAACGAATCGTCGTACTCGATCTTGCGATGATGGTCGCCGGTACAAAATACCGTGGTCAATTCGAAGAACGCATCAAAGCCGTAATGAACGAAGTCCGTCGTGCGAAAAACACGATCCTCTTCATTGACGAACTTCATACGCTTGTCGGTGCCGGTGGTGCAGAAGGCGCCATCGACGCGGCCAACGTTTTGAAACCGGCTCTGGCACGTGGAGAAATTCAATGCATCGGTGCGACGACCTTGGACGAGTACCGAAAGTACATCGAAAAAGACAACGCGCTTGCCCGACGTTTCCAGGAGATCATTGTCGAGCCGACTTCGGATGCCGAAACGATCGAAATTCTCAAGGGACTTCGCAAGCGTTACGAGGAACACCACCGCGTACAAATCACAGACGATGCGGTTGCCGCAGCGGTTGATATGTCCAGTCGATACATCACCGGTCGATGCTTGCCTGATAAAGCCATCGACGTGATCGACGAAGCAGGTGCCCGCGTCCGGCTTCGCACGATGAGCCGTCCACCAGATTTAAAAGAAATCGACGAAGACATCGAGCGTCTGAACAAAGAAAAAGAAGACGCAGTTGCCAATCAAGATTTTGAAAAGGCAGCCAGCTTGAGAGATCAAGCCGATAAGCTTCGTAAAAAGAAAGAGCAGATCAAGCGCGAGTGGCGTGAAAAGTCGCAACAAACCGACGGCGTGGTCGATGAAGAAGTCGTCGCCGAGGTCATTTCAAAAATGACTGGCGTTCCGTTGACGCGACTATCCACCGAAGACTCAATGCGTCTGATGAAGATGGAAGAAGAGCTTCACAAGAAGGTCGTCAGCCAGGACGCAGCGGTTGTCGCGATTTCCAAAGCCGTTCGCCGTAGCCGTAGTGGATTGAAAGATCCCAAACGTCCGATCGGTTGCTTTATGTTTGCTGGTCCAACGGGTGTTGGTAAAACGTTGCTCGCCAAAGCGCTTGCTGAATTCATGTTCGGCGACGAAGAAGCACTCGTTTCGATTGACATGTCCGAATACATGGAAAAACACAACCTCAGCCGCTTGATCGGTGCCCCTCCGGGATACGTCGGTTACGAAGAAGGCGGTCAGTTGACCGAAAAAATTCGTCGCCGTCCTTACTCCGTTGTGCTACTGGATGAGATTGAAAAAGCCCACCCGGATATCTTCAACATGCTTTTGCAAGTCATGGAAGAAGGCCGTCTGACAGATAGCTTTGGTCGCAACATTGACTTCCGCAACGTGATCTTGATCATGACCACCAACGTCGGTGCTCACCAAATCAAGAACGAGCAAGCCTTTGGTTTGCCAGGTGCGGGCGATGATCAGTCTTTCGAAAGCATGAAAGAGCGTGTTTATGACGAGATCAATAAAGCGTTCCGTCCTGAATTTTTGAATCGTCTATCTGAAGAGCCGGTGATTTTCCGCCACTTGGAAAAGAAAGACCTCAAAATCGTCATCGACTTCGAATTATCCAAAATTCGCCATCGACTTGACGAGCGTGGTTACGAATTGGTTCTGACTCAAGACGCAAAAGAGTTCTTGATCAAGAAAGGTACCAACCTCGATTACGGTGCCCGTCCACTTCGTCGTGCCCTTGAAAACTACGTCGAAGATCCACTTTCCGAAGAATTACTTCAAGGTACATTCCAAGGCAAGAACAAGATCGTTGTTGACGGTATTCGTGAAGAGATTAACGGCAAGAACAAAATCGTTCGACTGGATTTCCAAAGCGAATATGTGGCTCCACCAGAAGAACCACCGGCCGAAGAAGCCGTTGGTGTCGGAGCCAGTGACGATGACAATGGAAACGACGACGGCGAAGAGTAATCCTCAGCCGATCCTGAATAACCAAAGCCCCAATGAAGTTCATTCATTGGGGCTTTTTTGTGCGCGATACGTTCAATGCCCAAAACCGTTTAACGACGAGCGGAAGGCGACCGCGTTTGTCCATAAAATTTGAACCGCCCAGCCAACCTCGCTTCATTTCACGCTCCAAGGACTGCCTTTGCAAAAAGCTGCATACCGCTTTCTGCTAGCTAGAAAAGTTCGCCTAATCCGAAAAGTCGCTCAAGTTCGTTTTCAAACTTGGACGATGAAGAAACCATATCTTCGGGGGGGCCCGTTTGATGAAAGTGTGCGCAACGCCTAAATAAACAAGGGCGATGCGTCTCCAATCATGTCCTCTATATCGCCTGAAAATTTGACTCACGAACACCTTGGGCTGTTCGGCGCGATCAGGGCTTGGCTCAAGGGCTGGGTCTCCAATTGGGGCGAGCTTGTCCTCAATGGCATCATGGCAATCGGCGACTTCAGCCTGTTTGTGGCGCGAACGATCACTTGGATGTTCACGCGACTGCCACGCAGTGAAACAGTTTGGCCAAATTTCTATCAAGTCGGCGTTTCCAGCCTTCCGGTTGTTGCGTTGACTGGCACATTTATCGGAATGGTTTTGGCCGTCCAAAGCTATTTTCAATTTCGCCAACTGGGACTCGAAACGAGACTCGGTGGCGTTATCAATATGACGCTTGTTCGTGAACTTGGACCCGTTCTCGCCGCCACAATGTTGGCTGGTCGTGTAGGTAGCGCAATGGCCGCGGAGCTTGGCACAATGCGTGTCACCGAGCAGATCGATGCACTCGCGGCGATGGGTGCCAATCCGATTCGATATCTCGTTGTGCCCCGTTTTCTGGCTTGCCTGTTCTTGATCCCCACGTTGACCATCATGGCTGATTTCATGGGTGTCGCTGGCGGACATTTTTATAGTGTCAACATTCTCAAGATTGATATTCACCACTATTGGCACAATAGTGCAAAATTCGTTTCCAACTTTGATTTGTTTACCGGTCTTTTCAAGAGTATCTTTTTTGGAGCCGCGATCGCTTTGGTAAGTTGTTATCAGGGATTCAATTGTAAAGCGGGAGCCGAGGGGGTTGGCCGTGCGTCAACTGCTTCGTTTGTGTTTTCGTTCGTGGCGATTTTGATTCTGGATTTGTTTCTCGGAATCATGCTCGACTCAATTTACTTTACCCTTTACCCAGAAGGCGTTGGGCTACTGTAATGATGATCGAAGAACTATTAGACGCCCAGGAAGCGTTAGTCGAAATCAAAGACCTGTCGGTTTCGTTTGGCTCGCAAGAAGTATTGCGCAACATAAATTTGGAAATCCCGGCCGGCCAGACACTGGCTTTGCTTGGCGAAAGTGGTTGTGGCAAGACAGTTTTGATGAAGTCCGTCATCGGATTGGTCCAACCCACGCTCGGTCAAGTCAGCTTTGACGGAGAAGACATCAACGAGCTCAACGATCGGCAGCTCAGCCATATTCGTTTGCGGTTTGGATTCGTATTTCAAAACGCGGCCTTGTTTGACAGCATGACCATCGGCCAAAACGTCGCGTTTCCTTTACGCCAGCATGGACGATTTACAAACGATCAAATTCGTGAAATGGTCCTTTCACGGCTTTCAGAAGTTGGGCTTCCCGATTCTGTCGTTTACAAAAAACCGGCCGAGCTATCGGGCGGAATGCGAAAACGAGTTGGCCTTGCTCGAGCACTGATCATGAACCCTGAATTGATCATGTACGACGAACCGACCACGGGATTGGATCCAATCATGAGCGACGTGATCAACGAATTGATCATTCGCACGCGGCGAAGAAATCCGGTAACCAGCATCGTTGTAACGCACGACATGACGACGGCCCACAAAGTCGCAGACCGGGTCGTGATGCTGATGCCAGCCGCGCGTTTAAATCCGGGCGAACCACAAGTCATATTCGACGGAACCGTTCCCGAACTCGATGCTTGTCGAGACCGACGTGTCCAACAATTTATTAACGGCGAAGCAGGCGAGCGATTGATGGAAATGCGAGCCAGCCAAACTATTTGACCGTTGATTTTAGAATTCAATAGAATCGTTTTTTATTAACTTTATTGATGCATTTCACAACACTCCATTAGAGTTCGAACATGGATGAAAACGTATTAAGATTGCGAGTCGGCGTATTCGTCGTGATCGCGCTGTGTATTCTTGGGTTGTTGATTTTTCTCAACAGCGAAGGATGGACAAGCCAATACACAATTTACTTGAAACCGAAACGCGCTCCTGGCGTAATGGTAGGAACACCGATTCGCAAGAACGGCATCCTGATTGGCCGCGTTAAGAAAGTTACAACCATCGATGAAGGAGTTCTGTTAACCCTTGGAATCAATGAAGGCGAAAAACTATACGCCAATGAAGTCGCCTCAATCGGTGCAGAATCAGTTCTTGGCGATACTGGAATCGAGTTTTTGACGATGTCGGCCGAAGAGCGGGGAGCAATCATTGGAGACAAGCACAATGTTTCAAAGGTCGCGATCAAACGCAACCCGTCTGAAGTTATTGCATCGTTCTCAGATCTGGAACCCAAGATTGCCCAAGCACTAGCGGCAATCGAGAGAGGTGGCTTGGCCGTTGATCAAGCCGGCACGGGCATCAAAGAACTAACGAGTTCGATTCAGGGCGTATTTGAAAACGAAGACAGCGAAGTCAAAGCGCTCATCACCGATTTTCGACAAACGGCGGTCAAAGCCGAGGCCGCATTGGATAACTTCAATCGAATCTTTGAAAACGTTAACAACGTGATTGGAGATGTGGAACTAAAAGGCAAGATCAAAGGCGCTTTGGCGGAAGTCCCAAAGATCTTTCAGGAGGTTCGCGTTGCACTCAAGGATGTACAAACCACCGTCAAATCGTTTGGTACGATTCCGGAAAACATCAATGCAACGACAGAAAATTTCCTCGCGTTCTCGGAGTCGCTTAAGAGTGAAGGGCCAGAAATCCTGGAACAAGTCAATTCAAGTTTGGCAGGAATCGACACATTTATAGATGACATCAAGGCATTCACAAAAACGCTTAGCACGCTTAAGAATTCAGACAGCTCAATCGCAAAGATCTTCAACGACACAACGCTGTATGATGACATTAAGGAAACCATGTCGCGGATTAAAGAAAGTAGCAAGAACATTCAGCGTAGCAGTGAGAACGTTCAACGTGTGACAACGAAGTTCGAGCCGCTGGTGGATGACGCCAGAGGATTTGCCGATCAACTTAATCGCAATCCGGGAGTTCTGATTAGCGGTGCAATTGAAAGCCGCAAAGGGAACAATCGTTACAAAGGCGCCGCCGGAAAATCAGGGCTGTTTTCGAGGTAACATGAGATCATTGTTGATCACGACCAGCGATCAGACACTTCATAGGTATTAAAATAAAAAAGGGCACATCAAAATGATGTGCCCTTCTTTTTTTAACAGTCTGCTGCTGGCAAGATTATTTCATCTCGGCAAGCAACTTTTTGATTACGTCATCTTGTTCCCCGTGGGCAACCGAACGCACGATACCTTCAGCGTCGATAATGACGACCGTAGGATATCCTTTTACGTTATAAAGTTTTGGAATTGAGTGATCCGTTCCGCAGAAGAACGAACGCCAATTCAATCCTTTCTCTTCAACGGCTTTTTTAATCCGCTCAAGTTTGTCGTTAACATTGACACCCACTAAAGCAAAGGGCTCACCGGCTTTTTTCATTTCGTTTACGAGCGACCGCTCGTGATCGTACATAGCACGGCATGGAGGTCACCAATCGCCATAGAAATCAAGCATGACAACTTTGCCACGGTAGTCGCTGAGTTTGAATTCCACGCCGTCGAGATCGACGCCTTCAATTTCAGGGGCCATTTCGCCAATCGTTGGTCCGCCTTGTGCTGCAGGCGCTGCTGCAGCAGGAGTACTAGGTGCGGCGGCGGCTACCTCTGGGGGTCCTGTTGATTGGGAGGTGGAAGTTGTCGAAGGTGCACTTTCTTCGCACCCAAGTGCAAGTACCAGCGTCGCCACTAAGGTGATCGCAAAAATGTGTTTCATTGAGGGTTCTCCAGTGAGTAATGACTTAATCAATTAACGATCATATTCGCGTTGCCACAAAAACACCATAGATTCCATGACAATCTCCATACCTGTGGCAATATGTTAGTTCCACAACACACTTATCAAGGCTGCAGGATCTATTTCCTTACAAAAACCCTCCAACGCTACTGCCAGAATTCAATTAAGGCCGCCCAAAAGACTGGCATAGGGTCTTCTTCTGAATTGGTTTTCGGGTGCCATGTTTACGCTTGCACAAGCATGTTCAATAACAGCTGGCTATTGGGGGGTGTTCCATTGATAGTCATGGTTCGTGTGGCCATGTCCAAACGGAAATTGAGCTGTTCCCGGATATTGGCGCAAACAGATATTTGCAAACGTAGAAATTTTATTTGGTTGGATTGAATGCAACCAGCTAGTTCGCAAACGTTGTAAGGGTACCACTCTGAATGTTGTAGCGAAGCCCATTGGCTCGATCCAACAACAGGCTTTCCGGAACTTGCGTCTTGGGCTGCATCTGAAACTCCAGCAATCGCTCGTCGCGCAGTTCTCGAGGCCAGAAGTTTTCGGTCAAGAAACTGATCGGGAACCGCTCAAACCACTTGGGACGAAATCTTTCTTGAACCTTGATCGTTTGGTATCCGTTCTTTTCCAATTGAAATTCGCGAGTCCCGTTAAAGGTAAATGGAACTGACAACGGCGTGAGGCCAACTGGTTGCCGATCAATCGTTACCGCGGCCCCTTCAGGCTGGCTTCGAATGATGAACCGGCGCTGAACACATCCGGTGAGGCTTGCCAAAATGAGCCCTCCAGCCAACACAATTGCTAATATTTTTGGCTGCATATGAAATGACTTCTAATCAAACTGAAGGGTAAACTCGTCGCCTTTTTGCTTTGCTGGGCAAAAATTCAGACCGATTGGCAAAAAAAATAAAATCTTTGATCCATGTAACTTGGACTCGATAAACCAATTCTTGGTGGCGAGGAAGTTTACAAATCGTTGTGATTTGCGAATAGATCGATTTTGGAATCCTTTTTTAAAGCAATTAGCCTTCAATTTTGGAGAATTTTAAATCAGTAGGCGATTCAATTTGAAATCGGGAGCAAAGTTCCCTATTAAACTAAGTGACTACCAATTCCCCGTCATTTACCCCATTCAAATGTTTGGGTGGGCATTTTCTTGAACTCCAGTTTTTTACAGGGTCAATGCAGGTTAAGATATAGGTAGTGCTGGCATGAATAAATGGTTCGGAAATCTATGAGCGAAAGCCTCTTAAACTGGGACGACTACTTACAGGTCGCTTCGCTCAGCGACGTCGGAATGAGACGGAGCACTAACCAAGACAATTTTTCGGTGTCGCTTGCAAGCAGCATGGAACATTGGCAACGCAAAGGACATGTGTTTGTGGTTGCCGACGGGATGGGAGCCCACGCGGCCGGCGAGCTGGCCAGCAAATTGGCGATCGACAACATCTCTCATTTATACGCCAAGTACAACGATTCTTCGGCCCCCGAAGAATTGAAAAAAGCGGTTCAGGGCGCCAACAGCGAAATCCATCGACGCGGCCAAGCCAACGAAGAGTTCCACAACATGGGAACGACTTGTAGTTGCCTTGCGATTCTTCCTCAAGGAGCCGTTTGTGCTCACATCGGAGACAGCCGCGTTTATCGCCTGACACAAAACAGAATTGAACAACTCACATTCGACCATAGCCTCGTTTGGGAGATGCGCGTCGCCGGACAATTGACGGCTGAAGAAGAGCGAATGGGCAAGGTGCCGAAAAACGTTATCACACGTTCGCTTGGGCCTTACGCGGAATGCAAAGTCGATCTTGAAGGGCCGTTTCCAGTTCAAGTCGGCGACACATTTTTGCTTTGTAGCGACGGTTTGACTGCGGTTATTTCCGATACTGAAATCGGTTCAATCTTGGCCAACATGTCTCCTGACGAAGCATGTTCGGTCTTGGTCGATCTATCGAATTTACGTGGCGGGCCGGACAATATTACGGTGATCATTGTCAAAATCAGTCATCCAAACATGGCGACCAATCTAAATGGTCGAAAAAGCTTACTAAAAGTTAATTCACAAAAAGGCAAACATGCCGTATCTCCTATTCTCTGGGGAATTTTTATCGGCGCTTTGTTTTTCACATTGGTGTTTTGGCTGGCAGTTGATTGGAAAACGGCGTTGCTACCTGGAGTCGTTGCAATCGGAAGTTTCATTTACCTGATGATCAAATTGATTCTCAGTGCGACGTCCGGTAATACGGTGACGCAGGACAAGCGGTTCGGCAAAGGTCCTTATACGCGTTATGGTTGTGCATCAAGCGCTCAGTTCGCAAAACAGCTGGCTGACATGCTTCGCAAACTCCAGGAAGGCGCTTTGCGCGAAAACTGGCAAGTTGACTGGGCTCAGCTCAAGGCACTTACCAGTCAGGCGGAAGCGGCAACCAAGAATCGTGACCATTCCACATCGATTCGATTTTATGGGCGCGCGGTTAGCTTTTTGATGGATCAGTTGCGAAATCAAAATGATGGTAGCAGTTCTTCTATCGACCTATAAAAGCGATAAACCATCTCTCGAGCTCGCAATTTTATTTGCGTTAACCTCGCGCGCGACCGTCGTTTTCCCTGTCAAACAAGCAAGTTGGACATTCCCGTCCCCTCACGAGCGTTAAAAAACGGTCAGGAACCTCAATCTCGATAAAGCGCAGCCACTTGCCAGCACTTTCTCTTGCAACTGACATTGCCCGGGGTCCACACACCCTGTAATTTTTGCAACCTCGAAAAACTGAATCCAGACCTCAGACTTTAATCCGATCTGGAAATCTTTCGAATTGGAGCAAACCTTTGTTTTCGCTACGACGAATCCGAGCACAAATGTACTTTGGCGTGATCATGTTAGGGATCATCGTCCTGTTGCTCGCTGCCGTAAGCTTGATCGGTGCTTCCACTTTCAGAAAACTCACCAAGAGCATTAGCGAACGCTCGCTTGAACTTCCAAAAGCCGCTGAGCTCAATCAGCAAGTTACCGAATTGCGTTCTTGGCTTTTGAAAAGTAATCGGAAAAAGAAGGAAGAGCTTGAAACTGAGATGTTTTACATCGACCCCGACTACGGCAAAGACTGGCAATTGGAGTTGAGCAACAAGATTCGATTGGTTGAGGAAGCACTTCAAAACTACGAAACTCAATTGGAAATCTGCCAAACAGACGATCCACGCTCAACCGAAAAAGCCCGAGAGACGGTGTTCGTCAAGAAATTCAAAAATCGCTTGGCAAACATCGGACTAATCCAAGAGGAAGGCAACGTTCTTGATCCCATCCGACGCGAGACGCAGGTTGCGAGGTTAGACCACGAAGTCGGCGAGCTCCAAAATCTCGTCTCACAAATCCCCAACTTCATGCAAGAACGTTTGGGAATATTCGCAAAGAACGCACGCAAAGACTATCACGCTTGGATTACATGGAGCGTCGTATTTTCTGGCGCGGCGATCGGGATTATCGCCGTCATCCTGCTGAGATTTAGAAAGCGGATCATTCGCCCGCTTGAATCACTTGTTGAAGGCTCGCGGCAAGTCGCAGGCGGTAACTACGACTACCGAATTGATCTTAACACCGACGATGAAGTCGCCGAGTTGGGTGATGCACTCAATGAAATGACAGCGAACTTCCAAGGAATAAAACGCGACCTTAATCGCCAAGTCCAACAACGAACCAAGGACGTTGTGCGAAGCGAGAAAATGGCAAGCGTTGGATTCCTGGCCGCTGGCGTTGCTCATGAAATCAACAACCCACTGGCCACCATTGCCTGGTCGGCCGAATCGCTTGAATCGAGGCTTCACGACATTTTGAATCCCGTGGCGGGAACGACTCAGGAAACGATCGACTCAGAAATCGAAGACATGAAAAAATACCTTCGTCGCATCCAGGACGAAGCGTTCAGGTGCAAAGGCATTACAGCTGGCCTGCTGGATTTCTCCCGCATGGGTGATGCGATTAAATCCGAGACCAACCTGTCAACGGTGATCGAGTCGGTGATCGAAATGGTCAAACCGCTAAGCAAATACCGCGGGCGGAACATTGCTTTCCACGCCGACCCATCAATCGTCTCGATTGTGAACGAACAAGAAATGAAACAGGTCGCTTTGAATTTGATTACCAACGCGCTGGGAAGTGTTGAAGAATCGGGCACCGTTGAAATCGAATTGGCCCGAGTTGATGGCAAAGCCGAATTGCGTGTGACCGATAACGGCTGCGGCATGACGGAAGAAGTTCAAAAACACTTGTTCGAACCATTCTTTACTCGTCGGCGAGACGGGCAGGGAACGGGACTTGGACTTTCGATCACCTACCAAATCATTGAAGAACACGGCGGGCGAATTTCGGCTTATAGCGCAGGCCCTGGGTTAGGTTCTGTGTTCATCGTTAGTTTGCCGCTGGCAGAAAATAAAATAAAGCAGTTTGCGAAATCGGCAGCCTAAGAGAAAACGATTAGCTTGATGAAAGATAAGATGAAAAAAGAAGTTACAAAATCACTCAAAGTTTTGTTTGCTGACGATGAAATCCATCTACAGGAATTGATCGCTGCCGAACTTCCTCGTATGGGCCACGTCGTCACCGTTTGCCCAGACGGTCAAACAGCCGTCGCTGCGATTGAAGAAGACACTTTCGACTGCATCATCGTCGACCTCGACATGCCCGGCATGAACGGCATCGAAGTCATCCAGCGCACCAAAGAACTTTCGCCAACAACCGAGGCAATCGTCCTCACAGGAAAAGGCTCAACTGAAACGGCAATTTCCGCACTCAGACTTGGCACGTTTGAGTACCTTCAAAAGCCTTGCAAACTGGTCGACCTTAAATCGCTTCTTCAACGAGTAGCACAGCGTCGCGAGTTAAATAACAAAATCCACGCCCTCAAATTACGCTTGAATCGCGTCGAAGGCGAACCGACCATGATCGGCAGCCACCGCTCGATGCAGCGGGTCAAAGCATTGATCGAAAAAGTGGCCCCAACTCAATCAACCGTTCTCGTTATCGGTGAAACCGGAACCGGAAAAGAACTGGCCGCGCGAGCCGTTCACGAACAAAGTGACCGAGCCGAAAAACCATTTGTTGCGATCAACTGTGGAGCTTTGCCAGAAAATTTAATTGAAAGCGAATTGTTCGGCCATCGCAAAGGCGCGTTCACCGGTGCCGACGAGCAACGTCAGGGCTTATTCGAAGTCGCCGATGGCGGCACATTGTTCCTCGATGAAATCGGAGAACTGCCAAAGCAAACCCAATCAACTTTGTTGCGAGTTTTAGAATGCGGTGAAATCCGCCGCGTCGGTGACAATCAACCCTTCAAAGTCGACGTAAGAATTGTCTGCGCGACTCACCGCGACTTAAGCAAAATGGTTGCCGACGGCGAGTTCCGGCAGGATCTCATGTATCGGATCAACACGTTCGAAATTCAATTGCCACCACTCCGGGATCGCCTCGAAGACATTCCTTTGTTGGCTCACCATTTACTGGCGCGGCATATGCCCGAAGCATCTCCGACAAAACGAAAACTCGAACAAGTGTTTGCGGCGGGAGCGATCAAGCTACTTCAGTCGCACTCGTGGCCCGGCAACATTCGTGAGCTTGCAAACGTGATCGAACATGCTTCGATTCTTTGCGAAGGTTTGCCGATTACCGCCAAAGACTTGCCGCAGCATTTTGGTTCCCCAGCATCAACGGTTCAGATGTCAACCGCCACCGCAGGAAAATCGCTTCGAGATATCGAGATGGCGATGATCCACGCAACGCTAGATCAGTGCAACGGAAACAAAACGGCTGCAGCACAGCAATTGGGAATCAGTTTGAAAACGTTGTACAACAAACTGAACAGCGAAAACGTCCGCAAAGCAGCGTAGCAGAACACTCCCAAACGCAACCTCAGCCCCGCATTCGCGCGACTCGTCATGTAAGTTGGACATTCCTGTCCGACAGTCGCGAAACTGAAAAAGACATGAATAGAGTATCCATCCTACGTATATTCGTACGCGTGGTCGCGAGGCAATTTCCAGGCTGAGTCCATATTGCTCATGCCGAAAAATGGTATGCTTGGAGTTACTTTTCTTTATACCAAAGGCGCCACGTGAACGACGAACACTTTCCAGTTGAGACTCTGCTCAACGCTTCCGCGATGTTTGAATTTTTGGATAGCAAGTCCGGCCTCCAGCCAGCGGAAATGGAATTGGAATGGGTTTTCGGAATAAACGCTCCCTTCGTTTTTAAGCCCGAGCGGATGGATCCATTCTTTGAAGTCATCGAAGACGTTTTTGCAGAATACGACGCTGAAGAAAACTTGATCAACCAACTCGATGAAAATTCGTTGAGAGCAGAAGTTCACGTAACCGGGAATTCAGATGATTCAGAATTCCCTCAGCTAGAATCGAACGATCCAGAAGAGTCATCGGAACTATTGCTGGTCTACGCCGGCCTGATGACGCAGCAACAACTCGAAAAACTGCATACCGAATTCAGTAGAGCCGCTGAAGCAATTGGAGCCGAGTACATTGGAGCTGAATGTGGCGTCGTTGGCGAGCTGGATGATTTGAAAGTCGATTCATTCATCCACTGGACTGATGAATTACTTGAAGAGACTGCCAATTGGAATTACGAAAATCTTTCCGACATGGCCGATTCAATGCGCGAGCAACATATTGAAGCCCTTCGCGACCGTGGGCTCGAAGTCGCCACCTGGATGCCCAATGCAGCAAGTCGCGGATTCACACAGCTTCGCCCGCATGACGAAATCGCCCGTCGCTTGATGGCGGCATTTGCAACCGTCGCATGGGTCTGCGCTCCCGATGATATCGTTTCGGCAGCGGACGTTAAAAAGTACCTCGCTGACAATGAACTCGAACGAGAATCGTTTTCGCAAAAGGAAACAGATTGGCTCGCCACGCCACGGGATAAGGTTCGTGAATCGATCGACGAGGCGGGCTGGATTTTGGAAAACGTTTGGGGCTTGGCGTGGTTGCTCGGCGTTGCACCGACCGTTTGCCCCTGCGATCAACAAGTCCCACAAAGCATCGTTACTGAGATTCGCGAGGACTTTCTCTGCGAATTTGGCAAAACGGTTGATGAGCTAGTTACCGGCACAACACTTCAGCCCGTCGAACGAATTATCGCACTTGAGGATTTTCTCTATTGCGCCCATAACGGATTGCGCAACATTGACGATGTTGTCGCAGCGGGATTCATTCAAGAGCGGCGTCACGCGTTGACTTGGGCGCTGTCGCCGGGAGTGGATTGGGACGACGCGGACATTAGCACTTAGTTCTTTGACCACATCCTGTCAGCTCAAATTTAAGCTGAGTGCGTCTTAATGCTGATCCCTCTTGCGGCTTCGCGGCACCGATTCAAGAATCGGTGCTACCCTTTTACTGGACTCTGGCTAGCCCAGCCAGCTACGCTTACCCTCGTTTCTTAGCAAAATCCAAGCGCGATCCCGAGGGCGATCAAGCTTGCCGCAACGGCGATACTTCGCATTATGCGTTCGATATGGCTTGCACCAGAAACGGCTGAATGGTCATTTGAATTTTTGTCTTTGCTTTTGAATTCGTACATCAGTTGCCTTACTAATTTGATGATTTGTTTCAGCCAATTGCGGCTGGCATTTTCATGGCCCCGCTGCCAGCAACAAGTTGCAGAATTCGTGCCAACTAACTTTCGCGAGTGAAATTAAAGTTTTCACGCTTGAGTTATTAATTCTCAACATCAGTTTGATGCATTTTTGCAACGTTATTGAGACTTTTTTGACCTTTGGCTTACCCGAACCAATCGAGCTGAAAAGAAAAAGCTTGACATCTTTTCGAAGATCACATACCGTACTAACACGGTAGTACACCGCAGCGATTAAGCAACCATAAGGTCGTTTCATGTTCTTCAAAATCAATCCCAGCAACGGCGTGCCCGTTTATGAACAGGTCTCTCGACAGATCATGTTCGCGGTTGCGTCTGGAGCGATTGGTACCGGCGAGTTAATTCCTTCGGTGCGAGAAATGGCTCGTGAGCTGGCGATCAACCCCAATACCGTGGCAAGAGCGTTTCGCGATCTTCAAGATCAGGACATCTTGTTGACGGTTCGCGGAACAGGGGTTTCGGTTGCCAAAGGAGCAAAAGCCAAATGCATTGCGGCCAGGACGCGGCTGATCCGGGACCAAATTCGTTCCGTGTTCGAAGAAGCCCGCCAAAGTCAATTGAGCGATGACGAATTGCAAGAAATCGTTGACGCCGAGATTCAAAACTCGAAAAAGAAAAAGCGACAGAAAAACTAACAATCAGGGAAACGTAAGATGAATCCAGTCATTCGACTCGAACAAGTCAATCGCAGGTACGGCGATAAATTCGCTTTGAAAAACGTTTCACTTGAAGTTCCACGAGGCTGCGTTTTTGCGTTGCTAGGTGAGAACGGAGCAGGAAAAACAACAGCGATCAAGAGTATCCTCGGTCTCGATCCGGGCGTCAGCGGCCATCTTGAGGTGCTTGGCATGAACCCGCAAAAACAAGGCGTCGAAGTCCGTCGTCGTGTTGGCTATGTTGCCGATTCACCTTCGCTTTACGATTGGATGACGGTTAAGGAAGCGGGTTGGTTTACGGCCGGCTTTTATCCCGATGGGTTTGAAGAAAACTTCACTCGGCTTTGCTCGCAGTATGAGTTGGGACTGTCAACAAAAATCAAATCGCTTTCCAAAGGCGGCCGCGCCAAAGTTGGACTGGCTCTGGCGATGGCCCACGCACCCGACTTGCTGATCATGGACGAACCCACTTCAGGACTGGATACGCTTGTTCGGCGAAAGTTTCTTGAAAGCATGGTTGATGTGGCTGCCGAGAAAAGAACGATCTTGCTCTCCAGCCATCAAATTCCCGAAGTTGAACGGGTCGCCGACCGAGTTGCAATCATCCATCAAGGCCAAGTCCTAGCAAACGATACGCTGGAGAATTTGAAACAACGAATCGAACGTTGGGTTGTTTCTTTTTCAGGTGACAACACTCAGCTACCTGCCTTTGCTGGCGAGGTCATTTCACACGAGGGTGGCAACCGACGGCGTCAGCAGTTGATGATTCAGGATCCAGGACCTGATGCACTTTGGCAAGTTCGTGATTGTCCCGAGATCGTCGAAGTCGAAGTCCACACGCCGTCGCTCGAAGAAATCTTTGTCGCGTTTTTAAAGTCAGGCGACAGGTCGAAACCAACCCAAAATGGGCCAAGCCAATCCGGGCACTTGAATCGAGTTCGCAAGTCTGACGCCGGGGGTTCGCAATGAGTTCAGCACCATTTACTCAGATGACATCAGGGACCTCGCGATTTCCCAACTCACGCACTGCGCCACGTTGGCGAATGATGTGGAAAGAGTTTCGGCAGATCGCTCCCATGCTGATCATATTCATCGCTATTCTTTCATTGGTATTGGCGTTACATCAAGCCAATTACCTTTCTGGACAATATATAGAATTCGACGGGAATGCAAATTGGCACACAATCATCTGGGGATTCGTTTGCCTGTTTTCGCTGACGGTTGGAATGTCTTTATTTTCTACCGAACATGAAAACAAGACGATCCAAATGCTGCGAAACCTACCTTTCACAAGCGGCTTTGTGGTGCGCAACAAGCTCTTATCGGGTTCCTTGACAATCATGCTGTTCATCGCGTTTGGTCTGGTTCTCCAACTTGTTGAAGTCTACGGAATCGGGCGACCGTTCGAATTATTTTCGGATTCCGAAAATCCAGCTCAATTATTTTTCCTTTTTTGTTTCGTAGTCAGCCTCCCCTTGGAATGCTTTTTCTGGGGCGTGATTTGGTCAATGTCTTTGAAGCGAACTATCTTTGCAGCCCTTGCAGCGGTGGCAAGCATATTTTTCTGTTTCTGGTTCTTGCATGTTTTCATTTCCTGGTTCTTTCCTAGCGGCCAACTGTTCTGGAGTTCGATTGCGAGTGGAAGCAATGGTGGACCCTTTTTCACATTCGTGACATGGGTTGTTTTAGTCAAACTGTTGACCTACGTGGGAATGGGATTCGCATGTTACTCACTAGGTAAAAACTGGCTGGGCAATGCGCCGCAGCTTGCTCAACTTGGCCAGTCAACAATCCCTGCTTTAAGTTTGCAAAAAAACCATCAACAAACTGCGTCCAAGTATTTTGCCGCCAGCAATACAACATCTAACAGTTGGCGAATCTATCAGTCATTAATCTGGCAAACATTGCGACAAAACAAAAAGACGATTGCCTGGGCTTCAGCAGCCGTTGTTGGGCTGCAAATATTCTTCATAGTTAGCTATGGACTACCGATGATGAGCCTCTTTGAATTCTGGCTTTCGCTCGGATATAGTTTTTCATTGCCAACCCTGTTCGTTGCAATGTTTGCTTTCTCGTCTGACCAACACAACTCAAACTACCGATTCTTCCAGCAACATACGGAGTACGGCCGCAAGCTCTGGGCTTGCAGGCTTCTGCCAGCCGCACTATTCGCAACGGCGAGTATCGTTTTGCTTGCGGCTAGTGCAATTTCTGCGCTTTACCTCAAAAATCCATCCCCATTTCTATACGCACTGGAAGTCACTAGCATAGGAATCATGTTTACGGTCTCTGCGTTTGCGATCGGACAATTTAGTTCAATGATGACACGCTCAGGCGTGTACGCGTTCGCAGACGCCTTAATGCTGGGTGTGTTTCTGTCGAGTTGGTTTAGCACAATCATAGCGCTTAACGGAAGCCTCTGGTTGTTCTACCTTCCGGCTCCAGTTGCTTTGGTCGCAGTGACTTGGTGGAGAGCGCCTGACTGGCTGGCAGACAAAACTCGGATTCGAGACCACGCTCTGACATGCAGCATTTTGGCTTTGGTGATTTGCTGTGTCATCACATCATTCTTTTATTTCCGGTTTGCCCATTCGCCTCAATATTCATTTGGAATGAAAGAATTTCAGGCGGCGTTTGATTCACTAGACAGTGCTACTGATCGCTCTTCCCCCAAATACCGGTTTAAGTTTTTGAATGATGCGGCAAATCTAACGGTCGACATCAACGCACAGGTGCATGATTTCTCCAGAGTCGCAAGCACAACAGGAATTGCGTTGAAAAGAAATTTGATCGACGACGTAGAGAAAGTCGTCAAACAGAATGCATATCCGCTCAGCTTGATCAACGAGGCTGATGAGTATGGCAACAATGTCAATCAAGCCAAATCACGCGGTGAACCATTATTAACAGTTCTTTCTCCCGTCTCCGCTCAACACCGAAAAGACCAAGTCAACAAAATCGGATTCCTTATTGCCGCACAGGCTCAACTTGCAGAGCAACAAGGCGAACTTGATTCTGCTTTGGCCAGCTGGCTACGGCTGGCCCGAATTGAAAACGAACACCCGGGCTATGGGTCGTTCGCAACACCGATCCATTTAATTCGTTGGAGTGAACTTCCCAATCAAGATCCAAAACTAATCAAGAAGGCCATCAAAGAACTTTCGATCAACGGAAAACAATGGAGGGCGATCGCAACACGCTTAAGCGAGTCGCTTCATTTAGATCTGTTGAATTGGGTGTCAGACTTCAAAGAAGGGAAAACACTGCCGCCAATAACCGGAAGCCAAATCAAGGTGTCCTCATCCCCAGTTCACATGCTGCCTTGGGAGCTCAAAAGAAGTGAGGGAATTGGGCGTCAAGAGCTAAGCAACCTAGCTAACACGTTTAGTCAAAACCAACACTTGGCAGAGGTTCCGGATCAACACACGCGTATTAACTGGAGTCAAAATCGTCTTAGTACTTCATACTCACGTGAGCGTTTCACAGTTCACCCACTTTTGCATTGGGGAACGATACTCGGGCTCAGGAAAATTCAAGACATCCGTTACGCCCAAGTTCGAATGGCGCTCAACGCCTGGCGGATTGAAAACGGA
>CAYZGP010000025.1:24194-57405 GCA_964478065.1 uncultured Pirellulaceae bacterium
TTGGCGCCAATTCCGAAGATCAAGAGGAGTTCATCAACAACATGAATGTCCATTTAAAGGCAAGCGGGTTAAAGCTTATCAAAATCCCAGTTGAACCAACCAACGAAGAAGCCGCCAACAAAGAGAAAGAAAAAATCTCCAAAATTCAGGAGGAAGAGATGCGCTCGAAACAAAATCTTCGACGGCTCAGCTTCCCAATAATTCACAAGAAGCAATACAGCACTTTCGTCGCGTCCAACACACCGTTCCTGCTTCCTTGGTCAGCCAATCCTTCCATACCTAAACGCGAAATAATCTTTGCCAATCAAGACGACAAGCAGCCAACCACACCCACGATTTGCCGGGACTACTCTCCTACGGAAGACCCGTTACGCAACCGGGGAGGCGTCCGTGGTCTCGGCTCTTTCGATCTAAAACCTGTTGACCAGAAACGAAACAATAAAAGTAATTAATCGCAAAGCAGTATCGCAATCTGAGCAGACATCGATTCTGCAATCGCCCAGAAGTCTTCTAGCTCGATACGAAACCTGGAACTGGTTCGCAAAGTTTTCTGGATTCGTGTCGGGCCTTTTTCTTTTCGGGCCCTTTTCGTTCGACTGTGCGAACCAACTCATATAACGCTGAACTTCAAACGCTCAACACACGATCACGAGCCAACGTCTCCCAACGCTCAACACATTCACGATTTTCAATCACATGCGCAAACTTGTGAACCGCGGACACCGGACAGGCATGACGCGGAATCGCAATCAGGCAATCACCGAGCTTAAATTGATCGGCGTTTGATGTCTTGATCACCAAATGTTCTTCTGAATGCATTATCTCCTCAGCATCCGGCAACTGAGGAAACACCAACCGCTTTCCCGCAGGCTGATCGGCAGCACACGATTTGTGCCCGACATCCAACGTCAAATGTTTGGCTTGATTGCAACTAACCACGCGCGACAAAATCCCAAGCGCCGGTTGGAAATTCATTTCTGGAAAACGGGTCGCCATATCATCGTCATGAAAAACAGTCGTTCCTGGACTCAACTCCAAATTCGGTTCACCTGACTCAGCAAGAATCGGAAACGAACCAGTTCCAGCGGTTACGATTCTCGGGATCTCCAAACCGCTCATCAGCAATTGATCTCGAAAGCGGATAAATTTCTCCCAGCCCGCATTCACGCAGCCCGTTCGCTGGTGCAAATCTGATTGACGATTGTGACCGTCGTACCAATGCAATCCGCCGAGCTTCAAACCCTCGGCCGAGAAAATCATTTCATAAAGCTCAATCGCGTTTTGGCCGATCTGAATTCCAGTTCGATTCATTCCTGAATTAAGGTCGAGTAGGACTTCAACCGATCGCAATTTCCCATCAGCAGAATTTGCTTGTGAAATCGCATTTGAGAGTTGGTCGACGGCCGACGGGTGATCAACTAATGTCGCGAACCTGACACTCGGAAATTTGTCTAAAAGTTGCACCAAGCGATTCACGTTTGGGCCAACCATCTGATAAGCGAGCAGAACATCTTGAGCGCCAACACCAGCCAACATTTCCGCTTCGGCGATCGTCGCACATTTGTGCCGCGTTACGCCCATTTCTATCAGCATCTCGATTATTTCGCGGGTCTTATGCGTCTTGCAATGCGGCCGTAATCGCTCCGCTCCTCCTGCGATCCGAATCATTTCTTTGAGATTGTGCACAAGCAACTCGCGGAAAATCACCAACCCTGGCGAATAAATTTCGTCCGTGTTTTTGATTTGGTACGGTTCTGGATCGGGATACGGCATCTTCACACTTTCTTACAGCTCACTTCTTCCAAACGTTGATCTTGGTTGCCGGCAACGCTTGAACGCGCGCTTTGTTGGCCAACACCGTATCAATCGCTCCCCTTTGTGGAGATCGAGAATGAGCTAAAATCTTGGCTTACTACAACTACAGGCCGGCGCGTCATTGGCGTTGGCTTTGAATGGATACCATTATGAACCAACGAAAGATTCTCGTCACCGCCGCGTTGCCTTATGCGAACGGCCCAATTCACCTTGGCCATCTGGTCGAATACATCCAAACCGACATTTGGGTTCGTTTTCAAAAACTTCGCGGTCATCGCTGCATTTTTATATGGGCCGATGATACCCACGGCACAGCCATCATGATTCGCGCCCGCGCCGAAGGTCGCACCGAAGAAGAAGTTATCGCGCAAGCCAGCGAAGAGCACCAGCGAGATTTCCAGGGCTTTCAAATCGAGTACGACAACTACGGCAGCACGCACAGCGATGAAAACCGAAAACTTTGCGGGGAAGTTTGGCAATCGATTCGCAATGCCGGATTGGTCAAAGAGAAAGAAGTCGAGCAGCTTTACGATGTCGAGCAAGGAACTTTTCTGGCTGACCGATTCGTCATCGGCACATGCCCCGAATGTAAAACGCCCGATCAAGCCGGTGACAACTGTAGCAAATGCGGTCACACGTACTCACCTGCTGATTTGATCGACCCGATCAGTACGTTATCTGGTACCAAGCCGGAAATTCGAAGCGCCAATCATTTGTTCATTGAGCTTGAGCAATTGCATGGCTTCCTCGACGAGTGGACGCAAAGCGGTGACCACTTGCAGACCGAAGTCGCGAACTACCTCAAAGGCCATTTCCTCGGCGATCCAAAATCTGACGAAGGTTCAAAAAAGCTGCGCGACTGGGACATCTCTCGTCCCGCGCCGTATTTCGGCTTCGAGATTCCTGACAGCCCCGGCAATTTTTGGTACGTCTGGTTTGACGCGCCCATCGGCTACATCGCTTCAACACAGCAGTGGTGTGAGAAGAATAACGAGTCGCTTGACGACTGGTGGAAAAATGACGCTGCCGAGATCCATCACTTCATCGGCAAAGACATCATTTACTTTCACACTTTGTTTTGGCCCGGCATGCTCAAATCAGGCGGCTTTAGTTTGCCAAAGAAAGTTCACATTCACGGCTTCTTGACCGTCAATGGTGAAAAGATGGCAAAACGAAAAGGAACCGCGTTCAAAGCCGAAACCTATCTGAAGCACCTCGATCCGTCGGCACTGCGTTACTACTACGCGTCGAAACTTGGCTCTCGACTGGATGATATCGATTTGAATTTCGATGAGTTCATTTCAAAAGTCAACGCGGACTTGGTCGGTAAGGTCGTCAATCTCGCTTCGCGAAGTGCAAAATTCGTAAAAGACGTCGGGCTATCGGAAACTTACCCAGATGATGGCGGGTTGTTCGAACAAGCCGCAGCCGCCGGTGACGAAATCGCAGCTGCTTATGAAAGCTGTGACTACAACAAGGCCATGAGATTGATTTTGGAATTGGCCGACCGAGCCAATCCTTTTGTTGAAAACGCAGAACCGTGGAACTTGAAAAAGGACCCTGAAAAAGCAAATGAGCTTCAGGACGTTTGCACCGTCGCGTTAAACTTGTTCCGACAATTGGTCATTTACCTATCACCCGTTCTTCCAACGCTTGCCGAAAAGACAGGTGCTTTGTTGAACGACCCGATCACGCATTGGGACCAGACGAAAACTCCGTTAACGGGAACGCCCGTTGCGAAATTCAAACACATGATGAAACGACTCGAAGAAAAGGACGTAAAAAAGATGACAGACGAAAGCCAAGCCGAAGCCGAGGCAGCCATCGCGGCCGATCAAGCATCCGCAGCCGCCGACAAATACGGCGACAGTGGCCAACCATTGATTGACGAACCGATGACAGAAGAGTGCACAATCGATGATTTCGTCAAAGTTGATTTGCGAGTCGCACGGGTTGTGAATGCTGAACACGTCGAAGGTGCCCGGAAACTTCTTAAGCTTACCCTCAGCCTTGGCGGAGACAACAAACGCCAAGTATTCGCAGGGATCAAAGCAGCTTATGAGCCCGAAGCATTAGTCGGTCGCTTGGTCGTGATGGTCGCGAATCTGAAGCCACGTCAGATGAAGTTTGGATTGAGCGAAGGAATGGTTTGTGCCTCAGGGCCGGGTGGAGAAGAAGTCTTCCTGCTCAATCCTGACGAAGGCGCGAAACCTGGCCAACGCGTTCACTAATCTTTTTACACCAAACCGAGTTTCCAGCCGTTTGGACTAACATTCAAACGGCTGGATTTCATTCGCGGCCCAGAATTGGACAAACCATGCCGCCCAAATCTACATTCCTTTCCCGTCTGGCCGATCGCCTGATTTTGAAGGCGACAACGCACGCTATCGATCCCGAGCAACGAGAGCGGCGATTGATCAAAACATCTGATGGCGAAGTCGAGGCTTGGGTCAACCGAACAGAATCGGACCACGCCAATCCAACACCAATCGTGATCTTAAAGTTTCCTGGAACGGGGGGTCGCGCCGAGCGGTCTTGGCCGCATCCAGCGGAGATGTGGCCGTTTGCGACTGCCGAAGTTTGGACTTTGAATCATCGTGGATATGGAGGAAGTGACGCGCCGGCATCACTGAGTAATTTTTGCGATTCGTGCGACGCTTTTTGGAATGAAGCGAATCAGAAATTCCCCAATCACAAAGTTGTGGTTTGCGGAAACAGTTTGGGATGCATTTCGGCGCTTTACCTTTCGGCCAGATACTCAGTCGATGCCGTTTACATTCGCAACCCACCGCCGTTGGCGCAAATGATTGGGACTCGGCCACGATACGCTTGGTCCAGTTTAGGGCTTTCAAAATTGGTTGCCGCGCAAGTTCCAATCGAACTCGATGCCATCGAAAATGCGAGTAAGACAAAGTGCCCAGTCTTGCTTACTCAATCGGAATTGGACCGCGTCATCCCGACTTATTTTCAAGACATGGTCTTCGAGCAATTGGGGGGTGAATCTCGAAAATTGATCATCAAAGGAGCTGACCATCACGAACGGGCAAGCGAAGATCAGAAAGAGGAATACGTCGATGCGATTCAATGGCTAGGTCGATCTTTGTCGTAAATCGTGCATTTCGCACTAGCTTTTTGCGCCCAAAACTCGCAATTCAAAACGGTCAGAATCTTAAAATTTGTAGCAATACGCAGCCAAATGCCCACCAATTTCGGGCAAGTGCGTTTCCGCAAACGGCTAGAACGGGGGTACGGCTACCGATAGAATTGAGTTGCACCCCCCTAAGTAAGTCAACTGAGGAAATACACCAATGAAAAAGCTACAAACTCTACTTGCTGTGTTGTTGACATTGATTCTCGTTTCAATCTCCAACGCCGATACAATTTACGTTTCCAACAGCGGAAGTGATGCTCGCTCGCGCGGCCAGGCACAAAATCGCAATACGCCATTTCGCACTATCCAGCGCGGTGTTGACCAAGCGTTCGCTGGTGACAGAGTCGTCGTACTCGATGGCACCTACCGCGAATACGTTACATTTCCTCGCTCCGGTAGACGCAATGCGGAAATACAGCTTGAATCAGAAAATCGCGAAGGCGCGACAATCATAGGCTCGATCGAAGGCTACGACCAAAGTTACATCAAAGTTTTAGGCTTCTATGTTTCCAACCGTTTGCTCGACGCGCCTCAATCGAAAGGGATCGTGTTCGTGCGATGCCATCACATCACGATTCGTGACAACCGGGTGCAAGGTTGCCGTGGCGGTGGAATTTCTTGCGACCAATCATCTTGGTTGTTGATCGAATGGAATATCGCGATTGCAAATGCATTTTGGGACCCAGGCCAACACAGCGGCATTTCCGTTTATCAACCACAAGCTCGTGGCGAAGAAGAAGCCCACGGCTGGGGCATTGTCATTCGCAACAACACTTCGTATGCCAATGAAAACAAAGTCAACAATGTCAATTTTGGCCGACCAACCGATGGCAATGGCATTGTTGTCGATGACACAAGAAACACCGACCCGGGCGGCAATAGACAAAACTACCCATATCGAATTTTGGTTACCAACAACCTCAGTTACCTCAATGGAGGCGGAGGGATTCATTGCTACTTGAGTGACAATGTTTATATTCGAAACAATACTTGCTTCAAGAACTTGAAAAGTTTTGACTTTGGAGGAGAAGTTTCGATTTCACAATCGTCGCAATGCTTCGTCTACAACAACATTTTGTTTGCCAGAGACGGAAAGAATGTTTCGCTTGAGTTTGATTCAGATCGAGTGTGGTGGGACTACAACATTCTTCACAACGGCCCCGTTTTCCAAGCTCAAAACGGTCCCAATACGATTTATCGCCACCCTTTGTTTCAACTCAACACCTTGCGAATTCGATCGGGAAGCCCTGCCATCGATAGCGGATTGACTCACGGTGGACTTTTCCCATTGGACATCGACGGGCAACCGCGCGTCACCAACGGACGAGTGGATCGGGGAGCAACCGAGTTCCGCTGGTCGTTTGACAACTAGACACTGATAAGAAACAAGTCAAATTGATTCGCCGCCGAGGGCTAACTAACCCTCAGTGGCGTTTTTGAGTTTATAAAGGTCTAGATCTCCCGGTCGGCTTTCGAAGTCTGGTGACATCGGCTTTAAAAACGTAGCTGCCTCGCAAGAGTTTAGGGCATAGCAACTCAACGACGCTTAATTGACAAAAACTCGTTTATTGCGAAAGCGTTTTGCAAATCGCCTCCAGATGAATTGAAAGCTCGTCCCAAGGATTGGCATGAGCGGCGTCATTGGCTTTGTAAGTGTCTTGAGTCACGTAAATCCAGCGAGTGTAATTGCGCGCCATTTTGATCGCTGCTGGATCAACCGTTTTCTGAGAGTGCATTAGAATTGCCCGAGTAGCAGGCGGGTAATCGGCGTATCCACCAAAGTAGTCTCCATGCAATGCTGCTTCGGTCGGCCAACTCGCCGCCTCGTGAACGACGACCACATCAGCAGCAGCGTTTTTGACAAAATATCGGCCTGGCGTTTGGGCGCCCGGATTTCCAACCGTTGGCCAATAACCCAATGAGTGAGCCAGGCTGTTCAGCTGTTTCTGGTGTGCAACTCCCGCTTCATTGTCTTCGTAGATCATTTCGTCAAAAAAGATCCCTTGAACGCGCGGATACATTCGCTGCCAAGCCTTCAACTCGCGTTGGACATCGGCAACTGGCTTCTTTCCATAACCGGTCGCCACATACCCCAACACCATGCATCCCGATCCAATCAAACGGTCGATGGCTTTCTTGTAATTTGCATCTTCGGCATCACCAGGCCCAGAAGCAGGATTTAAAACAACCCAAAAAGGCACTTTAACGTATTGCCGTTTTAGCTCCATCACACGATTGAAATTCTTGTTCGTGTGAATATCAGCGGGGTAAATGTAGAGAGGAATAAGCACTCCCATTTCCTGCACGGACTGAAGATGAAATTGTTGATTGGCAAGAACTCTTGCCTTACCCATCTCGTTTTTTTCAATTTCAGCGGACGCCTTCTGCGCGACTGCTTGCCCCAAATGTCCAAGGCAACCGACAACAATTAGCAAACCCAATAACACACTTGATAATTTCATCTTGAGTCCTAAACATCTTTGCGTGAGAACAAAAACTGCAGTGAAAGGTAAGGTCACTTGATTGTAACCGACGGCGTCTGGCTCACTTCAGTGGAACTCAATCGTTTAATCGTTTGTCAGGCATAGAGTGAAATCTTCAGTCAAAATTGGCAAAAAAAAATCCCCGGCCACATCGGTGACCGGGGACGTTTGATTTCATAAGATGTTAATCGTTGGATTCCAAGTAGCCGATGTCGGCAGACTTGAGGAGCCGATCCGGCAATCCGATTGCGTGTTGTTTTGCTGAGTGGCCTGACTCTGGCGAGCCCACTACGACGCCTGAAGGTCCCTGCTTCTGCCGGGTTGCCGAGAGCGTTCCTGTTCTAGCTCTCTAACTCATCGGCCAAAGCTTGCATCTCGACTTTACTGCCAACGACCAGAGGCGTGCGTTGATGCACTTTTGTCGGTTCAATTTCCAAGATCCGGCCAACACCATTGGTAGCAAATCCACCGGCTTGCTCGGCGATAAACGCGATTGGATTGGCTTCGTAAAGCAGTCGAAGCTTGCCGTCTGGATGAGTGCTCGTTGGCGGGTACATGAAAATTCCGCCACGCAACAATGTTCGATGAAAATCAGCAACCATCGAACCGATGTAACGACTGCTGTACTCTTGTCCGCCAACGTCGCCGCTTTGAAATCGACTGATCAAACGGTTGTAGGCATCGGGAAACGATTTTTGATAGGCTTCGTTAACTGAATAATATTTGCCTTGCGATGGCATTTTCATATTCTCGTGACTCAAAACGAACGCACCAATATTTGGATCAAGCGTAAAGCCATGAACGCCATTGCCAGCAGTGTAAACCATTACCGTTGATGACCCGTAAACGACGTAACCCGCAGCGACTTGCTCAACGCCTGGCTGAAGCACCCATGCATTTGGGTCGTCAAACGTTGAACCTTCAGGTCGGCGAACGATCGAAAACGTTGTTCCAACGCTGACATTAACATCGATATTGGATGAGCCATCTAACGGGTCAAAGATAACCGCATAACGAGCGGACTCTGACTTGTGAGGCATCACCATCGGGTGTTCGTTTTCCTCCGAAGCCAACACCCCCACGCTTTCGCGCGAAGCCAGACTTTCAATCATCACGTCGTTGGCATACACGTCCAATTTCTGTTGAGACTCGCCTTGGACATTTTCGGAACCAAATTCACCTAAAATATTATTGAGTCCAGCTCGACGGACTTGGGTTTGAATTTTCTTTGAAGCCAACGTGATGCCAGAAAGCAAGAATGAAAACTCACCTGATGCATGAGGAAATCGTTGCTGCTCGCGAATGATATACTGCTGGATAGTGAGGGTGGGTGCGTGAGAGGCACTAAGAAGTTTTCGGATCATTGATGAAATACCAAGATGGGTAGGACGTTAGAGTTATCACAATAATACTCCACTAAGCCCAGCATACTGACATTAAATCGCTCTAATGGAGAATATCCATGAACAAGCCACAATTTGGTCTCATAATATGGATTATCTGCATAAATGCCCAGAGTCGGCCTGCTTACCAAAGCGCTCAGAAGTTGCCGCAGAGATAGGTCTTGTTTCCAATTTTGGAGGTTGTTTGCTAGCGAGAAATGGAGGGCGACTATTCATTACGTTTTGCTAGAGTGTTGTTACCAGTTTGATGCTTTTTCGCTACAGTTCCTCGAACAAAACGGAGAGCTTCGAACATGAAAACAGCAATCTTTTTTTTGGCTTTGGCTGCAACCATCGCGTTTTCAGGCTGTCGTGCAATACGACCTGACTACTCCCTTTTCAAGACCGATCACCAAGAACAGGTCGATCAGCTATGGCGCCAAGGTTTTGGATATAACAACCCAAACGCTGACCGCATTAAGAATGGTCAAGAGCCCTTAAATTTCGACGGACAACCAAACACGTTTGAGTCGGCGGCAACGGATATTGGCGAGCGAGCAATCGGAAATGTGTTCGCTGCCGTTTTATTCGAGGGTGTACCCGCATTGTTTCGCGGAATCTCCGACAAACTTCGTCGCTAAATGTCCGCCCTGCTCAAATCATAAATTGCGATTCTTACAACGGGACCACAGTGCCTTAGCGCAGGTCTCGCTCAGTCACGCCACCCTCGCCAATCAGGGCTCTTCCCAACGCCCATTTCGATAAACCGATTGTTTTGGATTGAATCGAGTCGCGTTCTCAAACGTCGGAAGCACACCGATGGTTGAAGAAGGACGCGAAGCGTGATCGCTCCACGCTTTTGACCGAACCGGATACGTTAAATCTGTCGTGTCTGAATTCAAGATCTGAATCTCAATCGACAACAGTTTGGCCAGTTGGACTTTGCTTGGACGTTGGGCGCTCGCGATTCGCTTAAGCTCCGCCAAGCTACAATATGCCTTCCACTTTTGAAATACTTTGTGATTCCCATCGTCGTCTAACAGGAGTTTGGACTTTGACGAATTCTCCCGCCGGATCGCATAAATCAGTTCAAGCATCCGCGCCTTTTCGGTTTCACTAAAATCGGTTTCCGCCACTTTCGAATTTCCATTTTGTTTGAAACCCATTCCAAACGGAGTTGCCGAAAGTTCATTTGATGAATCACCGGTTTCTGGATCCGATAACACGTGCAACATCTTAAATCTTTCATACTCCTCGGGTGACTCGGCAATCGCAATTAACCCCAGCAGCGAGCTGCGACGTAAATCCCCCGTCGAATGCGCTGCGGCCAGCAAGTACAGTCGCCGTGCAAGCTGCCGCGCTGCCGTATCATTCTTTTGAACGGCGAGTTCCTCGGCATACTCCCGATACTCATTAGGCCGTTTCGGATCAAGTGATTCCAGACGTCTAGCATCAATGTTCTTGATTTGGAACTCAATTTCTGACGCCGAAAAAGACTGTTTTCTTTCAAACGAGCCGTTTCGAAACGAGCGGAATTCAATCTTGTCCGTGCCTGTCAACGAAGCCACAATTTGTCCACTCATCGGGTTCGGTTTGCCTTTCACCCAAATAAGATCTGCACGAACGCTTGCTGCACTACATACCAAGAAGAAAATTGCGAACCAATACATCAATCGCATCGCCTGTCGACCAACTAAAATCTCATTCGATATCCTCCTGGACACCGTATCAAATTGTCGCCAAGCAAAACGAATGACTATTTCCCTTTCAACAGTTGTTCGATCAACAGGTCTTTTTTAAGTTCAACCAATTGTAAAAGCACTAACTCGGTCAGATAAAGCTGATCACCCGCAAGTTGATTTTGCTTGAACCCGATTTGAAACTCTGACGTCAGCTGCCGCACCAAATCGGACTTGCCCAATTGAGCCAACTCGATCCCAAGCACCTGAATCAACAGTTGGTTTGCGAAAATCGCTTTGTCGACATCGTTTGAATCTAACGCATCTACCAACTCAGCCGCCCGTTCGATTCGCTCCCGTTTACTTCGGTCCAATCGAGCTTTGGCCAACCATTTGATCAGTTTTACCAGCGATTGATGGGGTGCTGAAATATTCTCATTTCTCGAACTGGCAGAAAAAACTGAAAGCCGTTGGCGATAGGCTTCGTTGAGGTAGATTTCCAAACGAGCCCAATTACTGCTGGAGTTTTCGGGGTCTTGCCGATTAAGGCTCTCAATATTTTCCGAGACGGCGCGAATGATTTTTACGCGAAGTTTTTTCTTCCAATCACCTTGCTCATCGATTTCAAAATCTCTCACTAGCAACAATCGGGAAAGCACCAACGCTTGCTCAAATTCCACATCGCTTTCTTCCAAATGATCTGCAATCGCCAACGCAAGATTGGGCCATTTCGCAAACGAACCAATCGTACTTTGGGCTTTAAGCAATTCTTTGGTTCCCATATCGGAGAGAAAATACTTCGCAAGCAACGTTGATTCCGAATATGAAATCCCATCAAAACGCACACTCACACGCTCCAGTTGGTTAAGCGCCAGCCCGCGCAAGCCAGAATTATCAGGAGCCAGGTCGCTCAATCGTTCCAGCGCCGACTCTTTCCGACGTATATCAGACGCCGTTACCGGTTGTTCCGCTACAGCACGAATTTTACTCCTGTCGATCGGCAGCGAAATAATCTCCCGCAGCGACGAAGTCGGCGCCTCCGCCAAACGATCAAATTTTGCAAACGATGCGTCATCGATCAAAGCCGCCTTTTCCATGCCCTCTAAAAAAGCCATACCCAAATTGACCGCCCGTACCATTTTCGCGATCTGATCAGGTAACGACAGTGATTTATCGGCATCAACAACTCCAACGGCACTATAAGCATCTTGAAAAGCGAGTTTGACCTTGGCATCTCGCACCATTACTGGCTTCAAAACCTCACCGCGTCGTTGCGTTTTGTAATTACTAATCGCAGCAGCAATTGAATCTGGCCGGTTGGAGCCAGCGGTGACGCCGATTTTTTTCAGAATCGATTCTCCCAGCATTTTTTGCAAGTCAGAATCATCCGAGTTTTGAAAAATCGACACCCACTCCATCAATTTGACTTCGTCAGCCCCGGCAACCGACTCGCGAAGTGGCAACGTCAAGTCATCCCAATGAGCCTCGTTAGTTTTGAGAATCGACAGTACAACTTCGCCTTTAAATTGATCCAATTTCTCTGGTTCAAGTTTTGACTTTGTCAATTCCAACAACGGCTGCGTCATCAGAGCAACCTGACCTGGCATTCGCCAACTACTTTGACTCATGCGAGTCCATTGGTCGGTTGCAATCGCTGATTCAGATAACTGCCGATAATCAGATCGTGTCTTGATTTGGTCAAGTGGAATTCGAACGTAAGTGCTGATGCAGTTAGCGACATTTTGCTTTCGCTGACCAAAATTTTTAACCGGGCCTGAATTCGATTCGGCATTGACCAATTCTGAACCGTTGGTTTCTGGTGTCTTCGATTCCGAGTTTTTCGTCGCAGCGTTGGCCAGCTCTTTTCCCTGCAAGAAAAGCTCTTCGAGAATACGATTTGCTTTATAAGCGTTTTTTAAGTCACGCATCGTGCCAACTTGCAATGCAACATTGGATCCACCTGGCGTCAAAAACATGGGAAGCGTTTTGGTAATCTCGAAAGCTGATTCTTCATCTGGCTCGTTATAAAAAAGCTCGGCAATCAAATTAAAAACTTTGTTTTGATCAAGATCATCTCGTCGACAAACCTCACGCGTCAATTGTTGATATCCGATTCGCCGCTGCGTCGGGCTCTCGCCAAGAATCTTTAACGCCGATTGATTTAGCCGATCATCTGACGCCAACAACGACTCGATTTGCTCATGTATGCGGGATGGGAAACGCAGGGCAACCGCTGTCTCGTTTCCGCCGCCTGAACCATTTCTTTCGACGTCAGGATCTGCGACGGTTTCATTAACCAAAAGTGCATTTGGCAATCCAATCCAATTTGGAATCCACCCCATCGCAACTGATCCAATCAGCCCACCAACGACAAGGGTCAAACCGACTGCCAATCGAGAGATTAAACCCCAAGTCAATTTTTGCTGATTCCGATTCTCGCGTACGCGATGGGCAATGATTTGGCCAACGGCTTCTGGCTCGATGCCCCATCGCTCTCCGATCGTCAAAAGTTTCGTTTTGAGTTCATCATCGATCGTGGTTTGATCTCGAATTTGTTCCCTGATGGTACGGGTAGCAAACGACTCGGCTTCGGCTTGAGAGATCCGACTAAACCCCGCAGTATCCGCTTCAGCCTGAATCAATTGTTCAGCACGAGTGCCGTTGATTTCATATTTTTTCCCTGCCAACCTAATGGCACGTAGTTCCATGCCTCGCGAAAGGACGTCGCCTGGGAGTTTCTTAAACTCTTTTTGCAGGAACCGGCAAAACGCTTTTTCGTAATGAGTCAAATTCGAAAAAGAGTCTGAGCTTTTTTGCAGCCGAATCAATCCCTCCTCCAACAATTCCGGAGGCAGTTTCAGATGTTCGGCAAGCGACTCAAGCTTGATTCGACTGGCCGCGTTCACCCCCTTTTCTGTCGCGATGATCGCGCCGGCTTTGCGCAAGAACGATTTAAGCCGAGGATCGGTTGGAGATGATTCAGAGGATTGGGGACTATTTTCAGACACTTCTACATTCTACCGAAAACGCATTTCAAAACCTGCGTTGTGCCATAGAACCCTCAATATTTCGCAGCATTTTTTGATTCGCAATTTAATTAGTTTGCCGAACGTCATTCCGCAGATGAAAGCGAATCCAGCAGTGCATCGTAACGATCCTTCCACGCCGGTGGCAGGTTTGTACTTAAACGGATCGTTTGTTTGTGCAATTCGAGAGCCTGCTTCGTTTCCCCGGTCTCGTTCATACAGTAGGCCAACCAATATTTTGCCTCAAACCAAACTTCACTGCCCGGATCAACGCCAGTGGACAGCCGTTGCCAAATTTTCAAAGCAGATTCATATTGTTTCGCATCCGTCCGTGAAACGCCAATCTCTCTCAGATATTTCCTGTTCTTGGGAAAGACTTCATTCAACGTCTCAAACATTTTCGTCGCGTTTTTTTGATCGCCAACACTACGATTCAACTCCGCCAAACGTGCATACGCAACTCGCGCATTTGCGGATTCTTTCAAACTCGTTGGAGTATCGCCATAAAGTTCAACCAACCGCTGATAAATGCTTTTCAAGCGAACATAATCGCTTTGCTTCAGGTTATCGCCACTTTCAATTCGCTCGTCTTCCTGCTGGGCCAACCGAACCAATGCTGCTTTTTCGAACCGAGTTCCCATGGCGTTTTCCCGCAGCCAATTCGCTTCCGCAGCAGCTCCTGGATTGCCGATCCGATCATAGAACAAAAACACGTAGTAGTGATATTCTTGAAGCACTGAACCGGTTATCCGCGCGTCTTCGATCGTTCGCTTGACGAGATTAATGCGCTCGTAAACTGCATCCCGATCAACCTCTTCATATCGCAACAACGCATCCAAAGTCAGCAACAACGTCTTTGATTTTGATTCATTGCTGGCCCGCACCAAACCGCGATACTCTTTTTCACTTGCAAACAAATCCAACAGAAGCTCTTCCAGTTTCTCAGCAGATTTCGTCTGCGATCTAAACTCCGCCAACCAACGTTGATACTTGATCCTTGAAATTTCGTTAAGCACTAACGGAAAATTAAAATCGTCCTCATCAACTTGGCCTAATTTTTCAAGTGCCTGATCACTATCAAGCTGAGCCAACCTGATTTTGAACCTCTCAAACTCCGCCCGTTTCGCAAACGTCGATCCTGGAAAACGCTTGATCAACTGGTCAATCGCCTGAGTTGCCTTGAACTGATTGCGAGAATTCTGTGTGCTAAGCTCAACCCAAGATCGAACGGCCAGCCATTGTGACTCAGCCGCCAGCGGCGGGTCAGTTGTTAACACAAGATCTGCGGTCTCTTGAAACGCTGGTGCCGCTCGCGCAAAATCCCGTTGAACAAAATCAATCCGCCCGACCAAATACCGACAACGGGCAACGTCAAGCTGTACAATTCCAACTTCTTCCGTTTTCGAAATTTCAATCGCCCGTTCAAGTTTTTCCTTCGCCGATTTATAAAGCTCTCCTGCCAACGTGATGTCTGCCGCTGTTTCTGCTTTTGAAAATTCCAGGTAGCCAGTAATCCAAAGGCTTAAAAAATCGCTCGACCCAAGCTTCAGATTATTTTCCGCCAAATATTTCTCAATCAACGGAGCTTGAAACTCTCGGGTTAGACCGATCAACCCAGCACGTCCCATTTGCTGAGCAACGTTGCTTGATTGCTGTTCAATCGCAATGGCTGACTCTAGAGCCGCCACCCAAAACCGAACTCGTCCGCGAGGCGAAACGTTTGTTGCCTGTGAGACCACTTCTACAATCTCCTGGGCGTCGATGTATTGCTCCAAATAAAGCCTGCTGTTTAACTGCCACAGAAATCGCAGGTCGCGAGTCCGCTGTGTCACCGTCTGAGATTCAATCAAATCAAAGCAATATTTGCTCTGCGATTCATGGTCGAGCGCGCGTTGGCACATCGCTAACCCCACTAACGCGCGCGAGTTCCACTCCGAAGTAAAATCAAACCAGGAAGCAGGAACCTCAGTAAGCGTTTTATTAGGTTCAATTTGGAGGAACGTTCGAAACTGAGCATCCGATTCCTGCATGAAGGATTTTTGATTTTCGGGCTCAAGAATTCCCATGAAGTAAGCAGACCATCCACTAAGAAAGTTACAGTGGAGAATCACGCCTTCCATCCGGGCAAGCCGCCGCGTTTCGGACAGTCGATTTTCGGTGATCGTTTGAAGCGTCGCCGCCAACTCTTGATAGTCGGAATCCAATCTCCGGCGAAACGACGTCAATTCATCTTGCAGCTCACGCCATTGGCCTACCACCGCTCCCTTGGTCGTACCGGGTTGACCCTTGATCCACCATTCCCGAAACCGTTTTTCATTCACAAGGTATTTCGACTGCAACATTGCAATTCGAATCGCAGACGTCGCCAGTTCAGGATAAGTTCGCAGCAGCAAATCTGTTTTCTCAAACCAATTTGGTGCGTCTTCTTCAATCGGTTGCATCATCCGCTCGGCATACAAACCGACTAGACGTTGGACAATCTGCAACCGCTTGGCCGGGTCTTGTTCCTGGGCGGACACAAATTCCAGATGCTCGATTAACAGTTGGTCCAACTGAAGCGAACGTAAATAGGATTCAACCCGCTTTGATTCACTGGCCTTATCATTTGAGTTCGCTGAATTCACTTGCTTTCCGTGCGTCACTCCGATCAGCACTGCGCACAGGCTGAAAGCAAAAGCGACAACGCAATAATTCAGCTTGTTCATATTCATCGTTGGCACCGCTCAAGCGTTTAGATTACTCTCACGTAGACTGCTTTCGCGTAGCTTCTTTATTTAAATGACAGATAGGAAACAGTTTGGAACCCGCTTGCCCGGCACGCGCCGATCGCTTGTGCAGCAGCTTCGAACGGAACATTGTCGGCGACTCGAACAAACGCTCCTTCGGATTTGTTTTCATAGCCATTCAAAAGTGGCTTGATATTCTCCAGCTCATTAGTCTTCACCGCTCCAACGCGAAAAATGACTTCTCCGTTTTGTTTAAAAACATCAACAATAGCCGGTTCAAGCTTCGACGACTGAGCCGCAGCTCTTTTTTCATTGACCTTGATCGCGGAAACCACTTCACGCTCGGGCCGCACAAACGTAGTGGTCACGATAAAAAAGATCAGCAACAAAAACACGACGTCAATCATGCTTGTCATCGACAGTTCAAGTCGGCTACTGCGAAGTTGTTTGGTGCTGAGTTTCATCGAACCAGTTAAAGGTTAGTTGTCGCTTACGGCCGATCGAACGTTAGTGAATCCGAGATTGGCGAGATTTTCAAGAAGTTCAGTAACGTGCCCACATTCGCAATTTCGATCGACTCGAATTTGAATTTTGACACGAGACGGATTGTTACCGGACTTTTCGAGCTTTTGCTCAATCGCAGCCAACGTGTTAACCATTGAGAGTTTTCTGCCGCCGATAATCAACGTTCCTTCAACATCAAGGTTAATTGTAATTGATGCGTTTTGCGTTTTTGAGTCGCCTTCGGTAACACGAGGGAGTGGCAAAGGAATGTCAACGGTGCGCGTGATCTGCGAGACCGTCATAAAGAAAATGATCAACAGAAAAACAATGTCGATCATCGGTGTCATATTGAACGCAAGCGAACTGGGCGGTCTGTGTTTACTCAGCTTCATGATTTATTTCTTACGCCCCAGTGGCATCATGATTTGTTCGATACGTTTACCGGCTTCGGCGACAAGTGAATCAATTTTGTTTCGGAAATAACTAAACGCGACCATTGTGGGAATCGCGACCAGCAGACCAAGCAACGTCGTGATCAGCGCTTGCCCGATGCCGCCTGCCAATTCTTGCGGACGAGCCATTCCTTCCAATGAAGCAATCGTAGTAAACGCTTCGATCATTCCGAGCACGGTACCGGTTAGCCCAAGCATCGGCGCGATCGCGCCAATCACATTGAGCACTTCCGTTCGTCGGTATAGTTTTCCCGTTTGGTCTTCGCCGGCTTCTTCGACGGCGGAGCGATATTCAGCGTATCCGAATTCGCTACTCTTGTAACGCTCAAGGCCCGCAAGAATAACCTCTGATGAGAGTGAGTAGTTTTCTTTTTGGTGGCAAAGATCAATCGCTTTATTGATTTCACCATGAATAATCATCGCTTCGATTTCAGAAAGTGCCGCGTCAGGCATAACCCGGTTGCGCGTGATAGTCAAAAAGTGCTCGATAATAAAGTAAACACTGATGACAGAAAGAGATAAAATTAAAACAACGATTGCGATCCCAAGCCCGTTACCTCCAAAAACCATATTTAAAATGGTCGGTGCTCTAACTTTTTCTCCATCGCCTAATTCGCCGACATCCGACAATGTTTCAGGCTGGAACGCAAACGCACTTTCAGTAATTGAAAAACTGAACACGACGCCGATAAAACAAATAGCAATCACCCAACATCGTCGAAAACGATATGGCGGACAGGCGTTATTCAAAATCATTCCTTTTTTAATCGACGCTACATCGATTGGGTGGCGATAGTCGTTGCGGATTTGGTCTTCGTAGCTGCAGTGTCGCATTTTGTCGTAGGTCGTGGACCTTAATTATTACCGCTCATTTTCAAACTTCCATGGTACGTTCGAGGGTACTTCCGCAACAACTGTGTACGGAGCTTTTGTGCGTCGCCATCTCGCCCCCTGAGCTTTGCAATTTCCGCAGATTGAAACAGGGCAGCGGCAGAAAGTGATTTGTGCGTGTCCCCATAGACCGCAGGAATCGTGAGAAACGTTAACGTGGCTTTGGCTCGTTGGGAATCGGTAACATTTTCACCTGCCATTTCCGTCAATCCCGCATAGTACAGCGCTACCATTCGGGGAGTTTCGATTTCAATTTCGTTTTGTGAAATTTGGTTCGAAACCAGCTCTTCAAGCGATATTCTTGCCGCGTCCAGTTCTCTTTTTTTCAATTTGATTCTCGCCCGAAGAACATTTTGCCATGCTCGAATTTCTTTTTCGCCTGTAGCCATTCTGCCATCCAATTCGCCCAGCCACCGTTTCGCAGCGTCGTACGACTCGAGTTCAATCAGCATCGAACTCAAATAAATGATCTCACCGGGGGACGGTTTCTCGCCAGCGTCCGTTTTGGACTCCAAGTAAGCTTCCAATCGTTCAACTGTTTTTTTGTTTATGCTTGGGTTAAACCAAACGGGCAAAATTGATTTTGCAACTCCCAACTGGCATTCGCGCTGTGTCAACCGATTGGTGCCCGTAAGCTTCAGAGCTTCTTCCGAGGCTTCACTCTGTTTCTCCGCGGCCACAACGAACGACCAGATGGCTTGATCCCGAATTCCTTTTTGAAGCTGGCTTTTCATCATCGTTAAACTAGCCAGATAAAGCAGGTCGGGCGACAGGCTGTTCCAATCATCTTCATTTTCAAAAATTGGCGCCGCAATTTCAGCCGCCCCCTGCCAATCGCTATTGGTAATTCGCGTTTTCAAACGAAAAACAGGCAGGCCTAGCAATTTAATATTTTGATCAAACTCAGATTGTCGATCAGACGCGACGGTGGCTCGCAGAATCTTGTCCCAACCCAATCGAGTTTTGTTAGATAGCGTTACGCCTGTGCTGTCGAAACTTTCAACCTCCGCGTCACGGATCAGGCTCAAGTCTCGCAGCACAATCGGCGATTGCTTTTGACTGGTCTCCTGAGCCTTCGCAATCGCGGATTCGGATAAGAGTAAAATTGAACAGAACAAGACCATAGAATGTGCAACTGCATTGGCCAATATTCTAAGATTCAAATTTACCCGGTGGGTCTGAGTGGACATCAATGTTCAATTTCCACAGCAAAACCCAACAGGTCAGAATAAACATCGCGTTCGAGCGTTCTTGCAAAAGCATATCCAATACTCGAAAGCGAAAAATCTTTTTGCAGATGGTGAATCAAAAGCCCGGCTTGGCAAAGCTGCCGAAACCCATCGAGAAATCGAACGGTCTGCTCGGGATTTTCTTTTTGCATAAACAAAAGTCGTTGATCCAGTTCGTACTCAACACAAACGGCCAAAAACCTTTCGGTTGAATCAAATGATTCTCGGCTGCCCCGAATATCCATCGTCCCTCGATTGGCAGCCGCGACAAGAATTGTTTTGGCTTCATCCGAAAGCGCGTCATTGAGCTTCTCAAAATTTGGCTCTACTGTGTCGTCACACATCGTGATGGCGCGACTACAAAGTGCAGCAAATCCGAGGATCGTCGGAGCGCCCTTTTCAAGATCTTCCCACCCGATCGGATTCCGATCGTCTTGTCCCAAATTTCGTTGCAGCATTGTCTTTCTCGCAGAATGTTCGGGCTATTTTTGCACATTCGCCCGTTACTGTCTTTGGGGAAAGCCTGCTGATTTCTGGCAATAACGTGAGAATTTGCCCCAAATCGGGTTTTCAAATAAAAGCCGCATAATTTTGCTAACGAAAATTCTCCTCGTCCGTTGTAACACCAGAGGACGTTGCGCGTTAGCTTAGACTAGTAGCTGTTAAATCGTTTGGGATTGTGGAGTACATCATGCGTCGAATTGTTTTTGCATTCTTAATTTTGCTCAGTTGGGCAAGTTTGCCCACCGCGACCCCGTCCAACCATTCTTCCGCCCAAGAGATTGGGTTTCTTGAAGATTTCGTATTGGCCAAAGACCGCGAAAAAGTCCTCAAACAACTCGTGCCGGGAACCCAAACGTATTATTACTTTCATTCGCTGCACTACCAAAACAATCAGCAATTGGACAAAGTCGACGAACTACTTAAGCCTTGGATCAAACGGTTTGGCAAAACGAATAATGTTCGTCAGATCGAAAATCGGCAACAGCTTCTCAAGTACTCTGACGATCCCAAAGCAACGCTTGAATATCTACAACGTGAACTTTCTCTAAACTTCACCCACCAACGTGAAATTCCGCAAACGCAGCGCGACCTCGACAGCAAGCTGGATCCAAAACTTATTTCGACCGAGGTGCTTCTTGAAAAGGCGCTGCGACGACGCAATACGGATCAGGTTACTGACCAGGGGTTGAGGCTGCTCGCCGATAAAAAGCTAACTTCAACTCAACGGCGACATTTGCTTAAGCGGCTTTCCCATCCAAATTATCCGGGTCTTGTTGATTTGGTTGTGGCCGACTTGAACGAACGAGACAGCAATTCGATTGGCGGAATCAACATTCACAAAATGTTAACGCTTGATCAATTGACAGAACTGGCTGTGAAATATCCTAAAGCCAAATCGATCACAAACTACATCAACTTTTACCTTTCAAAGCTTCAACCCTCCGAAGATACGAATTGGGAAACGGATCCTGTCGAGCGGCGAAAGTATCTAGACCAGATATGGTCGTTTGTTCAGCCGCTTGATCCAAAGTTTAACTCTCTCAAAGCCTGCGTTCTGTTCCGGCAACTTGAACTGGATCTGTCAGAGCAAAAATTCGACCGCGAGCGTTTCATGACCTATTTGAAACTGCCGCGCCCCGCGAGCTACATGCGACCCGAATTGGTCAAAAATACGCGCAACCGTAGCCACATCGTCAATATGAACGCGAACTATTCGACTTGGATTCGGCTGATGCCCGTTGGCAATGATGAACCGATGATTCGCGAGTATCTTCACCATTTTCTTTTGGATGCCGAAGACGAAAGCGATTTCCAGCCCTACATTCTCAACAAATATCTCGAACGACAATTCGCCACCGTTAAGATCCTCAATGGAATTGGCGATGCAGAAAAATGGGCTTCGAAGCTTACGCCCGAACAATACAAACAGCTCCTTGATCGCGTCGATGTTCAATTTGTTTCCACCAACCCGGAATTTTTTAACATCAGCGATGACGTAGAGCTTGAGCTTTACATCAAGAACGCAGAAAACCTGATTGTTCGCGTCTTCGAAATCAACACGCAGAATTACTACCGAAAACACAAACGCGAAATCGACACGGATATCAATCTCGATGGCTTGGTACCCAACTTTGAAGAGAATTTCACCTACGACTCGCCACCTGCTATCCGCAAAAAACGAAAATTCCAATTTCCACAGATTAAGAATCGCGGCGTTTACGTCGTCGACTTTATCGCAGGCGGAAAAAGCAGCCGAGCGCTCATCCGCAAAGGCCGGCTTCAAATCTCCAGCCAAGTCATTTCGGCCGGCCAACTGTTTACCGTCATCGACCAAGACGGTGCCGTTGTCGAGGATGCGAATCTTTGGATTGGAGGCGCGCGTTATTATCCTCAAAAGGACGGAAAACTGTTGATTCCGTTTTCAACCAAACCCGGCCGTGTGAATGCAATCATCTCGCAGGGCGATTTCAATTGCCTCCAATCGTTTAACCATGTCGCAGAAAATTACGTTTTCAAAGCCGCAATGGTGGTTGATCGCGAGAACCTGACTCGCAGCAACAAAGGTAAAGTCCTCATCCGTCCGTCACTGGAAGTCGCCGGTGGCAACCCTGTATCCGTTGAGACGCTTAAGAATTCCAAGCTCGTTATTACCACCGTTAACCTTGATGGAATCTCAACCTCGAAAACCATTGATGATTTGAAATTCTCAAACGATGAAGAAACCATCTGTGAGTTCGTGGTTCCGCCACGCGTGGAAAAAATCACTTTAAATCTAACGGCGAAAGTCAAGAATCTCAGCCGCAACAGAGATGACGCAGTTTCGGCTTCACAGACTTTTGCGATCAACGCGATCGACAAATCGGATGTGATCCAGGACGTGCATCTAGTGCCTTCCAGCCGCGGCTACTTTTTAGAGCTTCTCGGAAAAAGTGGCGAAATCCGCCACAAGCAAGCTGTTCGTTTAAACATCAAACATGACCAATTTACTTCAGCCGTTAATGTTGATCTTCAAACAGACAAAAAAGGCTTGATTGAACTTGGCGATCTAGCCAATGTTCAATACCTCTCGGCAACACCGATTGGTGGAATGAAAAAGACATGGCAAATTCAAACACAGGATCAGACTTATTACAGTACGGTTCATGCTCAAAAGGGTAAGTCCATTGAATTGCCCGCGCCCGCTGGAATTGCGACCAAATCTCGCGATCACATTTCGCTTTACGAAGTCCGCCGCGGAAACTACGTGAGTGATTTCTACGATTCGATCGATGTCGAAGACGGATTGATCTTGATCGAAGACCTTGAGCCAGGCGATTACGAATTACGTTTGACTTACAAAGCTCAAACGGCTTCTTCGCACTTTCAAAAAATCAAAATTCGCGTGACCGACGGCGAGCAAGCCAACAACGTGCTTGTAGGCGCCAATCGTCACTTGGAAACACGCGGATCAAAAGCGCTGCACGTCGCACGGATGACGACCAACGATTCCAAAATCAGAATCCAACTGGAAAACTCGGACGCCAATACACGCATTCATGTAATCGCAAACCGCTATCAACCTGCGTTCAACGCGTTCGGACAATTCTCCAAGATCCGTGACCTCGAGCCCTGGGTGCGCCGACCTTCGCTTCGCCGTTCGGTCTACATGGAAGGCCGCAAGATCGGTGACGAGTACGAATATATCTTGCGAAGAAAATATGCGACGAAGTTCGCCGGTAACATGTTGGAGCGACCAACGTTGTTGCTTAACCCGTGGGAAGTTCAAGCGACCAGCAATGGTTCACAGGACGCCCAAGCAGGAAACGACTATGGAGTTGTCGGCAACGCAGCGGACTCCGCGGGTCAAAGAGGACAATCAAACCAAAGCCGAACGGCGGGAAACATTGATTTCGCGAATCTTGATTACCTTGACGACGGTGCCATTTTGCTGGCCAACTTGAAGCCAAATCGAAACGGAGTCCTCACAATCGACCGAGCCGATTTAGGCACAAGTCAACACGTTCGTGTGATCGCAGTCAATGAATTCCACACGATTCAGCGAACTGTCGATCTACCGCTACTGAAACTCACCCCACGTGATGCACGATTGGCCAACGCTTTGGAAGCCGATAAACACTTTTCACAATCGAAACAAATTGCTGTCTTGAAAAAGGGGCAAACGCTTTTGATTGAAGACATGATTTCGGCAAAATTCCAACACTACGATGACTTGGGCGATGTCTTCCTGCTTTTGCAAACGCTTAACACAAACACTCATTTGTCGAAATTCAAATTCATTTTGACGTGGGACGACAAGAAACAAAAAGAGAAACAAGAGCTCTATTCCAAATATGCTTGCCACGAACTTAATTTCTTTTTGATGAAGAAAGACCCCAAGTTCTTCAACTCGATCGTTGTGCCACACTTAAAAAACAAACGTGACAAAACGTTTATGGATCTTTGGTTGCTAAAAGAGAACGTTGAAGAGTTTGCCAGCCCGTGGAAGTACAAACGCTTGAATGTCGTCGAACGAATTCTTCTGGCAGAGCGTTTGGAAGAACGAACTGCCGATATCGTTCGAAATATCAACGAGACTTATCGGGTAACACCGACGACGCGAGCTCAATTTGATGGACTATACGATACGACCATTCGAGGTCTGGGATTGGACGACAAAAAATGGGCTGCTTTTGAAAGCAGGGCTGGAAAGAATCTGCCACAACTTGACGAAGCGTTATCCAGGGCTCCCAAAGGCGGTGTTATCATCGGCGGTGCCATGATCAATGAAGATAAATTGGGACGATCGCCCAAGTCAACGAAGCCAAATAAAATGGGAGGCAGAGGCGGTGAGAACGAGATGGCATACAAAGTGCAGGAAAGATTCAACAGACCTCAAGCTCAACCCATGTTTAGTGCAGACATGGATAGCGTTGAAATCGTCAATGGTCTGAAAGCAGTAAGAAAGCCCTCGGAGAACGGCGACCAAGGCAAATCGTTGAAATTACTCCGTGACGCTAAACCGGGACAAATAAGCCGGAAAAGCCGAGGGAGATATCGCACCGAAACCAGAACGCGAAACGTTCCCGTAACGAAAATGCGGACGGAAACAAGAACCAGACAGGTTCCAGCTACAAGAATGCGAACTGAAACTAAGACTCGACAACTGGCAAATGGCAAAACTGAGACCTACCAAGTCCAAGTTCCCTATACCGAAATGGTAACTCAAAACTACACCGTGATGGTACCTTATACAGAGAACGTCACACAATCATATCAGGTTCAGGTACCCATCAACGCGGTTGGCAAGGAGCTCGAAAAATCTGTTGCTGACAGAGAGGATGTTCTTTACGAGCAGACCAAATCGCTTTATCGCCGACTTCGTCCAACAAAAGAGTGGATGGAGAACAACTACTACCTGCTTCGTCCCGACCAACAATCCAGTGACTTGGTAAAAGTAAATCGTTTTTGGAGGGACTATGCAAATCACGAAAGCGGTGATTTCCTTTCTCCTTACTTCTCGGAATCGCACCGTACATTTACCGAAATGATGTTTGCACTCGCGGTTTTAGATTTGCCATTGGAAGGCCCCGAGCAAAAATTCGATTACGTCGACAATTCGATGAAACTCACCGCAGGCGGCCCGACGATCGCACTTCACCAGCAGGTTCGAGATGCGATTTTGGAACGCGGCAACACGACCGTACTGGTAAGTGAAAACTTTTTCCAAAAGAACGATCGCTACAAGTACGACAAAGGGGTTCGGTTTGACAAATTTGTATCAGGCGATTTTCTGGCCCATACACTCTACGGAGCCCAAGTCGTCATCACCAACCCAACTTCAACGCCACGTGCGGTTGAGCTTTTGATTCAAATTCCATTGGGTGCTGTTTCCTGCAGCGGATCTCAGGAAACACGAACGATCCAACTGGACCTTCAAGCATTCAGCACCAAAACGTTTGAGTATTCTTTTTACTTCCCCACGGCAGGTAATTTCGGTCACTATCCGGCTCATGTTTCAGCCGAAGAAAAAGTGCTCGCCGTTGCTGAAAACGTGACTTTCAAAGTGATCGATCGCCCCGCCGAAGTTGACAAAGAGTCATGGCAATTCGTTTCTCAAAACGGAACGGATGATGAAGTGCTGGATTTCCTTAACCAGAAAAACATCCTTCGATTGAACCTTAACAAAATCGCATTTCGAATGAAGGACAAAAAGTTCTTTGAACGTGCGATTGAAAAACTTCGCAATCGCTACGTCTACAACCATGTCTTGTGGTCTTATGCGATCAAGCACGACGATGTAAAAGCGATTCGAGAGTTCCTTACTCACTCACAACGAATCGTCACTAACTGCGGACGTTACTTTCGTTCGGATTTGTTGACCGTCGATCCAATCGAGCAAAACTGGTACCAACACAAAGAGTACTGGCCATTGGTCAACGATCGCGCCCACCAACTGGGTCCACAACGCAAGATTTTGAATCCAAATTTCTTCCAGCAATACAACGATTTGCTGATTGTGTTGGCCAATCGACGTGAATTGACCGACGATGATCACTTGGCGATCACATATTACATGCTGCTTCAGGATCGAATCGAAACAGCACTTGAGCATTTCGGTTACATCTCAAAAGGCGAACTGCCGTCGGAGATTCAATACGATTACTGTGATGCTTACCTGGACATGTATCGCGAGAAACCAGAGGACGCCGCAACAAAGGCTCGTAAATGGGAGAAGTATCCAGTCGACCATTGGCGCAACCGGTTCAAGCATATTATTTCGCAAGTCGCCGAAATCGAAGGTGGTAAAACCAAAACCGTTGACGAAAAAGACGACTCGCAAAAGCAAACTGAGTTGGCATCAAAGTCCGAAAGTTTTGAATTCGACGTCGAGTCTGGTATGGCAAAGATCAATTTCCAAAACTTGCGTGAGGTCAAAGTGAACTTCTATGAAATGGATATTGAGTTACTCTTCAGCCGTAGCCCTTTCGCCCAGGATGAGCTTGATGGTTTCTCGATGATCCGCCCGAACTTGACTCAAATGGAGAAGTTCAAGAAAGTCAAAGCTGCAAAGAACGGCAAAGGCAGTCATGAGTTTGAGTTGCCTGACTCAATGAAGAACAAAAATATCCTGGTCGAAGTCGTCGCCGGTGACCAAACGAAATCGCAACCGTATTTTGCTCATTCACTTGACGTACAGTTGATGGAGAAATTCGGCCAGGTTCATGTAACAGACAAGGAATCAGACAAAGCGATCCCTAAAACTTACGTGAAAGTTTACGCGAGGATGTTTGACGGCTCGATTCGATTCCACAAAGACGGTTACACGGATCTCCGCGGTCGGTTCGATTATGTATCTCAAAGCAATCGTACGATCGACGGGATTGAGAAATTTTCAATCCTTGTTCTGAGCGAAAGCAATGGTGCCGTGATCAAACAAGCCGATCCGCCAAAAGAGTAAATCGGTATGCGTAAAGTGGGCGGGGTAATTACGCGTAATTACCCCAATCGCGTTGCCGAGGCGTTTATTCAATAGCCAGAGTTCTTGAATAAACCCTTGGGCAACTCATACATTTGTTTGACGCGAAATCCTCCGGTAGAATCGGATTCGATTCACTCCTAAAAGGATTCGCTATGTCTATTAGCAAAACTTCTGCTGCTTTTCTTTTTTTAGTCGCGTTTCTATTTCTCGCGACCAGCAGCCTCCGCGCCCAACAACAAAAGCGACTTCTCTCCGCCGAAACTGAGCACTACTTTGTGGCCTCGGATGTCAGCGAAGAATTTTCTCAGAAAATCGCTGACTACATGGAAAAAATGTACGGGGTGTATGGCGAAATTCTTAACCGGCAACCACCAAGAGAGCAAAAGCCGTTTCGATTGATCATTTACAAAAACACCGACACGTTCGTCGACCGCATGCTGAAAAAGCATCGGCAAACCAAATTCAAAACCGCGATCCCGTCCTTCACTTACCTTCACTACGGCCAAGGCAACATACGAAATGAGTTTTGCGGATTCGTCATCGATGACGTTCCGATGCTTGACCGGCTGAGGCATGAAGGATTCCATCAATACCTGCGAAGTATCATCGACCAACCGCCCCAATGGCTTAACGAAGGACTGGCTGAAATGCTGGAAGGCTATAACTGGACCGATGAAGAAGGGATGTCTCCGTTTCCGAGTCGTGGTTTTCTACGTACCATGCGTGAAGGGATTCTAGACGTTGATCCAGGTGCGCTAACGAAAAAGTACAACCCGATTCCGATCGAAGAAATAATGGCGGCTTCTAAATCTGACTGGATGAAAACATCGCAGACCTCCTACGCATTGTCTTGGGCCGCATGCTACTACTTAACTCACGGCCCGCAAAAGAACCGGGGCTTGATTGGCAAAATCGTTAATTCACTTGAACCCAACGCCCAAAGACCCGAAAACACGTTGGCCGCATTGAAAACGCTTAAATCCAACGTCGACTTGGAAGAATTTGAAAAAGAAATGCTTGAATTCTTTCGCAAACTGACGCCCCCAGGCCATGAGCCATTCAATGAAGGCCAAAAGCTGATGAAGAAGAAAAAATACGCCGAGGCCATCGACATGTTCTCCGAAGCGATTGAAGCCGATGACCTTAACGCCAGAGCCTTCTACTTTCGCGGCATCACGTATTACTCAGCGTCAAAATTCGATGAAGCCGAAGCCGACCTTAAACGCGCTAACGCTCTATTCCCCGAATACTCGAGCGCAATATTCGCCTTGGGCAAGGTTTATGTTTACAAAAAGGAATATGAGCAAGCGACAAAGTATCTCGACATGGCAAAGAAGTTTGGCACGCCCGTCAGAAGTACCGCGCGGTGGTACGCGGAAATAAAGAAAGCCAAATCAAAGCAATAAAACGCCAGCGGCACGACTACTCGAACTTCGTAAGTCCTTTGCGCTCTTTTAGCGGGTACCAGTCTTCGATTTCTTTCGCCAATTCCGCCACAACCTGGGGATGATTTTTGGCAAGATTGTTTTCCTCAGACACATCGGTTTCGAGATTAAATAACTGAGGTCGTTTTTCGGTACGCGGATGAGTTGATTTATGACGATTGGTTTCGCCATCGTACGTCAGCAATAACTTCCATTTACCCTTGATACACCAGCGGAACAGCAATGACGCTTCTGGTTTTTCAATGTCGGCGATATCGTGTGCAAACGATTCACCGAAAATCGTATCCCGCGCAATGGCTTCGCCTGATTTCAAATTCGGAAACAAATTCAAGCCGGGAAGATTCTCAGGCGGCTTGGCTCCAACAGCCCCCAGAATCGTAGGCATCAGGTCGATGCTACTGCAAAGCTCCGTACGATCAGCAGGCTTCAAATGACCAGGCCAGGAAAACATGATAGGCGTTCGTACACCACCCTCGTATGGCGTTTGTTTTGAGCGCGGAGCGTAACGGCGAGTGGTCGGACTTTGGATCCATCCGTTGTCGCAAACGTAAACGATGAGCGTGTTGTCGGCGATTTTTGCTTCTTCCAGATGCTTGTGTAGATCGCCGACTGTTTCATCAAACCACTCGCACATCGCATAGTATCGTGCGACATTCTTTGGTAGCTTCCCGGTGTCGTATTTTTTAAATAAACGAGCCGGCGGGTTGTGTGGCGTATGCGGCAGAAACGGCGCATACCACACAAAGAATGGTTTCTTATCGGCAACGGCTTGATCAATAAAATTCGTAACTGGAGCCAGCCCTTTGCGGCCAATCTTCAGCCCATCGTCACCGTGACGTCCGCCTTTTTCAGGAAAACCGCGCGTCATTCCATGAGTAAACCCGCCGCGTTTGAAATTGCCCTCCCACCACTTTCCTGATTGGTGGCAAACGTAGCCTTGCTCAACCAGTTTTTCGGGCAACGTTTCAAATTTGTCGATAAAGGAAATCAAATCGCCGCGACGTTTGGCATTTAATTCCGTTCCCTGTGCTGCGTATTTTGGCGACGGATCATTTCCAGTCACACCGTGTTGGTGTGCGTAGAGGCCAGTGATTATCGTCATCAACGAAGGACGGCACAGGGCAGTGGGCACGTAGCCGCGCCGAAACAAGACGCTTTGTTTGGCCAGTCGATCCAGGTTGGGCGTTTGGATCGTTTTATGATCCATAAACGAATAGTCCGTCCAGGCTTGATCATCCGAAAGAATCAACACCACATTGGGTTTGTCTTGAGCCAAAACAAAACTGCTCTGCAAAAAGCTGCAGAGCAGGGCGGTCAAAACCAATTTCAGGCATGGTTTAGAAATACAAACAGTGAATTTCAATTCTATCTCCAATTGATACGCATCAGGGCGACAACGTTATTCCGGCATCAACATTTCATCACCCGGTGCCGGAATCATCACTGGTCCAAGCTTTCGTTTTTCGAGTTTCTCTTTGAATTCAGTCGCGCTATCCATTTCACAATGCACTAACGCGATTTTCTTGAGGTCTCCATTCTTGGCAGTTTCCGCAGCCCAATCAAGCAATTCTTTTTGATCGGCGTGGCCGCTGCTGCCTTGAAGTTTGCAGACCTGCGCTTTGACTTGATATTCTTGACCGTAAATCTTCACGCGTTTAAGCGAGCCGTCGAGCAGAATCCGGCCCAGCGTATGCGGAGCCTGATAACCGGCAAACAGGATCATCGTATTTTCTTTTTCGATGTTGTTCTTCAAGTGGTGCAAAATTCGACCACCTTCACACATTCCCGATGCACTAATGATGATGCAAGGTTTGGTCACATGATTAAGCGACTTTGAAACGTTGACATTGCGAACATAATGAAGTTTATCAAAGCTAAGTGGATCTTCATCTTCCTCAGAAAGAATCGCATTAACCATGTCATCATCAAAACACTCGACGTGATCGCGAAAGATATCAGTCGAATTCACGGCAAGAGGACTATCGACATAAACGTCCAACGGAGGCAGTTCATCCGCCTCGGCCAATTGATTCAACCGATAAACAATCTCTTGCGTTCGGCCAACAGAGAAAGCAGGAATGATTAACTTGCCGCCGGAATTGTAAACGCCTTCGGCTGCTTCTTTTAATGTTTTCTTGGCATCGCCACCTGCCGGGTGAACCCGGTCTCCATAGGTCGCTTCCATGATCAAGTAGTCGGCGCCGGGCACCGTCACCGGATCACGAAGAATTGGCATTTTGGGTCGGCCAACATCACCGCTGAAAACCAATCGCGTTGGTTTTCCACCCGGGATTTCTGAATCGAGATTCAGCTCAACAATGGACGCACCCAACATGTGACCTGCAACATGGAATCGAGCTTCCACACCTGGCACCGGTCTGAAGGCGTGGTCATATTCAATGCTACGAAACTGCTTTAACGTTTGGACTGCATGCGGCAATTCATAAAGTGGCTTGAACGGTTTTTGTTTTTTCTTTTTACGTTTCTTGTTAACGTATTTAACATCGTTCGTTTGAATCTTGGCACTATCAAGCAACATGAACGCGGCCAAATCTCGTGTCGCCGAAGTTGCGTAGATCGGGCCAGTGAATCCGGATTTCACCAACGACGGCAGGTTTCCGCTGTGGTCGATGTGTGCGTGCGAAAGAACGACCGCGTCGATTTTGTCGCCCGCAAAAGGCAGCTCGCGGTTTTTGTCGAAAGCGATACTACGCTTTCCCTGATACAGCCCACAGTCGAGCAAGATTTGTTTGCCATCGTGGTGAACCAGATGCATTGATCCGGTAACGGTTTGAGCAGCGCCCCAAAATTGAACTTTCATATGTTCCGCAAGATAAAATCAAGTGAATGTGATACGTGAAAAACACGTTTGTTCGCATAGACATGATCGGCGGATACGACCGGTTTCACAATAGGACTACGGAGCTGACTGGACTTTTGGGCGAATACGAGACCAACCGCGGGGCAACACCGTTCAAAGGATAGCCTTGTATTTGTTTGCTAAACACTAAATACCAACCGACGGCGTGAAACTTGGTCATGTCCGATTGCCAAAAACATTCGCAAGCAAATTAGTCTCGCAGAATTGCACCGCAGCGCTGGAAATGCTCTTCCTGGTCTTCGTTATATTTTGCGCCGCGCAGGTCGACTAAATAGAAATCTGCCTGATAAACATTGGCTCGGCTCAGGTCGCAGCCGCATAGATTGGCTTTGCGAATTTCTTCTGGTCGTTTGAAATAGTGATCATCGTAGTCGTCTGTGTAATATCCAGTGCGGGTACCGTGCGAAGGATAAGGGCTGTCGAGGGTTCCACTTCGTGTTGAGCCCATGTGAAAATGGCAACCGGTAAAATCTGCCCCTTTCAAGTCGCAGTCTTCCCAGTCAATATCAGCCAGTTTCGCCGCGCGTAAACGGCAGTCTTGCATTTTGCAATTCCGCAATCTTGATCCAGTAAAAAGACTGCGATCAAGAAAAGCTGCTGTTAGTTCAACTCCATCCAGGTTCACGTCTTCGAAATTGCAGCGTTTGAGTCTCGCGTTAACGAAACTGGCCCCTTCCAATTTAGTCGTGCGAAAATCGACTTGGTTCAAGGATGCGTTTAAAAGACTCGACTTGCTCAAATCGGATTCGCTTAGGTTAGCGTTACTGAACGTTGCACTGTTCAAATTGCAATTGGAAAGATTCGCGCCTTTCAGGTTCGCAAGGGTAAAATCAGCACAAGAAAAATCGGAACACTCCATGACGGCATTCTCGAAATCAGCATTTTTGAATGAGGCCCGATGAGCCTGGACCGCACGCATCGTTGCCTGACGGAAATTCGCACGCCAAAACGACGCTTTTTCCAGATTCGTCGCGGCGAGTTTAGCCTGTTGAAAATTACTGGACGTCGCAATCGCCTTTTGAAGATTTACTTTGAGTAAATTGCTGAAACTCAAATCAGCATTGATCAAAGTTGCATCAGGCAACTGAACGCCCTGCCAACTGACCGACTGTAATTTTGCAAAGTCATAACAATGCTTTGATTTTCGCGATGGAGTCCAATCCGCATCGTTCTGCACCAATAGACTGGCCGCATTGGAAGCTTGGTGAATCCCCCGTTTATTGGCAATATCATTGAGATACTCGTTGGCATACACGTCTCCTTTAATTTTACTGGCGACGAATTGAATAAAGCCAACAGGCCATTTCCGTTTAAGGACGCCAGGGGTCCGGCGATCGTGCAAATTTTCAACAATACGCTGAGTCACGATAACGTACCGAACCGTCTGGTTGGATAGGAACTTAACCGTTTCCTCCTCAATCACATGCGGTGTTAACCCCAATAGAGAAACGGTAACGTCAACGTCATCGAACATGTGCTTCATGCAAAAATAGCGAAGCTTGAGTTTTTGTCTTTCTGTGATTTCGAGCGAGTCAAAGTAAAATTGGATCGCCTGCTCGACTGATTTAATTTCGTCAGATCCGATCATCAAATCCAAAACGATTGACAACACGCGGGGCGATCCGTTACCCAGCCACAAATCGTTTGATTCTCCCAGTCGAGCCATGACCGACTTGCATCGACCCGGCGATTTTGCGATCAAGTATTCAATGACTTCGTCCTGCCCCCAAGTTTCAAGCCGAAGATCCATACCGGTTTTGAAATTTCGCGAAGACGCAAAAACCGTCAGGTCCCATTTATGAGTTTCCTCAATCGCCATTTTCTGATTGTCGAGAAAACGAACTCGAGGGTTAGCTCCGTCGGTGAACTCAGTAAGCATATCCTGAAGATATTCAATCGCAGTTGATTTCCCACGTCCGACCAAACGAACCGAACGTGTGTCGGAAAAAATCAAGTCAGTGATGATGTCTTCGAGAGGCAACAATTCACCCGAAAGTGGCGAGCGAGCGCGAGGCGTGACAAGTGAGGTTGAAAATGGAACTTTCATGGCAGCCAACGTGATGAGTGATGAGAAAAGCTGAAACG
>CAYZGP010000026.1:0-5346 GCA_964478065.1 uncultured Pirellulaceae bacterium
GATCACCGTCGATCGCCGATCAACAATCCGGTTGCGACGGATCAATGCCCAGTTAGTACTCAAAATAAGCAACGCGCGAACTTTGCAAGACCCAATCTTCTCACTACATTAAGCCCTGAGAGTTGGTCAGGCGATCGCTGGTGGATTTTTCCACGAGAGGAAAGTCCGGGCTCTACAGGACAGGATGGTCGGTAACGCCGACCGGTCGCGAGATCAGGGAAAGTGCAACAGAAAACAAACCGCCCGTCGAATGGCTTGCCGTTCTTCAGGTAAGGGTGAAAAGGTGGGGTAAGAGCCCACCAGCATCTGGGGTGACTCAGATGGCTTGGTAAACCCCATCCGGAGCAAGGCCAAACAGAAAGCAGTGACGGTCCGTCGCGTTATGACTTTCGGGTAGGCTGCTTGAGCGTGTCAGCAATGGCTCGCCTAGATAAATGATCGTCCCTGGTGCAAGCCAGTTACAAGACCCGGCTTACGACCAACTCTCTTTTTTTGCTTTTGAATTTTATTGTCAATGTCATGCTCAGCATGATTTACATAAAGTTCCCGCTGGCGAAACCGACGCCTTCTATTGGCTTTCAATTGCTTGGTACCAATTTGAATGAAATCATCGGCCCACCAATCAGCTGCCGCGTCGTACAGTATGATCTACGGTTCAAAGTCATCGACAGTGACGATCCCTCCATCTGCATACTTGAGCAACGGCTCCCACTTCTCGACTGCAGCGTCGATGAATATGCGATGAACGGATCCATCTGCAAGGGCTGCTTCGACGTACTTTCGCCCGTCTTGCTTAAGTTCCGCCGTCACATCCGCAAAGTCGACTTGCCAATCGTCGGGCTTTGTCCAGACTGCTGCGTGTTTATCGGCAACACAGATTGCCAACAGCGTGTTGCTTGAACCGTCGGTTATTTTGCTAAATGTAATTTCGTTTGCGCCGTCGAACAAAAGGCCTTTGCCACTTGGCACCTGAAAAATCGTTTTGCCGGCTTTGTTGTTTTCACGATTGCTGTCAAAAAAAGTTTCTGGCATCTGTTTGACCAATTTCAAATTGTGTTCACTGTCCCATGGCTCGTCCAATTTAAATTGATTGTACAAATCACCTTGTTCGATGAAGGGAAGGATCTGCACACGCCAACTCAAAAGTGGCTTTCCGGCTTTGTCAACTATGGCCTGAGTGGGAAAATGTCTGTGTGCAGATTCGTAATTGTGCATTGCCAGAGCAAGTTGACCCAGCTTATTGAGTCGGCTCGATCGGTCGGCTGCGGATTTGAGCTTGTTCACCATCGGCGAAAGTGCCTTTGCGAACCGATCCGTATCTTTCATCAATTTGTCAGTCGAAATCGAAACGCGCGTGCCACTTCGAACAGGCGCAATTGATTCCACCAGAAAACCTAACTCACTTTTATCAACGATGTCCAATTGCGGCATGGTTTGAAGCAATTTTGTACCTGCTTGAACCACCGATTCGATTGTCTTGGCTGATTCCTCATTGCTCGATTCAATTTCGACGCTCGCTCCGAATGACTTGGACAAATAAATTGAAATCCCAGCCCATTGAATGTCGTCCGCGATCATACTTCCGGTCAACGCCTCAAAGGGAGCAGGCATGGCAGGCATAAGCTCTTTAACAACGCGCCTGGAATCCGAATCGCCAAACAGGACCAATCCAGCCGTTCCGCCACCCATTGCTTTCCATTGCTCGGAAAGGTCACGTGGCTGATCGGCTCGTTCTGTTTTAAGCGTTTCAATTTGTGTTTGCGAGCCAGCGATAAAAACGACCCCAGCTCCCGCTTCAACCATTTGATTGGATTGTTTAATCAGCGGATGTTCCGAGAGCGTTTCCGCAACCACTCTCGCGTCAGATCCTTTGGTTACAGGCAAAACCCACGAGGTTCCGCCGCTTTGAACGTCGGACATTCTTACGATCCCGAAAGCACTGGAGAGTCCGGCTTCTTTGAGTCGTTTCAATTCCGCCTTAATCGCTGTGGCGTTTTCTTTGATATCTTCAAACTTGTCGCCACTGCCAGCACCAATTTTAGTAAGCACGTCCATCGTGTTATCAAAATCGAAACTGGCAAGATCGACATACGCGACTCCGACAACATCGCTGGTCACATAAGGAGTAACCGTTGCCGAATGTTTCTCAAGAAAGTTTTGGGCGTTGGAAGCGGACACAAGTACGAGCGTAATGAGACAAGTCAAAGCGCTATACGCAAAAGATATTTTATTCATTCTGAATCACTTTTCTATTTTTTAGATCGTCAATTTTGTTGAGACAAATCGTTTGAATGCAATCGGAGAGTAACCTCCTATTTTTTGGAAGCAATTTCGATTTCGTAAACGTTGTCGTGATAAAATCCTTCAACAAGAAGGACTGCCTTCCCTTCTTTAACTTCATAACCAAACGGTTTACCAGTGTGTGGATTCAACCGGACTGGCAATTCCATTTCGTCGAGTTTTGCAGGAAGCTTTCCTGTCCTCGCTACGTGATCTCGAATCGCTTCGATCGCTTGCAGTGCGTTGACTCCTGCTTGAGCGCGAATTTCAGCATTGCGAACTTGAGTCACTGCGGGAAGCAGTAGATTGGCGAGCAATGCCCCTAACCGTGTCGGCGAATATTCCGTACGCATGGTCTTTTCCCAACGATCTACATGCGACTTACTTTTGCTATACGGCAGATAAAAACTGGCTTCCATTGAATCGGCATGCCGCTGATAGTCGCGAGCGGCATCCAACAAAATGACATGGGCAACTGCCATTTTTTCGATCTTCGCAGGATCCATTCCGCCTTTTACCAGACGTTTTTTGGCTGGGGTATAAGCAGCCAACCCAGCGCCGATGGTGAGCAAGCTTCCCGGCACACCACCCGTTTTTGAACGCTGTCCAGTCAATCCGTAAACGTCCTGCATAGACTCAAAAAGTTGTGTGAGCTTTTCATTCCACTGAGCGGGGGAATGCTGAGCCGTTTCGACATCCATCAATGCGGGAAAGTAGCGCGAGCCAAGGCTAGCTTCTAGGCGTACGGAATCTCGAATATTGATGATTGGCTGTGGAAGTTCTGCCAGCGCCCAATACATGTTGGGAGAGCCGTCGGCCGCGATCAAATGTGTCATACCTTGATTTGCCATACTAACTTCGGCAATGCCAATCAACTTCGCTACAAGGAACTTCAATTCTGAAACGTTCTGGCCTAACTGATAAGTCATTCGCAAATGTTCGACCGAATCGTCGTAACGCCCGTCCATAACAGCCAAACGATTTCGCAGCTCCAGGACTCGAGCCATCGAGCGTGTTTGCTGGATACTTGGAAGTAGAAAACCAAGCGTATCAGGACCGCGAAGTGTTTCCTCAGCCAGCCCCCATTCGCAATCACGACAAAGCGTCGCACGTTTCAAATGATGATTAACATATCCATCAAAATACGCACAGGCATCGCGAAGTTTCTCAAGCGGGACGTCTTTGGTCGCCGTCTCGGTGCTTGACCAGCTATATACCTCGATTCCATATGTTTTTTCGATGTGCTTCGTCGGGTTATCAAGTCCATTCTCTCCCAACGATCGCAAATAATGTGTAATTGCATTGCCTGGAATCTGATCGATTTCGCGGACGGTCAATCGGTGCTTGAAAGCAGGGACCGGCTGGGCGGCTGGTGTGATCGTCATCTTGAATGTGACAACCCTTTTTCCATCACCGTTTTCACCAGTAGTTCCAACGACATCTCCACGACTGATCGCACAAAAAGACGTCGCGACCAAGACTCCGATCAAACTCAGGCAATTTAGAACCGTCAACTGACGCTTCAGTAGTTTTCGATAAATCATGTAAATTCCAAGTTTCAATAAAATGTTGACCAATATGGACGTCGAGTGAGACTGGCACGCAATGACTCGACGTGAACAAGGTTGAGTTAGAGATAAGAAGAACGAGTTTGAGTTGCTGGCGTCAAAAGCTTTTTCATCATTTCAAAACGTGTTTTCGTCGGCGGAATTGGGCTGACGGTTGAATTCGAATCCGGGACCTCAACGTCATCATCAGGAAGTTGGGCTGGGAAGTCACTTGGCCCCTCGAACAGCACGAATCCGGCTGCGAGCTTTCGATTGCTTGGCAACGCCATCAACGTTTCGAGCAAGTTGTTTTGAGCGAGAAATTTGCCTGGTGCAAGAAAGTTGTTTTGGTCGCGATTCAAGTTTGAATCACTTGCGAGCGGGCTTTCTTTCAAATCAGCCGCTACCGACACCGGAAGTTCGTTCACCGCAGCAACTGAACTCGGATTCTCATCATCGCTCTGGGCAAAGCTGGGACCAGTCCCACTGAACGATTGCCAAAGCAGCAAACCGCCAAACAAAACCGACGCCGCAGTTGCGACAACCGTTGCAACGGGCCAAGCCCAACTCAAGGCTGTTGAATTTCTTGCGACCGCCAACTTGTTTTCGGTCTCACTTCTTGAATCCAGTTCTGCCATCGCAGCCGCCCACCCTGACTGGTACATCAATTCGTCACGATCCAATTTCGATTTTGGTAACGTCATCCCTGCAAGTGAACTCTCCAGCGCCTGCAAGTCGGTTGGCAAATCATCTGGCAAATCAGATGCGTTGTTCATTCTGGTTTCGTCAGACATTTTGACTCCAATCGAAGTTTCATTTTTTCTAGTGCAGCCACGTAACGCCGCTGCGCCGAACTGGAAGAAGTCGCCGTCAGTTTCGCGATCTCTTCCCATGTCAGGCCACTCCAAATTCTGAGCACGATCAGTTCGCGATCATCCTTAGCCATTGTTTTCAGCACGCTCATCAATTCCCGCTGTTCGTCTTCCAAAATAAATTTGGCTGCCGGATCATTAAGTTGCGTGTCCGTTCGAGCGGCGGATTGCTCTCGTTTACTTCGCCGTTGTCGCGAACGAAGCTCATTGAGCGCTCGATTGCGAACAACACGAAACAACCAAGCCACCGGGTTGTCTGGGCAAACTTTTTGGCCTGCCAGTTCAACAAAAGCTTCTTGCACGCAGTCGTCAGGAGATCGGGTCCATTGGGAAGCGTAAAGCGCGAGAGAGCGGGCGTTCTCGTCGAGTAATCTCGCGATCTGCTTGGGCTCGATTGGCTTTGACTCACCTGGTTTCAAATTGATTCTTTCAATCTCATTTTGAAAGTGCGATTGCTTTACGTATGGGACACCGTAGCAATTACAGCTTCCCAACGATTTTGCGAGAAATCAAATTTGTTCAACGGAGTTCATTCCGTTTAGGCGGTTACGAGAAGCAAAAACCGGAGTTTATTTGGTTTTGTTGAATACGGCGCGAACCCAAGAAAACTGCAGAATGCCGTCGAATTGAAATTCTCAGATGTTGTT
>CAYZGP010000026.1:5446-11404 GCA_964478065.1 uncultured Pirellulaceae bacterium
CGCGAACCCAAGAAAACTGCAGAATGCCGTCGAATTGAAATTCTCAGATGTTGTTTGAGCTAACGAAATACGGAATGAATCCGTTCTACGGTTTGGCAGGAACGCTTTGATCGGCAACTTCCTCAACGGCTGGTCGATCTCCGTCGCTTGCTTCGTCCATTGCTTCATCGCCTGCTTCGTCGGCCAATTCGTTTTGCCAATCGTGCAAGATCTGCAAAGCACCGATCGGCGTGATCTTGTTCGCATCAAGCGCCTTGATTTTGTCCACAAGCGGATGGGTTGGTGAACCGAAGAGCGTTAACTGCATTTCGCCTGATGCACGTCGTCGTTCGGCTCCCGTTTGCGCAATCGCTTCTTTATTGCTTTCGACATCGCCGCTGGCCTCAAGTTTTTCCAGGATCTTCTCGGCACGTTGATTGACCCACTGTGGCACACCTGCCAAACGAGCAACATGAATTCCGTAGCTCTTGTCAGCGCTTCCTGCCACGATCTTGTGAAGGAAGACAATCTTCTCATCCCATTCGCGAACCGCAACATTGAAATTGCAAACGCCTTTAAAATCTCTTTCCAACTCCGTCAACTCGTGATAGTGAGTTGCAAACAAAGTGCGACAACCGATTTGGTCATGGATGAATTCAACAATTGCCCAAGCCAACGACACGCCATCATAGGTACTTGTGCCGCGGCCAATTTCGTCGAGGATCACAAGACTGCGAGATGTGGCTGTGTTTAAAATGCGAGCCGTCTCAGTCATCTCGACCATGAATGTACTTTGGCCGCGCGACAATTCATCGCTTGCACCAACGCGTGCAAAAATCTTGTCAACCATTCCCAGCGTGGCTTGCTTTGCCGGAACGAAGCTTCCGATCTGGGCCAACAAACTGATCAATGCGACTTGGCGGATGTAGGTACTTTTACCAGCCATGTTGGGACCAGTAATCAAATGGAGAAACCCGATCTCTTCGTCAATGTTGGTATCGTTGGGAACAAACGCACCAAGAGGCTGCAGAATATCCAAAACCGGATGCCGACCTTCGACGATATTGGAACTACTTTCTTCGACCATTTTTGGACGGCAGTAGTTTTGCTCGACAGCCAACTGAGCCAATCCACCGATCGCATCAAGCGTCGCGATGATCTCGGCGTTGGATTTTAACCGCGACGTTTGGGCACGCACCAACTCGCGCAGTCCGTCAAACAAACTCATTTCCAATTCGCTGGCTTGCGTATCGGCAGAGAGAACTTTCTCTTCGTATTCTTTGAGCTCCGGGGTGATGTATCGCTCAGCGTTTTTCAAAGTCTGCTTGCGAATGAAATCGGACGGGACTTTGTCGCGATGCCTTGCGGTGACTTCGAGATAGTAACCAAACACTTTGTTGAATCCGACTTTCAAACTCGGGATTCCGGTTTTTTCGCAGATTGATTGTTGGTACTCCGCAATCCATTGCTTGCCACCAGCCGCAAGTTTTCGGAGCTCGTCCAATTTCTTGTCGAAACCTTCTTGGATGAATCCGCCATCACGTGCTTGGGCAGGGCAGGGGTCGACGAGGGCACGCTCCAACTCGGCTCGCAGATCGGCACACAAATCGAGGTCGGCTTCTAGCTGTTGCAACCAGCGACTTTTTCGCCCGGCGAGTTTGGCCTTAAGAGCCGGAACCGCAGCCAGCGTTTTGGAAATGCAACTCAAATCGCGCGGGGTCGCTCGGCCAGATGCGACTCGAGACAGCAAACGCTGTAAATCGAAAACGCCTTTTAGATACTCTCGCAAATCGTTGCGCAGCGATTGTTGCTTGGTCAATTCCTCAACAGCATCATGTCGCATGTTGACTTCATCGATCTCAGTCAATGGATTGGTCATCCACTCACCCAACAACCGGCTGCCCATTGGCGTCTTGCTGCGATCGATCACGCCAAACAGAGAGCCTTCGCGTTCGCCCGTGCGAATTGTCTGACTGATCTCAAGACTCCGCCAAGTCGCCGAATCGATCTCGACAAAATTGCTTTGGCGAAACGGCTGGATTCGATCAAAATGCTCAAGCGACGCCTTCTGCGTTTCGTTCAAGTAATCGAGAACGGCTCCGGCAGCACCAATCGCGACTTCGCCAAATTCGGTCAACCCAAAACCGTCAAGCGATGCGACGCGGAATTGCTTAAGCAGCAACTCTTGGGAAGTTTGCGTTCCAAAACACCAATCGGGACGGCGAGTGACCATCGTTGATGGGAAAGCTTCTTTGGCTTCATCGGCAAAATAATCGGGCACAAGAATCTCGCTGGCCTGTAGCCTTGCGAGCAAGTCATTCAACTGTTTTTGAAAAACGGAGGTTACATAAAAACGACCGGTCGAAATTTCTGCCCAAGCGATACCGTATCGTTTTCCAAATGGATTTGATTTGGCTGGATTTGTGTTGGCTGCTTTTGATTTTGACTGCTTCTTTTTCTTGGACTCCCGCTCGGGCAAAACGGCGACGAGGTAATTACTGAGAACAGGATCCAACAACGCTTGATCGGTTACCGTCCCCGGCGAGACGATCTGTTTGACTTCTCGTTTGACTAGCCCTTTGGCTGCCTTGGGATCTTCGACTTGATCGCAAACGGCAACACGAAAACCCTGTTTGATTAACTTGCCGAGATACGAATCCAGCTGGTGGTAGGGGAAACCTGCCATTGGAACGGCGTTGGATTTGTCACGGCTGGTCAGCGTTAGACCGAGCACTTTAGCAGCGACTTTGGCGTCTTCATGGAAGAGCTCATAAAAGTCGCCCATTCGAAAAAATAACAACGCATCGCCACAGGCTTTTTTGGCTTCGTCGTACTGGCGCATCATCGGGGTTTTTGACATGCCCAAAATGTAGCAAGCTTAATCCTTCGTTTCGAGTAGCGAATCGAAGGTAATGTCCAGCTAGTTAACTGGTTGTGGAAATCCCAAACCCCCAATGGCGAATAAAAGGGAACTATTGGCTAATCTTCGCCATCCAAGTAATCAGAGAATTTTGCCGAACCAAGCAATGCCGCAAAATTAATGGCGGAAAATCCAAACCCACCGCGTTTCCTGATCTTTTGCCTGACCCTTACGGTTTATCGCATGCAAGCTTTGATTGCTTAACAAACGCACAAATACTCCAAAAAATACGTTAAACTATTAGGAAAATTCCAATCGCAACAAAACAAAGTTGTTTGAGGTTGTCGAAGTAGTTGTTATAGTTAGATACTGCGCGGTGCCACTGGAAAAGCTATCGCGGAATCTACATGAAGTTCTAAATCACAAGAAGATTTGGAAACTCGTCGCCTGATCTAAGACCCAAATCTGTTGAATCAGGGCCGAGTTCACCCTCGTCGCCACATCGGAGGATTACCGTGGACATGCACCCGCAAGCACAAAACGGCGGACAACCGTTTTTACTTTCAAACTCTGGTCAACAACCACCAGAAGAAGCCGGTTTCGATTTCTGGGGTGTGCTAAACCGCCGAAAATGGTTGGTATTTCTTGGCCTACTCACCGGCATGCTGCTTGGTGGTTTGTACCACGCGCAGTGCGACACAATTTATAAGTCAGAAGCGAAGGTCCGGATCGAACCCAAAGATCCGTTTCTCTTCTCAATGTCTTCTCACAATAACCAAATCATGCCTACGGCGTCGGATCTAAACATCCGCCACGATCAATTGATTGGCGAATTCAACATTGTCAAAAGGTGTTTGAGCAAGAATGACCTGATGACACTTGCGTCGTTCGAAAATTTGGCAACCGACAAAATCATTCCTGAAGTCCGTCGGAATTTGGAAGTAACGCAAAACAAAGAAGAACAAATTCTTTATGACCTAGTGTTTTATGGACCAGAGCCAGCAGACGCTCAGCTGATCCTGAATAACTTGATCAAGACGTATGAAGACGACTTGATGGAACACTACAACGACGACACCAAACAAATCGAAACGTTGTTCAAGACGGTACACGAAGGATTCGATGCGACTTCCAAAGAGATTGAAGAAGAGCTAAACGCAGTCTTGGATAAACACAATATTACTTATGTTGCACAAGGCAAGCTAACACTTCACCACCAAAAAATGGTGGATCTGGTAGAAATTATTGATGAAGACCGTCGAGAACTCAAATTCCTTTCGTCTGATCTTGAGCGTTCAAGAGAAGCTTTGACAATCGGTGGAGATACGATCAATAAACGAGTATGGACTTTGATCAATGGTGGGACACTTAAAGCACCAGCCAAAAAAGAAACTAAAGCTGATCGGCAAAATGAATCACTCGTCCGTGACTTGCGTGAACTTGAAAGAACAAGAACAGAACTTGCGGTTTCAATTGGTCCTGGTCACAAAAGAATGAAAGCCTTAGAAACCCAAATTGCAGAAGCAAGAGTACTGCTGGCAGAGTCACAAGCCACGCAAACCGAAGAAGTCACCGATGGCCCGACTCCCTATCAAATGCTTCAGTGGCACGTTTCGGCGCTTGAAGAGAGAGTTAATGATCTTCAGGAAAACCTGACCATTAACCAACGTGACCTCCAGATGAACTCGAGCAAAGCTCAGGAAATTGAATTAGTAAAACGTAAAGTCGAAAGTATCCAGGAACGCAAAAGGAAGCACGACGAGTTCCTCCAAGCCGCCAAGAAAAAGCTGGTTGAAATCGGATCTGGCGAAGGCGAAGGACGAAGCCGACATGAAGGTTTCCGCTTCCAGGTTCTAATGCCTGCGACTTACGGAACAGACGTCTGGCCCATCCTTCCGGTCATCCTAGGTCTCGGCGGACTACTAGGTTCAGTCGCTGGTTTTGGATTGGGCTGCCTGGTCGAATTGGCTGATAAGACGTTCCATAATCCTGATGAGATCATGAAACAGCTAAATGTTCCGTTGATCGGACACGTTCCTGTGATTGGTCAAAGCAAACGATACTTGGTCGAAAACTCTTTGATCGAGCCAATCGTCTGTACTTACCACAGGCCGAAGTCGCAAGTCTCCGAAGCGTTCCGCGCGGTTCGAACAGCGTTATACTTCAACACCCAAGGTAAGCAGCACTCAGTGATTCAAGTTACCAGCCCGACACCAGGTGATGGTAAATCGACTTTGGCTTCTAACCTTGCCGTTTCGATTGCCCAATCTGGCAAGAGCGTTTTGCTCGTTGACGCTGATATGCGTCGACCTCGCCAGCATGCCACTTTTGGGATCAGCTCCAAAGTCGGTTTCGCAACTGTTTTGAGTGGTGAAGACGAATGGCGAAAAGTCATGTTCGAGTGCGAAGAAATTCCAGGCTTGACCGTGATGCCATGTGGTGCAAAACCGCAAAATCCTGCGGAGCTTAGCTCTTCACCTCAGGTCAAGCAATTGATCGAAGAGATGCGAGCCGAATTCGACTTTGTGATCATCGACACTCCGCCACTGCTGGCAGTCACTGATCCGTGTCCTATCGCGGCACGTGTTGACGGTGTGATTCTTTGCTTGCGTATCAAGAAAAACGTTCGCGTGAGTGCCGAACGTGCGACCGACATGATCTCCAACTTGGGTGCAAGCTGCATCGGATTGGTCGTCAACGGTGTTGGTGCCCAGTCAGGCTACGGCAGCCAGTACACCTACGGTGCTTACCGAGCGGGTTACTCGTACAACGGGTATGGCTACGGTTACGGCTATGGCTATGGTGCCGGCGGCAAGTACTACGACGAAGACCAAAAAGGACGCAAAGTTCCCGTTAGTGCACCAAAGCACTTGGAAAACCGACCACATCAGACTGAACATGATCAGCCTCCAGTGGCATAGTTAGTTCGCTTGCGAACTGACCGTCAAATTAGGCGTCTCCGATCCTCCGGAGACGCCTTTTTTCGTTGACAGATGAATTGAGCCGTTTTGGCGATAGCCACACTTCCGAATGCCCTCAGGCCAAACGGCTCACGACGTAATCCATCTCGCTAGCATTCGAGCAAGCAAACAACTTCAACCAACCAACAACCATCAAGC
>CAYZGP010000026.1:11504-57394 GCA_964478065.1 uncultured Pirellulaceae bacterium
ATCTCGCTAGCATTCGAGCAAGCAAACAACTTCAACCAACCAACAACCATCAAGCTGACCTGTCTCGCCATAAAACGGTTTGCTAAAGTTCCCATCGCTTTCTGTGCCAGAATTGGGAATTCCAAATGCAATCCAAAATTCAATTTCGTATTCTCACCTTTGCGATTTTGACCGCAACAACATTGGCTTCGGGATGCGCCGAAGGGCCACTTTGGAGGACAGGCAAGTATTCGCCGTGGGCTCGGAATCAATGGGCAGAAGAAGAGCGAATCGCCGACACTCTATTCGCGCGAAAACACAAGATGACCGAGTTGGCTACTTCGGTCCAAAACGCGCCTGTGGAAGACCAACAAAAGGTCGCCAAACAACTGACTGAAACACTTCATTCCGATCCAGTTTTGCTACTTAGACTTCACGCAGTAAAACTTCTTGGAACTCTGAATTGCCCGGCAGCAATCCAAGGGCTGACCGATGCGTCTTTCGATCACAATTCAGACTTGAGAATCGCAGCAATTAAATCCTGGCAAGCCATGCCGGCCGAGACTGCCATCCCACACTTACAAGAACTTATCGGAAGCGACTCAAGCGTCGATGTTCGCCTTGCCGCCACCCGAGCACTTGGTAATTTTTCTGGCCAAGACGCCGTCAAGGCAATTTCAATGGCGTTGGATGATCCAGACCCGGCGCTGCAACTTCGTGCCGCAGAATCGCTTCAAGTCGTAACGGGTGAGCAATACGGAAAAGACGTTGTAGCTTGGCAAGAATATGTAAAGAACATTTTGCCTTCTCCGAGCGTTCCAAATTCACCCACGTCGACGCCGTCTTTCAAAGATCCATTCTCAGGATTCAACCAAGGATTTCGCACTGCCGAAACACCAAGTGCAGACTCTGTCGATACGATCTTTCGATAATCGGGTCATTTTTGCACTGACGCAGCTGCTACACTGAGGCAATAAACCCCAGCTCATCTGAGCGGTACATACTTTGCTGATCAGCCTGATTCTTGAAAATGGCCAACCAACGACAAGAAATCTACTTTACAGGGCGAGTCCAAGGCGTTGGCTTTCGCCATACCGCCAAAATGACCTCCCGATCTTTCGAAGTATTTGGGACTGTGCAAAACCTCCCCGATGGCCGAGTCAAAATGGTGGTGGAGGGCGAATCCGGTGAGATTGAGCAGTTTATTCTCGCTGTTTCTGAATCAACGTATGGAAACGTGCGCGAAACCCATATCACCCAATCTCAAGCAACGGGCGAATTCTCAAGCTTTGACGTGATTCGATGACTTCGTACGAGATATTCGTGCGAAAGATATGCCCGTCCCTTTGAAGAATATGAACATTGCGAGCATAATAGCCGTAATTGATAGCTGGAGATTTCCGTCGTCAGGATCACTTTCGCGACTGACCACAATTTGGTTTTCCAAGCCTGAGGAAAGGCTACTGGATTGGCCAATCGAATCCTCAGCCACAATTGCCTATCTAATTATCCACCACAAACGCAATCGAATAAGACAATCCCAGCATGTCATCTGTTCACTTCTTGCTCGCTCAAAATATCAAGGTCACCAACTGGCTTACTCCCGTTTGGCTAATTTCATTTGGCGTCGCAGTTGGATTTTTGCTCGTCATTTTGATGCTGATCAAGATCCTTGTTTGCCAACGAATCCCTGGTCTCAACGCAGCCACGGAGAACCCGGTTTCCAGATTCATCCTGGGAATTCTGACAAGTGTTGCTTACATCGGTTTATTTGTCGGATATTGCTATTGGCGTGTTGGCGACGTAATTTTCAATTCTGATTTCATATTCACACTTTGCTTCATCGCTCCGTTTTGTTTACTGATGGGTTTTGGAGTCTGGAGTCTCATTTCGCGCCGGATGGTCGGCGAGACTTGGGGAATGTTTCGCGAAGGATTTCTTGGGTGGGTCAATCGAGTTTGTATCGCGATGTCCGTGTTCGCGATCCTCGGATTTGTGCTGGCTCAATTCAATGGATTTGGAGTCGTTAAATTCGTTGACGAGCCGTTACAGTTTGTCGACTCGCTGGGCCGGATTCCGTACACCGGGCGATTCACATCCGAAATCGAAATCCCGGTCAGTCCACGAAACCATGAAGGCGACCTTGTGCCGGTCAATTTTAACGGCCAAGAGCTACAGTGGCTTGAATTTAACAACGACCAACGATTGGAAATGGCGACTCAGCCGTTTACCGCCAACTCGAACCCGATTTTTACATTTGAAGTTCCTGTTCGCGATGAGCCGTTGGTCTATCGTCAAAGAACGGACGGCCGAGGAAAAATTCCGCTTGAGCAAATCGATAACCTTTACATCAAGAACGTTGGTAATGATACGTCCACCGTTAAACTGACCTGGGAACTCGCTCCAATCTACAAAGAGGTCTGGATCGTTCCCATGATCGCACTCGCCGTGGTCGGGATCTATCTGTTCTACATGATACTCGCGACGATGTGTCCGAAAATTTTCGCGATCGCGCATTCAACATTTAAGACGGAGATCAGTCAACCGCTGTTCATGCTGGTCATGATCATCGGTGGTGTCTTCATCGTTGGCTCAATCTATATTCCCTACAACACGTTTGGCGAAGACATCAAAATGTACAAGGATTCGGGCCTGACCCTGATTCGCGTACTTGCAATCTTCCTGGCAATTTGGGCTGCCAGTAAATCAGTGGCCGAAGAAATTGAAGGCCGAACCGCACTTACCGTTTTGTCAAAACCGGTTGGTCGCCGACAGTTCATCCTGGGCAAGTTTTCTGGAATTTCGTTGGCCATCGGCGTGTTGTTTATCGTTCTTGGACTTTGGTTCGTCAGTTGGGTCGCCTACAAACCAATCTACGACTATCAGGAAGCCTCAAAAGGGCTCTGCGAATGGGAAGAATGTTTCACCGAAGCCATCCATGTCATCCCCGGAGTCTTTTTATGCTTCTTGGAGGTTCTGATATTCGTGGCAATTAGCGTCGCGATTTCAACCCGGATGGGTATTCTTGGCAACTTCCTGATTTGTTTTTCAATATACGTTTTGGGCCACCTGACACCTTTGCTGGTCCAGTCATCATTCGCTGCGTTTGAACCGGTGGTCGTATTTGGCCAATTGATTGCCATTGTATTCCCGGTGCTAAATCACTTCGACGTCCAAGCGGCGATCAACCAGAATACGCTCGTTCCAGCTCCTTATCTCGTATGGGCTGTGATCTATACGGCACTCTACGGATCAATGGCGATGTTGTTGGCATTGGTCCTATTTGAAGATCGCGATCTCGCGTAAATAGTTTCGAGACTGGAGTAAGCCGGCAGAATAAGACTGTGCGGTGAAGTCATCAGAAACATCGAAAGTTAACCACAGAAGACACTGAGGATCACAGAGAAAACGGGGATTTCTTTGTAGCTACCGTCCGTACCTCCGTGCTCACTCCGATGGCATTGGCGCGCACATCCACTTTAGGTTTGGGTAGCTTGGACACTCAAAAAACGAGAGTCGTGGTACTCACCACCTATTTTTTCAGCTCGCGCTGGATCGCCTCGACAACCTCAGCGTTGCCTGCCGTTTCGGCTTCATTCATGAACTGCTTCAGCAACACGGTGCGATAAATGGATTCGTTGAACGAGGATTTGAGCCGCTCTCTTTTGAGGGCCAACCTGAAAGCGCGCTCGTGAAATTCCGCAAGCTTGGAATCAAAGAAGACTTTGTTTTGGTTGTATTCCGGGAGATTCTCTATGACGGCAACTGCTCTCTCAATCGAGTCGTCACTTTTTCTTTTTGTATCAAACGATTGCCACCAGATAAAACCCAGAAAAAAAACAACTGTAAGAATGATGCTTTTGGCTATTCTCATGTTGAGCAGCTGTTGTAGAGTGCGTTGAAATTTGCCTCTGTGGTTAATCCCAAAAGCAGTCGCTATGCTGCCTTGCGAACGGTGCTCGCAGCATCTGTATTTTGTGCAGGCCAGGAATTAGGCAAGATGCTCAATGGACCTGTCGTCTCAGCCGTTTGTGGCTCAGTAGATTCCCATTGATGAGTGCCAACTGAATCTAGTACTTGCTGTGCAATTTCCACCGCCTGCAAGCCCGCTGTCGCAGTGACACGCGGCGACTCGCCAGTTCGAATCGCGTTAAGCCAGTCTTTTTGTTCAGCCAGAATCGCATTGGTTTTAGGAACTTCAATTTCTGACTTCGGCAGCACTTTGGTGAAAAGTTGCTCACGAATAAAAGCCTGCTGTTCAGGCGTTGTATCCAAAACGTCGTATTGCCGATTGCGTACCCAATCCGGCACTTTGACAAATGTTACGCGACTTTCGGCCAGATCAACCGAAGCGTACCCTTGGGTGCCAAATACCTGGAATGAGCGTTCGTTTTTGAAACTACACCGTGACGCCGTCAAATTTGCTACGCCACCGCAACTGAATTGAATTCGGGCTTGTGACATATCTTCGTTGTGGCCAAACATCGACATCCCAACGGCTTGCGTATCGATAACTTCGCCGGCGAAAATCGAGTTAATCAAATCAATGTCGTGGATCATAAGATCATGCACAACGCCGATGTCGGTCGAGCGAAAAGTGTATCCGCTCATCCGCGAAGCCTGAATAAACTTTGGCGTTCCAACAAGCTCCAGCGCCGACTTGATGGCAGGGTTGAATCGTTCAACATGGCCAACAGAAATCACTGAGCCAGTTTCGTCAGCGAGTTCAACCAGTTCCTGAGCATCGGACACCGAATCAGTTAACGGTTTTTCGATCAGGGTGTGGATTTTATTTTTAAGCAACTCACTGGCGACGTCGAAATGAGTTCGCGTTGGCGTTGCGACAACGGCAGCGTCGATTTGGCCAATCAGTTTTCGATAGTCGCTGACTGCACGTGTATCAATTTCGTCCAGAATATTTTGCTGAGCAGCGGGACTAGGGTCTGCAATGGCAAACACTTCAACATCGTCTTGGGAATTCAAAAGCCGTGCATGAATTCTTCCAAGGTGACCAGCACCTACGACAGCTACTCGTAACTTTGTCACGCCGCTTTTCTCCTTACGTCGCGGCCTCGTCCGTGTCGTCCGGCTTGGGAAACGGAGATGCGGTCGAGGAAATGACGAATTTCAGGGATCAACATGCCCTTGGATTCAAGAATCTCTTCACAGTTGCCTAACCCAACGCGGGCACGATACATCAAACGATAGGCTTCATTGATTGCGTCAATCACATTGGAATCAAAATCGTTCCGCTTCAACGCGACGATATTGATACAACGAGCACGAGCCGGACTGCCGTCGGCCAGCATGTATGGAGCAATGTCCTGCAACACGCGACTGGCAGCCCCAACAAAAGTGTAACAACCGATTGCACCATAATGCGTTACCGCCACGGAGCCAGAAAGCGTAGCATGATGGTCGACATGAACGTGTCCGCCCAACATGGAACCGTGACCGATGATGACCCGATCTCCGATTCGACAGTCGTGAGCGATATGAACATTGCCCATAAAGTAGCAATCGCTACCCACACGGGTGTAACCGTCTTCTTTTTCTGTCGCACGATTGACCGTGACGCATTCGCGAATCACGTTACGATCGCCAATCACGACTTTGGTCATTGTGCCTCGGTAGCTGAGATCCTGTGGCGCACCACCAAGCACAGCACCTGGCGAGATCACATTGTCTTCGCCCAACGTTACGTCACCGAGAATGGTCACGTTATTATGCAATTTAGTTCGTGCACCAATTTTTGCACTGGGGCCAATCACGCAGAACGGACCAATTTCAACTCCGTTTGCAATCTCCGCCTGAGGGTCAACGCAGGCAAGTTTTGAGATTTTCGGCGGTTCGTTAGAATCCGACTGCGTACCTTCTTGAATGTTAAGTATGTCCACGGCTTTTTCGTTTCAGGCTGACATGCGGGAAGGGTTGATGGGTACTTTTACGATCTGTTGAAGCAAGGCAAAAACCATTTGAGAATTTAAACGGTGCCCGCTTCTGGATGCGGTGAATTTTCCGATTAGGTCTCTTCCTGAAAGTGAAAAATCACCAATCATGTCTAATATTTTGTGACGAGCACATTCGTCTTCAAAACGAACTTTCGTCTCGACTGGTCCGTTGTCGTCAAACACAACCACGTCCTGGTAGCTGACTCGCTGACCAAGCCCTTGTTGCTTTAGCGCCTTGGCCTCGGCTTCCAAAACAAACGTTCGTGCCGAAGCAACGTCCTCAATGTAATTTTTTGGATTGACGATGGTCGAGTAAGACTGAGCGCCGATCGCTGGGCAGTCGTAGTGCAAGTGATACGTTAGCTCAAGCGAATCATCAAATGAGGGTTCGGCTTGAATCCACGCGTGTTCATCGCCTACACGAATGGTTGATTCAACTCGTGTCACCCTGCGTTTTGCATTGAGCGGCACGATGGTGGTTTGCCCAAGGGCTTCCACAAACGCCAAACTTGATCCGTCGCAGCCTGGCATTTCTGCCCGGTCAACGTGAACCTCGCAGTTGTCGATTTGAAGTCCGGCCAATGCTGACAAAACGTGTTCCACCATTTCAACAGGACAACCATTGGCAACGAGTGTTGTTCGCCGCGGGCCGTTGACCCGGTTTTGAACCACAGCTGGAATTCTTGGTTGTCCGGGTAGATCAACTCGAACAAACACGACTCCTGAGTCAGGCTTGGCCGGGCAAAACGTCAACTTGACATCGCGACCACTCCAAAAACCGAATCCTGTGACGGAAACGGGTTGGGCGATCGTGGTTTGTTGGCGAAGGAGACGGTCCAAGGTTTTGCTTTCGAAGTCGTTTTGATTGTCAGGTTTAGATCTGGTTTTGTTGATCAGGTTTCTTTGGCTGGTAGTGGAAATTCAAAACCAACATGTCGTTTCAATCGCCGCAAATGACGACGATCGAATGGTTGACTAGCGGCGAGTTGCCGCTCCTGCGTTTGCGGTTCCGCCCATTTGACCAATTCGTGCAATTAGCTCGGCAGTAATGTCGTTTTGCTGGTTGTGGTATACGACGCTACCGTTGACTCGCTGCATGACAGAAGCTGGACTTTTGGGGTCCATTTTTGCGCTGTTGTATCGCAACACCAATTGAATACCGCTGGCTTCGCAGTACTTTGAAATCAACTCATTGACTTGTGCATAAGTGTTGAAGTGCAATTGAGCTTCTTTTTGCATCAGCAACCGCATTTTGTCGCGCTGATCAACTTCCATGGCCGCCGATTCCTGGGCAAGCTTTGTTTCAGCCGCTTTGAATTCGGCTGAACTTGGCTGATAGCTCTTTAGCACTTCGGCTTTGGCCATCAGTGCTTTTTGCTGCTCAAGCGAAACAGACTTGAATTGGTCTGCTTCCTGTTTGAGGCCAGCCAATGACTGTGCGAATTGAGGATGGCTTTTAAAGATCAATCCAATGTCGACGATTGCGACTTTGGTTTGGGCCATCGTTGTCGAAATGTTTGCAAAAGTTGTAATTGTTAAGCAAACAAAAAACGCCGCGATCCATCGCTTATTTTTCACTTTCAGCACTCCTTGCCGTCGTGAGGTTAACTTGATCAAGAACCAGCAATCCATTCGCTGAAACTTGCCGATCAAGCTGATATATATTGTCTTGGGCTCAGTATTGTGTCGTCGATTCGGATTTACGTAAATAGATGTTTAGCTATTTCTTTTGCCAGCACGCAAGTTTATTCAAATCATTTGAATCAATCAAAAACATATTCCATTGGATTACTAGCTGGTTGCAGTAAACGTCTCACGTAACTCATCTGCCAATTCGCTGTATCGCACGTAAAAACTACGTGAAATTAATGCGAGATACACATTCAAGCCTAGCGAACAAAGTAGCAAAAAATAAATCAGTCGTGCACTTTTATTCTCATCAACTTGAGTCGCGTTGTTACCTTGGTCATCACTGAATTCAGAATTGGTGGGTATCCCATTGGGACCGGCAATTGAAGTTGTCAATTTCTCGTTTCCCTTGCCCAGAACAATATCTCTTTCGGCAATTCCATCGGTATCAAGTGACGCCAACCGGTTTCGTGGTGGTTGCTGTTGTTCAACGACTGGCCCAACAACGGTCCCAGCGATTCGTCCAGTCGCCCGTCTGTGCTGTCCATTATCAGCATAGCCATTGAAAGTTTGCTGCATTGGATTGTTTCTCTGACCAGAACCTTGCCAAGCGTATCCCGATGGTGGCGTAATTTCGGAGCGGCCTTGGTTAACATTGTTTACTGGCTGAGTTCGCAGGCTGTTTTGATAACGCAAGTAAGCAATTTCATCATCCCTATCTGCAATTTCTTTTGCCATGGCTCGCTCATTGGCTTCTTTTTCACGCCGTAGGTTTTCCGCATTCCACAGTGTCATTTGCTCGTCGTAAGTCAATCTACCCGTTGGCTGGCTGTTAATTTGGGCGGAATTGTCTGAGCGTTGATTTCGGCTTGGCCACTGGCTAGATTCCTGCCGCTCATTTTGTCTGGGCTGACGGTATTGCAACGTTGCCAATCTCTTTTGAGCAGCGTCAAGTTCTTCTTGCCGTCGCCTTTCCAGTATTCGCTGGTTTTCTCGTCCTTGGGCCAAGAAAGCTTGTTGCTCTTGTTCTCTCGCGTTTTGCTCATCTCTTCGTTCTTGTTCCTTTTTGGCGGCTAATTCTTTACGAGAACGCTCCCGTGCCGCATCGTAATCATATCCTCCCAATCCTGATTGGTTTCTGAGCGGATCAACCGCTGGGTTGGTTTGATTGCCTTGATTTGCAAAACGATCCCACTGGGGCGTGTTTTGCACGTTTTGGCGCTGCGGAGGATCCCAAGTCTTTTGCGCTCGATTTCTGGCAATTTCCGCCTCAGGCAAAAACGGCCCCATGAAATCAACTTCGCCTGGTTCAACCGGACCTGGGTTTTGAACCAACGGACTAGGTCGTTCAGTTTGCGAGCCATCATTAAACGTAGTTTGGCGTGAATTAAAATCAGTAGGACGTGAACTAAAATCAGTAGGACGTGAATTGAAATTAGTTGAACGATTGTTACCTGCGACGGAACCGCCAAACGCGCCTCGATTGTCGGGTGTTGGGCTCGCTGCTGCCGCGGGATTGTCATAAGAAAAGTAAACTTTGGAGTACCGGCCTCGCTCCGATTCGGGAATATCCAAACTAAGCCTTCTGTTTTCCAGCGCAAGTAGATCATTGCTGGAAAGTTTCACAACCAAAGCTTCCTTGTCACTTCCGCGCCGCTGTGGTTGCGCCCAAACGCGGTGTCTCTGCAATTGTTTATCTTCGTTTTCGGAAGTGGTTAGCGATATTCCACTAACATATTCTGGACCGCGGGTGACACCGGATATCGGGTCACTAGCGCTGATAGGGGCCTGCAACTCTTTTCCAGCTTTGAGAGCGTTGAGTAAATCAGGCGAAACGGGAACCTCCATCGGGCGAACGAAGTTCGGATCGATTTGCGAACTCGTGTTTGCTTTTGCAGCGAATGGATTTGTTTGTGGCGAACCCCCAGGCGCACGATTACCAGTTGCACCCAACTCAGTTTGTTGTGGGGTCTCGTTACGCGGTCCGAATTGACCGCTGAATGAACTATCTTGCTGACCGACGACGATCCCTGTCATCAAAAACGTCAGCAGAGTTACCATTATTCCCTTCATGGATGCTCCACCTTTAAATTATTTCTGGGTAGTAGCTAATGTTACCGGCTTTGTATGCTACGGGTAAATAGCGGAATTGAATAGAATCCGAAACCAATGGTCGTCATTGTAGACAAATTTGAGATCGGTATCGCAAATCGATGACTTTCAGTAGATGTGAATCCCAAAACCCCCGTGTTTTCACCTTAATTCTGTATTCCGTATCCCTATTCTGTATTGAAAAAGTGCCGGACAACCCCCAACCCAATAAAAGTGCTGGCGCAAAACCTCCTTTGATCAAGTGGTTCCGCCTCACCGTAGCAGTGTTGGTCGTGGCGGCGGTTGCCTACACGGCGATCAAAGCATCCAAGCAATTGAGAGAAAGTGACTTCGATTTTTCGCAAGTCAACTACGCGTGGTGGTTTTTGGCGATCGTGGTCTACGTTTCGACGATGGTGCTATCGTGCCTATTTTGGCATCGCGTTTTGCTGGCACTTGGTCAAAAGCCAAAATTGGGCCGCTCGATGCTGGCGTTCTTTGCCAGCCAACTCGGAAAATACATTCCTGGCAAAGCAATGGTGGTCATCATTCGAACGGATATGATCCGCGGCGATGAAGTAAAAACTGCGCCCGCGGCAGCCAGTGTGTTTGTTGAAACGCTGACGTGGATTTTCATCGGATCCGCAATCGCAAGTCTATTACTAATCTTTCAGTTTGGCGATCAAGTCACCCTGCAAATTGGCGCGGCCCTCCTCACCGTGATCGCGGGCATGCTGACCTGGCCTCCGATCTTTCGCAAGATCGCAATGAAGCTCGGTTCGGCTCGTGGGCGGAATATCAAAAAGATGTTTGATGGATTGAATCTTCAGACGATGAGTTTTGGTTGGATCGTCATGTCGATTGGCTGGTGCTTAAACGGATTGAGTTTATGGCTGGTGCTGCGGGGAATTCCTGGAACAGAAATCACGATATCCGATTTCCCATTAACACTTGCCTGCGTTTCGCTGGCTACGGTGGCAGGGTTCGTTTCGCTTTTGCCAGGGGGAATAGGGGTTCGGGAATTAGTGATGATTCCGTTATTGGGGGCCAGATTCGGTTCGGTTACCGCAATTATTGCCGCAGTTGTTATTCGAGTCGTTTGGTTGACGGCGGAATTGGTTACCTCTGGTATAATTTACTTATCGCAGCGAAATAAAAACTGACTCGTCGCGTGCGATGCGTTTCTTGCTGCGTGGATACTCTTTCTTTGTCCGTGTTTTTGACTGTCGGACAGGAATGTCCAACTTACGCATCTGCGATTAAACAGATTTAAATCAAACCTGAAAACACTTCGACCTAAACAAGCGAACCGTTCGCTCACCGACTAAACCATGGCCACTCCCTCGTTATCGATAATCATTCCAGTTCTCAACGAAGAGGATTCGATTGGCCAATTGCATCGCGAGATCTCTGAAGTCGCAGAGAAAAACGGCTATCAGATTCAAATTGTTTTTGTCGATGACGGCTCGACCGATCGTAGTTGGCAAGTCATGCAGACTCTCCACGAATCAGACGATCGAATTCATTGCCTTCGCTTTCGTCGGAACTTTGGCAAAGCGGCTGCACTGCGAGCAGGAGCCAGCGTTGCGACAGGTGAATTGCTGGTCACGATGGACGCTGATCTTCAAGACGATCCGGCTGAGATCCCCGCCTTAATCGAAAAACTGGGTGACGATCACGATCTGATAAGTGGATGGAAAGAAGTCCGTCACGATCCGATTGGCAAAACGATTCCTTCAAAAGTGTTCAATTGGCTGGTCGGGTTCCTGACCGGAGTAAAGCTGCACGATCATAACTGCGGATTCAAAATTTACCGACGAGAGATTTTCGACGAAGTCAAATTGTACGGAGAGATGCATCGTTTCGTCCCCGTTTTGGCCGCGGCGAAAGGGTTTCGAGTGGGTGAACTTGCCGTCAATCACCGGCCAAGAACGCATGGAGTTTCGAAATATGGCTGGTCACGTCTGCCCAAGGGTTTTCTCGATTTGTTGACCGTTAGCTTTTTGACTGGCTACAACCAACGGCCGCAACACGTGCTTGGCATGCTGGGTATGTCATCGTTTTTCGTTGGAGCAGTCGGTCTCATTTACATGATGATCTATTGGGTTCTTCGAATGAGTTTTGATGCGTTCGCCGATTGGACACCACTGCACCAACGTCCGCTGGTGCTTTTTTCAATGGGTGCGTTGTTGCTGGGCACCCAATTGTTATGCATGGGTTTTTTGGCAGAATTAATCGTCGCCCGCGGACAAGAAGGCAAAGAGCCTTATTCGATTCGTGATGAAATCGGCAAACAGTAACCAACAAGAATCGAATGAGCACCCCAACAACCAACGAAACCTGTCCTGCCGAGCTACCGAATTTTTGCGCTCAGCGCCATTGGTCGATCTTTTGGATCTTGATTATTTGCTCAGTTAGCATGGTTGCCGGTCGCGTTTTAACCGTTCAAAACCACAACGCCAAAGGGGATTCGCCGTTCTTTAGTGCCAATGATCGCAGCCGTTGGTGCACAATCCGCGCACTCGGCGACGAAGGCACTTATGAAATCGACGACGTGATTGGTGCCGAGCAAGACATCAACTGGAACACGATCGACAAAGTTCGCCACGTCGGATCCGATGGCCAATTCCACGAGTTCTCAAGTAAACCCACATTGCTTCCAACCATGTTGGCGGGCATTTACAAAGCCGTCAAATTCGTGACGAGCAAAAACCTCAGTGACGACACCACGTTTGTCGTTCGGTTGATGTTATTGCTATTGAACGTTTCGCTGTGGGCAGTGTTCATGTGCTTTGTTGCCAAAACAATCAACGCGGTTCCCGTGCGAGACTGGGCTCGATATTACGTTTTGGCTTGTGCAGGGTTCGGAACGTTTCTTTCGAGCTTTACGGTCACACTGAACAACCATCTACCCGCCGCCGTTTGCGTGATGGTTTCGCTTTACTACATTTCTTACATCTGGCGCAAAGACACAACGCACTGGGTTTATTTTTTCGCATGCGGCTTATTCGCAATGCTGGCTTTTGCGTGTGAGCTACCGGCGCTCTCGTTCGTCGCGTTTGCTGGGTTGTTTTGCTTGATTAAATCACTGACCAAGACCATGCTCGCATTTGTACCGGCTTTAATTTTGGTCGCAGCAGGCATCGTCGGAACCAACTACATGGCCCACGGACAATGGCGACCTGCGTACGCCCATCGAGGCGACGGGAAAACCATCGCGACGTTAACGACTAATGATGAGGAAAACGGCACAGAGTTACTTGCGAAGAAATTGAATTCAGGCCAGATGCCAAATCAAATCCTTGACGAAGCAAAAAAGCACTTTGAATTCAAAGCCCCAACTATCGAGGTCGGATCCTGGCCTGGAACATCCAACTTGGAAAGACGTTGGGTCGTGCGTGACGAGCTATCGACGACTCAGTTTTCGATTGTAAATCCAGCAGTTAAACCAGCCCAAAAGCCTTCGATGATTTCGAAGCTATTGGCCAAAGTGTACAAGAACGAATCCACCGAAGAGTTTGTCGCCAGCAACGATTTCGAGATCCGAGCTTGGGACAATTGGTATGACTACCCTGGAAGCTATTGGCTTGCGTCCAACGATGCCAGAAAATCAGAAGTCGATCGCGGCCAACCGTCGAAACAAATTTACTCTTTTCACGTTTTGTTTGGGCACCACGGCATTTTTTCACTTACACCGATTTGGCTGCTCAGCCTCGCCGGCATGATCGCTTTGTTGTGCGGTGCGAAAATGGCTGGACGTTTTCAAATGCGTTGGCTCGGGTTGATGGGACTTTCGATTTCGATCGTGGTCGTGTTTTTCTATATCAATCGAACGACGATGGACCGCAATTATGGCGGCGTGACCAGTGCACTGAGATGGGCGTTTTGGATGGCTCCAATATGGCTTGTTTCGATGCTTCCGATTGTGGACTGGTTGGGAAAATCGAAATCTGGCAAAGCGTTTTGTTTTGCTTTGCTAATCGCTAGTGCCGTCTCCGCGATGTACTCGGCGAACAACCCTTGGGTTCATCCGTGGCTGTATGAGATCTGGGATTTGACGGGACTGCCCAAATAATTAATTGGCCGAGAGGTGGCTTCTTCATACTCCGAGGCTAAATGTGGCTTGAGCGGAAATATGGGTAGCGTGTAAAGTCTGGGCTGAACCCTTGCCCAATTTTTGCATCTACGCTGCCATGAAAATTCAATTTTACAACTCGCTCACCAACCAGCACGAAACATTCACGCCAATCGAGCCCGGCAAAGTGAAAATGTACAGTTGCGGGCCAACCGTTTACGACTTTGCTCATATCGGCAACTTCCGTTCATTTCTATTTGGCGACCTGATCCGCCGATCGCTTGAGTTACTCGGCCACGAAGTTCATCACGTCATGAACATTACTGACGTCGGTCATATGGTCGAAGGGGAAGCCGACAAAATGACCGAGGCAGCGACCCGCGTTTTGGAAAACAAAAAATCTGGTCGCGTACCTGAAGGCGCCATCGATAATCCAGACGATCCGTACCAAATCGCCGATTACTTTATGAAGGCGTTTCTGGATGACGGAAAGAAACTCGGCTACAAAGTCGCTTACGAACATCCGCAAAATGTGCCACGCGCCACCGACCACGTCGTTGGGCCCGAGGGCATGATCGGGATGATTGAAAAACTTCTCGACCGAGGGCATGCCTACGTCGCAAAAGACGGCGTGGTCTACTACAGCGTCGAAAGCTTCCCAAGCTACGGCTCACTCAGCGGCAACACCCTGGAGAAACTTCGCAGCGGTGAAGGCGGGCGTGTTGACGAAGCGAACCAAGCTCAGAAAAAACACCCGGGCGACTTTATGCTTTGGAAGCCTGATGATCATCACATCATGAAATGGGATTCGCCGTGGGGCGTTGGATACCCCGGCTGGCATATCGAGTGCTCGGTGATGGCTCGGTCGTTACTGGGCCAGGACGTCATCGATATTCACACCGGTGGCGAAGACTTAATTTTCCCACACCACGAATGCGAGATCGCGCAAAGCCGCGGAGCCACTGGCGCCGATTCGTTTGCGAATTTCTGGATCCACGCACGTTTTCTATTCGTCGAAGGCGAAAAAATGTCCAAATCAAAGGGCAATTTTTACACCGCTCGCGATGTGTTTGAAGGTAAAGTCATGGATGAAAACGATCAGCCAAGCGGCATAAAGTTTCATCCATCGGTGTTGCGGTACGAGTTGATCAAATCGCATTACCGCGCAAACATGAATTTTACTCTCAAAGGCCTCGCCGATTCGCAAAAGGCAATCCTGAAGATGGTTGAGTTCCGTCAGGACCTCGAATCCAAGACCGGTGGTCAATCGGCAGAAGTCGATTTAAGCCATCCAGTTTTGAAAAAATTTGCCGAAGCGCTTGCCGATGACTTAAACATTTCAGCCGCATTAGGAGTGGTTCATCCGTGGATCAAAGGCGCTCATCCCGACCCGCAGGAATCACTTGCCGTATGGAAGATGATCAATTCCGTCCTCCAAGTCGCTCCGATCAACGAAGGCATCGAAGGCGGCGATACGCAACCGTTCTTTCAGGAAACAGAAGGAGCGATGACCGAAGCCGAAGCCAACGCGCGATGCAAGGAAATGGACGAGGCGAAGAAAGACAAGGACTACGCGAAATCCGATGAGATTCGAAATGAGCTCAATGAAGCCGGTTTCGAAGTCATGCAGTCGCCAGAAGGCTCGAAAGTTAAGAGAAAAAGTTGATTTAGTTCTCATCCAACAAAACGTGGAGTGAAAAAACGTCACTCAAAAAGTTGTGAATGATTGGATGTTGGCTTAAAACAAAATTTCTGGGCAAAATTTGCATTCTCTTCCAATATTCCAACCTCCCATCCGAAGGCAATCTAGGTTTTGAATTCGAATTGCAATAAAGGAAGTGAAAAATGATCGATTTAATTGGTGGCAATATTGTTCCTGTTCTTGCGATTTCATTGACATTCTTGTTCATGGTGATTTGGGTAGTCGCTGAAACAATTACCAGCGTCTACAAAACGCGTTGCAACACTCGATTGAAAGAGCAGTTGATAGAACGAAAGATTCCGTCAAGTGAAATCGATCGAATCATCCAAGCTGGAACTAAAGAAAATTCTTCATATGTCCAACCTGTTCCGCCAGTCAAAGTCAGTCACAGTTAAATTCAGCCACAGCTAAAAACAAGACCCACGGAAGATTTGCGCCGTGCGCGAACTACGATTGCGGTGGCAGAACATTCGTGGAAACGACTTTCTTGTCGTCCAATTCTATTTCAATCACTCCCTGCGATTCATCCGCCAAACAATAACCTGCAACGAACTCATCTTCGGTCAACCGTTGGCTGGGCATGGCGGGAAAAAACGATTGGCTGATTGCCGCGTTTACGCCGTGCGGCATTCCATCACTTCCTAAAATCAGGTCTTCGCCCGCACGAAACCCAGCTTCGTCGATCAACATTCGAAACGGATTATTCATCGCGCAATAACCTTCGTCCATCCGGTCGGAATAGTCACGCGAGTCGCTGTTGAAATTTGGTTGCATACTAAGCACCACGCCCAGCTCTTTTGCACGTCGCGCTTGGTCCAAGCTAATCATTTGCGCGTGCTCAATTCGAATCACTGGCACGCTGTCGATGGCGGAGCCAGAATTTTCCAAGTGCGTGACGACTTGTTCGATGGCACGGTCACCAATCGCATGGATGGCTAGTGATTTTCCGGTATCGAAACAGCCGCGAAGTGTTCGTGTAAGTTCGTCGTCAGTGTAAATCAGCATCCCATAATTTGCTTCGTCCTCGTTTAAGAAAGTTCGCTTCATCGCTGCGGTTCGAGAACCAATCGCACCATCGGTAAACAGCTTCAGTCCTTCCACCGCAAACTTCGCCGACTCGGACAACGACTCAAACGTATCAGGCGCCGCCCAAAACTTGGTTCGACTCAACAGTCCGGCCGATTCAAAGAGATTGATTTCGCCCTCATCGACCAGCAACATTTCTTCAAGATAATAAACGCCTTGCGATAGCTGGGATTCGTAAAACGCCCGAATCCCCTCAACTGAAGCGTACAAATTCGCAAACCAATTCAACACGACTCGCAAATTGTGCTCGTACCAAACGCGATCGGTCATCTTTTCTGCGATGTCACCATAGCGATTTTTGAGAACCTGCATGCCTTGGCGATTGATCATCAACGAATGAAGTGAAACGTTAAAAATCGCAACGGGAGGCATCTCCTCAATTTCTTCCTGCGTCCAGCTGAACCGGTTACTCCTCCAACCGCACGCGATGGTTAATCCGTCCGGATTCCCATTGGCGTGTTGAGCGAGTAGTTCGTTTGCCTCTTCTTTTGTCTCAACTTCATGAAGCGCAATAGCTTGCCCGAACGCCGCATAAAACAGCGGGTGAGAATGATGATCTTTGAGAAACGGAATGCGAATCGTTTTCGTCATGGAAATTGCCTTACGGTGCGACAGTTACGCTTTTTCTAAAACCTTAAGTGAAAGTCCGACGACCATGTCTTTGACTTTCTCTTTATACGCCGCCATATGAGGAGCCTTCAAATGATCGTGAAGCGCTTGAAGCGATTCCCATTTTTCGATCACCGTTACCGAATTGCTGTTGGTCGATTGGATATCCAATTTCGAATCAACATCGACGGCGGGAAAATACTCGATACAGCCTGCCTCTGCCAAAACGGCTGGGACATTGTCATTGAAGTGTCCAAGAAACTCCTCGCGGGTTCCCGGCTTCAATTCGATCGTGGCAAGAACGTTGATCACAGTTCACTCTCCGGTTTTGACATCTGAACAAAGGGCACAGCGATAATTATTGTTCCGGCCGTTTGGCGGGGATCTTTAGTGAGGCCCGATTCATTTTAAAGCCTAACTGCTTTGTAACGTAAGGAGCCAACGGAAGAGACGGACTTAAACCCCTTTGTATTCGCCGCCCAAAACCGATCTAATGAAATTGTCTCGCAGGCGTATTAACCCAGGATCCAACATGCAATTAACAATTGAACATCACGGCACAAAATACGCCTGCGAAACTCGGGAAGCCAAATCGCTCTCGATTCAAATGGATTTCGAAGGCCCGCAGCCAAATCATTTTGGTGCCAACAAAGCCAAGACTTCCGTATTGAAGCTTGGCGGATTCACTGGCGACACCCAACAAGGCGGCAGCTGTAACGTGGATACTTTGGAAATCGTCCCGCACTGCAATGGAACGCACACCGAAACCGTTAGCCATATTGTCAATCAAGACATTTGGATCGGCCACGCTGCAATGGACGTCATGTCGCTTGCAATGTTGGTCACCGTCAAACCAGTGTCCGCAAAAGGAACAAGCGAAACCTACCGCCCTCCGCTCGTCGAATCCGACAAGATTATCACGGCCGAAGCAATCAAGAAATCTATCGCAGCCGTGGGTGACGCGGCTAAGCTCAAACCAACCAGCTTGATCGTTCGCACATTGCCTAACGAGCTCGACAAATGCTCGCGGGCTTATTCGGAAAAGCAAACCCCGCCGTTTTTTACTGTCGAAGCCATCGAAGCGATCAACGAATTGGGCTTTAGCCATCTTCTCGTTGACGTCCCATCGGTCGACAAAATGTATGACGACGGCTTGTTGACCAACCACCATATTTACTGGCACGTCGTTGAAAAAACGCACGAGCTAACGGGCGAAACGCAGCAAGACAAAACGATTACCGAGATGATTTTTGTCAACGACGAAATCCTCGACGGTCTATTCATTCTCAACATTCAAGTCCCCGCGTTCTGCAGTGATGCAGCCCCATCACGTCCGATTATTTTCCCTGCCAAACAGATTGGTTGATCGTTTTCCATGAATGAATCTTCGGCCAGCTTGGACAAAGCCAAACAACTCGACGCAAATGATCCGCTTGCTTCGTTTCGTGATCAGTTTTTTATACCGCACGAGAATGGGAATCCTGACGTTTATTTCGTCGGTAACTCACTGGGCCTGCTTCCGCGTTCAACAGAGTCACATATCAAACTGGAATTGGATCGCTGGAGTAGCCTGGGCGTTCGTGGGCACTTTACAGATAATACGAACTGGATGGGCTACCACGAACTGCTCACCGAAACGATGGCCGACCTGGTTGGAGCCAACCCGGTCGAAGTCGTCACGATGAACACGCTGACTGTTAATTTGCACTTGATGATGGCGACGTTTTATCAGCCGACAGACTCTCGCAAGAAAATTTTGATCGAGGGCCACGCTTTTCCTTCCGACAAAAACGCGGTCGAATCGCAAATCCGACTTCACGGTTATTCGCCAATCGATTCCTTGATTGAGCTTCGTCCCGATGAAGGCGAAATTTTCTCAACCCGGCATATCTGCGAAACGATTCTGCAAAACCGTGACACGCTTGCGATGATTCTTTTGCCCGGCGTGCAATACTACACTGGTCAAGTCTTCGACATCGAAACGATAACCAAAGTTGCTCGCGAATTCGACATTCCAATCGGATTCGATCTAGCCCATGCGGCAGGCAACATTGAGATGCGGCTACACGATTGGGCACCCGATTTCGCCTGCTGGTGTACTTATAAGTACATGAACTCAGGCCCTGGTTCAGTGGCCGGCTGCTTTGTCCACGAGCGGCATGCAACCAACACCAAACTGGACCGACTGGCTGGTTGGTGGGGGCACGACAAAGCGACTCGGTTCAAAATGGCAGGTGACTTTGCCGCAATTCCGACTGCCGAGGGTTGGCAATTAAGTAACCCGCCAATTCTCTCGTTGGCTGCCATTCGGGCTTCGCTGGACGTGTTCAAATCCGCTGGCGGCATGGGAGAACTTAACAAGAAATCCAAACTGCAGTCGCAGTTCTTTCGCGATTGCCTAACCCGAACACTTGGTGACCGCGTATCGCCCATTTCACCTGCTGACATTTCTGGCTGTCAGTTGTCACTCGAAGTCAACCTTGAGGGAGTCGCAGGAAAATCTGTGCACGACGCACTTGAATCTAACGGCATTCGTACTGATTGGCGCGAGCCCAATGTGATCCGCGCCGCCCCCACACCGCTTTACAACACCTTCGAAGAGATCTGGCGCTTCGTCCAAGAGCTATCGCAAATTTTGAACGTGTAGCCGCGCTGCCAGTTCCTGTCTTCGCCTGAATAAACATCCGCCTGAAAAAGTACCCATCGGAATATACTGCCGCCCCAAGAAAACCAAGGAGAAATTTTGACACGACCTTCCAAAATCACCATTTCAGGCGCGGGCCTTGTCGGCTCACTTCTATCCGTTTTGTTGGGCAAGCGCGGTTACGAGGTGACGATTCTTGAGCGTCGTTCTGACATGCGTGGGGTCGCTGTCGATAGCGGGCGATCGATCAATCTCGCACTTTCGTCGCGTGGGATTGCGGCGCTTAAAAGTGCAGGGCTGATGGACGATGTCGAAAAACTTCTGATTCCAATGCGTGGCCGAATGCTCCATCTGCCGGGACAGCAGCCAGAGCTTAGCCCATACGGCCAGCGTCCCTACGAGGTCATCTACTCCGTTTCCCGTCGCGACCTCAACTCATTGATGATGACGGCCGCCGAAAAAGCCGCACCTGTGAACGTAATTTTTAATCAAAAACTTGAGTCCGTTGATTTTGAAACCCAGCAGTTGACTGTCTTGGACGAAGCCAAAGGCGAACAGCGTACGGAGGCTTTTGAATTGCTGATTGGAGCTGACGGCGCCGGTTCGCGCACCCGGCGAAGCCTGATTCCGGCGGTCGCTGGAGAGTCAACATCCGAGTTTTTGAACCACGATTACAAAGAGCTTGAGATCCCAGCAGGCAAGGGCGGAAGCTACCTGATCGAGAAGGAAGCCCTTCACATTTGGCCACGTGGCGGATTCATGCTGATCGCACTACCCAATCAGGACGGCAGTTTTACGGTCACATTGTTCATGCCAAAAACGGGCGAAAACAGTTTTGAAACATTGAAGGATCGTGAAACCGTCCTCGCGTTTTTCAAACATCATTTCCCAAGTGCACTAGAACTGCTGCCCGACCTCGAAGTCGATTATTTCGCCAATCCTCAAGGCCGACTAGGAACAGTTCGTTGTTCGCCGTGGCACTACCAAGACAAAGCCGTCATTCTCGGTGATGCCTCTCATGCGATCGTTCCGTTTCATGGGCAGGGAATGAACAGCGGTTTCGAAGATTGTAGCGAGTTGATTCGATTGCTCGACAAACACAATGACGACTGGTCAAAAGCGATTCCCGAGTTTGATAAAATCCGCCGCCCCAACGCCCACGCAATCGCAGAGATGGCTTTGGAAAATTATATAACCATGCGTTCAAGCGTAGCCGATCCCAATTTTCAACTTAAGAAAGAGATTGGGTTTGAGTTAGAAAAAAAATTCCCCAACCGATTTGTCCCTCGCTATTCGATGGTAATGTTTCATTTGATTCCGTATGCGGATGCTTATCAGCGCGGAAAAATCCAGCAACAAATATTGAGTGAATTGGTCGAGGGGATCAGTTCGATAGATCAAGTCGATTTTGACAAAGCTGAGTCGTTGGTCAAAGAACGTCTTTCCGTGGTAGAATTGGACTGATTGATAGTTGTAGGATGGATATTTATTTTTGTCCGTCTGTTTCGGGATCGCGACGCCGGACAGGAATGTCCAACCTCGGTCGTACTAGCGCAACTTCGTTCAAGTTCCTCGCTCACGCTCGGGTTTCCATTTAAAAACAGAACTTTGCAGTTTTCCATGAATTGATCGATCAAATTTTGGAAAGTCATCGTTCATCGTTTACAATTCCAAGCCGTGTTCAAATGGCATTCCATTCAACGGCAGGTATCCGAACAGAATCATCACATGGATTTCCTTTCCTTGAAAAATTCACTGGCAGCGGGAGTGATTATTCTCGTTTGGACTGCTTCTCCCTGGCTGGCATCAACCCATGCTGTGCAAGAGAAAGCAAAAGAGAAACCCGCCGTTGAATTGCTGCGTGCAGCCGCCGATTGGATGATGCACCAAGATCCAGCGCCCCAAGAAGATTCAAAACAAGAAGAACAGCCTTCTGACGACACAAAACCCGACGAAACAGAACCAGATAAGCCAGAGCCTGCCCCCAAACCAGCTCCACCGACTGACGAAGAAAAACAACTTGTAGAGCGACTGTTAGAAGAAGTCGACGCGCCGGTTTACGAAACTCGTCGATCAGCCCAATTGCAATTGATCGAGCTTGGAAAACGGCTGCCAATTATCTTGGCCGAACTCGCGCCACCGGCTTCGATCGAAGCCAAATCCGCCATCGAAAAAGCGCTCCGTCGTTTGGATGAGAGGTCATTCTTGCTTTACAACTGGCATTTGACCTCATGGCCAAGAAAAGGTGAGACACTGGATCTAGAACCCTCCTCAATTGTTTTCAAAAAAGACAAATCTTTCATCCAAGCGGGCCACGAGACTGGTGCTCCCGAGACATGGAGATTCAACAAAGCAACCCAGGAGCTAGTTATGGATTTCAATAGCGGGTACGCAATTTATACCGGCAAAGAAGACAAGGATGGAAACTTCGTAGGCACAGCAAAGAACATCAAGAAAAAACAATGGCACTTCAAATTGAAACGCCTCGGAAAAAGAAGATAACCGTTGCCCAGCGATTGATTCCTGACTCGCCAACACCCTGGAAACTACAAGATATCGTCGAGACGATAATGACTTAGTCAAAACTCGACTCGCAAATTTGAATTCACTTAAAGAGACGGACAAGAATAAATGTCCATCCTACATATCGTGCAACTTCAAAACGCGTAGGCAAGGCTTACCTATTTCTCTTTGGAACCACCGCTGAAAAAGAAGCCCATTCCGCGCCGCAGTTCCTCCGGCAAAACAGGCAAGTCGGCACGCGGGATCAAGAAAGTTGAGAGCTTGAACAGGTCGAGAAAAACGCGATTTTTTAGTGTGGTTGCGTTCAGGTAATCATGGCCTGATGAGCCACCAGTCCCGATCTTTGAACCCAACATCCGCTGAACCATAACCATATGCCGCTGACGCCAGTTGGTAAGCAAATCGTCCACGTCGGCCAACAGCGTCAACAAACGAAACGGAGAATAGAGCATCGGCTCGTCACGATACAAATTAATGAACAACGCCGCCAACATGGCATTGTGTGAAAACCGAAACTCACCATCATCTCGTAGCTTGTTAAATTTCTTTACGTCTAACAAAGATTGAAAGCGAATCCGGGTAAACTCCAATCCCTTCAACTGAAATTCCGTTTCACGATCCGTTAGCGTTCCATTGTTTTTGATAATCTCGGTATCAGATTCCAACATCCGATCAACGGCTTTGCTGTATTCTTGCCAAAAATCAAAATCGTTAAACTCAAGAAACGGCATTCGACAGAGCCAACGATCCGTCAGATCCAACATGCTTGGCTTTTCCTCCAGTTCATCTAAAATCTTCAAGTCCGATTTGGTCAGCCGCGAGTGGAAAAATTCCTTGTCAGCTTTGATCCGATTTTTTCGCTTAATGCCAAGCATGATTTCAATTTGCTTGAATTGGATACTTTGGAAACCAGAAGCCGGTGTAAGCAGGTCGCGGAATTCCAGAAAATCGAGCGGGGTCATCGTTTCGATTACATCAATCTGTTGAATCAAGACCTTTTGAATCTGCTTGATTCGCTCCAAACGATGAATCGCGGTCGCCATTTTTTTATCTTCAACCTGCGGGTCATCAAACACATCGATGACCGATTCCAGCTCAAACACAATTTGCTTAAACCACAACTCATACGCTTGGTGCGTGATGATAAACAGCATTTCATCGTGAGCCGGACTGCCCACTTTGGCACTTTCCAATTCCTGTGCTCCAAGGATTTTTTCGAGCTGCAGGTAGTCGCTGTAGTAGATTCCCGATTTCATAAATGACGTTTCGAGTGAGGTTGAGTTGAGCTGGATAGCAAAAACGGACGAAAAAAATGCCGCCGCTTTCGCGACGACATCATAATTTCTGAACACAAATTCTGTAATAGGTAAGCAAGCGATTCCGGCGTTTGCCCCAGCAAATCAGTTGATTTACTGCATCGATAAACTACTTAACCCCTGGCATGGCAACCGGAGCCGGTTCGTAATCTGCCTGATCGTAATCGGTTGGGCCAAGTCGTGTATCGTCTTTCATTAGCTCATCCCAAGTAATTTTCTTACCGGTGTAACTGGCGTTGCGGCCCATGATCGCCATTAGCGTGCTGTAGCTCATGTACGTTCCGTTATTGATCGGCTTTCCTTCACGAATACTTCGGAACAGATGCTGATGCTCAACATCGTACATACTTGGTTTGCCCTTCATCTCGTAGTTGTTCTTTCCCAACTCGTTTTCGATTTCCCAACTCAAGATACTCGCCCGACCTTTGGTTCCAACGATGTGGTCATTGGTTTCGTTATGACAGCCCTTCATTTGTCTGCAATTGGAAAATGCTTTGATGCCTTCGTCTTCCCATGAAAAAACAGAGGCAAAGTGATCATAGACATTGCCATATTTTTCTTCCGTACGCACCAATCGACCACCCATTCCATAACAACTCGTTGGAGGCTTGTCGCCCATCAACCAAAGTGCTTTGTCGATCGAGTGAATATGTTGCTCTGCAATGTGATCGCCGGATAACCAATTGAAGTACAACCAGTTTCTCAGTTGGTATTCCATCTTGGACCACACCCGTTTCTCACCGGTATCGGGATTAACCGTTCCATCGCCACGATGCCAAAGTGTGCCGGTGTAATAATTGACTTCCATCGAACGGATGTCACCGATCTCACCATCCTTAATCCGGCTGACCATTTCATTGACACCAAGATCGTATCGCCAACAAAGCCCCGAAACGACGCTCAGTCCTTTTTTGGCGGCTAATTCGCATGACGCCAAAACGGACTTAACGCCTGGCACATCAACGCCAACTGGTTTTTCGCAGAACACGTGTTTGCCGGCTTCGACTGCGACTTTCAATTGTGCTGGCCGAAAATGTGGGGGCGTCGCCAACAAAACGACATCGACATCCGCTGAGGTGCAAAGTTCCTCGTGACATAGTGGCCCGCTGAACTGATGCTCTTTGTCCACCGACATTCGTTTGGGTTCTGCAGCGTTAAGCGATTCTAAGGTCGAGGCAATTCGATCCGGGAATGCGTCTGCAAGCGCCGTGACTCGTGAGTTTGAGTCGCCCTTGAGTGCGTTGACCACTGCCGAAGTTCCACGGCCGCCGCATCCCACGAGTCCAATTCGAAGTTCATCGTCCACGCTATTGTGGAAACCGTATGCAGGCTTGGGTGTCAACGAAGTACCAATCGTGCCGGCTGCCGCAATCGCGGCCGACGATGACAAGAAGTTACGTCGGGTGGGTTTTGAACGGGAGGACATGCTTAACTCCGAAGGTCTTTTTTATTTGGAAGTAAAACGCAGCACTGATAATAGCCGTGAAAGCCCCATTTGCAAACCATCAGCCTGCAAAACAGCAACGCGAAAGGCGGCTTCTTAAATAAGAGATATCGACCGAGTGGATCAATGTATTGAGACATCTTGGCCCAGCTCGCGTTATTTTACGATCGCTTGAGGCCCGATATTCATTTCAATTTGAGAATGTACTTAACAAATTCTTTATCGAGCTCACCAAGCTCTTGCTTGAAGAATTTAGAAAAATCAGCCATTCGCGTTTCAGGAGAGTCTTCAACGAGAGCTTTTTTCTTCGACATGAATTTGAGGTACGCCACGTACTCCTCAGCATATCGATTCAAGAGAAAATGATTGAACGCCCATGATTCCGCATACGCATCCAATGCCGTATCCGCGTTCTGTAAACGTGTATCTGATTGAATCAGGTTCTGCAAAGAATCAGCTGGCCGCGATTCAAGATACTGTAGAAAACGAATCAGACGTTCCCTAAAAATCAAGCCGGGCTGCTTCCAACCACGACGGGATTTGAGATTGGGGGCTTCAAAGAACATCGCAAGGCCTTCGTTCAGCCAAAGTGGCGACTCGGCCAGTCGGGTTTGCATCCCACGGTTAAAGATCAATTGATGTGTGGCTTCGTGAACCATCGTCGCAACCATATGGGCCGCGCCGGGACTCTGCAATACTTCGCCAATCTTACGATCGTTAAGCGGTTGGCCATTGCCATGCTCGGACGTCAAATCAAACATGGTGACGCGATTGGAAAGCAGGTTGTAATAGGCAACCATGTTTTGGCCTGGGCCAAGCTCTTGATCGACGTAACGCTGATACTCCGGTCGCGATCCAAAAATCACCACAGCAAGCGGATAGGATGGATCGGTCAGTTCAAACTTTTTTCCCTTCTCCCAAAACTTCTCGAACGCACGAAACAAACGACTTTCGTACATGCCGCCGACCCATCGGGCAAACGCGACTTCGTTTTGATAGGCGATGACGTAGTGCTTGGTTTGGTAGACTCGGAATCCATCTGGAAGCTCTTTCAGCAACCGTGCGCCCATTTCTTTTTTCGAAAGGGCTTTGACGGGTTCTTCGACGTCGGTCTTGGATTTGATTTGTTCTGCTTTGACAAGCCACAATCGGCCATCAACGGCGCGGAAGAAAAGACTGTTGTCTTGGGCTTCGATCAGAATCTCGCCGTCCAATTCAACGGTCTTGCCGGAGATCTCCAAAGTCAAATGGTCGGCAGAGGCTGGGTTACAGCAAGCCAAGAGGAAAATGCAAACGCTGGCTGAGGAAAGAAAACGAGCGAAGTAAGTTGATGTTTTTCTTTTACGCATGGTCAATCCGTTTCTGTTTGCCCAATTCTATTGTCGACTATTAACGGGCTGATTCAAGCGAATAAACGACCAGCCAATCAAAGAAATTACGACTACCGTGAAGGCCGTAACGATTGTAATTCCCGCAGTTAGCTCATTAACGCCCGCATGAAGATCCCCCAGCATCTTCCGAGGAACCGTATCCATCCCGGCAGGGCGGACGATATGCGATGCGGACAACTCGCCAAAACAGAACGCGAATGAGATCAACCAACAGCCTGCGATCGCCAACACATTTCCGGCAATTGCGAAACGGAAAAAGTTTGTCATGCCGCCAGCGCCTTCGACACTTGCGCTATCCAGCGCGTCCTGAGGAATTTTTCGAAACACAAACCAGACGACCAACGCACCAATCGGCCAACAAAAAATCAGATTTGCTACCACGGGAGCGGTGATGGTGTAGTTGTAAAGCCAGCGAACCGTTTCGTTTTCAACTTCCGCAAACACCGCACTGAGGGTCGTGCCTATCCAAGGGCCGGGCAGGGCACAGCTAACGGCAAGCAAGATCGCAAATACAATTTGAAACGCCCGTGACCGTCGCGCAGCAAACGCCAACCATGACGCCAAAACGATAATAAGCGTGGCGGAAACAGCCCCGATCAAAAACGACCAAATGAACTCGTTCTGGTAATCGCTGACTGATCGACGAATCGCACCCCACATTTGCCCAATCGAATAACCTTGTGTTGGAACTCCGTCGACCGGACGCACGTAAAAGCATGCTCGAATCACAACATTGCCAATTGGAATCGCAATCGTGAGTAACATCAAAACGATGCCAACCATTTTCTGCGGTAGGCTGGAACGTTTGATTGACGCCGGAATGATTGCTTGTGATTCAAACTCTAAATCGGTGAGAAAAATGAACATGCAAAAACCGGTCAGCGCCAGCCACGCGATGATCACGATAGTTAGCATGGGGCCCAAGTCACCGGCTTGGGCCAGCTGTTCCGGGGTCCAGGTTCCAACAATCGAATTCAGGCCCAATGAATAGCCCAGATAAATTTGTTCGGCCAACGTTCCAATCTGATAAATGTCGGTCACCGCAATTTCACGGGCACACGAAACAACGATCCAAATTACCGACAGAATCGACAATGGCCAAAGTCGTTTAAACGTGACGTTCCAAAACACGCCTACCGGGCCAGCGTCCAACGATGCTTGTTCTTCAAAAACACGCCCACCGATGGTCATGCCAATCAGTAGAACAATTGCGACTTGAGGCGCGGCGGCAATTCCATGAATCCAGGCCGCTGCCGTCCACCCCGAAACAATGGGCTGCAATACTTTGCCTTGCGTCGACGTCAGCCAGCCAAGTTTGCCAAACGCCGCATCCCAGCCGCTCACGTGGATGAACATTGGGATCAGCAAAAGGGCCATCGTGCAAACAAACATCGCACGAGAGATCAAACCGCTGCCTCGGCAAACCCAAGCGATCAATCCGCCTACTGGAATGGCGATCGCCGACGCCGATAGGCCAAGTGCAATTGTTCGAATGGCAACAGCGCAGTCAGCTGGGCTTGAAGTTGCAAAAAGCAGAACCCCAACAACGATCGTAGCGACCAACCAGATGATGATTGAAACGAGCAAACTGAAACGCTGTTGGGTGCCGGGCATTGGACAAGTTTAACCGCAATCGGTGTCACTTGCGAAGGATTGGGCCGCCTTCTCGCGTTTTGATAGATGCCGGTTTTGATGCAACTGCTGAATCGACAGGCGTCAATTTTGAACTGGAGGTATCTGAATCCAATTTGATTGTCTCGGTAATTCGTCCGACCAGTCGCAAGTAGCTGTCGGGGCCTTCGAAGCCTTGAACCGTTTCATTCCACTCAACGACCTTATACATCGGCCGACCAAGTTTAATGTTGAATCCGATAGTACCGCGAGTCATTTTTTGCATCACCGTCGATTTAACTTTTTCGCTCATCTCTGAAATAACCTGCGTTTTGAAATCGATGTACGCGATGTCACCACTAGCTTTTCTTTCGACTTTCCTCAAGTGATATCGAATTTGAGCCTTGAGCTTAACCTGCTTTTTTCCTTCATTGGCATTTAGAATTGTTGGCACATTCCAGACATGGCCAACTGCGATTGGCTCTTTGGGAAGCGGGACCGTAACGTCGCCTACGGAAAAATCGCCGGTGGGCAAATTGGATTTCTTGTCAAGAATTTCGCCATTGGGTGAGATCGTGAACACAACCAACGGCTTTCCAATGCTGTCAGCGGTGGCCTTGTACTGATCGGGAACTTCGGTGTCTTTGACGCTGTCGTAAGTATCAGGTTTTTCGTCGTCGAATTTTGTCCACATGTTTACGCCGACGATCGAATAGACGAACGTCATATTGCCAAGTGAGTCGACGTTGGCCACGCTCCAATTACGAGTCGTCTCAGCGCGAGAACTAGATTTAACCGTTTCACCAGCCATCTGAGTTTTTGTGTCGGCGGTGTGCTCGACAACCGATATAATCTCTTCGCCTTTTCGGAGCTTGTAAGCAAGTTGATACTTTTGCTTGCGATTGATTTTGTTGGTTACATTCCGAACGCGTTCGGCAGTCGATTTTTGCGCTTTATTGGTTTGAGCATTTGAGACCAAACAAGAAGTACACACAAAGGTCGTCAACAGAAAAGCAATTAGTTTGTGGTTCACGAAATCGTCTCCATATGAATTTCAACTTTGAATCAGTATTGGGATGATACCGCGGATCAAAGATTCGAATCAACGTTGATTGGTAAGAAACGCTGGAATTCATTTGTTGGAAAATTGGGCATCCAGGCAGGGGAAACATCTATAAACGCCCTCAACGCATTTCTAAAGACGGGAAATCCGTTTTGGCGATAGCCACGGTTGTTTTGTGCGCGATAAACCGGCCGCTTAGCTCCTGTTAGCTTCTGCCTTTGAACTGGCCACTCCAGCCTAGTTTTTCCCTCAGCGTGCCGTAGTAGCTGTTGCCGCTGACTTGAATCATTTGGAATACTGCGTCGGCGCGGCGGATGCAGACTCGGTCGTTTTCGTTGATCGGCGAAAGGACTTGGCCATCTAATAAAACACAGGTGGAGGCGTTGGGCTTACTAACGACCAATTCGTAAATCCGATCGGCCGTATCGACAACAGGCCTGACGGTTAACGTGTGTGGACTAATCGGCGAAATCACAAACGCCTGGAGATTCTTACGCAAGATCGGACCACCGGCAGAAAGATTGTGTGCCGTTGATCCAATTGGGGTGCTGATAATCAAACCGTCGCACAAATAATTAGTGGCCAACTCATCGTCGACGTACAAGTCAATTTGCTGAATGTCGAACGGAGGTCCACCAAGGATCGCTGTTTCGTTCAATCCAATTTCGTCGGCAACCTTCTTATCTCCCCGAAAAACCTGACAACGGATCATCAAGTGATCTACCAACTGGAATTTTCCATCGACATATGATTGGATCGAGTTGATCAATTCATCGGGATGGATGTCGGCCAAAAAACCAAGCTTGCCGAGGTTGACGCCCAGCACGGGAACCTGCGAGTTCCCCATCTGTTTGGCCGCACGAAGAATCGAACCATCGCCCCCCATCACGATTGCGAGGTCAGCCGTGAATTCCGAAAGATCTTTGGTATAAGAAAAGTCCTCGCCGACAATTTCGACGAGGCTTTCGATTTGCGGACGAAGCGTTTGACAGGCTTCGACAATTTTTGGACGACGATCACCAGAACCAAGCAGGATTGCCTTGGGGCGGGAAGCTGCCTGTTTTTCTTTAGCCATGTTCGCCATAGTTTATGTTACGCCGGCAATAAACAAGCCACCGTTGGAGTGGATGCATCAGTCGCTGGCTTGGAATTCGTCATTAACTAATTAAGTGCGCCGATAGTCCGACAAACAATATTAGCAAATGGACCACGGAGCTACTATGCAAGCTCGGTCTGCAATTTGACTTGGTTCGCTACTTCGCGACAAGTCTCTGCAATGCCGGCGGCGTCAAGTTTTAATTCCGCGAGAACTTCGCTGCGGTCTTGATGCTCGACGAACTCATCCGGGATGCCGATTCGATGAAGCTTTCTAGCGTCCAATCGCATCTCGTTGGCCGCCTCAAGGAACGCGCTTCCGAATCCGCCCATCAACATGGCTTCTTCGACCGTGACGACAAATGGCGAGTCAGTCAGCGTGCGTTTGACCATCTCAAGGTCGATCGGTTTTACGAATCGAGCGTTGATCACGCCAACGTTTAAACCCTCTGACTTAAGCACTTCAGAAGCTTGGACGGCTGCGTCGAGTGTTGTGCCACAAGCGATAATCGTACCATCAACACCGTCACGAATCGATTCTGATTTGCCAAGCTCGATCGGCTGAAGCTCGCGTTTGATCTCGGCGGCGGTTGTTTTTGGATAACGGAGCGAACAAGCCATATCGTGCTTGAGCGAGAAATCCAACATCGCACCAAGGTCATTTGCATCTCCCGGAGCCATGACGACCATATTCGGGAAGATTCGCATGTAGCCAAAATCAAACGTACCGTGGTGAGTCGGGCCATCGTTGGCGGTCAGGCCACCGCGATCAAGCATGAAAGTCACTGGCAAATTCTGCAAACAGACTTCCTGAAAAATCTGATCGTAACTTCGCTGCAAGAATGTGCTGTAGATGTCAACAATCGGGCGCAGTCCAACTTTGGCTTGGCCGGCTGCGAATGCGACTGCGTGTGACTCGCAAATTCCTACGTCAAAGAAGCGGTCAGGAAATTCTTCACGAATAGGCTCGAGCTTGTTGCCCTGGCACATCGCCGCTGTGATCACGGTGACTTTATTGTTGTGCCGCATTTGATCAGCGATCGCATCGCGGGCGTGATTGGTATAAGCCTTACCGCCAGCCGATGGTTTCGGGATGGCTTGACCGTCTTCGGCTGTTTCGAATGGGGCAGGGGTGTGAAAGTAAACCGGGTCCTCGGCCGCTGGTTGGAAACCGTGACCTTTCTTTGTGATCACATGAAGCAACACAGGCCCGTCGATTTCACGAACCATTTTCAGGTACTTTTTAACGACTCCAATGTCATGGCCGTCGATCGGGCCAAAGTATTTGAATCCGAACTCTTCAAACATCATGCCGCCGTGCAAGCCAGCTTTGACGCCTTCTTTGATTTGAAAGAGCATCTTCTCAGTTGGGTCGCCAAGCACCGGAACCTTCTCGAGCATTTTGACGACTTCATTTTTCACGCCAGCGTAAAACTTGTTCGAGCGTAAACGATCAAGGTAGCTTGCGATGCCTCCAACGCGTGGGCAGATCGACATTTCGTTGTCATTCAAAATGACCAACATTTTGCTTTTGAGTTCCGACGCATTGTTGATGGCTTCCATCACGATGCCAGACGGAAAAGCGCCGTCGCCGATCACGGCAACTGAGTAGTTATCTTTGTTGCCAAGGATGTCGTCACCGCTTCGCAAACCAACGGCCGTTGAAACGCTGCAGCCAGCGTGACCGGTCATGAACAAGTCGTAATCGCTTTCAGCCGGATTGGGATAGCCCATCAATCCGCCTTTGGTGCGAATCGTATGGAACTCGTCGTAGCGACCCGTAATCAGTTTTTGCGGATAGATCTGATGACCCGTGTCCCAAATCAATCGGTCTTTGAGAAAGTCGTAGGTACTATGAAGCGCCAACGTCAACTCGACCACGCCCAGGTTCGAGGCAAAGTGTGCGGCGCGAAGGCTGAGCAAGTTGCAAAGCGTTTCACGAATTTCATCGGCGACTTGATTCAAATCCTCCAACGACATTTGGTGAAGTTGAAGCGGTGATTGAATGGTCGGTAATAGTTTTTTTGTCATGTTCAAAGATCCTTTAGGTCAGCGTCCAATGGCGCTGTCCAGATTAATGGGTTCGGCTGACGACGAATCGCGCGAGTAAATTCAAAGGTGTTGCGGCATCTTTGAACGGTTCGAGCGAATCAATGGCGGCTTGTGCCATCTCTTGTGCTCGAAGTTCGCTTGCTTCTTCCCCAATTACGGACGGATAAGTTTGCTTTCCAAGCTCGGCGTCCTTTCCGGTCCGTTTACCCATTTTGGCTTGGGAGCCTCGTAAATCCAACAGATCATCCACGATTTGAAAGGCTAAACCGAGATGTTTTCCATAATTAATCAGACTCTCACGGTATTCTTGGCCCGCATTGGCCGTAATTGCCCCTAACTCAAGCGAACAGGTCAACAACGCACCCGTCTTTCGGCGGTGAATTCTCTCCAAAGATTCGACGTCCGAAGCGGCAAATTGCAGATTCAGATCGTCCGCCTGTCCCCCAACCAATTGGCTCGGCCCGGCAGCTCGTGCCAAAGTTGATACACATTCGATCGCCAGGTCGGCCGGTTTTGTGTTGTTGGCAATGACTTCGAAAGCCAAAGGGATCAACGCGTCGCCGGCCAGGATCGCAGTGGCTTCATTGAACTTAATATGGCACGTCGGTCGACCACGCCTGAGTTCGTCATCGTCCATTGCCGGAAGGTCATCGTGAATCAGGGAATAATTGTGAATCATCTCAACCGCACATGCCGACGGCATCGCGTTATCAATTTTCCCGCCGCACATTTGGGCAGCCGTTAAAACCAGCAACGGTCGGATTCGCTTTCCCGGAGCGAGCAAGCAATAACGAATGGCTTCGCGTAAATGATCGGGGCAGTCGGAATCTAATTGCGAGTAACGATCAAGCTCTTCATCGATTTTCGTTCGGAACGCTTCGATGTCTGGTGGAAAGATCGCCGTATCAGAGGTTGTCATTCAGAAAGATCCACAAAGATCAGTTTTGGTATTGGTGTCAGAGAAATAAAAATGTGCGTTCAGGTTTCTCTTTCACCCAATTGAAAAACCGAAATTTTGAAGTATCGGTTAACAGTTTCGGAGGGTTCAGAACTTGAATCAGGTGCGACAAAATGGCTGACGGGCAAACCATTAGTTTAGAACAAACTACTTGGATCGTCCACGTCGTCATCGACTTCCTCGTCGTCAAAGTCATCTTCTTCGTCAGCAATTCCCGACATCGAACCAACGGACCGCCGCGATCCATCGGCCATTTGAGTTGAAGCGGTATTGTCAAACGGCTGGGTGACAAGGTTGCCTTCTTCGTCAAGCTCGACCAGCATCTCGATTCGTCGCTGCACTCGGTTGAGCGCTTCGTAACAGGATTTAAGATTCGCCACGCCCTGTTCGTATTCTTCGAGCGATTGAGTAAGCGTCAGGTTTCCGTTTTCGAGTTCGTTAACGACTTTGCGAAGACTTGCCAGCGATTCCTCAAAAGGGATTTCCGGCGCAGATTTTTTACTGGAAGTTTTCGCCGATGATTTTTTCTTAGCCAAAATATTTTTTGTACGAGTAAGTATATGTCGCGGCAAAGTTTAACGACGAGCCGGAAGGCAACCGTGTTTCTTCGATCGGCCGTGCTTCGTCCATCGGCCTGTTTTTCCCAGCAGCTGTATTCTTTCGATCAAGCATATCGCGGCGCCGCCGGATTGTCGTTAGGTGATTCAGATTCTTACGAATCAGGGTTAACGGCCTCAACGATACTGGTAATCTCGCCACCAGAAAGTCGAGTAGAGATTTTATCACCCGGTTTGATTTCGTCACAGCCGGTAAGCAACTTTCCTTGTTCATCGCTGGTCAGACTATATCCGCGAGCCAGAACTCCGAGCGGGCTAAGCGAGTTCATCCGTGCGGCCATTTCGCTGAGCGTTTGCTCGAATTGCGAAAGTTTTTGTTGGGCGGCCCGATTCATTTTGCTCTCAAGGTTGTCCAACTCAATCGCTGAGTTACGTATTCGCTCCAACGGCTGAGTGATTACCGGACGGGAGGCAAGCGCCGAAAGCTGCTGTTGCGCATCACGAACTCGTGACATCACTGACTGGGCCATCCGCTGATGCCCGGCTTGCAACATGCCGATAACTTCACTGTGGTTGGGTACGATGCGCTCAGCGGCTTCCGACGGAGTTAACGCGCGCACGTCAGCGGCGAGATCCGATAGCGTAATATCAATTTCGTGACCGACACCAGAGACAACCGGAATCGTGGAAGCATGAATTGCGCGGACGACGACTTCCTCGTTAAAGCTCCAAAGATCTTCGACACTTCCACCACCACGCGTCACGATGATCGCGTCCAACGAAGATTCAAGCCGATTGCAAATCCGTATTCCGCTGGCAATTTCTTCAGCCGCACCTGGCCCCTGAACCTTGGCTGGAATAATGGTGACACGGATATTGCTCCACCGCCGTGTGAGGACTTGCAAAAAATCCCGAATCGCTGCACCGGTGGGACTGGTCACCACTGCGATGTGTTTTGGATATTTCGGCAGCGTTTTTTTCAAAGCCGGATCAAACAGGCCTTCTGCGGAAAGCTTCGCATGCAACTGCCGAAATGCCAACTCCAGCGCACCGATTCCTTTGGGTTGAATCTGGCGAATAATCAATTGATACGAACCGCGCTGAGGATAAACGTCGACCCCGCCACGACAGACGACTTCTAATCCATTGGACAAATCGAATTTCAAGTTCTCTGCATCGCTTCGCCAGATAATCGCATTGATCTGTGAGGTCTTGTCCTTCAACGTCATGTAGATATGGCCGGAACTTGGCCGAGTCATTCCGGAAATTTCGCCACCGACCCAGACCGAATAAAATTCGGTATTGAGTTTGTGTTTAATCGATTGCGTCAACTGAGAAACAGTAACGACATTGGGTTTCCTGGCGGCGTTGGACAAAACAAAATTCGCGTAACAAATGAATTGAAAATGAACTGAAAAACAAAAATCGCATACGACGATCGGGGCCGATCTGATTGTCTCATAATTCAACTTCGACGCGAAGCCAGCGCCAGCCAGTTGAATCTGACTTTTCACATTAGAATTTCAGTTAACCTGAAACTTGGAACCAAATATTTGGTAAAAAAGAAACACACCTATTCCAATTTAAAACTGCGCCAAACATGAAAACACTTTTGAGAACTTCACTTATTGTTCTGCTCAGTTTTTCTCTTCTCTCGAATTGCAAGGCGCAAGACAAACAAGAGCCTAGCGTTTTCGACATTGTCCCCGATCGGTTTCTACTTGCGATTCTCACTCCAAAGGTCGGTGAACTGGAACCCAAACTTCGAAAACTTTCCAAACAAGCTTACCCCGATCAGCTTGATCTCACGTCCGGTGTGATCAAGGATTTCTACGAAAATGCTGGATTTGATTTGAGCGTGTCAAAATTCAATCGCGTTCTGGATCGCAGTCGTGGTGGCGGTCTTTTTTTTGACGAATTGGAGTTTAATCCGATACGCGTATTGCCAATTAAGGACTCAGAAAAACTTTCAGAATACCTTCAAGTCGATTCCGCTGAGCTGACAGCTGGCGAGATCCTCAAAACTGCGCAAAAAAAATCTGTGAGGTTTTCTGACGGCCGGCTTTACGTCGCACAGAATGAGTTCGATCACGATCCGACCCGCCTTAAAACTCGGCGGAAATTACGACCGCTACGCTCAAGAATTTCGGAGACGGAACAGGACCTCAAGACATCAGACTTAATCGTTTTAGTCGACAGCGAACTTTACAAACTTCTGAAAGGCTTTTTTCCAACATTTGACTTGTCTAAATTTAACATGACCAAAGACGAGGTCGACGAGGGTTTTCTTGGGTTGGTAAAACATGCCGAAAAAGCTTTAAACTTGCTAACGGTCGGCGTGAATCTTAAAGACGGCATCCGTCTGAAGACAAGTTTTCACTTTACAGAAATCAACAAAGAGAAAACAAATGCGTTGATTGAATCAATGCGTGGCGGGGACGGAATCCCCAACCTCGACGGGCTTCCTGACCATCAAGTTATCGCTGCGTTCGCTGTCAAGGGAAGTGGAATGCAGAACGCAGTGGCAGCCAAGTCAATCCTGTCGATGATCGTGAAACGAATTTCGCCGAATGACGAAATCATGTCGGCGAAAAACAAAACGATCTTTTACCAATCGTTTACCAAGCTTTGGAAAAAGATGAATGGCACGCGACTGGGTGTTTATCGTTTGGAAGAACCTGAAGACGCCGACGAGCATGCCAAGTGGGCAGCGAAACAAACGGGGCGATTGGGTGCTGTTACGGTTTTTGACATCGACGACCCGGAAGCTTTTTTGAACGAACTACCAGAATTGGTCAAATTTACAAACGAAGCTGCCAACAGCAACGCGACTGCCAAACAGCTGATGCCGATCTCATTTGAATACAAAAAATCTGTGGCGACGATCGCTGGCCATCGTGTCGATGAACTTGTGGTCAACACAGAACGTTTGAGTAAAGAATCCCGTTGGCGATTCCAGTATCTATTTGGAAAGGAAGCACGGCGATTCAAATTGGTTCCGCTCAACAACCACTTGCTGCTTTACGTTGGAACTTCGACGAAGCGACTGGAAGAAACGATTGCGAATCTCAAGTCGGGTGAGAAAGGGCTTGCGCGACATCCATTGATTCTTAAAAATTACAAGCAGATTGACTCCAGGCGAAAAATCGAATTTCATTTTTCATCACCCAACCTTTACGACCTCTACGATTTCGATACCAACGTCAAGAAATATACTCCGGCCGATGACATGTCGGTTGTCAGCTTTACCATCGATCCAAAACGTGTCGGGATGGACACGTGGCTTCCTGCGAAGGAAATTGACCAAGCCGGAGAATTGTTTTTTATTTTTTCGCGGCTCTTTTGATCGATTGGTGGTCATTAATTCCAGACCGTTGGAAGTGCAATTCGCTATTGCCGATTGACTCAGATGCTTCAGTTGCTTTCTTTGAGATCGACAGTTGCAAAGTCGGTTCGCACCTTTGAGCGGCGACGGCGGTATCGGTCTCTTGCTTGTTGAAACTCAATCGCTTTCTCTCTCATCTGATACGCCATGACTGCAGAAGCAAAAAAGGTTATTGCTGCGCAAGCCGCTGCCACTGCGAATTGCGTTTGGCCCGCCATCGCGCCGAAGAAAAATATCGCCGACGAAAGAAGCACTCCCAAACCGATCGTCTGATTGGCCGCTGCTTCAGTCGGCTCTTGCGCGATACCGTACTTGTTGTGCACCATCAAAGCCTTTTGTTTTCGACTCCAGTTCCGATCAACCACATTGATATGCTGCTGCAACTCGAGCTGCCGAATCTTTTCTGTCAATTCGTCTATTTGCTCCTGAGTATTTTCGTAGCCTCGCTCCGCTTTCATTGATTCCTATCGATTTGTAAGTGAAGATTGCTTTCGATGGTATTCGTTCCAAACAACGTTTAATTGTCAAAATCCGGAAATTTCACGGCCGACGAAAAACCCGAAAACAAAATGAGCAATCTATTTGCAGGTTTTTATGCGGCTCGCTAAAACCGATTGAATGTCAACGATGAAATTCGAAACCTGGATACAGAAAAATACGATTCACATATCCATCGATCCGATCAGGATTGCTGAAGCGGACAAACCCAGTTCAATCCAGACCACTGTTTGCGATCGAACGTCGCGATTGCGTTGGACGATCAAACGCAAACCGTTTGATGACTACTTTTCGAAACCCGCCTTGATGGTCGGAGACGTGAGACTGGGCGGGCAGCATTTTGAAGGCAACGGCTGGGGCGGTTACGAGCTTAAAAAGCCGAAACTTCTACCCAAACACAAAGTCAATTGCCAACTCTGCCAAAAGAAGTTGATGGAAACCGTTGAAAGAATCTGTAGTCTGCACCGCTTCGCCGTTGATGCAGAAAGCCTGCTAGTCCTTTCCGACCACTTAAAAGAACTCCAAGACGTTCAAAACCTGCGCTGGATCGAACTTGGCTACGAGTTCTTTTTCGCTTTGTAGCGTTAAGTTCTTCACCCATCGAATTCTTTGCCTCTTGCGCCCGTCCAATCCAACTAACAAACCAACACAAAAATCCATCCCCTATCACTTGGTCTTTGATTTCCAATTATCATGGGTGATTGTAGAACTACTTGCTTACTACTTTCTCGGTTTGAATTGTTTTCAAAGGAACCCTATGCGCCGCTTCCTGCTATGCCTCATTTTGATTGCTTCGTCTTCGTTGCTCGCGAACTCGGTTTACGCTCAGAAAAAATCGAAGTCAAAAAAACAGACCGACAAAACTGAAGAGATCACGCTTAAACGTCTCTTTCCCAAAGAAAGTTTTTTCGGGCCGCGTGCTCGCAGCGCTGCGTTCTCGCTCGACGGAAGATACGCCGCCTATCTATATCGCCCCTATGAAGAACGGCGACATGGAAGCGATCTTTGGATCTATGATTTCAAGACCGGTGATAACACGCGAGTAACCAATGTCGCTGTGATGGCCGAGTTTCAGCGCAATGCACGAGTCGTCAAACAGGATCGACTTGCAATGAACAAGAGCGTTAAGAAGAAGGACGACAAGAAAAAAGACAAATCCGAGGACGATGATGAAGATGATGATGAATCCGACTCCGATGCCAAGGATAAAAAAGAAGATAAAGATGGTGATGATGACGCAACCGAATCAGAGACTAAAAAGAAAACAGACGAAGAGATCGAAGAAGAGAATAAGCTAACCAATACGGTTGGCAAAAAAGACGCCGAAAACAAATACGGTTCACGCTACCGAGGCATCTCGGGTTTCAAGTGGCACCCGACCGATAATTCGATGCTGGTTTTTTCCGAAGGTGACATCTATCAAATCGAAGACGTTGCCAAACCTAAACTCGCGAGGTTGACGCGGACTTCTGCTTCTGAGTCACAAGTCGATTTCTTGCCAGACGGAACTGGATATACGTACAGCGTTGACAACACGGTTCATCGTTTGCGTTTCGACAATCACTTTATCGAGCAACTTAATCCTCGACTGGACTCGGGCAAATCGCTTTCCAGTTACTCGATCAGCCCCGATGGTACGAAACTGGTAATAGTTGCCCGCACACGTGGCGGGTTTGCTTCTGGCGGTGGTCGTCGAGTGGACATCATTCGTTACCGCGACCGATTCGCCAAAGCCGACTCGGTTTCCCGCGCGGTTTCTGATGACGAGATCAAGCCGCAAGACGTTTACGTTTACCTTTTTGATTTAGATGGCATTGACGGTGAAGAGTCAGAGCTGGTGGAAATTTTTCATGAGCAGATCGATGACCCGCGTGATGTAATCAGCAGTCCCCAGTGGTCGCTGGACAGCAAGAAAGTGACCTTTTGTTTCTTTAATCAAAAGAATGATGAAGTAGAAATTCGCGTTGGCAGTTTTCCGGATGCGAAAAAACACAAAGAGCTACTCGCCGCCGCTGAAAAGAAAGCGTCCGCCAAGCGCAAAGAAGCTGCAGCCAAGGCGAAAAAAGAAGAGGACGAAAAAGGCAGTCGTCCCAGAGGATTTGACTCTTCTGTCAGAAATCCGCTGACAATCGTTTTCGAAGCCGAAACCATTTACCAATTCAAACACGATGGTGGCCCCAACACGCCGAGAATGGTCTCACCAGACTGGGCGGCCGACAGTCGACATGTTGTCTTTATCAGTGAGCAAACTGGTTTCCGGCATGCACATGTTCTGGACACGCTTTACCAAAGTGTTCGGCAGTTGACGTCTGGCCATTACGAAGTCTATCCAATGGACTTTTCTGAAGACCATAAAACGATGTTTGTTCGAGCCACCAAAGATTCCGCCAGTCGCGAAATGGTTTACTCAATCGACATCGAGTCGGGTGAGATGACGCGACTGTCTAAAGAAGATGGCGTTTACTCGTCAGTCGCGGTAAGTGACGACGGCAAAAGGTTGCTTGGCAATTTCGTCACCTACGGCAAACTGACGGAACTCATTGCTCAGGACAAAAGCAAAGTCAAAACCATCACCGATTCGCATTCCGAAGAGGCGGCCAAACTGACCAAGTGGATGCCTGAGTTCTTCAATTATGAAAACCGACACGGCCATACGATCCATGGTTCAGTCATTAAACCAGATGGCTGGAGCGAAAAATCCAAAGACAAATATCCGTTGTTGATCTACGTTTATGGCGGGCCGCTTGGTACTCGCAAAAGCGTCGTCGATGGAAGCTACCAATCTTCAGGCTATTTCTTTGGTGGCTACATGGCGAAAAAACACGGCTATGTTTCTGTTGTGATCGATCCGCGAGGTCAGTCAGGTTATGGCGGCATGTTCGAAAAAGCAAATTACGAACAGGTTGGCAAACCGCAGGTCGAGGACTTGGTCGATGGCGTCAAACACTTGACCGAGAACTTCAACGTTGACGACAAACGGGTTGCCATTCACGGCTGGAGTTTTGGTGGATTCCAAACGCAGATGTGTTTGTATACCGAGCCAGATGTTTTCCAAGTCGGAATGGCGGGTGCCGGACCAACAGAATGGGAAAACTATAATGCTTGGTACACAACGGGAACGGTAGGGCCTTCGAAAAAGGGTTCGCCGGATCAGAAAAAATACTCGTTGCGACCGTTGGCTAAAAAGTTAAAAGGCAAATTGTTGCTGGTTCATGGAATGGAAGATACCAACGTTCTTTTCCAAGACACGGTCGCGATTTATCGTGAATTACTAAAAGCCGGCAAAGAAACTAATGTCGAACTTTTTCTCGATCCAACCGGTGGCCATGGGCTTGGCGGCGACGTTAAAATGCTTAACCGAATGAGAAAGTACGAAGAGTTTTTGCTTCGAACAATTGGCAGCGATGCCAAGGAAGACAAAAAGAAGAAGTAATTGAACGAATACCAGTTAACGATCGATTAACTTCGACTCGCTTCAAAGGCCGGCCCTAAACAATTAGGCCGGTCTTTTTTGGTTGTGAATTTGAATCGCCAATACGAAAAAATCGTCGTTGGCAATCTGTAAATACGTTCACATTATTTTATTCGACGGCGACGTTGCAGTTTAGATATACTGAGCGGCATATTGATTGGATTGGAAAATGGATTCCAATCACAATTAATCAGACCAATTTGTTCTGACCGTCAATCAAGTAGCAGTACACCCAAGGATTCCACAATGGTTATTCGTGAGCTTGTTGTTTCATCCCTTTCTATTGGCTTGCTCCTTGTTGGCGCGGCAATTTCCCAACCTGCGATTGCTTACCAAGCAACCGCAACGGACAAACCAACTCAATCGGAGGCTTCGGAAACTGACTCTGAGAAGGCAGCAGCCGACGAGACGAGCAGGATTATCGAGATTGGCAAAACGGACAATCGCGTTCAACAACACTTGGATTACCTGACCAATCGAATTGGCCCACGGCTTTCTGGTTCCGAAGGTTTACAAGCCGCCTGCGAATGGGCTCGCGACGAATTCAAATCGATGGGATTGAAAAGTCGACTTGAGGAGTGGGGAGAATTCGAGGTCGGATTCGAACGTGGGCCGGCGACGGGTATGATGGTTTCACCCAAAAAGATGAACCTGGAGTTTGGCACCAACTCTTGGTCTGCCGGAACAAAAGGCCGCATCCTTCGCAAGGCTGTGATGGCTCCCAAGACGCTGGAACAACTTGAGGAAATGCGGGAAGAACTTAAAGGCTCATTTGTCCTCATCGAGCCAACTCCCCGCCGCAGTCGCAGACGCCGGCAGGCAGCACCTCGGGATGCCGAAAAAGATAAAAAAGCGGATGAGAAAGACAAACCCAAACCTCTTACGCGACAACAGCGTCAAGAGTTGAACGACGGAATCATGGAGTGCGAACCGGCGGGCGTTATCAGGTCGACTTCCGGTGAGTTGATTCTTACTTCTGGCAACTATCGCATCACGATGGACACGTTACCAACGATTCCCAGCATTACTTTGCTGAAAGAACAATGGGATAAAATCAAGGCTTTGATTGTCGAAGGCGAGAAAGTTGAACTTGCGTTTGATATTCGCAACCACTTTCGCGAAGGCCCGATCCCCCAGTTCAATGTGATCGCAGACATTCCCGGAACCGAGCTTCCTGATGAGATGGTTATCGTGGGTGGGCATATTGATTCATGGGACGGAGCGACTGGCGCGACGGACAATGGTGCTGGATGTGCGACGACAATGGAAGCAGCCAGAATCCTGATGGCCGCTGGCATAAAGCCCAAACGAACGATCAGATTCATACTCTGGTCGGGTGAAGAACAAGGACTTTTTGGATCCAAAGGCTATGTTAAAAAGAACCGCGCCGACGTTATCAAAAACGTGTCTGCTGTTTTCGTTCACGACGGCGGTACGAACTACGTTTCAGGTATTCGCTGCACCAAAGCGATGAGGCCGGATTTTGAAAAGGTCTTTGCGGCCGCGATGGAATTGGACGAACGTGCGCCCTTTGAGATTCAAACCGTTCAAACGATGCGTCCGCGTGGCGGCAGCGACCATGTGCCATTTATCCAAGTCGGCGTTCCAGGATTTTTCTGGAATCAGCGTGGTCGAGCGACTTATCGAACCACTCACCACACGCAGTTTGACACATACGAAACCGTGGTACCTGAGTACCAAAAACATTCTTCGATCGTGATCGCACTTGGCGCCCTGGGAACGGCTAACCTGGACCACTTGCTACCGCGTGACGGAATTCAAACACAAAACTCCTTTGGAAGAAGATCGTCCATGACTCGACCTGTTGCTCCAGTTGCAAAAATCGCCCCCAAACAATTGGAAAGCCACGGCTTTACAAGAACCGACAACTACTACTGGCTTCGTGAACGTGAAAATCCGGAAGTGATCGATTACTTGAACAAGGAAAACGATTACACCAAAGCGATGCTGACCGACGTCCAACCGCTTGAAACGAAACTGTTCGAAGAGATCAAAGGCCGCATCAAGCAAAATGACGCATCGGTTCCGTATTCTGATCGTGGTTTTGTGTATTACACCCGGTTCGAAGAAGGCAAACAGTATCCCATTTACTGCCGCAAAGCCGACGGGAAAGAAGATGCGACTGAAGAAGTCATGTTGAATGTAAATGAACTGGCCGAAGGTCACTCGTTTTGCAGGGTAAGCAGTTTGAACGTCAGCCCAGACAACAAGCTCATTTCATTCGCCGTCGATTTCACTGGACGACGAAAGTACAACTTGCGTTTCAAAGATCTCGCCGCTGACAAATTGCTTGACGATCAAGTCGACAATGTGACCGGCGGATCTGTTTGGGCGAAGGACAGTAAAACAGTTTTCTTTACCCGCAAAGACCCGAAAACGTTGCGAGCTTATTTGATCGTGCGTCACGAACTGGGAACCTCTGCCGACAAAGACGTCGAAGTATTCGAGGAAAAAGACGAAGAATTCTCATGTGGCGTGAGCCAGTCAAGATCTCGCGATTACATCTTCATCCGGTCGAGCCAGACGTTAAGCACCGAAGTCCGCTATCTTGCCGCGGACGATCCTCATGGCGAGTTCAAAGTTTTTTCGCCACGCCGCGCCGACCACGAGTACTCCATCAATCACTTAGGCGACAAATTTTATATCCGCAGCAACGACAAAGCCAAGAACTTTCGCTTGCTCACCGCCGACGTTGATAACCATAAAGAATCCAACTGGGAAGAACTTATCGCGCATCGCGACGATGTTTACCTGCAACGGTTCACGTTGTTCGATGACTATCTTGTTTTGTCAGAGCGAAAAAATGGATTGGTGCAACTGCGAATCAAAGCCAACGAAGGCGACAAAGATTTTTACATGCCGTTTGAAGAGCCAGCATACGTTGCGTCTGCTTCAGCCACGCCTGACCCAGACACAACCAAATTGCGATTTGTTTACACGTCATTGACGACGCCGCGAAGCACTTTTGAATTTGACATGAAAAGCCGAGACAAGAAATTGCTCAAACAAGACGAAGTGCTTGGCGATTTCGATTCGAAAAACTATCGCACCGAGCGTGTCTGGGCAACGGCGCGAGACGGTGTCAAGGTTCCTGTTTCGATTGTTTACCACAAAAACACGCCGCTCGACGGAACGGCTCCGTGTCTTGAATATGGATATGGTTCTTACGGATCAAGTATGGATCCGAGATTTAGTTCGGCCACTCTTAGTTTGCTTGATCGAGGTTTCGTTTATGCCATCGCGCACATTCGCGGCGGACAGGAACTTGGTCGAGCCTGGTACGAAGACGGTAAACTGCTTAAGAAAATGAATACGTTCACTGACTTTGTCGATGTTGGAAAATTTCTGGTTGAAAAGAAATACTCTGATCCAGCTCGACTTTATTGTCGTGGTGGGAGTGCGGGTGGATTGTTGATTGGAGCCGTGATCAACATGGCACCCGAACTTTATCACGGAGCGATCGCCGATGTTCCGTTTGTCGATGTCGTCACAACGATGCTTGACGACTCGATTCCGCTGACGACGTTTGAATATGACGAGTGGGGCAACCCGAACAAGAAAGAGTATTTCGAGTACATGCTTTCGTATTCACCTTACGATCAGGTCTCGTACAAGAGTTACCCTCACTTGTTGGTAACGACTGGGCTACACGATTCGCAGGTTCAATATTGGGAGCCAGCAAAATGGGTGGCCAAGCTCCGAGTCAATAAACTTGGCGACAACATGTTGCTGCTCAAGACCAACATGGAGGCAGGGCATGGCGGCGCGTCAGGTCGCTTTGATCGCTTCAAGCTGGTTGCAACCCGATTCGCGTTTCTAATGAAACTGGCCAAGATAAATAAGTAGGCCGTTTCGCGCCCTAAAGTAGGATGGACACTCATTCTTGTCCGTCTTTCCGCGTTTCAAGGAAGTTATTCAAACCTGGCAGAGGCGTAAGATTCTTTGCGCCTTCGCATAGTCCTGGGGACAATACAAGCTCGCCGAATTGTGGCGTCTCAATGTCCTTTACTTCCTCGCTTACGCGTCGGCTTTCCATGTAACGGTGGCTATCGCCAAAACGGCTCAGGTTGATGTGTGCATGGATTGCCACCTAAATCTCAATTGTCGATTTTAGGCTGATTGTCAACTTCCTCGAAAAATCGCATAATCAAGTGCTTCATCAATCCAGAACTTTGGGCTCTTGAGGCATTCATGCAAGACAAAATTCGACATACCGCGATCACTTTCGACGATGTTCTCATCGAACCACGATACAGCGAAGTCGTTCCCTCTGAGGTCAATGTCTCGACCCAACTGACCAAGCGAATTCCGCTTAACATTCCTCTAATCAGTTCTCCGATGGATACGGTCACCGAAAGCGATATGGCAATTGGCCTGGCCAAAGTCGGCGGTCTGGGCGTGATCCACAAGAACATGTCTCCCGAAGCCCAAGCGGAAGAGGTCTACCGCGTAAAACGAAGTGCCAACGGAATCATCCGCGATCCGGTCACACTTCCCCCCGAAGCCACCGTTGGTCACGCCCGCGACATCATGGGGCAGAACAATGTCTCAGGCGTTCCAATTGTGATGGCGGATGGCACGCTAGCAGGGATCTTGACTCGGCGAGATTTACGCTTTCTTGAGACCGTTGACATGCTTGTTTCCGAGGTAATGACCCGCGAACCGTTGGTAACGGCTACGGGAAATGTAACGCTTGAGGAAGCTGAGAAAGTTTTAACGGCAAAAAAGGTGGAGAAGC
>CAYZGP010000027.1:0-6180 GCA_964478065.1 uncultured Pirellulaceae bacterium
GATAAAACTCGTACTTCGGCAGGCCAGCCGTTGGGCAAAACTTCCGATGATTCTTCGTTTTCAGTTCGTGTCGACACAGAGAAACAAACTGCCAAAGAAGAAACAAAGCCAAATGCCAGTTCATCAACGGGCGTGTCTTCTTCGGCACATCGAATTTACTGTAAACGTGTTGCGCGAATCGGAACTAATGTCGCGATGGCTTTGCAATACGCACACGACAACAGTAGCCAGTAAATCGAATGAAGTAGGTTGGTTGGGTTCAAAATTACAATCGAGTCCGCAAATGTGCTCGATCATCCTTCGTTTGGAGTGAGTTGGTCATTCAAATTTTGCTCGACCAAAACAGGTTCCGAATTTATGACTGGCGTCGAATCAATTGGCGAATCGGTGGTCGAAATCACCCGTGAATCAAAAACTGCAGTTGTTTCTGGCAAATCAGAGTCAGGAGTTGTTTCTGGCACATCCAAAATGAGGTGGAGCCAGACTAGGAATTTATAGGTAGAAGAATAGACCAATTCCATGCAATCCCAAAATTTCAATCCATACCCACCGAGACCACGTTTCACGAAATATGCCACCGTTTTATCAAAAAAAACCGGCAATAGTGGCGTTTAGGGTTTTGCCCGTCCCTAGCCAAATTCGTAGTGAATCGTCGCCGATAAATTCTTCTCCAAGACAAAGCTGCAAATAGCAAGTCTCCAATGTCGACCTCTCAATGAATGTTTTGAGAAATTTCTTCTATTTGGCTAGAAGATTTATTGACTTGTCGGTCGCGCCGCGTTAACCTTCTATCTGTCTAGAAGATTTGTCGATTTTCAAGTAGGAATGGACATGGCAAAAAAACGCGAAAAAGCCACCAAAACAAACGTCAAGCCAGCCGAGTTGGAGCTTTTGATTCTCAAAGTGCTTTGGCAGGCGGATCCAAATGAACTGCCAATTCCAGTTCGTGAAGTTCGAGCGAGACTGGGTGATGTCGGACGAGAGCTCGCGCATACCACCGTGATCACGACGCTGAATGTGATGGTTGAAAAGGGATTTTTGAAGCGGACCAAACACAAGAACGCTTTCCGCTTCGTTCACCGAGTCTCCGAGAAAGACGTACATGGTTCTGCGATCAACGAAGTGTTGTCACGTGTTTTTGATGGGTCGGCAGAGCATTTGATGTTGGCGCTTCTTGAGAGCAAAAGCGTTGATGCCAATGACATATCGGAAATCAAAAAGTTGATTAACAAGAAAGCCAAAGAGTTGGACAAGTAGCCCTCCCCACAATCCGCCTTGTCCATTTGTAGCCTTACGCTCGCTCAAAAGACACCCGCGAATCACCGCGGTTTTTCAATCCACCATTTTTCAAACGCCATTTGTTAACCGCCAGCCAACAAATCAAATTTGTCAGGAAGTTGAATGTTCGAAATTATTCTCACTACATCCACTTGGATCACTTGGACGATTCTGCATTTCATCTGGATGGGTTTCGCCGTTTGGATTTTGACACTGGCTTATCGTTTGCTTTTCCCATCGACTCGGCCCTATAAGCTTTACCGCATAAACCTGATGGGATTGATTGCTTTGATCGGATGTCTGCCAGCGGCCGCAATTTTTGGGGCTTGGCAATTGGAAGCTGACATCATTGAACGACAACAGGCCGCATTGAAACGAAATGCGCCAATTGTGCAGACGGCCACGGCTTCAAAAAAACTTCTGCCTTCCGAAACGAAATCGCAACCGGGCGCGGCTCCATTAAAAGACGATTCAAAACAAGACGCATCGGGAGCCAGCCAAGACACGCCAGCAAGTCCAATTTCAGGAGTAAGCAAGTTGCCAGAATTGGCCGATCGCCCTACTGAATCGAGCTCAATTCAAGAAACGGTTTCGAAAATCGCACCTTGGATCACGATTTGTTATTTCGTTGGCATGCTGCTGATGATGTGTCGGTTGATGGTGATGATGGTTGGATGCCGCAGGATCAAACAAGGGGCTTTCACCAAGGAGGACACCGAGTTTCTAAAGCGGTTGACTGCGATCGCAAAAAAACTGGGCGTTCGAACTCCAGCGTTTCGATTGACCACGCGTGTTTCTTCGCCAATGGTCGTTGGTTTGCTTAAGCCAATGCTGCTTGTTCCGGCGACGTTGGTTAGCGGGATGACGACGGCAGAATTGGAAGCGGTGCTGATTCATGAGCTGGCTCACTTGAGACGTTATGATCATTTTGTTGTTATCCTTCGGCGCGTCGCGGAAGCAATTTTCTTCTTTCACCCCGTAGTCTGGTATTTCAGTCGCGGGCTAAGTCAAACCCAGGAGCTTTGCTGCGACGACATTGTGTTGGCACAAGGGATTCAGCCACTCGACTATGCCCGTGGACTGTGTCATGTTGCAGAATTTTCGCAAAACAAAAATGCTCCCAATGTTTTGCCGGCGCTCGCTGCGACGGGTGAATCGCCAAGCGAACTGCTTGTTCGAGTTCGTAGAATTTTGGGTGACTCGGCGAAAGTAAAAATCGGCCCGTCTCGATTTGCAACTTTGGTATTCGCAGGTCTGATTCTCGCGCCCGTGGTGGCGATCAGCGCAATGGCACTTACGCCTCCTGTTGACTACGACTTAATCAACTCAATAAGAAGCGTCCCATCTGGTGCGCAAACCCAGATTCAAAAAGATGAATTTAGGGTGAATGGCAGAGTTGTTGACGAAGCAGGAAATCCAGTCGCCAACGCGATCGTTCGAGGTGCGCAGCCTATGGAAATGCATGTCCAATCTAAAGCAGATGAGAGCGGTGAATTCGAGATTGAATTCAATACCGCATTCGATGCGATGGTGATTGTTTATTCACCAGACAAAAAAACAATTGGCACGATCAGATTAAATCGCGAGCAGGCCGCAGCATCTTCTGCTAAGCCGGTCGAAGTCAAACTGGCTCCTGCGATCGAGCATGTTGTCACTGTTACTAAAGATGGACAGTCAGTTTCTGACGCGTGGGTTTGGTCTGGCTCCCCAGGCGATCCGTTTGCTATTGCACAGGAAAAAACCAGCGGAAAAGGCGAGGCACGTCTAGTGTTCCCGCAAGGGGCCAAGCCGTTCTCGGTCATGTGTTGGCATGAAACAATGGGAGTTAACTCCATTGCAATTCCATCCGAATCACAGAAGCCCAGTTTGAATTTGGAAATTGCGTTGCTTCCAACAAGAAAATGCAAGACGCTTGTGCTGGATGAAAACGAACAGCCCGTTGCAAATATTTCGGTGTTCCCATTGCTCAACGGCAAAGGCGAAAATCTGGATTTCTTGGGCGTACTGGCCTTAACAAGCAAAAAGACAGATGCAAACGGAGAAGTCGAATTTCACTGGCTACCACCGCTTAAAGATTACGATTTCAAGCCGGGTGTCTATGGCAGCAAGGAATATAGCTGGAACCAGGTTCGAACGCTTAAACTTCGGGGCACATCCAACACGGTGCGACATGTTTATGTAGATCGCAACCCAGTCAAGAAAACCGTCAAAGGAAAACTGGTTGGTGGCGAGGGCGACTTGAAGAACATTCGTATCTCTGGGCGTGGGTACAAAGACGATACGTCAGATTATTTCGAGTCGTTTTCAAATTCCAAGGGCGAATTTGAATTGGAGTTGGTGCCCGGGATGCAATATTCGATCGGGGTGACTAACGATTTTTGGGCCAGCGACGTTGGCGTCATTCAGGCATTTGAGAACAAAGAAGTTTCGCTCAACATTTATCCGGCCACACCGATCACCGTCACGTTGACCTCAGGCAAAAACAAAACCCCTGTGAAAGTTGGAGGAATTCAATACACCGTCAAAGCTCCTTCTTCTGGTCTTTCGCCAAAATGGGTGATTGGGGTCAAAGAGTTCAACGAAAACGGCCAACTGGTATTTGGTGCACCTGAAGGCTATATCGAATTGCGGGTCAATGCGGAAGGTTGGCATCTTGAAAAAATGGTTCGTGTCCAGCGAGGAAAACCTCAAAATTTGAATATTCACGCGAAAGCTATTGGCATGAGAACCGTTACCGGAAAAGTCAAAGGGCCTGCAGGAGTCGAACTGGCGAATTGCGAAATTCAAATCAAGGACCAATATCAACGCCGCAAATGGGCACCCGTTAAAACAAAAGCAGATGGATCCTGGTCAGCCGAAGTCGACTCTCAGCAAGTCGCAGTGTCTGCGTTCACGGCAGATAAAAAATATGGAGGCATCGGATTTACGAAAGAGCTTGGTGAAGAAATGAGCACTATCAAGTTGCGACCGACGGTCACGGTTTCGGGCGTGCTTCTGGACGAGACAGGTTTACCGATTAAGGATGCGGAAGTCTGTCAATATTACGAGACTCAGCCGCTTATCGGACGGTCAAATAGAATGGGTTATATTTTTACTCGAACTGACAAAGATGGGGCGTTTGAATTTAACGGAGTGATCACAGGGTACCCACAAAAACTTTGCCTTATGAAAACACGTGGTTCCTATACCTATGTTGGCAACAATAAAGTCTACCGACCGGGTGAGGACGTGACTGGAATTCGAGCGGTCTATGTCGACTACCACCGGCGCGAACGCGAGTTGAGAGAGACCAAACTCAAGACGCCAAAAGCAGCTCCCAATCGAGTTCCGTTATCAGATCAGATTCGTTTGTTGGGTGCCAAATGCGATGCGGAATCGATGCACGGTCTGGTCATGATCGCGCCTGATGATCCGGTAGTCAAAAAACAAGTTGAGTCGTTCCTTAAAATTCCACCTCCTAGTTCAGTCGAGATCGAAACCCAAGTGAGGACTCAAACTGACGTTCCAATCTTGCACTTTATTCCGCGTGCGTTGACGGCTTCACCTGAAACCAGCAAAGCTTCAATCGAACATTTGGCAAAATTAAAAGTAAAGATGCCAAAAGACAAACAGCTCGTGTGTTTTGTCATTGATGGGGCTGGAGAAAAAATTGCACATCAAACGTTTGACACCACCCAAGCCAATCTCAAAGCCGCGTTTGACAAATTTCTAACGGAAAACCTTCCTGCAAAACGAGATGCACGACAGCTATATGAGTCCGCACTTGCTCAGGCTGCCAAGGAAGGCAAAAACGTGTTTGTCAAAATCGGCGGACCGCGCTGTTCGCCTTGTTTGAAAATGGGTGCATGGTTGAATTCACAGCTTTCGCTTTTTGAAAAAGACTACGTGATGTTTCACTTTCACCCTGAGCGATCCATTGGCGGAGCGAAGTTGGCAAAGGAGTTGTGTAAAAACTATGGCGGCGTTCCGTGGTGCACGATTCTCGACAAGGACGGAAAAGAGATAATCAACTCGGATGGGCCGCTGGGGAATATTGGCTTTCCGGTTGGCAACGAGGAAGGGATCAATCACTTCATTTCGATGCTGGAGAAGTCACGCAAAAATCTCACCGACGAGGACTTATTGACTTTGCAAAGATCGTTAGCATCACCGAAGTGAAATTTTGCATGGATCTGGCTTTACGCTAGCGAACCAAGTTAGATTTTCTCCGTAAAATCAATCCTCCAATGTCTTTTCGTAAGGCGTTTCTGGGCTGGCTTGAGAAATCGAGACAAATTAGATTCCGTCTCAAAATTCTTTGAGCGTTTGAAAAACGCTTCAGTGTCGAGTTTTGAATGGCCCTGAATTTTTCAATAGCTTTTGTCAAAAGGAGTTGATGATGCTTTCGATCAAAAATGGATTGGCAGTTTTCGCATTTTGTGTCTTTGCGGCACAGGTGATTGTTCTGCCTGCCCTAGAGGATGAGCGGAATCCAAATTTCAAAGTCGCGATCAGTCAGGGCATTGGATGGCAAGGGTTCAATACTTCGACTCAATTCATGCTCGTTGATGAATTCGGTTTTCGATACGACTCAATGTTTTTGTTGTCGAACGATTCCGTCAAACAATCGCTAAAACTATCTGAAGAGCAACGTGAACAAATCAAGGCGAGCTGGATTGAGAAGAAAAAGGAAATGGATGCACGCGTCGTCAGCGCGATCGCTTCCGATAGTGGTAGAGATGAAATCGAACGGTTTGCTTGCAGATCTTTATTCGAAAGACGAAACCAAGAAGGAGAAAGCGGCAAGATTTAAGCTGAGCAACGAACTGAAATCGAAAATCGACCATTTTATGCCGCTGTACAAAGCGGGCGACTATGAAAAAGCTTTGCCAGTGATCATCCAGGGGATCGAAGATATCGAGA
>CAYZGP010000027.1:6280-8269 GCA_964478065.1 uncultured Pirellulaceae bacterium
GGCGACTATGAAAAAGCTTTGCCAGTGATCATCCAGGGGATCGAAGATATCGAGAAACTCAACGAGCAAAACCTCAATGGGCTTAATGATGATTTGATTTACTACAAAACTCGATTCGAAGTTTACGCCTTGCTCTCAACAAACGAACTTGGGCAGTACAAAGAAAGTCTTGAAATTGCGGATTCTGCTCTCAAATTCGATCGCTGGGCACCGCGAAAAGAGTACTATAAAAACCGGATTTCGGCCCTCAAAGGTCAAGCTTTGTTGGGCCTTGGCCGATTCGACGAAGCCGAACCGATCCTCGTTGAAGAGTTCGACCAGTTGATCAAAGGTGAGTACCCGATCTACGCCATACCGATCGCCAAATCGTTGATCGAACTCTACAAAAAAACCGATCAGCCAGAGAAACAGAAAGCTTGGGAGGCGAAAGCGAAGTATTGAGCCTGGCTTTCACATTCAAAACAAAAAATGAGACGACCAAGGCCGCCTCAAAACTCCCAATGAAATGGTTAGTTGCAGCTAAAAACTGTTTGCAGTAATTCGACCGCATCAAGACCTCTTGGTCGATGCTTTGTTAGTTCTCTAGTGATTCAATGGCTTCGATTTTTTCGATCTTAAAGAATAGGACAAGACTGTTGCCATCACCCTTAATGTCATATGACCCTTCAAAACTTTTTTTCTTACCAAGCCCCTTAATTATATCGTTGTATTTGCTGTCTGGGTTGTTCGTTACGGTAAGCGGGTCGTCTGGTGACGTGTCGTCGCATTCCTTTGCATTGGTAAGTGAAATATTGAGGTTTGCTTCGTCCAAGTATTCACTTGGCACGTTGAAGGTGTGCTCCCAAACATTGTGAACACTCATTTTTTCCTGGACATCCGTTCTGATCGTACCGGATTCTTTAAGTTCATGGTCGCTGTTCTGCCCATAGTTCAAGTTAAGGTTGATGTCGACTTGGAGCTCGACTTCCTCCCCAGCATCAGATTCCTCCAAACAAGCGATTCGGGGAACGGTGAGTTTGAAACCTGGCTTATTCAGTTGAATCCTCTCGTCAATTCTTGCGACGGCGCTTCCGATCTTAACTTCTGTTTGCCCCACCTTCTTGAAAAACCTCAAAAGCGAAGATTCCTTGATTTGGACCCCTCTTTTTACAGTTCCGGCGGCAATGGTGTCGAGATAAACCCACTTGTCGTTGTCGTTCAACCTTTTCACGATAACACTTGTCACCGATTGATTGTCGATTTGTAGCGGAAATGTTTCTTCTTGGCCCAGCATAATGTTTTGGGCAAACAGCACGAACAACATCGCACTAAAGCCAGTCTTAAGTAAATTCGGCATTGCTTTTTCTCCTTTGAAATGTTCAAAATTTGATCGCCTTGGTTTGACAAACGATCGGTCATCAGCTTCTCGGAATTGTCTTACAGTTTTTTCCAGCGATGCTTTTTGCCAATGGAGGCGTCGCCATTTGACTGGAACGTACCGAGCGACGGAGTGCGGCCAACTCCACCGATGGTGACCGCTCTTGGGGCGAAAATCGAACTTGGTGAAAGGATTTACGACTGGTTTGGAAACGACTCTTCGACCATTTCAAAACACAGAATTCCTAACCAGACACGCAGCTGACCAGACACAACTAGAAAACCAAGCAGCTTGAAAAGAAACGTTGGTCACGAAGACGGGATTGCATTGCACAGGCTGTAGAGTCCGCACGCAACTTAGGATAAACGCTACTTGGCCGCTTTGGCCGCCTTTGCCATAAAGTCACCGATGACTCCGAGCTTGCCACGGCCTGAAATTTGAATCGTTTCTTGCTCTTGGCCACGATACGCGGTTAGCTTTGTCCAAGTTCCACCTAACCGGCCCTCATACGAAAACTTGTGCTGTGCCAGGTCATGACGGCCGGCAAAGATGTCACTCAGCAGTTGATGCAATTCGCGATCCGCTGCGGTGATTTCCCCTTGGAGGTATTTGTCCTTGTCAAAATCCTCGAA
>CAYZGP010000027.1:8369-15768 GCA_964478065.1 uncultured Pirellulaceae bacterium
GATCCGCTGCGGTGATTTCCCCTTGGAGGTATTTGTCCTTGTCAAAATCCTCGAAATCGTAACTTCGGATTCGATAGGCAAAGTCTCCGTTTGCCGTTTTCCCCAAGTCGAATTCTAACTGGCCTCCACCACTGGTTGACCAGGTAATTTGACTAATCGATTGCACACTGTGGCTGCTGGATTTTTTGTCGTTTGGAGTAACATTTTCTTTAGTTGCTGAGCCGCCGATGGCGGTAACCCGATACAACACTTGGCTATCCCGCAAGATCTCGCCTCCATCGAGATCGATGACCAGTACCAATCCATCGGTCTTTTTCAATGTTACGCAGGAACCAGTTCTAGATTGCTCGTGAAATTGATGAACCCCTTCGCGGTTGCGTTCCTCCCAGGTATTGACTCCTGTTTTGACAAACCGGCCTTTGAATGAGCCATCTCCCGGACGTTCGTAGTCAATAGCGTCGACTGGTTTTGATTCTCGTGGTTGATTCGGTTTTTCGTTAATTTGCACAGCCTCAGGACGACGGTCATCGCCTGAAAAACTTGCAATCGCGCCCATGTCGTGCCCGCCAGAAGATGCCTTGTTCTTATAAAAATCGACCTGTAATTGCATTTCATTATTGAGATCGGATTCTTTGGCCAGATAAAGCGACCACTGGTCCATCTCAACGACCTTCAGGGGCTCAGTTCCATTGGAGCCAAGCAGGTTCCAGGTCGAAGCCCCGGTCTTCTCGAGCTTGATGGTCTTGTTCGATTCGCTGTCGGCAATCTTGATTTGGTTGACGGAATGGGTAATTGTTTGGTTGGATGACGACAGAATAGGAAATGACTCTCCATCAAACTTGACCTTCTTTTGGTAGAGATCGATGCTTACGCTGTGAGACTCAGAATCAAGATAGACCGACCATTGATCTCGATCTCTTTCAATCGCCTTTTGATATACCATTTTCGACGATCGAGTGTCCGACAACACAAGTTGCCACTCAAGCTGCTTGCCTCGGCCGACAACTTGCAAAATTCCAATGTCAGTCGATTTGCCTCTATCAACTTTAAAGGTCACCATCGTGCAACTTTGGCCATCAATTTGAACGCGATCAACTGGAACATGCCGCCCCTGAGCCAATGCGTTATCGCAAGTTGCCAAGGGAAACAAACTCGCGACTGCAAATAGAGCCACAACAAAGAGTCCGGTTGATGTATTTGGAAAGCGCATTTCAATCTCCCTGGAGTTAGTGATTTTTTTATGGCATGCCGAGGTTAACGACCACGCCTTCCGTGACTGCCGGAATGATCCTGCCGACAAAACTTCTAGTTTTTCTTTTGTGTTCCCGAACTATCGGTGCTGCCTGAATCTCCGCCAAACAATCTACCGAGTCCGGTTTTCTTTTCAGTTGCCCCTGAACTCGACGGATCCTTTGATGCTGTATTCGTCGACGAGTCTGTCGTTGTCTTTTTTGCACTCTCTGTAGAAGTGCCAACTGCAGCCGATGAGTTCGCTCCGCTTGATGTTCCGAACCCACTCGAGTCCCGGGGGCTTGAGAATGAATTTGCTATTGGATTGTTCGAAGGAACAGAGCTACTAATTGTTGAATCTGTCGCTTGTGAGAAACCGAGTCGAGCAGCCAATGACTTGGAGTCCGGATACTCTTTTACCAATTCGTCAACGGTCACTTTGGATTCTTCATCGGACAGGTCAGCAAGAATGGCTTTGATTTCCATTACTATCCGACCATCACGAAGCTTTCTTTTCATTTGTTGATCCGCTGAGAGCTTTTCAATCTCCAACGTTACAAACGCACTTGTCTCGTCATCCCAAGTCTTGTTTTTGGTAACAAATGCATCGTAAAGCTCAAAGTAGCCCGCGACTTTGCTTCTTGCATTTTTTGATTTGTCTTTGTGCCTTAACTCGAATTGGATCAGTTTGAATACGGAATTGTAGAGCGTCGCCGAAGACGTTTCGAACTTGGATGCCAAGTCGTTTTTCATGACTGCAAAAAGCTCATCCCCAAATTTGGTGCTTTCGCTGGGCTTGGAGTGGTCAACCAACTCTTCGGTTTTTTCGCGGATCTGTTTCTTCAGGCCGATGTATTCATGAATCTTGGTTTCGATCAATGACGAAGATAGCTTGTCAATTTTCTTCTTTTGACGAGAGAAGTTGTCTTCCCACGCGTCGATGGCAATCTTGAAGATCTCTTCCTGAACTCTTGATTTAGCTGAGACTTTGCTGAGGCCCGAAATCAGGTGCAATGGCGAACCTTTGTCATCCAGCTTGGCAATCACTCCCTGAAGATAGTCTATGTGTTTGACAAACTCGTGGTCCTCGACATTATTACGAAGCTCTTCTTCGATTAGTCTACCGACCTGAGCGTCCAGTTCGTTGTGTCCTGTCTGATTGATGACTACAAAGCCATCTTCGTACTGCAGTTTACCTTCATCGAGCTCAGGGAAGTCTTCCCAGATTTTTTCTATGATCTCGAAAGCTTCTTTTTCTACTTCGAGCTCCAACGACGAAAAGACCGGCTTCTCTGCATCGCCCCCAGCTATTTTCGCCCAGATACTTTTGGCCTCCTTGGGAAAAGCAAACTGGAACCCAACTCCTGCCAGAGTTAGGATCCCCAGAGCTATGGCAATGGCAGCCGGCCAGCTCCTTTTTTTCTTGATGGGACGATAAACTGGAGCCGCACGATAACTTGCCTCAATAACCCTGGCTTTCGTCGGTTGTGTTCTTTGCTGAGGAAGAGTTTGAACTGGAACTGGTTTAAGTGCCCGGGTTTGCGGACGCTCGATAAGCCCCGATTGGTCCATTTTCAGTTTGACGACAGGGCTTTGTGCATCTTCCTCAACAAAGGAGATCTTAATGCCGCATTTGGGGCAACGCCCCTTTTTACCAATCAGTTTGGAACTAACCTTGAGAACTTTACCACATTGGGTGCAAGAAAATTTCTGCATGACTTCCCTATTGCTTAACCTAACACAGGCATCAATCCGCCCGCACATCTAGGTTCTCGCCGGAGTCTTACAGAAAACGGATTTCAAACACTCTGGAAAGGAAAAGCGATTGCTCATTGAGCAAGCCATGGGCTTCCCAGTGATGCCGAAGGATAAGTGCAGCTATTGGGAAGATGCGTCCTGAGTTTTCTGAGGGTAATGTTGTGGTTCGTTGCCCAGCGCTTGCTAAATTTGACGCTTCTACTTGCTCGGCGTTCGGACTTGAAAAACAGCCAGGCAAAGTCATCGACGAAACTCTTCCCCTTGAATCGGACACGAAGCCTTCTTGTCCAACGAAGTGTTTCTGCGAATTGTCAAACATACCCCAGATAATGGCACAAACATAAACTAAACTTAACGGTACGATTTAGCATCGCAAACACGTCCATGAAAGCGCTGAACACCATGAATTCACACCTATTACTCGAAGGCATTTCAAAACCCTATTTCGAAGCATTCATGGTTCGAAATACGCTGGTTTATTCTAAATCTAGACTGGTTTTGAAATCCGCTCTCGCTTTGATACTCCTATTTCTATCTGGCTCGGTCAGTGCTCAGCAATCCAGCGAGTGGTTTCGACACGCTGCGATTTCACCAGATGGCAAAACGATCGTGTTCAGCCATAGTGGCGACGTCTATTCGGTTGATGCCAAAGGCGGTGTCGCCCGCGCCTTAACCACGAACGATGCCTGGGATGGTTTTCCGGTTTGGTCGCATGACGGCAAGCAATTGGCGTTTGCCAGTGATCGGCATGGCAACCTTGACATCTTCTTGATGCCAGCCGAAGGCGGAAAGGCAAAGCGACTTACCTATCACAGCGCCAACGATATCCCAGCCGACTTTTCGATCAGCAACGAAGCAGTGCTTTTTGCGTCATCGCGAACCGATAGTGCGACCACAAGCATTTTCCCGACCGGGCGTATGCCTGAGCTGTACGAAATTTCTACCAAAGGCGGAACACCGCGAATGGTCACAACGATTGCCGGCTCCGAAGCCCGCTTCACGATCGACGGCAAGAAAATTCTTTATCGCGACGAAAAGGCCTATGAGAATGAGTTCCGCAAACACGACGTCTCCAGCTTTGCCCGCGACATTTGGGTAATGGATATCGAGTCTGGCGAACACACGCAACTGACGGATTTCAAAGGCGGCGATCATGATCCCGTCGCAACCAAAGATGGCATCTTTTACCTCTCCGAAGATGGCAAGAACGAAGGCGGCAAAAACAACTTTAATGTTTGGCAGATGAAAGCCGACGGTAGCAAGAAAAAGCAACTCACAGAATTCGAAACACATCCCGTTCGCAACTTGTCCGTGTCTGACGATGGGCTACTTGCCTTTACACAACACGGTAGTATTTACACAAAATCAGCCGACGGCGAACCGACCCGAGTCGAAGTCGAATTCAAAGCGGACCCACAGGCCAACGACTACATTACCAAACAGCTGTCTGATGTCTCAGAATTTGCCGTTTCACCCAACGGCAAAGAGATCGCGATCGTCTCACGTGGCGAAATTTTTGTGACCAGCAGGGATTTTAAAACGACCGTGCGCGTGACCAACACGCCCGAACAGGAACGAAGCGTTTCTTTTCACAAAGATGGTCGCACGTTGTTGTATGCTGGTGAACGCGATGGCAAATGGAAATTGTACGAAGCAACAATTACGGACGAGCGAGAAAAGTACTTCTTCTCGTCGACAAAAATTGAAGAGAAAGAAGTCCACGCCGCCGAAACGGAGAGCTTCCAGCCCAAATACTCACCCGATGGTGAAAAGATCGCTTTCCTGGCCGATCGCGATGAAGTTCAAATCCTGAATCGCAAGACCGGCGACACCAACGTCGCGCTGGGCAAGCAACACAACTACTCCTACTCCGATGGCGACATCGTCTATGACTGGTCAGCCAACAGTCAGTGGCTAATTGCAGACTATGCGCCGCGGGGACGATTATTTGTGCCCAACATTGGCATCTTTCCCGTGGATGGTTCCGCCGAGCCAATCGATATCAGTCAATCCGGCTATGCAGATTCTTCACCAGTTTGGTGTCGAAGTGGCGAAGTCGTCATCTGGGCAAGTGCCCGATACGGACAACGTGACCACGGCAGTTGGGGTCGTGAGTTTGACGTCATGGCCGCGTTCCTTACTCAGGACGCCTACGACAAATTCACGCTTAGCAAAGAAGAATACGAACTGGCAAAAGAGCTCAAGGAAGCGAACAAAAAGGAAAAAGAAAAAGGCGGTAAAGCCGAGAAAGAGAACAAGCCTGAAGACAAGAGCGCTGCAAAGCTGTCGATCCAGTGGGAAGAACTTGCCGACAGAACGGTTCGCCTAACTAAAAACTCTTCTGACATCACGCAGTCACATTTATTGAAAGACACATCAAAGCTGTACTACCTAAAGCGTGATGCCAACGGCAGTGAGTTGTGGGAGCGCGACTTCCGTGAAGACTCCACCAAGCTCGTTAAGAAGTTCAAAGGCGATGCCAGTTTCGAATTTTCGGCCGACGAAAAGACCGTGTTCTTTTTGTCAGGTGGTTCGTTAAGTCACGCCAAGGTTGCCGATCTTGGAACCGCCAAGCCAGTCGCGATGAGCATCGTGATGCGGCTCAAGCCAGCCGAAGAACGCGCGTACATGTTTGAACATGGTTGGCGGCAGATCAAAGACAAATTTTACAAGCGGGACTTTCACGGCATCGACTGGGATGCCATGAAAGAAGCCTACGGGGCCAAACTGCCTGGCATCACCAATAATCGCGACCTTGCCAACCTGATGGCTGAGATGACCGGCGAACTTAACGCTTCGCACATCAGTGTTTCCTATCGCCCAAGTCCGGCCAAGGGTGCTGACCAAACGGCTTCGCTAGGTGTGATCTTTGATCTCGCAGATACAACCGGTCCACTCAAGATCGCGGAAGTGCTCGACAAGAGCCCATTGAAAAAAGCGAAAAGCAAAATTCGCGCTGGCATGAAGTTGACCGCGGTCGACGGCATTAAACTAGACGGCACCACCAACTTCGCGAACTTACTCAATCGAAAATCCAGTACGCGTGTACGTTTGTCGATTCAGCGAGAGGACGGAACGCGATTTGAAGAAGTCATGATTCCGATCTCCACTGGCGCTGAATCACAGTTGATGTACGAGCGGTGGGTCAAGAACCGGCGCGAGTTGGTTGAAAAGCTATCCAAAGGCCGCTTGGGCTACGTTCATGTTCGTGGAATGAACGATGCCAGCTTTCGGAAGGTCTACTCCGACATCCTTGGACGCAACTTTGAAAAAGAAGCAATCGTGGTCGATACACGATGGAATGGTGGTGGCTGGTTACACAACGACTTGGCAAAACTATTGATGGGTAAAGAGTACGTCACGATGCACGTTCGTGGGCGACAATACCATGGTGATTCAATGGATCAATGGAACAAGCCGTCGATTCTGGTCATGGGCGAAGGCAACTATAGCGACGCCCACGCATTTCCCTATACCTACAACGTGCTCGGAATCGGAAAAATGGTTGGTATGCCCGTACCCGGAACCATGACTGCCGTCTGGTGGGAAACTTCGTTGTCCGGTGACTTGCGTGTCGGCGTACCACAGGTTGGCATGAAAAACACCAAGGGTGAATATTTGGAAAACAACCAGACCGACCCCGACTATCTGGTCAAGAACGATCCCCAGTCCACCGCCAAAGGTGAAGACAAGCAGATCGCCAAAGCAGTTGAAGTGATGCTGAAATCGTTAGATGAAAAGAAGGACAAGTAATCAAGCGAAGTAGGCCGGATCAAGGAGCGAAGCGACGCCGCTCCGGCAACGGTCTTCGGTTGACAGACTCTCCGTGCTTTACAAGCAGCCCGTGGTGATGTCGCCCATGCTGCAATAAAGTCCTTGCTTTTTTCGATCTTGCTTAGCCCGGTGAGACGGATGCTGGATGCGTGATGCTACGAAAGACGTCCCAAGAAACTCAAGTGACGGTACCCCAACGGCGTACCGGCGCGGGTTTGGAATACAACCTGGTTGGCGTAACGGCACTGAGGTTTGCCCTACAACTCATGATTTTAAAGTGAGCGGAGCAAGACGTAAATGAGATGGTTTGCGCAATAGACGATCAACTGGATGCCATGAATCGTGAACTCATCAGTTCGATTGCAACTCGCATAAAGCAAAATCCAGCCAACGTGAAAGCCGACCTGCATATCTTTTCGGCTTCAAGAATCATCGAACGAATCGGCGACCACGCAACCAACATCGCCGAAGACGTTCTGTACATGGTCGAAGGCGACATTCACCGCCACCAGTTTAAGTTGCCTAACGTTGATGTTCCTCTTTCGGCCAACCGCAACCAGAGCCGGTCGTAATTCTAGATATCATCAAGGTAGTTTTTAATCCAGACCAGGCAGCCGTGTATCGAAGCGGCGAGTTG
>CAYZGP010000027.1:15868-42273 GCA_964478065.1 uncultured Pirellulaceae bacterium
TTGTCAGGCCTGATTGCCAAAAATGCAAACAGAAAATCGGGTGGCGTAAACATAATCAACGGTTTACTCGAAACGCGCCACCAGAGCGCTGCTTATTGAGACTCTCCCGGGCCACGATATCCCAAAAACGAGGCTCGCAATGCAGCCGAGTACGCGACGATTTTTTGTTATTAATGGTTGCGTCACCACCAACACCAAACGCTGAATACCGATCGAGACCGTCACCCTGCGTAAACAGGCCAAGCTCAACGTATTCCTCAAGCAAATCAAGTGCCTTCTCGTTGTTGCCTTCGTAGGACTCAATGACCGCCAGATAGAGCGCCGCATTTCCACGAAATCTTGCGAACTCTTTGGCCCGCAAAAAAATCGGGCGAGCCTTTTCGTTAAGAGACTTAATCTTCGCCTTAAGCTCCAACACCCGCGGCGAATCAGTAAATTCAAAATCGGGTTTGGCGTAAAGTTGCCCAACAGAAGACAACCCCCGTTTGCCAGCTTCCGCTCTGGCCAACTCGAACTGCTCCGTTCGAATCTCATCCAAAGTTGCTGATCTCATGTTGTAGTAACACAGCGCTCGAGTATGCCAAGCGTGACCATTGAAAGGATCGGCTTCAGTAAGTTTCTTGTACTCGTCAGCCGCGCTGGCGTAATCGCGATTGGTCCAGAACTCATCGGCTTGTTGACGGGCAACGGAAAAATCGGAACCGTCATCCAAGCCACTGGCATCCAAACGGCTGACGAAAACAGTGAGCAAATAGAACGCACCACAAAACGCGATGAGCACGCACGTATCACGAACTAGTCGTTTTAGTTTCATAGATTATCAACACAATCGAAATGCTCGCCGCAAACAGGAAGTTGCATTCCAAATTGGATATGAGGATTAATTGTTGTCGCGAAGGGCTTCGAAATATTGCTGAGCGTGTTCACGCTGGGTCTTTGAAAGTTTCTGGTTCTCAAGTGGATCAGATTCTTTACTCAAACCAGCCTTTACCAACTCGCGTGTTTCGCTGGCTGATCGGCCCGTGATATTCTTGCCATCAGCCGTTCCTGTTTTGACAGTCTGGCCTCGTTGCAATTTGCCTTTGACGCGAGCCTTAAACGTTCCCGTTTCATCTTCTTCTTTTTCACGCTTTCCACCACCCGGGCCTTTGCCTTTTGCAAAGTCTTTCCAGCTTGGCTTGTCAAACTCACCTTCGCCGTCACCCATTTTGGCTTTGGAACCTTCCGCAGCTTCTTCCAGATCTTCAAGAGCTTCGAGTTCCTCAAGGGCCTGGCGCATCTCTTCGATTTCTTCTGCCAAATCTTCAAGTGCGTCGCCGGCTTCTTTCATGGCTTGTTCGGCTTCATCGCCGGCAGATTCACTTTTTTCGCTCTTCTCACCGTCCTTACTCTCACCTTGCTGCCCCGGTTTGCCACCTTTTTTGGATTTCTCACCTGGCTTGCCGCCTTTTTTCATGCAATCAGCGCACTTTTTAAGCGTCTTGGCCATCTTTTCCATTTTCTCTTTTTGCTTGTCCAGCTCTTTCATTTTGTCAAGCTTTTCCTGCATCTTGGCAGCTTTATCGAGATCGCCTTCCGCAACCGCTTTTTTAATTTCGTCTTCGAGTCTTTTCTTTTCGGCTTTGTGTTCGGCAGCCAACTTCTTTAACTCTTTGGCCATCATCTCGATGTCTTTGGCGAGCTTGGTCATTTCGACTTTGTTTAAGTCACCGGCCTTAAGTTTGTCGACCAAGTCCTTGATCGCCTTTTTGGCTTCTTTCATATCGCCTTTGCTCAATGATTCGGCAAGCTTTTTGGCTGGACCTTCGCCGATGTCTTTGAGTTTATTGAGACTTTCGCGCAAATCCTTGCTACTACCAAGTTCTTTTTTGCGTTTCTCGATTTGCTTTTTGATGTCGTTCAGTTTCACCAATGCGTTTTTCTTGTCGCTGTCTTTGTCGTCAAGGAGATCCTCAAACTTTTTAGAAAGTGCGTTGAACTCTTTGGCGTCTTTAAGTCCCTTGGTTGCGAGCTCCTTTTTTTTCTCTTTCATCTTCTTTTTGAACTCTTTGATCGCAACGGAAACTTTCTTGCGAGCTTCAACATTGGACTCGACCGCAGCCGTCGCTTTTTTCTCTGCATTGGGAATGAATACCAAACCAATCAAAAGCAAAATTGGAATCAATGGCAACAAACCCCGCCAAGTCGGCTGGAATTTGAACTCATCCCGCACATCGATTGTTTCCGCTCGGGCGACTGCGTCATCAACCAGAGCCTTGCCGGCTTCTGATTCAGTCTCTCCAGGGCCAAGTGACATTGCGCTTGAAAGTCGTTCCTTCAAGCCAAACCGTTTGTCGACTTCGACTGCAACATCCATCTGAGATGCACGGCTTCGCCAAGTCAGCCCACAGGCAATCAGGAAACCAAAAACGGCTCCGCCCAGAATCCAAGAGTAGGTCCAAGCGTCAATGTGATTTTGTGTTTGAAGAAATTCGAGGTGCCAGATTTTTGGAATCGCCATTCCAATGACCGCCAACAACAGACCGGCGAACGCAGCCCAAGTCAAAATCGTAAAGAACTTACCGGTGTTAACCCGGCGGCGTGCACGTGCGACTTGTTTGTTGATTTCGTTCATGACAGTCTCCCAGTTTGGATGAGCAAACAACGTGTCAGTTTTGGTCACGTCGAGTAGTGGCTACAGCAATTGACCATTAAGGTCGTTAACTTTATATACCGACCACCGATGTATTTAACCGAATATCCGGTTATTCGTTTCTATCGGTCCATTATATGAGTTCATTTTTGTAGAATGCTATTGAGAATTCGAATTGTTACCGAAAAAGCTGGCATATCCTTCAATTGAGGGTTATTTGGGCAGTTTAGACGCGGTCAAATTAACAGATGCCAATTTCTGTTCCCTAGATTACTCTAAATTGGCAATCGCTGACCAATTAACGCGACCGAATTTTCTCTTTGAAGTTCGCTCGTGACATAACGAATGACACAAATCCAATCCGAATTTGATTCTAAATCTCAATCCAATCCTTCAATGGATTCTGGATCGGAAGGATTGCGGAATACAGCCAACTCAAGTGAACTCGAATTGTCAGCAACACAAGATTCAAAAAATGAATTGCTTTCGCCCCGTCAGCTTCCTGATGCGGACGTTGTGATCTTTGACGGCCAGTGTGTTTTCTGCCAAGGCCAGGTCAAGAATCTAAAACGGCTCGACGGCAAGAATCGGCTTGCTTACATTTCGCTTCACGATGCCTTCGTCGCCGAAAATTTTCCGGACTTAAGCTACGAAGAATTGATGGAACAAATTTACGTCATTCCAAATTCGCCAACGGGTTACACGGCCACACGGTTCGGAGGAGCCCGCGCGATCCGTTACTTGACGCGGCGACTTCCTAAGCTGTGGATTCTCGCGCCCCTGTTGCACATTCCGTTTACGCTTCCCATTGTCCAGTGGTTCTACAAACAGGTCGCCAATCGCCGCTACAAAATCGCGGGCAAATCCGGTCCCGTCTGTGATGAAAATGGGACTTGCGATTTACACTTTGGCGATGCAAAGAAAAAGTAGTTTGTCACCGGTGCGATGTTGTCAGTGAATGAACACCCATGTTGAGCCGTTTTGGCGCTAGCCACGGTCAATAAACATCAACGAACCGACCCAAACAAACCAACGACACCCAAATTCAATCGCCAACTAATCCTACAATCCCACCATTGGCAATAGATACCAAACCAACGCAGCAAGCAGAAACCCCACAACCGAAACAACGGTCGAGATAACGGTCCAAGTTTGAAAAGTTTGCTTTTCCGTCATCATCATGTAACGACTGACCATCCAAAAACCACTGTCGTTGACGTGCGAGGCGGCAGACGCACCGGCGGCAATCGCGACAACAACGAGTGCAAGTTGGGCTTGAGAAAGCCCGTCCACTATCGAGGTCATCAATCCGGCTGCCGTTACCATCGCAACCGTCGCTGAGCCTTGGGCAACACGAACGAACACGGCGAACAAGTACGCCAAAAGCAAAACCGGGATCCCCCAACCTTCACACGCTGTACTCAACGCGTCCGCCACACCACTTTCGGTCATCACCCCTTTGAACACGCCGCCTGCGCCAGTAATCAAAATAATAATCCCCGCCGGCCCTAGCGCTTTAGTCGAGACGTCCATCAATTCCGATCTGTCGAAACCACGCCGATACCCCAGGAACACCAGCGCTGCGACCGTGGCCAACAACAATGCGATTACAGGATGGCCGACGAAAAACAAAAACTTCAATCCAATGTTTGTCGCCGCCAACTCTTTTTTCAGCGTACTCTCGTAAATCTTTTTACGCTCTTTAGGTATGTTGTCGACTTCGTTTCCTTTCAAGTCAACGATCTTGTCTTCGCCAACCGTTTGAAACAGGGCTTCGCGATCAATCCCTGCCGCAATGTATTCCTGGATAATTGTTCCAGCCAAAATCAAAACGATGGGCAATCCAATCAGAAGCAAAATCGAATTCAGGCTTGGTAGCTTTGCATCTTCAATCGGCGTGGATTCTTCGAACTCTTCAGGGGGAGCGATATATAGTTTTTCAGCCATCCGCTTGGGAACCAAAATGCCACCAATGATCGCGGTCGGGAATCCGATCACGCAACCAAACAAAATCACCCACCCAAGTCCGACCCCCAATTCGTATGCCACCCAAACCGGGCCCGGCGTCGGCGGCACAAACGCGTGCGTCACCATCATGCCCGCCAACAGCGGTAGACCGAACGCCAAAACGGACTTACCGGTTTTTCGTGACAAGGCATAAAGAATCGGCGCGATGATCACCAACGCCACATCGAGGAACACAGGAATTGAAATGATAAACCCAGTCAACACCATCGCCCAACTCGCTCGTTTCTCGCCGAAAATCTTCAGCAAAGATTTTGCCAGACTCTGAGCGCCGCCTGAATGCTCAAGCATCGCGCCAAAAATCGCACCCAATCCAATAATGGTCGCGATAAAGCCCAGGCCTCCGCCCATCGCTTTTATGATTTGGTCGCCAATTTGTGTTAGCTGAAGAGCATCCTCTACGCCTGTCATTTCACTTGACGAACCGACCGCGACAAACAGGCTTGCCAAAATCAAAGCCAGAAAAGCCTGAACGCGAAATTTGAGAATCAGCACCAACAAAAGCACAACGGCCAACACTAACAACGTCAGCAAATAAGTCAGCGAAAGCTTTCCCGTAGTCGCATCTTGTCCGATCAAAATCAGGCTCGAACTCAATGTGTTCAACGGCATATTTTTCTCCGGTTTTTGCGACGGTGGTGGGTTGGTGAGTATAAACGGTTCCAATAAATTGAAGCCACCATGATAAAGATCTTTCGCAACCAAAACGACTACGTGCTGCAAAATTCTAAGCGAACGATTCGCGCTTCCACTTTCTCGTTCAACGATCTATTTCGCTCCGTCGACCCCGCTGCCTATGCACGTGGGTTCTTTGAACAACCAGAAAGCAGTAATGTTGATGCTGCTGGCCTTGAAAACCACGCTTGGCTCGCCCCCATTGCCGATCAAGAAGTCTGGGCAGCCGGCGTGACGTACTTTCGCAGCCGCTCGGCAAGAATGGAAGAAAGCGAACAATCAGGTGGCGATCGGTTTTACGACATGGTTTATGAAGCCGAGCGGCCTGAGCTTTTTTTCAAAGCCACGGGTGCACGCAGTCGAGGTCATCTCGCCAAAGTCTGCATTCGAACCGATTCAAGCTGGGACGTTCCCGAGCCCGAGTTAACGCTCGCGATCAATCAATCGGGAAAGATCTTCGGATACACAATTGGCAACGACATGAGTTCGCGGTCCATCGAAGGCGACAATCCGCTGTATCTTCCGCAAGCCAAAATCTATCGCGGTTCCTGCGCGATCGGTCCCTGCCTGACCATCGATGAAGACAAAGACGTTATCAACAAAGAGACGAAAATCAAGATCGTGATCCACCGAGGCGGCAAAGAAATGTTTGCCGGCCAGACCGAGGTTTCACAAATCAAAAGAAGCTTTGAAGAACTTGCCCAATTTCTATTCCAAGACAACGAGTTTTCCAACGGTGCTTATTTGATGACGGGAACTGGGGTCGTACCTGAATCCGATTTTACGCTCCAGTCAGGCGACCAGATTCAAATCGAAATCGACGGACTTGGCAAACTTACTAACACCGTTGAATAACATGCTCGATTCCGGCAACGAAAAAATCTACGAACTGCGAACGACGGCAACCGGACCAACCGGCCAACTTCCGTTCGCCGATGAGTTTTTGAAAACCGCAGCCAGTGGTGACCTATTTGGTTGGACTCAAAACGCAGGGATGGGCTGGAATCCGGGTGACATGCGGAAACCGAATTTTGTCATCCTTTCAACCCAAGGCGGCATTCGACGCCCGAACGGTTCGCCAATCGCACTTGGCTATCACACTGGCCATTGGGAAGTCGGCCTTCTGATGGAACAGGCCGCGCGAAACATCGCACTTGGTGGCGGCATCCCGTTTGCTGGTTTCTGCAGTGATCCGTGTGACGGTCGCACGCAAGGCACGCTTGGGATGTTCGATTCGCTGGCCTATCGAAACGATGCCGCAATTATTTTTCGCCGGCTCGTCCGTTCACTTCCAACTGCCAAAGGAGTCGTTGGCGTGGCGACTTGTGATAAAGGCCTTCCAGCAATGATGATGGCGTTGGCGGGACTTAAGAATCTTCCATCGATCCTTGTTCCCGGTGGCGTGACGTTACTCAGCCAAGACACCGAAGACCTTGGCAAAATCCAATCCATCGGGCCGCGTTACGCGCACGGCGAAATCAGTTTAAAAGAGGCCGCCGAGATGGGCTGCAAGGCTTGCGGTACCCCCGGTGGCGGATGCCAATTCCTTGGAACCGCTGCTACTTCCCAAGTCGTCGGCGAAGCACTCGGCCTGTCGCTACCCCATTCCGCCCTCAGTCCTTCGGGCGCAGAAATCTGGCTGGACCTTGCCGCCCGCAGCGGGACTGCCGTTCTTGCACTCCACCAATCCGGCATGACGACGGCCGACATCCTGACAAACGATTCGATTGAAAACGCGATGGTCACACATGCTGCGTTTGGCGGTTCGACAAATTTGATCATGCACATTCCCGCAATCGCTCATGCGGCAGGACTTAAACGTCCGACTGTCAAAGATTGGCAGCGTATCAACGCGAGCGTTCCTCGTTTGGTCGACGCTCTTCCCAATGGGCCACATGGTTACGCAACGGTTCAAGTTTTTCTGGCTGGCGGCGTCCCCGAAGTCATGCTTCACTTGCGCGAGTTGGGATTGCTAAAGCTTGAAGCAAAAACGGTTTCTGGAAAAACGCTGGGCGAGAACCTTGAGTGGTGGGAAGGCTCAGAAAGACGAGTTCGACTCAAAGAAAAACTCAAGCAACTGGACGGAATCGACTCCAACGACGTCATTGTCAATTCAAAAAACGGATTCACAAGCACGGTCACGTTTCCCGTTGGCAATTTAACTCCCGAAGGTTCTGTCATCAAAAGCACCGCCATCGATCCGACCGTGATTGATGACGATGGCGTTTACCGACACACCGGTCCGGCACGGGTTTTCTGTAGCGAAGCCGACGCGATCGCCGCAGTGAAATCGACAGGCGACGACCAAATCCGCAAAGGCGATGTGATGGTGTTGATTGGAATCGGCGCTCTGGGCGCAGGCATGCCTGAGACAGCACAAATAACTTTCGCGCTCAAGTATCTTTCACATGGCAAACACGTCGCGCTGATCACCGACGGACGATTTTCTGGAGTTTCGACCGGACCGTGTATCGGCCACATTAGCCCAGAGGCCTTGGCGGGTGGGCGAATTGGAAAAGTATCCGACGGCGACCAAATCAAAATCGAAATCGACACGCGCTCACTTACTGGCTCGGTTGACTTTATTGGCGATTTAGCCGAGCTCGATTCCCGGTCACTTCATCCGAAACTACAACAGCATCCACAACTCCCGGATGACACAAAACTTTGGGCCGCACTTCAACAAGTCAGCGGCGGCACGTGGGGCGGCTGTGTTTACGACGTTGACGCGATCACCAAGAAACTCCTGGGTGAGTAGTTCGCCGATCACTTTCACAAAAACATTTGCCAACGCTTTCGTTTTCTCCGTAGACTCTGAATGTCGCTTTCTGGGAGAAAAGAACGATCATGAATGAAGCTAACCAGGCGATCGTCGCCGACCTTCTCGTTGCCGCAGACTTTGCTGAAGAAACAGGCGGCAGTTTTTCGGTACAGCTTATTCGTGAATTTGCCCAAGGGATCAAGGCGCTTGGTCAAAAAAGTTTTGCGCCGATTGGATTCATAAAATTCCCTTTTCATGACAGCGTTCGCCAAATCGAAAGCGATCGGAGTTCGCAAGGTTCTTTAACCAAAGTCACGCATGAGGTGAAAAGGATGGCCAAACTCATGCGAGGAAATAGTTTCTTTCTTGCAAGCAGCATGTTGGACACACATGCCGAAAACCTGCAGCGCATGAAATCCGATCCAATTTCGGTATTGCTGAACGAACAATCAATCAGTTACTGGGAAGCTTTGCATGCCTTTACAATGCAGAAAAAGAAACATGGTTATTGCTTCACTCCGACTCAAAACGCGGTCAAGCTAGATTACGTTGACGATGTAACAGTGGCAAAGGCGACGGCCAAGTTTTACCGATTGGGATACCGCGACATTGATGACTCACAAATTCCCGAATCACTGCTCGAGCTGATACCGGAAGCTATTGCGAGAGAAATGTTCATCCTCCCGATTCACAAATCAGACAGATCACTTTGGATCACCTGCTCTAATCCTCATCGAGGCACCGTCGAAAAACTTCAGTTCATTCTGAACCGAAAAATCAGTATTCGTTTCGTGGCTGCGGAATCACAAATCCTGAATACGATCAACCGTTTATATGGCGGATTCCCTGGCGAAACAATTTCAGGTGCGCTGATCGATTCGAATTTCGAGCCGGCTCAGCAAAAAGAACGGACGGAAATTGCAGAGCATACCATGAGACAAGTTGAGAGCTTTCGATCGCTATGGCGAGCGGTGGGAGAAGAACAGTGACTAAACACCAGTCGACACGAATAAAAACCTGAAATGTATTCGCGTTTATCAGCGTCTATTTGCGGTTGAAAATCTAGATGCTAAAAGTCGTGGCGTTCAGCGAGAAGTCTCAAACGGAAAAAGAAACGAAAAGGAATTCGGCCCAATGCACTACGGCGGATCATGGCCGCCTTCGTTAAATGGATGGCAGCGACAGATTCGACAGAAGCCCTTGAAGCCTCCGCGAACTGCCCCGTATTTGTTAACCGATTCGATAAAGTACGCACTGCACGTGGGCGTGAACCGACAGTTGTTGCCCAACATTGGGCTTAAGCAAACTTGATACATCCGCACCGCAAGAATCAAAGTTCTGCCGGGCAAACGAATTATCCAAGTGACCCAGTTCATCGGACTACAGTTCTACGCTTGCTCGCGTTTCAAGTTTTTATCCAGTCGCACAGCCAGCCGACCGATCGAACGATGGATAGCTTGGTAGTCGCAAACGGCCCCTTTTTTGGGCCGAACAATCATATCCATTCCCAAAGGCATTTCCAAACGTTGCTTGCGAAACGCTTCGCGGATACGTCGCTTCCAGTCATTGCGAACCACCGCGTTACCGACTTTTCGACTGACCGATAACCCCAATCGCGTCACGCCAATATCGTTTCGGCACGCGCGGATCACCAGCACGTTGTCGGCGGCAAAAACGGTGCCTTGATAGACCGAATCAAATTCAGCCTGTCGTCGCAAGCGAGCAGATTTTGGATAACTTTGATCCGTCATTTCAATATCTAAAATACTTAAATTGTCCCAAACCAAAACCGAAAACTGAAATCAAGAAACTGACGGTTACCAAGCCAGCTCTTCTCGCACCGAATCATTCCACCGCTCATCCAGTTGCTTCAGCAAATCAACATCCTCTGGCGAAACTTCATCGGGCAAAACGATTTGCAAATTGGCAATCAAATCGCCCGAGCGTTCTTTAGCTTTGATTCCCATTCCTTTAAGCCGCAACGATTTTCCGCTTGAGCAACCAGCGGGAACGGTAACGGTGATTGTTCCGTGGGGTGTTGGCAGGTCAATTTTCGCACCTTCAGCGGCTTCGAGAACTGAGATGGGAACGGTCACATGAAGGTTCAGGCCTTTGCGAAAGTAATTGGGATGGGGTGCGACTTTTACAACGACCATCAAATCGCCTCGTGGTCCACCATTGCCGCTTGATTGGCCCTGGCCGCGCAAGCGTATTTTTTTGTTGGCCTCGATTCCGGCAGGGATCTTAATGTCTATCTTTTCGACTCTGCCGTTTCGGCGTTGCAAACTAATTTGATGTTGCCCGCCCAAAATTGCTGTTGCGAAAGGAACGGTGATTTCTTGCTCTACATCTCTGCCTTTGGGTGGCGTTCGTTGCCCGCCGCCCATGGGTCCTCCTCCCATTCCACCACCGCCCATCTGGCGCAAGATGTCTTCGAATCCTCCGCCACCACCGCCCCCAAAAATTTGGCTTATGTCGATTCCACCGGGACCGCCACCAAACGGGCTGCCACCACCGCCGAATGGACTGCCGCCCATCTGTTCAAATCCAGGTCCCATTTGGTCATACATGCCGCGTTTTTTGGGATCGCTAAGAACGTCATACGCTTGTTGGACTTTTTGGAATTGTTGCTTGGCCCGGTCACGTTCTCTTTGCTCTGCATCAGCGTGCAAATCAGGATGGTATTTTCGCGCGAGCTTGCGATAGGCCTTTTGAATTTCCGATTCGCTTGCGTTTTTTGATACGCCCAGCACTTTATAGTAGTCGTCGTCCGCCATGCGGTTGTATTCGCCTGATTGTGAGTTTCAAAGTAAACGGCAATTCTACGTCTTGTAGGACCTTATATTCAACCGCCAAGCAAACCCAATACGTGAAAGGTCAGCCATTTCCGTCGCACTACGTTTGTCAGTCATAACTTCTGGATAATTTGCCAAAGTGATGCAGCAAAATGGAACGCATGCGGGATTAGGTCTGTCAATCATTTCTGTGTTGTTTTTCGACATCAAATCGTTGTTTTTCCCTGCGTTGGTTTCAAAAAAACAACATGCTGACTTGATGAAAAAACTCAACCATAGCCCAAAACCACGGTTTTTTACGCCCCCAAATGACTTTCGCCAAATTCCTTTGTTGTTTGGCACCTCGACTGCACTAAGGCGGAACAAGAGAACCCGTCAACGTGTAGGAAAACAATGGCCCGAGCAAAGCAAAAGACTTCGTCTGACTTGACCAAAGCAAACGAAACAGAAAACAACGTCGCGACTAAAGCACCTTCCAAGCTCGGTGAGAATGCGATCGATGATCCGGTCCGGATGTACCTCATGCAAATGGGACGCATTCCTTTGCTGACACGTGACGAAGAAGTCGATGCCGCCATGGCAATTGACTCCGCTCGATTTGCGTTCCGCAACACAATGCTCGCAACCGATTTCATGTTACGCGGAGCCGTTGACGCACTTCAAAAAGTCCACGACAAAAAGCTGCGTCTTGATCGCACAATCGAAGTTTCGGTAACCAACAAAGCCGAAAAGAATCGTATCATGCTGCGTTTGGTGCCGAACCTGAAAACGCTCAAGCACCTGATGAGCCAGAACAAGCACGATTACTTCTTTGCCATTTCGATGAACAATCCAATGGCAGAACGCCGAGCGGCTTGGCGTCGCTTGGTCCGTCGCCGCAACAAGTGCGTCATGTTGGTCGAAGAGTTGAACCTGCGATACAGCCGACTTCAACCTTTGTTCGAACAGTTGGACGAAATCAATACCCGGATGCAGGTCCTGGTTCGCCAAATCAAAGAAGCTGAAGAAACAGGTTTCGTTGGAGCACGCAGCATCGAAGAAATTCGTGCCGAGCTTCACTACCTGATGCAGCAGACTTACGAAACGCCACAAACACTTGATCGTCGCGTCGTCAAAACAAAGAAGCTTCACGATACCCAAGACGCTGCCAAACGAGTTCTCTCAGCCGGCAACTTGCGATTGGTCGTTTCGATTGCCAAAAAGTATCGCAACCGTGGATTGAGTTTTCTTGACTTGATCCAGGAAGGCAACACGGGACTCATGCGTGCAGTCGACAAATTCGAACACGAACGTGGTTACAAGTTCTCGACTTATGCGACGTGGTGGATTCGCCAAGCCATCACTCGAGCGATCGCCGACCAGAGCCGTACAATTCGCGTTCCGGTTCACATGATCGACACGATGAGCAAAGTTCGCAACGTAATGCGTGAGCTGGTTCAGGAACTGGGCCGCGAACCTTCGCCTGAAGAAACTGCCGAACGAGCGAAACTTTCGCTTGATGACACCCGGATCATCATGAAAATGGCCCGCACACCGTTGTCGCTTGACCAACCCGTTGGCGATCATGATGACAGTTACTTTGGCGAATTCCTTGAAGACCACCGCGATGACGACCCGCTATACGAAACTCACCAAGCCGCTTTGAAGTCACGAATCGAAGAAGCGATGGAACACTTGAACTATCGCGAACGAGAAATCCTTCGCCTGCGATATGGCTTGGCCGATGGTTACTCGTACACGCTTGAAGAAGTCGGAAAAATCTTCTCGGTTACTCGTGAACGCGTTCGACAAATTGAATCAAAAGCAGTTCGTAAACTGCAACAACCGTACCGTAATCGCTCATTGTCGAGCTTCCTTGACGGTTACGACTCATCATTGGATGGACCCGTTATAGAGAATTAATCGCCCACTACGTTTCCTCTTACTCCCGTAATTACGATCCTCCTCTCGCAATTGCGGGACCTTTCCTACACTTCTTTTCACGTTGTGTGTTTCTCTAGAACACCCGTCAAACTTCTTGGCGGGTGTTTTTTTGTTTGGTTAGCGATCCATCCATCTTCCCGCGAGCCGAAACTAATCGGTCTAGTATGGACTCTTTCTCAATCCGTATTGGGGCATATTGGTTGCTGCTGGTTTTTCGATTTGCACCCGCAATTGCTTAAACTTTTCGTGCACCTTGGCAAAGCCCAAACTTTTGCCAAAAACAGTTGGAGCACTTTCGGTCGCCGTTTTCGCTTCCATAAGTGACATACCCGAAAACATTTTGACTACTTTCACCGCTTCTAACTTGGACTTCCCCCAAGAAAGGAGTGTAACATCAAATCGGATACCGACTCTATCCAGCCAGTCCTCGTCAAATTCGTCCGCGTGCCCAACCAGTTTTTCAATCAGCGAGTAATACACTTCGCTTTGAAGTTCCGCCTCGCACAACTCGATCTCCAGTCGCAAATAGTTTGCTCTAGAATCACCTTGCTCTTCCAGCCAGTCAGCGTAAACAAGCCGAGACGTGTAGTCTTGCGAGTCAGAAAGCACTGCTGCAATTAGATTTTCTTCTTCCCCCTTGGACATACTCAGACCTTATTACCAAATGTGTCAAATCAACAAAACAATTGTGCGTGTGCGCCGGAAGCTTGCAGTTGGGAAATTCGTATCGATTTGCGACTAACGAATTTGCAGCACTTTTGCACCTACCTTAAACTGTTTCGCAAGGCAAACAATCAATTCATGGTCTTCACGGTTCCTTGAATTTGGAACTGCCAACGGAAACCAAGTCACGCCACACTGGACTGGATGGTTCTGATGTCGGTTGCGTGAACAAGCAACGATAAAGAAACTTCAAGAACTCGATATTTACAAAGCCAACAAGCAACAAAATGATGACTGAAACAGACCCCGAATACCCAACACCAAAAAAACAAGGCGGATTGATTCGCAAAGTCTTTCGCTTTTTACTGGCCATCATTTTGATTATCTGCTTACTGCTTGCCGTGCTTACTTTGCGAGTCAACTCGCAGCGAGACGCAGTGAAAAAGATCCGTGATGCAGGCGGCAGCGTTGGATATGAAATCGAAATTGATGACGACTTTTTGATGCGCCAACCTTCCGACGTCAAGAAACAACCGTTGGGCTGGCTGGTTGACTACGTTGGAGTTGACTTTGTTTCAGGCATCGTTTCGATCAGCCTTCCCGATGGCGAACTGGAAGACCTTTCTTCCATTGCAAGATTCACAAAGCTCAAGCAGCTGACCGTTGGCGAAAATAAAATCAAAGACATCTCAATCGTAAAAAATTTCAAAGACCTCCGTCGCTTGACTATCCGAGGAAACCCCGTCAGCGACCTAACACCACTCAAAGGCTTGAATCTTCAGCGTCTGGACATCCATGCAACGGCGATTGAGGACCTCTCTCCAATCCGAGACGCCACGACGCTTGACCGGCTCAACATATCGAAAACAAAAGTCACCGACCTTGCGGCTCTCAAGAACCTTGCGAACATAACGAACTTAAATATCGGATTCTGTTCCGTTGAAAATTTTCAGCCCATTGAGAAACTGTCGAAACTCACAACGCTTAACGTCGAAGAAACTAAAATTACTGATCTAACACCGATCACTTCGATGACCAACCTTCAAACGCTCGATATCGAGGGCACGCAACTCACCGACGTAATGGCTTTGAAGCGACTGAAATCTTTACGATCATTGATCTTAGGAGATTCCAAAGTTAGCCAAGAATCCGTCAAAGCACTTCAAGCCGAGCTTCCCGAGCTCAAAGTTGGAACGAAAAAGTTTGTTTACTCACGATAAAAATTTCGAAACCTGAGATTCCGGGAATTGGCAATCCAGAAAAAACTTCGGTAAACCCTCTAATTTTTTCGGACATTACTGAAGAAATCTACGCCACTTTTCGCTCTATTAGTAGTATCGCTATAGAGCAATGGAAAGCGGAAAGGTGGAATGGATGAACACGGGATATATCAGCGGGTATGCTTGCAATGCATACGGGGAACCGATCGAGGGTGCAATCGTCAAATTGAAGTCTCTCAAGATCGGAAAGAGAAGGATCAAGATCTACGATCCAGACACATTCAAATCAAAAAGGACTCACTCGGACGTTTCAAAATCGGATGGCAGCTTCGTCGTCCCCTTTGCCTGGAACGGACTCAGCATCGCCGAAGTAAAATGCGATCCTGTATTTCGCCTGATTGCATCTCATCGTGATGACAGATCATTAGGCTATGCCTCAGAAAAATTCTACGTACGCCAAAGCGTTCCTGCATTGCTTGAATCGTTGGCGCTCGGAGATCCACCAGGGAACTTGGCAGAATCAAGCCTCCAATCTTTAGCCGACACATGGAAAGCATCAGCGCCCAATATCGAGATGGTTGGATTTGGCGGTTGCGAAGTCATTCTCAACAAAGTTTTCTCGCTCAACATTTTTAGGCGCAAGATACGACGACCTACGATTATCAAGAATCAAACACAGTAGTGATTCGATAAAGCGGAAACTTATTTGGCGTACTTCCGCGCGGTCGTTGACAATGACTTGAAGCAAATACTCTGACTTAAAACTAAACGCGATATCGTTTTTGCCAGGGATCAACTCTCGTATTCGTTTACTGGCTGACTTTTTTGAGCCTCGCACAAAATTGCGATACAATTTTTTCCAAACCGGTTTGGCTAGGAGAAAGCGATGTGGGCTCGTAAGAGAATTGACATTCGGCTGCGCGACCTTGGGTCGGGGCTGATGCGGTGCGCTTTTCCAAGAAACAGAACCCATTCCCAGTCAAGCATCCGACAGAGCTTTGCCAAATCCCACCCAGACTCTCAAACCGCATATGTCGGACAGGTTTGTTTTCTCTCCATTCGAAGTGGATTTGATCTGCTCCTTCAAACTCTTTTGGACCCCAAACCCAAATCGGATCAAGAACCAACCGGGCCTTTCACGTGCGAAAACTTAAACGGCCAACCTGACCGTGGCGAGATTATTTTTTCGGCGCTCACAATCGATGACATGCCTCGAATTGCGCAGACTCATGGATTCCAAATCGTTGCTGCAGATATCGACGCCAAAACGCTATGGCCATTGGCAGACGAAATCGAATCGAAAATCACTTCCCACACTCAAGCCATCGTTGTCGCTCAACTAATGGGTGGATTGGGTGACATAGAGCCGATTGCCAAGCTCGCAAAAAAGTACGGAATCATACTGATCGAAGACTGCGCCCAGGCCTACCTCGGAAACCACTACACCGGATCTGAACTTGCTGACGTTTCCATGTTCAGTTTTGGCTCAATCAAAACCAACACAGCACTTGGCGGAGCCGTTTTCTTCGTCCGCAGCCGGAATCTAAAGTCAAAATTGCGAAACAACCATTTACGCTGGTCAACGCAATCGAATTTGGCTTTTTTCAAGCGGATTTTGAAATACGGCTTCGTCAAAACGATTTCGACGTGGCCAGTGGCATGGGCTATTCGCAACGGCTTTCGCCAGTTGGGCTCTAATCACGATGCCAAAGCCGCTTCGATGGCCAAAGGATTCTCTGGTGGCGATTTTTTCCGACAAATACGGCAGCAGCCCTCATCGGCTTTGCTCGGTCTCATGGCAAAACGCATTAGTGAATTCACCCCTGAATCGATCAAAACCCGGTCATCACGTGGTGAGTTGTTACGTCAGACGATTTCGTCCTTTAATGGCGACATTTTAGTGCTTGGTTCGCTTTCGATTTCGCCTACGTATTGGGTTTTTGCCGTATTGGTGGAGAACCCCAAACAGCTTGCGATTCGATTGTGGGACGCTGGCTTTGACGCGACGACTCAATCAAGCCTGCGACCGGTTGAAACATCGGTAAACACAATAAGCGATGCTGCTTCTTGCAAAGCAAATTTTGAAGCTGCACTCAACTCAAATTGCGACACACAATACGAATCGTCAACCGCACAAACGATTTACGATCAAGTGCTTTTCCTGCCAATCGACCTCCCGATGCCAAAACGCGAGTTGATTCGAATGGGAAAAATTGTCGGGCAGTTTGGCCATCCAACTGCAGCTCGTGCCAAGACAGACAAACGCATTTCACCGGAAAAATCATTGGTAAAAACTGCGATACTGGAAACCTGAACTCGCATTTTCGCCTTCCCACAAGCACTTTTCCAACCTTGGAAAGATCGTTTGATCGCTAACTAACTGGTCAAATTCGATCGTTTGCTGTCAAAGTCTAACATTGAGACTTGGCTTCTGCTGTTACACGTTGCTGGAATGACTTGCATCTGACTTTTTGCTCTCGTTGCGTGCTCGCATTTCATCTAAAAGTTGGCTCTGCGAGACTGGGCCATCGACATGCTGAGCGCCCGTTTCAATTTTCGAACTGCTCAAAATTCTTCCAACAAAATTTCTGTTTTGAGTTTTGAAAAAAAAGCGATTGTCCCTAAAATCAAAAACTGCCAATTTGTTGCCTTGATCGGATTCAAGACTGAATGCCCGCTTCGACTCGTAAAAAAACCAGCTCCTCAAAAAAGCCTGCTTGGTCGCGGTTGAAAGACGAGCAATTGTTGGACATGCGAATCTGTGACTTGGGTTTGAAATTCGAAGACACACCCTTGGTCGACGTGCGTGACCAACTCCACTCCGAACTCGCGCAACGTAATCTTAAAATCAAACCACATTGCTGGTTCAGCGACGATTGGTTTGCTCCTGATGGCGTACCTGGAATCGCGATTCCGTTTTATATGGCCCATCCTCGTCTGATGCGATTGGAACGAAACCAAATGCTGGAAGTCGAAGGCGGGACAAAATCCTGGTGCATGCGAATCATGCGCCACGAAGCCGGACATGCCGTGGACACAGCGTTTCGACTTCATCGGCGCAAGGGTTACAAATCGGTGTTCGGAAATTATTCGCAGCCGTATCCCGAGTACTATCGCCCCAAACCGCGCAGTAAAAACTTTGTCCTTCATCTGGAACCGTGGTACGCCCAAAGTCATCCCGCCGAAGATTTTGCAGAGACGTTTGCGGTCTGGCTTAAGCCCCGTTCGCGTTGGCGAAAAGAATACGAAAACTGGACCGGTGCACTTCAGAAAATCGAATTCATCGAAGAGCTAATGGGAAAGCTTGCCAACAAACCGCCCAAAGTAAAAACTCGCAAGAAGATTGAGCCGGCCCATCGGATTAACAAAACGCTTCGCCAACATTACATCGAACGAAGGGCACTTTATAGTGTTGACTCGCCCAGCGAATTCGATGATGACTTGCGAAAAATGTTCCCCCAAACCCCCAAGAGTCGCCCAAGTAAATCTGCGGCAGCTTTTCTGAGAAAAAATCGTGACGAATTCAGTCGATCCATCGCACAGTGGACGGGCGAATATCAATACAATATCAATCAAGTTTTACGAGAAATGATTGAGCGTTGTAACGTCATGAAACTTCGTGTCACTGGCGACGAAATTGAGCTTCGGCAAAATTTGTCGATCATGCTGACCGTTCACACCATGAATTATTTGCATGGTGTCCATCGCGTCACACTTTGACTCGATAGTTTCATTCAACACTTCTCTCAATTCTTCTCCTCTCCCCAGCCAGGCAGGTTTCTGCAAAACGGCGAAGGAACATGTCATTGATTGGTCGATTTTGGCCATAACTGACAACCACTCAACCAACCTATTAGGAAACGAAACGAATCCAGATGAGAAAGCTTCGTGTGCTCGTGTTGATGCATGAGTCACTGGTTCCTCCGGACAGCCTCGACGGATATACCGAACAAGAAATTCTGGAATGGCAAACCGAATTTGACGTCGTCAACACGCTGCGAGAAATGGGACATGAGGTCCTGCCACTGGGCGTCTATGACGACCTTGGGGATCTTCGTCGCGCCACCGAAGACTTCAAGCCCCACGTTTGGTTCAATCTGCTCGAAGAATTCCATGGGGTTGGCGTTTACGACCATCACGTCGTCAGCTATCTCGAATTGATGAAACAGCATTACACCGGCTGCAATCCACGTGGTCTGCTACTTGCTCACGACAAACCGCTCGCCAAGAAAATTCTCTCGTTCCACGGCATTCCGTCGCCCGGTTTTTTCGTCGTCCCACAAGGCAAAAAGACCAAGCTACCCAAGGAGATCGAATTTCCCTTGCTTGTCAAATCGGCTTCTGAAGACGCGTCGCTGGGGATCACAGAAGCCTCCGTCGTCTACGACATGGATCAACTTCAAGAGCGAGTGGACTTCATTCACAACGACACTGAAACTGATGCTTTGGTTGAAACTTTCATCCAAGGCCGCGAGCTTTACGTTGGCGTGATTGGCAACCGTCAACTCAAAGTTTATCCCATTTGGGAAATGCTTTTTGAAAACGTCGATGCAGGTGCACACCGAATTGCGACGTCGCGAGTGAAATGGGATATCGAACATCAGAAGAAACTTGGTATCAAAACCGTCCGCGCCAAACATATTCCCAAGCACATTGAAAAGAGAATCAATTCCGTTTGCAAACGCGTCTACAAGGCACTTAGCCTCAGTGGTTACGGACGCATCGATTTACGACTTCGAGAAGACGGCAAAGTGTTTGTGATCGAAGCCAACCCAAACCCCAACCTCTCTTATGGCGAAGACTTCGCCGAGTCAGCAGAAAGCATTGGAATCAAATACGAAGATCTCTTGAAAAAAATTATTTCGCTTGGCCTCAATTATCAAGCCGAATGGCGTTTGATCTAGCCTCTGCCAATCTCAGCCAATCGCAACGCCGCTATCTCAAAGAGTCAAACCTTCGTGGCATTCACAAGAGGTCTCATAATTCACACTTCGCAAATCTCGAAACCGGCTTTCAACCCCTAAATCAGGCATGATAATCCCAAGCCAACTCCATGTCGGCTCAATCTTTCAGGTTTTCAATGCAGCGAAAATTCCACGTGTTAGGATTGTAGAGACGGAGGGACGGCGGTTGGCCATCCCTGACACGATAAATTTTTAATCCAACATGTTGAGCAGCTTTGTGAATAAGTTTTGTCGATCATTTCCCCTACGCCACTTGGCAATTCTGGTCTCTTCTTTTGCTTTCATGTCCTTAACTCTGGACCAAGCAGCCACCGCTCAGGAAGCTCAATTTGATGCGGCGGCGATTCAATACGAAGTCGACCTGGCCGACGTCAAGAACCATTACCTCACGGTGACTGCCACGATTCCAGTCGAAGGCAAAACAACGGAACTGATGATGGCCGTCTGGACTCCAGGGTCTTACCTCGTCCGCGAGTACGCCAGGCACATGGATTCAATCGAAGTCACCTCGGTCGGCAAAGATGGATCCGCCGAGAAACTGGATTACGAAAAAATAAAGAAAAATCGTTGGGTCGTTCAAACCGATGGCCAAAAGTCTTTCAAATTCAAGTATCGCATTTATTGCAACGAAATGTCCGTTCGCACGAACTGGGTCGGCAAACAGTTTGCGATGATCAACGGCGCTCCAACTTTTGTAACATTGCCTGACCGATTAAATGAACAGCATGTTGTTCGATTGAAAATGCCAAACGGCTGGACGCGAAGCGCGACGAGTATCAAACAGGCTGGCGATACACCGCACACGTTCCTGGCAGAAAATTTCGACGAAATCGTTGATAGCCCAATTGTCGCCGGAAACATTAACGTCTATCCATTTTCCGTCGGTGGAGTTGAGCACCAGCTAGTGAATGTTGGCGAGTCAGGCTATTGGGACGGCAGCAAAGCGGCTGCGGATTTGAAACGAGTCGTTGCCGAGCACCACAAAATGTGGGGCGTCGTGCCTTACGATCGGTACTTGTTTCTCAATATGATCAACGAATCAGGTGGCGGACTTGAACACGACAATTCAACTTTGATCATGACCAGTCGCTGGAGTTTTCGCGACAAGAGACGCTATGTGGGTTGGCTTAGTCTTGCCAGCCACGAATTTTTTCACACTTGGAACGTCCGTCGACTCAGACCAAAACCGCTTGTGAAATACGACTATGAGAACGAAGTTTATACAGACGGGCTGTGGATCGCCGAAGGCATTACGAGTTACTACGAAGACCTCGCGCTTGTTCGAGCCGGACTGACCACTCGCAAAGAGTTTTTGGCACAGCTTTCCCGCAGCATTGGATCGGTTCAAGGGACCCATGGCCGCAAGGTGCAAAGCTTGAAAGAGTCGTCATTTGACACTTGGATCAAGTTCTATCGCCCAGATGAAAACTCAAGCAACACTCGAATCAGTTATTACGCCAAAGGAGCCGTTGTTGCGTTTTTGCTTGATGCGAAAATTCGCAAGCTAACCGATGGCGAAAAAAGTCTCGATGATGTCATGCGAAAAATGTATGAGTCGTTTTCGAAATCCGGATTTACAAGCAAAGACTTCCGCAAAACAGCTTCAGATATTGCGGGTGAGGATTTGTCCGATTGGTTCACAAGCACAATCGATTCAACAGATGAGTTGGTTTATGACGATCTCGAATCGATTGGAGTCGTGGTACCCAACAAGAAAAAAGCAGACACAGCAACCGACGAATCATCTGAAAACAAATCAGACGAAGCGGAAAAGGATGACGCCAAGCCAAGGAAAAAGTCGCCCAGAAAACGAATGAAAAAATCCCCTGCAAAACCAGCCAAACCAACCCCATGGCTTGGCGTATCAACAGGCGATACGGACGGGAAAATAACCGTCTCCTCCGTGAAACCGAACTCGCCTGCATCGGATGTCGGCCTCAATATTAAAGACGAAATCATCGCGATCAACGGATTTCGTGTGAGGAGTGTCGATTCCTCGCTTGCTCAATACGAGGTGGGTGATGAAATCGAAGTCTTAATTGCTCGTCGGGGCGAATTGATGACGATGAAAATGACCATCGCTAAAAGAGAAAGAGAATCCTGGGCGCTCAAGCTAATTGCCAAACCGACCGAGAAACAGCAAGAACAGATTGATCTTTGGTTGGGCGCAGAAGAAAAAGAGTAGAGCGAATGAGAGGCCAGCGTCTGCCACAGCCTGGAAGACAACAGTCGGCCCAACGTTCGACCTACAAGCACTCGGACCTTATTTTTGCTTAAAGTTTCCGCAAATGCTCCATTAACGCTTTTGCCCAGCGAGTCTGGTATCGATAAGCGTTGTAAAGCATCGCCACAGTTCGAGTTGGTTTCTCGCCTGAAAACGAACGGTAGATTCGACGATCGCTTTGGTCAAGTTTTTGAGCCATTTTGGGAACCATCGAGATTCCGTGCTTCAACGAAACCAACTCCTGAACGGTCGCCAATTGGCTGGTTCGCTCAATCGAAATTGGTTGGATAGATTCTCGCTGACAAAACGAAGCTATGTTGTCCGAAAGACAGTGGGCTTGGTCAAGCATCACAAACGGAAGCTCGCGGACATCCGACAAAGTGATCTTCTTCTTTTTCTCAAGCTCATGGCCGTTGGGTAAAACCAAAACCAGCTCTTCTTCGAACAACGGCTCGACTTCGAGGTACTGGGCTGTAATGGGCAAAGCCAGAATCGCCAAATCTACTTCTCCGCGACTACAAAGCTTCAAAATATTCTGCGTTGTGTCTTCCTGGACTGCGACCGAAACGTTCGGATACGCTTCGGCGAATTCTCTGAGCACCGATGGTAACAGGTAAGGGGCGATGGTCGGGATCACCGCCAACCGAACACGACCGCGAGTGGTCGAATCGTGCAACTCCGCAAACGTGTCTTCGACGAGGGCAAGAATCTGCTGGGCCCTGCCTTGGAGCAACTCACCCAATTCGGTTAATGAGACTTCGCGAGGTTTGCGATCAAACAACGGTTGGCCAATTTGCGTTTCAAGCTTTTGAATCGATCGACTCAATGAAGATTGAGAGATGCCAATCTCTTCGGCAGCTCGTGTAAAATTCTTCGCGCGAGCGACGGCAAGAAAATGGCTTAGTTGTTGAAATTCCAGTTCTGTTTCCACTGCATTCCCGATTGAATTTGGATTGAGTTCTGTTTTACGCTGGCAAATCACCATGTGCTTCATGCATAGCAACAATATAAACTATGCATTGGACGCATGACAGTTTGCGTGAGATACTCACCACTTAAAGACTTGAAAAACCCCTTGTTGAAGGAGATCTCATGAAAAAAACACGCTTTTTGTTAGCTATTCTGCTTTGCAGTTTGCTCTATCCCTGCGCCTACGCACAAGAAACTGCCAACCCTTATGAAAAATTGATGGCAAAGGGTGGAACGTGTCCCGTCACCGGTATTACATACGCAGCGACTCCCGCGAAACCAGCCGAAGGAGCGAGCACGGAAACGAATTCGACTGCGGCGGCTATTGAAAAATCGGAAACCGCGGATGTTTATTCGAACCGTGACTGGTGGCCTAATCAGCTAAATCTGAACGTACTGCATCAGAACTCGCCGATGGGCAATCCGCTTGGCGCTGATTTTAACTACGCCCAAGAGTTTAAAAAGCTAGACCTGGCCGCCGTTAAAAAAGACATCAAAGATTTAATGACCGACTCGCAGGAATGGTGGCCGGCTGACTACGGTCACTACGGGCCGTTCTTCGTTCGCATGGCTTGGCATAGCGCGGGGACGTATCGAGTTGGCGATGGACGCGGCGGTGCTTCATCGGGAACGCTTCGATTTGCGCCACTCAACAGCTGGCCTGACAACGCAAACCTTGACAAGGCTCGACGATTGCTTTGGCCGATCAAACAAAAATACGGAAACAAAATCTCCTGGGCAGACTTGATGATTCTCACAGGCAACTGTGCACTTGAGTCGATGGGATTTGAGACGTTTGGATTCGCAGGTGGACGTGCTGATGTTTGGGAACCTGAATCCGATATCTACTGGGGGCCAGAAAACGAATGGCTGACGGACAAGCGTTACACCGGCGATCGCGAACTGGAAAATCCACTTGGCGCAGTTGAAATGGGTTTGATCTATGTCAATCCACAAGGACCGAATGGAAAACCTGATCCGCTTGGTTCGGCGCGAGACATTCGTGAGACATTCGGCCGGATGGCAATGAACGATGAAGAAACCGTTGCCTTGATTGCCGGTGGACATACATTTGGAAAAGCACATGGTGCCGCCGACCCAAGCAAATTCGTTGATCGAGAGCCTGAAGCCGCCGGACTTGAAGAGCAGGGGCTTGGCTGGAAAAACTCCTACGGCAAAGGCAATGGTGGCGACACAATCACCAGCGGGCTGGAAGGTGCTTGGACGACAACGCCCACCGAATGGTCCAATGGTTTCTTTGACAACCTTTTCAACTACAAATGGAAAGTCATCAAGAACAAAAACGGCGCTTGGCAATGGACTCCTACAGATGAATCGGCAGACGGCAGCGTTCCCGATGCCCACGATGACGCAAAGAGCCACGCTCCAATCATGTTGACATCGGACATTGCACTAAAAGAAGACCCGGCTTACGCAAAGATATCAAAGCGATTTCACGAGAACCCAAAAGAATTCAAAGCCGCTTTTGCCAAAGCCTGGTACAAGCTAACTCATCGCGACATGGGGCCGTACGTCCGCTGCCTTGGTCCTGAGGTTCCCGCTGTTCAAAAGTGGCAAGACCCGATTCCTGCGGTCGACTTTGAAGTGATCGGTGACAATGAAATCACGGCATTAAAGGGAAAGATCCTTGATTCTGGTTTGACCGTTTCGCAATTGGTTTCAACGGCGTGGGCGTCGGCTTCTACCTTTCGCGGGACCGACAAACGGGGCGGGGCCAATGGAGCCCGCATTCGACTTGCGCCTCAAAAAGACTGGGACGTCAACCAACCTGCTGAACTCGCCAAAGTTTTAGAGTCTCTGACAAAGATTCAAAATGATTTTAATGCGACAGGCAGCAAGAAGGTTTCGATGGCCGACCTGATTGTGCTGGGCGGTTGTGCAGCCGTTGAAAAAGCTGCCAAAGATGCTGGACACGACATCAAAGTCCCATTCTCACCCGGTCGCAACGATGCAACTCAAGAGATGACTGACGTGGAATCTTTTGCTTGGCTTGAGCCAAAGGCCGACGGTTTTCGCAACTACATGACTGATGGGCAGCGCCGGCGACCTGAGGAATTGCTGGTTGATCGAGCCCATTTATTGACGCTTTCCGCTCCCGAGATGACCGTTCTTGTCGGCGGACTACGAGTTCTTAATGGTGGCAAGCAAGGTGCGTTTACGAAAACGCCTGGCAAGCTGACCAACGATTTCTTTGTCAACTTGCTGGACATGAACAACCAGTGGAAAAAATCTGACGCGGGCGTATTTGAAGGACGCGATCGTAAGACCGGCGATGTTAAATGGACCGGTACCGAAGTTGATCTCGTTTTTGGCTCAAACTCGCAGCTTCGAGCACTCGCTGAAGTCTACGCCAGTAGCGACTCGAAAGAAAAGTTCGCCAAAGATTTCGTAGCGGCTTGGGACAAAGTGATGAACCTCGATCGTTTCGACCTTCACAATTAGTGAGTGTCAAAGAGTAAACCTAACCTCTGAGTAGTGGCCCGCCAGGAAACCCAAACACTGGCGGGCTTTTTTTGGTTCAGCTTTCTCTGGCAGTTTTCAATTACCAGGTAACAGGCAGTCCATTATTCTGGCCGCTGACTGCCGACATTGTCACTCAATTCAAATTTCGGGTGCCATGTTCACGCCTGCGTAAGCATGTGCGAAAGTCTGAATCAGGCTGGCCAGGAAACAATCGATTCTCGCCACTGCCCCCAATTACTCCAACTCAAAGCTTCAAACCATATGGTGGCGAGCAGCGAGGATAATCTGTGGAATTCACAAACGACTTTACGACAAACAACTTGTTTCGCCGAGGAAGCAGCAGCACAATGGAAGGACGGTCATATGGCAATATAGCTGCTGGTTGATCGTTGTGATTCTTGAATTGTGATTCTGGGTTGATTTCATGACTGAACAAAAACGTTTTCCTTCGATCCTGATGTTCGGACCACCTGGAGTTGGCAAAGGAACACAAGGCAAGATTCTTGGCTCGGTTCCTGGCTTTTTCCATTTGTCCGTTGGTGATGTGTTTAGGTCGATCGACATTGGATCCCCGGAAGGTATTGAGGTCTGTAAGCATACCTCGCAAGGCCATTTTGTTCCCGATGAGCTGACCATTCAGATTTGGAAGAAGGCGCTCGATGCATACATCGCGCTTTCATATTTCAAACCTCGCGAAGACCTTCTGATCCTCGACGGCATTCCACGCAACACAGCCCAAACCGAACTTGTCAAAGACCACCTCGACATCGTGCAAGTGATCAACTTTAGTTGCACTGACGAAGAGGAAATGATCAAGCGCATGCGGCGCCGGGCGATCCGTGAAAACCGAGCCGACGATACCAGTGAAGAAGTCATTCGCAAACGATTTAAAATCTTCCATGAAATCTCCAAGCCCGTATTAGGATGCTATCCCGAAGAGATCATCTCAACGGTCGAGGCCAAAGGCTCACCCGCCGAAGTGCTGCGGAATATCTTGCGATTCGTCATTCCGATTCAGAATAAACACTTCACCAGTGAACTTCAGATTAGCTGATCACCGCTTGGGTGAT
>CAYZGP010000027.1:42373-56919 GCA_964478065.1 uncultured Pirellulaceae bacterium
GCTGATCACCGCTTGGGTGATCCACAAAAAAACATCGCTCAATTCAACGATTGACCGATGCTTTTTTTTTGATTGACTAGTGTTGGCTGAGAAAACTCATTCAGCTTCGTTTGCGACGCAACACTAATAGGCCCAATGCTCCCAACACAACCAAGCTGCTTGGTTCTGGGACTGCTGTAAATGCAGCAGCCAGTCGATAAAACTGAATATCTGAAAGATTGGCATCAGTATTTTCGATACCTGATACCCGAATGAAATAGGTACCAGCAGTGACGTTCAAACCCAACAATTCTTCTGTACCGCCGAGCCCGAAATTATCAGCGGTTCCAAGAATAGTAGTTCCGTCCTGATCTATGAATTCAAGGGTCAAGTCAACTCGCTCTTGGTAGTTAACTGAGACCTGAGGATCCGTATCAAATTGCTCGCTGGCGTTAAACGTTGGTCCTCTCGCTTCAAGCTCGAGATCAATCAAACCGTCGCCATTAATCAAAATACTAAAAACGTCTGTATCTGTTTCGTCATCGATCGAAACAAAATCGACTTGATCTGGTGTCACGATGGTTGTCGTATCGCTTGCATCAAGCCCGATTTCTATCAATCCACCATCAGAGAGGGTGCCCAGAGAAGTTGCGTTGCCAACCGTATCATTACCAACTCCACCGTTAGTTTTTTCGAAAGCGTCACCGTAACCACGTTGAGCTTGTACGATTTCGTGAAACTGTGGACCGTCAAAATTTAAGTCGATAAACGGTTCCAGCAAGTGCCGAGAGTCGTTGGATTCTAGATGCCTCAAACCGAGCCCATGCCCAACCTCGTGCGCTATAGTGTTTCTTAGCCTAAGCTCATTTGAAAAATTAGCTGCATCTGTAGTGTCAATCACCATATCCCCAAAGTTAGGGAAAAAGTTATACGCTAACACGCCGTTTGGACCGTCAATTGTATGGCCGCCAATTCGGATATCACCTCGTGCGCCACTAACACCGCTAGGCAATGATGTCTGTGTCCAGTCAGCATTGTCATCAGTAACATACTGATATGACAAACCCGATATTGAAGCCCACCTATCAAAAACACTTTCAACCTCATCGAACCAAGGACGCTGAGTCAAGTCAGATCCGCCAGGTCCGGCGCCATAAACCGCGTCCAACATCGCAATCAAATCACTATCGCTGGTTGGCTCTCCATTGAAACCAAAGATGGATGTTCCATCCCCAGTAATACTCCAAGTCAAAGTCAATGCATTTCCCTGTCCATATCCGTTTGCCGGCGTGAAAAAAGTTCCACCGCTCCAACGGTCATCAGCAACATCATCTGCTTGGCCGTGGACATTTGCTGCGCAAAGAGTTGTTAAGCAGATTGCCCAAACAATGCATGAAAACAGTTTTTTCATAGCGAATCTCAATGAAGGTGTTAGTAAATTCATCTAGGTTTCTATCCCCAGCATATTTCCACTTTGGCCCACTTTCAAGTATTCAAATGTCGATTGCTCTCTAAACCGCAAAAAAAAAAGCCGATCAAAAGATCGGCTTATGGGCTTTAATCGCAATGTTCGCTTTGTATGGGAAATTTTACGATCGTCGGCGACGTGAAAAAACCCCACAGAACACAGCTCCAAGAATGACCGCTGTCCGCTGCCCAAAAAACCTCTCAAATGATGAACAACATTAAATCGTTCAAATCATCCAATTGAGTCCTTGCCCATGATCGGACGCAAACACTCAGGGATAGTCACAGACCCATCAGCGTTCTGATGATTTTCCAAAACGGAGATCAATGCACGACTGAGCGCAAAGGCTGTTCCATTTAACGTGTGTACAAACTTCGTTCCTTTTTTGTCTTTCTCTTTGAAGCGAATGTTCAAACGGCGAGCCTGATAGTCAGTACAGTTAGATGTACTGGTGACCTCGCCCCACTCACCCGCATCGCCACGGCCTGGCATCCACGCTTCGAGGTCGTATTTTCGAAAAGCTGGACCGCCCAAATCCCCGGTCGCCGTATCGACAACACGAAAAGGCACACCGATTGCATCGAATAAATCGCATTCGATCTGGCGAAGTTCTTCATGAATCGCATCGCTTTGATCGGGGGTAGTAAACGCGAACATTTCGATTTTGGTGAATTGATGAACGCGGTACAAACCTCGTGACGCTCGGCCAGCAGCTCCGGCTTCGGTGCGGTAACAATGACTGATCCCACAAAGCTTAATGGGAAGCTCGGTGTCCATCACCGTTTTCCCGCTGTACAAACCGCCCAATGTAATCTCGGCTGTTCCGATCAAACTCAGATTCGATTCTTCAATGCTGTAAATCTGAGTCTCTGGACCACGTGGCATGAAGCCAATTCCTTCAAGCACAGAATCTTTGGCAAGGTCGGGCGTAATGGTCGGCGTAAAACCGCGCTTGGTCAATTCGCTAACTGCGTACTGTTGAAGCGCCAAATCGAGCAAGACAAGATCGCCTTTGAGGAAATAGAATCCATTACCCGTCGTGCGTGATCCGCCTTCAAAGTCAATCCAATCGTGCTTTTCACCGAGCTCAAGATGATCAAGCGGCTTGAAATCAAACTCGCGCGGCGCGTGGGCTCCCCGAGAAATCTCAAGGTTCGATTTATCATCAACGCCAACGGGGCAGTCAGCGTGAGCCATATTGGGAACGGCCAGCTGGATCTGCAGAACCTCCGCGTCCATCGCGTCATGCTCTCCCTGGGCGACGTCTTTTTGATCGCGTAGCTCACGAGCTTTCACTTTAAGCGCTTCACGTTCGGATTCGTCCTTGGCCTTACCAATTTTCTTTGACTCGGCATTTGAAGCCGTATTCAGATCCTGAACCTCTTGTAATTTCGCTCGGCGCGCCGTTTCCAGTTCAACCAAACGATCAACGTCGACTTTGACATTGCGGTTGGTGCAGTTTTGTTTAACAGCGTCAACGTTTTCAAGAATGTATTTTCGGTCAAGCATAAGAAGGTGTTGAAGTTAGTAGTTGTAGTTGGTTGTTTTAAAAGGAAGGATCAGGTGCCGGAACGAATTCGAATCCAGGCCAGTTCGACCTCAGATCAGACTTTGATCTTGGCGATTTCATCCCAGAGACAGCAGCTTGATTTGATTCCGCGATGAAAATCTTCAAGCGAAAACTTCTCGTTGGGACTGTGGAGATTGTCATCGTCTTGCCCCCATCCCAGCAGCAACGTGTCGATACCCAACATCTTGGTGAACGCATTGACGACAGGGATGCTTCCGCCAGAACGCACAAACACGGGCTTGGTCCCAAACCCTTGCTCAATAGCTCGTGCAGCCGCATCCATGTAGGGACTGTCTAGCGAAAGGACAAAACCGGGAGCACCATGGAGTGCAATAAACTCCATTTCAATTCCGGGCGGACACAACTCTTCCAACTTTTTCTTGATAGACTCCTGGATCTTTTTCGGATCTTGAGCAGGAACCAAACGGCAACTGAATTTCGCACCTGCCTTGGAGGGCAAAACGGTTTTGGCACCTTCGCCTTGGTAACCACTCCACAATCCATTGATGTCAAACGTTGGTCGAGCCCAGCGCCGCTCAAGCGTTGTGAAGCCTTTTTCGCCCGCAAGATCGTCAGCCCCACCGAGGCCTTGTTCTTTCGCGTATTCGTCTTCCGAAAAACCGAGTGCAGCAAACTGTTCACGCTCGCGTTCGCTCAACCCCTGAACGTCATCGTAGAAACCGGGAACCTGAACTTGGCCGTCGTCATTGATCAAGGCACCCAGCATTTTGCAAAGTGCGTTGGCAGGGTTGGTGACTGTTCCGCCAAAACCACCTGAGTGTAAGTCCTTGCAAGGGCCAGTCAGGTTCACTTGAAAATAAGTAATTCCCTTCAAGCCATATGTGATCGCTGGCTTACCAGGTCCGTATTGCGAACAGTCACTGATGACGGCGATGTCGGCGCTGATTTTTTCTTTGACCGGAACGTCTTTGTCGTACTCGCCACGCAGAAAGGCAGCCAAGCCCTTGCCGCCGGATTCTTCTTCGCCTTCGATCAGGAATTTGACTTGGACGGGCAGGTCACCACGTGTTTTCAAATACGACTCGACCCCAAACACATGCGTGATCATTTGGCCTTTGTCATCGGTCGCTCCCCGCGCGAAAACTTTTCCGTCTCGCACAGTCGGTTCGAACGGCGGGCTGTCCCAAAGGTCCAACGGATCTGGCGGCTGGACGTCGTAGTGACCGTACACCAAAACCGTCGGCGCGCCCTCAATCTTTTCCGATTCCGCATAGACTAAAGGGTGCCCACAGGTTTCGATGACCTCAGTGTGGAGCTTGAGCCCGCGAAATTTATCCGCCAACCAGTCTGCGGCTTGCCGAACCTCTTTGTCGTAAGCACTGTCTGTTCCAATACTGGCCATTCGCAGCCATTCGAACAAATCCGACTCGAACCGATCGTGGTTTTCAGTTAAATATGTATCGAATTCTGACATTGAATTTTCCTATTTTTGTGACGCCAAGATGGAGTGTCCCGTAGGGCGATTAAAAATCGGGTCACGAAATGTGCTTGCAAACCGAGCAAGTTTTTTTCCCAATAAACGTAAGCCCTGACTAAACTGAACTTTGCGTAACAATATAGCGATGTGGCTCACAACCGACCACGCGTCAGGCTTGAGAATCTCGTGACCAATTAACGTCGATCGTCTAAGATTGATGTCAGGCCCATAAAAAAATACTTGTGCGAAATCGGATTTTCCGTCACATTACCCGCGAATAAAGTCTCAAGAAATTGATTTCTTGATTTCGTTTCATCACCCCAGAGTTAGAGAATCATTATGTCTGAGCAGGGATCCGCAACCGTTACTGCCGAACCCATCGTGCGATCGAACAAGCAAAAGAAACGCACGCCGCCCAAACGCCAACCGCGATACAACGTCATCCTTTGGGACGACGATGATCACTCTTACGAATACGTGATCCTGATGATGAAGCAGTTGTTTGGATACCCATTTGAAAAAGGGATTCAGATGGCCACCACCGTTGATAACACGGGCAAGTGCATTTGCCTGACAACGACAAAGGAACACGCTGAGCTAAAGCGTGATCAGATTCACGGGTTTGGCAAAGACTTTTTGATGGAACGAAGCGCCGGATCCATGTCGGCTTCCATCGAGCCTGTTCCTGGCGAATGAGTTTGCCAGGCGGAACTTCTTTCAGAATGAATTTCCGTCTCGGAAGAGATCAACGGTCGGAATGCGACTTTTTCCGATTTTCATCCTTGAGCTTGGACACGATCCAAGCTCCATATTGATTCCGCTGCCCTCAACACCAGCGTCGAATCACTATGGCCCTCAAAGCGGTCGGTTAATCCGCAAAACCTCTCACCTCCCGGATTCCTGGCGAGGTCACAATTGGAAATCAGCCCGCCAATTCAATTTCAACGGTTGCCTAAACCCCCAACCTCTCCGACAATCTTGGCTTGGATGTACTCTATAAACTTAGGTTCGGATCGAGACTTTGTCTGCAAAACTAAAAACCGCAACGCTTGGCTGCAAAGTCAACCAATACGAAACGCAGTTTGTCCGTGAAGGATTGATCAGCGCCGGATACACTGACGCTGAATCCAACCAGCCGGCTGACCTGTGCATCGTTAACACTTGCACGATCACAGGTGAAGGTGATTCCAAAAGCCGCCAAATCATCCGGCGAATGAACCGAGACAACCCGGACGCACGAATCGTCGTGATGGGTTGTTACGCCACTCGCGAACCCGATGCCGTTGCCGCACTTCCAGGTGTTGCCGAAGTTGTTACCGACAAACGCGAGTTGCCAGATTTGCTTGGTCGGTTTGGTGTCGTCGATATCCCCAACGGGATCTCTGGCCTCAACAACCGTCACCGCGCTTACGTCAAAGTCCAGGACGGTTGTTTACTGCGATGTAGCTACTGCATCATCCCAACGGTCCGCCCCGACATGTTCAGCCGTCCAATGCAAGACGTTTTGGATGAAGTCGGCGTGTTGATCGACAACGGATTTCGTGAAGTGATCCTCACTGGCATTCACTTGGGCCATTACGGCGTCGATTTCAATAAAGGCAAACCCAAATCAGAGTGGACTCGACTTTCACATCTCGTGCGCAACATTTGCGAGCTTTCTCCGGAAGTTCGCGTACGAATGTCTTCCATCGAAGCCACTGAAGTCACGCGAGAGTTGATCGAAGTGATGCAAGAGTTTAGTGCGCAAGTCTGCCCGCACTTACACGTTTGCCTGCAAAGCGGAAGCGATAGGATTCTTCGCGGAATGAAACGACGCTGGACACGACGACACATCATTGACCGCTGCGAACTGGTTAAGAAAGAGCTTCACCTTCCGGCGTTTACTACCGACGTGATCGTTGGATTCCCTGGCGAAACTGAATCCGATTTTGAAGACACTCTCGACGCCTGTCGCCAGATCGGTTTTTCAAAGATCCACATGTTCCCGTTTAGCCCACGCCGCGGCACGCCAGCGGCCGACATGACCGATCAGATTCCCAAGCAAGTCAAATCTGAACGGGGAAAAATTCTCGCCGCCCTTGAGACAGAACTCAAGCGAGAATACTTTAACTCCCTGGTTGGCGAGCGACTGCAATTGCTGGTCGAAAAAGTCAACGACGATGGAACTGCATCGGGAACCTCTTGCCGCTACGCCCCCATCATCGCCAGCCTTGAAAAAGCACAAGAAAACTCGCTGGTCGACGTGAAAATCGAAAGCGTCTCCAATGATGTACTGATTGGCCAAAGGTAGTGGTTGTCGGTCCACCTGAAGTGAATACGGGATGACACCGTGTGAGGAACATGACAATCCACCTCCAGAGCCTGATCCTAAAAAGCCACAACCAAAACCTACCACCATTTGCGTCGGCCACGTGCCTGTACAAGACATCAAACAAAAAAAGCGATCGCCTGATTATTCAGCGATCGCTATTTTTATGTAAACCAATTTTGAACCATTCATTTTGATCAAAATTGATAAATCAACCAGTTGGGTCGACTACCAATCCTTAACCAAGGTTGGGTTTTCCAATCCGAGCTTTTTCATTTTCTTGTAAAGCGTCGTTCGATTGACGGCCAACTGCTCGGCGGTCGCGTTACGATTCCAATTATTCTCACGAAGACACTGAAGGATAATTTGTCGCTCAGGCCCTTCCAGTGCTTGCTTCAAAGTTTGACGCTCTCCGACAGGAGCAATCGTCAATGTATTGGAAGAACATGAATTGATATGCGCGGGCAAATCGTTAAGCCCAAGCGTTGGGCCGGCTCCCAGCAAAACGGCTCGCTCGACAATGTTTTGCAATTCGCGAACGTTGCCAGGCCAGCTGTATTCATGAAGGGCCTGCATTGCTGCAGCATCGAAACCTTCAATATTTTTATTCTCTTCGTCGCAAACCTTGCCCAGGAAATGCTGAACCAACGTAGGAATATCAGAAATTCGCTGACGCAGCGCCGGCAGTTCGATATTGATTACGTTGACGCGATAATAAAGATCTTGACGGAATCGGCCTTCTGCAACGGCTGTCGAAAGATCTTCGTTGGTCGCAAGAATGATTCGCGTGTTGACTTGATAAGTCTCAGTGCCGCCCACTTGTTCAAATTCGAGTTCCTGCAACACGCGAAGCAATTTGACTTGCATGCTTGGTGAGGCAGTGGCGATTTCATCCAGAAATATTGTGCCACCATCGGCTTGCTTGAACTTACCGATCTTGTTTCCTGTCGCTCCGGTAAACGACCCTGCAACGTGGCCAAACAATTCGCTTTCAAGCAGGTTTTCTGGCAAAGCTCCACAGGCAACTTCGACGAATGGAGCCTTTCGGCGGTTGGATCGCTGGTGAATGGCACGGGCAATCAATGACTTTCCCGTTCCACTTTCGCCAGTAATCAAAACCGTGGCTTTGGTGTCAGCGATGTTATCAACCATGTCAAATGTCTTTTGCATTCGAGCATCATTGCCAACAATTGAGTTTCGACCGAACCGTTTGTCGAGCTGGGTTTTAAGATTTTCGTTTTCTGTGATGACCTGCTGCTGAGAAAGGGCACGGTCAAATGCCAACAGAATCTCATCATCAATCAATGGTTTTGTCAGTAAATCGAAAGCACCGGCTCGAATCGCTTCGATTCCAGTATCGACAGTGGCATAGCCAGTCATCAGCAAAACCACCACATCTGGGTGGTGCTTCTTGCATTCAACCAATAGCTCAAGGCCATCATCTGACCCCAGTCGAAGGTCAATCAAAGCCAAATCATGCACACGATCAGCGAGCATTTTTCTGGCTTCTTCAACGTTTGAGGCTAAGGAAACACGGTATCCCTGCTCCACGAGCCAGGACCCCATCGAATCAAGAAGGTGACGATCGTCATCAACGATTAAGATTTGCCGAGTTTTTTGTTCAGTTGGATTCATGGTTTGGTCTTACTTATTCAAATTTGATTTCTTTGGACGTTGGATAAGAACAACATCCTCTGTTTATTTAGGTCACCGTTGGCCAATGTCCGAATTTGAACGATGTGAATTTTCAACAATTGAAAAACATAAAGGCTGTTGTTGAATTAATCTGAATATTCGTTAGATTCTGAACTTAGCAATTCGAGTTGGCTATTTGGGATCGAATCCGCAAGGAATGCGCCTATTGGACAATTCGAAGCAACACTATTTGGTTTTTCATGAATTGAGATTATGCCTTTGAAAATCGTTGTCGCGGACGATCATCCGATCGCCTGCGAGGGCGTTCGAAAGGTAACACAACCATCTGGAATAGAGGTCGTCGCCCAAGTGGTGGCACCAGACAAAATTGTTGATGCAATTGCACTCCACAAACCAGATGTATTGGTTACCGAAGTTCGCCTTGGAGGGCACGATGCACTCAAGAGTCTTGAGCAACTTAAGCTCGGGGAACATGAGTGCAGCGTGGTCGTTTTTTCCGCCTACTCAAACCCAACTAATATCGCACGTGCTGCCGCATATGGTTGCCACGACTTTATTCTTAAAACTGACTCTTGTGACCGCTTAGTTGACGCTATAAAAAGCGCCGGTTCTGGACAACCAGTTTCTGAATCGAGTCTTTTGGTGAAAACCAAGACCAGAATGCGTCGGTCGTCATCCGGTGATACTGCAAACCCGTTGACCAATCGCGAAACTCAGGTTTTGCGCCATGTTTCGATGGGACTCAGCAATCGGGAAGTCGGCAAATCACTTGGGATTAGCGTCGAAACCGTCAAGGAACATGTGCAAAACATTTTGCGCAAACTCGACGTCAACGACCGCACCCAAGCGGCTGTCTGGGCAATCCGCCAAGAACTGATTTAGCTGGCTGTTGCAATGGCAAAAGTGATTGTGTGTGAATGTACGCGCTGCGTTAGGTTGCAGTCTGTTATCCAATACGGAAAACAGGCTAGTCGTTTTACGTCCAACCGATAACTGACTCAAACAACCCAGCTATTTTTTGGGTGGCGGAACATCGAGTTTGTCGATGAACCGTTTCATCTTTGCTTCCAATCCCCTAATGTCACTCCCAAACGCCTTGGCAAAATCCCTTGCGCGGTCACTACTTGAATAGCCTGCAAAATTGGCTCGTTTCGCATCTGCACGCAAAAAACGGTTGTATTCTGCCGGCATTTTTTCGGTAAAGAAAAACGTCATACCCCATGACATTGCATATGCCAATTGCGCGTTGGATCGAAATAGTTTGTCACTCGCAATCAAACTCGCCATCTTTCCTTTGACTTTGTCGTTTGCGTAGAAGTACTTCAACGCGATCAAGCGATCACGATTAATACGGTCTTTTTGCTTGGAATAATACGCGCTATTATTAACGCCTGGTGCCTCAAACAACATCGCCAACCCCTCCGAAGCCCAACGAAGGCCTTGGTTGTAACGGCTATGCACACCTGTATTGAATGCCGTTTGGTGCGTGGCTTCATGAATAATGGTATCCGCATTGAAAAACCAACCTTGGCTGCCCGGATTTCCACCCGTTTGATCGTAAGTGATAATTCGGTTGCTTCGCGGCGAATAGTATCCCAGCACATTCGTTCCCGCATCAGGGTGATACCTGCGTAAGAAACGGTCGAACTCTTTTCGCGTTCGTAAAACAACGGCAACCATCTGAAACTCTGGCTTTTTTAAATCGAACCCGCGCGAATCAAAATAAGCTCCAAAGCGAGCGTAGAGCTTTTGAAATGGAGCCGACCACACTCCTGAATTTCCTTTGGGATGAACCACCAGAAAATTCTGCGTCACCGAAACCTGGTACTTGGAACCAAATTCTTTTTGAAGCCGGATACGCATATCCGAGCTGGAATAAGGCGTAAACGAACTCTTGATTTTTTTGTAGTCTTTTTCTGACTTCACGGGCAAAATTGAGATCTTGCCATCTCGCCGCAAAATCATCATGTCCTTGCCGTCCCATACCAATGGTTGGCCAATATATTTCTTCTTTTTGTAAGCAATCTCAACCGTCATTTCCGGCTGCGATTGAGCGGCTGCACGCTGGCTTCCGACCTGCCACAAAACGCCCGCGCAGAGCATCGCAACAATCAAGTTTCGCAGGGGAAATAAAGCCATTTTTGCCGCCAGTCATAAATACACACAACGTAAAAGCGTAGGTTACTAATTAAGGTCGTGTGCATGAACGTTTCCGAAATTTTGATTTTCTTCGACGTCAGAGTTTTCAATCGCTAGAATGAAAACGAATCATTCATCAAGGAAATCAAATGCTTCGCTTCACTCAACTGCCACTCATCGCCGTTTTATCCATTCTGATTTTGGGTGCTTCCACTCAATTTCCTTCCTTTGCGCTGAGCCAAGAATCCAAAAAAGATGACGATACTCCCCAAGCCTCCGCCCAAGAAGAAGAGCGCGAGCTGAGCGACATGGAGTTGATCGAAAAAGTTGAATACCTACAGCGACAACTCGAAGCGGCGGAGATCCCCAAGCGTGATGCCGCCGAGAAAGAACTCATTTCGCTCGGCGTACGAGTGCTTGATTTTCTTGAGCCCACTACCGAAAAAACACCGTCAGACGCAGCCAACCGCGCTTCTCGAGTGAGAGTCGCTTTGGAAAAAATCGCTGTTGCCGAGGTGACCAACGCCAGTAAAGTCAAACTCGTTGGCAAAATGTCGGTTGGTGCGGCATTCAAAAGTATTCGTAAACAAACCAAAAACGACATTGGCCTTCCGGACGCAGCCCCTGATGTTTTTCGCAACAAAGAGATCGACTTAAATTTGAAAGACGTTGATTTTTGGGTCGCGGTTGCCGAAGTGATGAAGCAGGGCGATTTGGTTGTCGATCTGTACGGCGGTGGACCCGGCATTTTGCGATTGGTCCCAACCGATGACGCGCGTGTTCGCGCAGCCGATCCTGCCGCAGCAGCAGAAGAAAAGGCAGACAAAGGCAAGAAAAAAGAACTTACCGGCCCGCCACGCAACGTCTCAGGCATTTTCCAATTGACGGTTACTCATGTGAACGCGTCGCGCAACCTTGCCAATCCCGAACTTAGTTACTGCAACGTTCGAATCAAAGTTCGTTGGGAACCGCGTGTGACGCCGATCTCAATCGATTTGCCTGCCACCTCTATCAAAGCACTCGATGAGTTTGACACGGAAATCGAAATCACAAATCGCGATGCCGTTCTATCGGGAACCGTTCAACCTGAAATTCCTGAACTTGAGTTTTCAATTCCGATCGGATTGGTCGACCGCCAGATCGAAACGATTCAATCTATGGACGCCGTGATCGATGCCGTCCTCCCTGGCCGAATGGAGAAATTCAAATTCAAAAAATTAGGAAGACTAACTCCCGGAGTAAGCCAAACCAAAGCCGGAGCAACCGTCAAATTTGAAGGCATCGCAAAAAATGAAGATCTCTATGGCGTGACCGTCGGTTTGATTTTCGACGAAGACCACAACGCCCTTGAGTCACATCAAAGCTGGGTATATCGCAATCCAGTCTACATGGAAAACGCAGCAGGCGAACGATTTGAAGTTTTGACTTACACCGCCGTTCGCCAAACGGAAAACGAAATCGCGATTGAATATTTCTTTGAGCACGACCCCAAAGACATGACACTGCACTACCAAACCCCGGCAGCGATCGTAGAAGTCCCTGTTCAGGTATCACTCAAAGACATCCCGCTTCCGTAGGATTTGATTGCTGCTTGGACATTAAGCTGGTATGCCTGACTCGCGTACAACCTCCTCCAATCGCTTGTTTTTTCGGTTATTAATTACGTCGAAAACAAATTTTGATTTTCTTTTTAACTTTTCGCAGACGTAATCGTCTTACTTCCGGGTTTAAACAGAGTCATTGACTTAGTCCCTGGAAACGCTGCAAGTGCGAATCGATTTCGAAAAACATCTCGACAACGTCTATCGATTCGCACTCAACCTGTCGCGCGACCCGCACTTGGCTGAAGACTTGACGCAAGAATGTTTCTTGCGCGCCCACCAAAGAATTAACCAACTAAAGAATGCGCGCGGTGTTAAACCATGGCTATTCCAAATTTTGGTCAACTTATGGAAAGACAACTTAAAGAAAAAGCGGCCGCAATACTTGAACAACGAATTGCTTGATCCAACCGGCAAATCACCGTCAGCAGAAGTGAACCAGTTGGAAAAGGAAGCATACGACCAGCTGATTAATTTGATGCAAACGTTACCAGAGCAGCAACGTTCCGTTTTGTTTTTGAAAGCCGTTGAGCAATTTTCGAATTCAGACATCGCAAAGCTGCTTGGCAAATCAGAGAACTCAGTAAAAGCCAATTTGAGCATCGCCCGAAAAACGTTGCGCGGAAAACTATCACAACTGTCAAAGGAAAAAACAAAAGCGAAATGAATGAGCCATGCCAATACCTTGAAGACTTCCTCGATGGTTCGATAGACAAAGCCAGTCGGCAATCATTCTCCGACCATTTGAAGATGTGCGAGCAATGCACTTTGGAAATCGAGCTGGCTGAATCTCTTGACGGGGCAATTCAGCAGGCTTGGAATTCCGTCACCGCACCTGCAAGCTTGAAACATGGGCCAGTTTGTCTTTCTAGTGAACTGACTCAAAAGCCGGTGCGCAGAAAAAGGGCCGTTGCAATGTATGCCATCGTGGCAGGAATCGCAGCCTTGATTGGGCTGGTCGTTTACGGCAATGGAATATTGCAACACCCAATCAACGAAGAGAAAAGACTGTCAAAACATAGCCCGAAACTTGATGAACCGATCCTTGAAACAGAGACTAAATCCCCTGTCATTTTCTCGGCGACCGGCCAAGGTCGACACACAATATTGGTTCAGTCGCCAGCGTCCAATGAGGCTTTCACAATTGTGAACGCCTATCCGGTTGTTGATTTTTCTACGAACAACTCTCCTTAAAGGAAATAATAATGAAGTCACTAACTAAATTAAGTCCGCTTTGTATCTTGCTGGTTTTATTGGCAACAAGCTCAGGCATCGCAGATGATGAACAAATGGTCTCTTTCCGAATCGCACACGCTGATGCTGGGAGTGTCTATAAGGTCGCAGAGGCGATGCTCGCCGATCGTACAGATGTGCGGTTAGCTCTCGACACAAAATCGAATTCGATTTTTATAAAGGGCTCGAAAGAATCCATCGAAGTGCTTCGTTCAGTAGTCGAAAGCGTGGACACTCCTCCTCAAAAACTGGAGATCATGATGTTCCCGCTTAAGCACAATCATGCAAGCGATTTACTACCTTTGATAAAAACTGTTCTGCAACAGCAGATGGCCAACGAGGATATTCGAATGTCGACTGACCCTTCATCGAACACGCTAGTTGTCTCGGCGCCCAAGAAAAAACTCGAATTGATTTCGCAGCTAGTCAAAAACCTTGACCAACCTATCGAAGAGGACAGACAGGTAAAAAATGGAAAAGTCGAGAATTGCGTCGTTCGCATCACTTGGTTGATTGACGCGGATCCCGAAATTGAAGCACGGTATCGCCAACCCAATCCTACTCTGGAAAAATTGGTAACTGCCATGAGAACCAATAAAGTCATGAAATTGCCGCGTTCACTGACCGAGATCCAATCCGTTGTAAAAGCCGGGGCTTTTTCTACGACGGGTGGTACCAAATTTTCATCCTCGACCAACCGCGATGTAAACAGCGTTCCAATTGCTGCAACCGTAAGAGGTACTTTACAGCTGGCTCCCGACGGAAAATCCTATGAACTTGAACTCGATCTGGAAATGCAAAATGGTGCGTCAAAGGTAAAAACCGGAACCCAACTTAACCTCCCCAAAAATCACCCGGTCGCTTTCAACCTTTCAGACGTCGGCGATCTTAAATCAGCCGTCGTGGTTCAACTCTTGGACTCTAACTAAGTCGACTGGAGGTTAATCCGCTTTGGCATACTCGATCTTTACATTGGCTCGATGCTGCCGGCTGATCGTTTGAAACAATGCACCTTGGGCGGCGTTCTCAACGGACTCTCGTGTGTCACGCCACCCAATTTTGCCTTGTTTGACTTCCAGGCACTTGATGAGATGGACTCCAAAATGAGTCGTGACCGGATCGCTGACTTGATTTTTCTGTAGGACAAAAGCCGC
>CAYZGP010000028.1:0-20359 GCA_964478065.1 uncultured Pirellulaceae bacterium
CTTCACTGGGTTTACGGTGCAAGAGCTGCGTGATTTTTGGCAGGATTCACCGTGACTTTTTGCAGCAAGGCTAAGCTCAGAAAATGCAAATGGAGCAATCCTAAATGAAGCAAACGTGGTCAAGCCAATTTGGCTCGACCACGTTCGCAGATGCCGCAACAGCATTGTTAGAACCGCGTGACCAGTTCATGTTTCGTTTTAAGATTTCACTCTGTAGTGCAGAGTGAAAGGGCATAGGTTCAGGCAAAGTTCTTATTCGTTGCCCGCGCGGTTAACCTAGCGCGGGCGAAATCCCATCGTCACGCCTGGCGGATTTCTCGGGTTCGACAGTTGGTTGTTTCGCTGCCGATAGAATCGTTTCCAAGGCGGAAAGGTATCGCTCGAACGCGCGGCGGCCTTTGGTGGTGATCCGGTAAAGACTGTTTGTGTTTCGCCCCTGGCCAGTTTTTTTGACGCTTAGCACATTGGTATCGACTAAGACTTTCAAGTGCCGATTCAAATTGCCGTCGGTCAAATTGCAAAGTTCTTTAAGCTCATTGAAATTCATGCCGTCGGGAAAACCAATGATGGTCGTCATGATTCCCAAGCGGGCTTTTTCGTGAAACACGCGGTCGATACCTTCCAACGCGTCTTGAGTTTCCTTGTTGGAAACAGGTTTAGTTTTCTTCGCCACGTCGCCGCTCCAAATTCCAATACAACACAAACGCCAACCAAGCTTGTCCGATTCCGAACAAAGCCACCATTTGCCAACCGGCCAATTGGAACGTCAAAAAATTGTTCACCAATATTGCAATTCCGCCGACGAAGAAAAACAACGCAACCAACGCAGTCTGCTTGGGCAAATGCTGTTGACACGAAAATAACGCAATCGCATAAATCATGGACCAAAGCCCAGGTAGGGCAATCATCAAACCAACTGGCGTTCCCAACCCGGGATGTTCCACTTGCGAAATTTGACTTTCGGCACTCAAAGCAATCAACACTGTTAGAACTAAACCGAAAATAAAACTTGGCGCTACCCGGCGGACAAGCGCCCAGTGCATTTGCCAAACCATTCGATTGCCGCTTACTCTTCCACGAATCAGCATCTCCGCGATTGCAATCACGGCGCTGATCGACGCAACGGACAGCCATACGGTTAAGTACTCCCGCACCTGTACAGACGGCTGGAGAACCCAAGCTTTTTCAGCAAACGCGCCCACGACCAGAACCAACACCGAGATCCCAACGGCGGTCGAGCGAAAGCCTTGATAGGTCTCCGTTCGATCCAATTGGGCTCGTATATCAGCAATATCCGAGAGTGCGCGATGAATATTCATATCAGTTCCATAAATCACTTTGCAATACAGAGTAAATCAGGGTGCCCGCTACGTCAAGGTGTTTTTTGAACGACTTTTATCGCTGTCGTAGCGGGAGCGGCAAGGAAAGCAGTCTAAAAAAAATAGACGGGAAAAGGCTCGCAATCAGCTTATCTTTCAAGCAAGCTCTTCGTTTACCCCAACTCAACTGCTTTCAATTAAACGCATGGCCATCGCCATCGCTTCATCGGGCTGGGAAATTTCTCCGTCCAACTGCGCTGCTCGAACTGCATTCAATACAGATTTGAATTTCGGTCCCGGATCAATGCCAGATGCAATCAAATCCTTGCCATCTAAAAGCGGAGTTGGATTCAGCCGTTCCTTTGGCCACGCCAATCGCTGACGACAAAACTCAACCGCACTTGACGGTGTCTCGCTTTGCGACTCTGCAACTGCCAGCGCACCGAGTACATCGGTTTTCAGCAAGAGTGGCTGAATGATTGACCAAGCGAGCTCGTCGGCTTGGGCCAACGTTTTCCAATGTTTGCAAATCCAGTCGATTGATTTTCGTTCATCAGTTGAAAGCTTCCATTGCATAAAGATTGGCATAACACCGATTTTTGCAACGATTGGCTCAAGCAGAATTGTGGCTGCCGTTTCAAAGTCACCTGGCGAAAGCCGTTCCAGGCAACTCAGTATTTTCTCCCATTGAAGCTCGTCACCATAAAGCGATTCCCCTGTTACTTCGTCGGGCAGAATTTCACCCAGCAGATCGCTTTCTCGCAACAGCTTAACAGCAAGTGTTCGATTTGGACTGGCCAGCATTTTTCGAACTTCGGTTCCGATTCGCTCGTTACTAACAGCACGGAGTTCTTTTGCATGTTGCTGAATCGCATCCAGCGTTAACGGTTCAAGTTCAAAATCAAACGTGCAAGCAAAACGAATCCCGCGCAGCATCCTGAGCTTGTCCTCCGCGATTCGTTCGTGGGGATTTCCAATGGCACGAATTTGTTTTGCTTCCAGATCTTTCTCGCCACCGACATAGTCGAGCACGCAATCGTTGATTGGATCGTAGAACATTCCGTTGATTGTAAAATCGCGACGGATGGCATCCTCGCGCGCGTCGGTGTATTCAATTGAATCTGGTCGACGGCCATCGGAGTATCCGCTGTCTCGCCGGAATGTGGCGACTTCGATTGGGCTGGCGGTTTTCGGACCCAGCACGGTGATCACGCCAAACGCCGCGCCAATCGCCAGCGTTCGTTTTTTGCCGAATACTTCCCGGACTTGATCAGGCGTAGCATTGGTCGCAACGTCATAGTCTTTTGGTGTTCGCCCGACGAGTTGATCGCGCACGCATCCGCCTGCCCATAGCGCTTGATAGCCAGCGGCTTGGAGCGTTTTGACAACTTCAATTGCAAATTCGCGAGAGTTCATATTGGACGAAGACAGTCTTTGTATCGAAAAGTTCGTGGTGCGACGTGAATTCATACCATACCAGAAAAAGCCATACCAAATGCTTGGCGCAAATTTGTTGGTTGAAAACGGTTGGCTAACTCTAGAACTTTCGGGTGGCAGAGATCCGCTTCCTTGCATTGTCGATCTCCATGACTTTCACTTTCACCACATCGCCAACAGAAACGACTTCATTGGGATCGGAAACGAACTCATTGGAGAGTTGTGAAATATGGATCAAAGCGTCTTGGTGTACGCCCACATCAACGAAGGCACCAAAATGAGTCACGTTGGTGATAACGCCTTCGAGCACCATGTTGGGCTTCAAGTCTTTCATTTCATTGACTTTGTCGTTGAATTTCACCACCCGAAATTCACTTCGCGGATCACGTCCGGGTTTGGCAACCTCTGCAATGATGTCTTCAATTGTTGGCAATCCAAATTTATCAGTCACGAAATCAGCCGCCTTTAATTTCTGACTAAGCGTTGGATTACCGACCAGCGTTTTGAGGTCGGACTTGATCGCCTTGGCCATTTTCACAGCAACGGAGTAGCTTTCTGGATGGACGGCAGAATTATCAAGCGGTTGTTCACCTCCACGAATCCTCAAAAAACCGGCGGCTTGTTGGAAAGCTTTTTTGCCAAGCTTTGCGACCGAGTTAAGCTGATTGCGATTTGCAAAACGCCCATTTTCGTTTCGGTAGACCACAATATTCTCAGCGAGTTTTGGTCCGATACCAGCAACATAAGAAAGCAATGGAGCGCTGGCCATATTTAAGTCTACGCCAACATTGTTTACACAAGACTGAACAATGCGGTCCAGACATTTACGAAGCTTCGTTTGATTGACATCGTGTTGGTACTGCCCAACGCCGATTGATTTTGGGTCCGTTTTCACCAACTCAGCCAATGGATCTTGAAGCCGCCTGGCAATGCTGATCGCACCTCGCACTGTAATGTCCAGATCTGGAAACTCTTTCACCGCGACGTCACTGGCCGAGTAAATCGAAGCGCCTGATTCACTTACCATGACCTTGGTCACGTCGAGTTTATTCTCCTTAATCAGGCTTCCAACAAAAGCATCAGTCTCTCGCGAAGCAGTTCCGTTTCCGATCGCAATCAACTCGACGGAGTGTTTTTTGATCAATTCCAACATCGTTTTACCCGCCCCAGCGATGTCATTTTTTGGAGCCGTTGGGTAGATCGTTGTGTTAGTAACAAATTGCCCAGTCCCATCGACGATCGCGACTTTACAACCCGTTCGAAAACCTGGATCCAAGCCCAGCGTAACGCGCGGTCCTGCCGGAGCGGACATCAACAACTCGTGCAAGTTTCGCCCAAACACTTTAATGGCCTCGTCATCGGCGGTCTCTTTAAGTTGCGCGATGACGGTTGATTCGGTCGCCGGTAACAACAGTCGTTGATAACAATCGTCAGCGCAGCCAAGCAAATCCTGAAAGAATTCAAATTGGCGGTTGTGAACCATTCGCCGTTTTAGTTCTGACAACTCCCGTGTGCCTTCGATTTCGATTCCGACATTCAAAATTCCTTCGGACGCACCACGAAGCATCGCCAACACGCGATGTCCAGGCACCCGTTTGATTGATTCGGCACGATCAAAATACTGTTCGAACTTTTCAGCACCGTCGGCATTTTTCTTTCCGCGTTTTACTTTTGCAACGACTTTGCCAAACTTCATTGCCTGGTCGGTCAGCCACTGGCGAGTTTCGGGATCTTCCGACCATTGCTCCGCCACGATGTCGAGCGCACCTTTCAAAGCCGCCTCGTTATCGGCCACGCCTTTTGTAGCATCAACAAACGGTTTCAAAACTGACGATTTGGGTTTGCCGATGTTTTCCTGTTTGGAAATCAATTCAGCCAAAGGTCCTAGCCCACTCTCACGCGCAATTGTCGCTCGTGTTCGACGTTTTGGCTTAAAAGGAAGATAAAGTGCTTCCAGCGTTCGAATGTCAGTTGCGTTTTCGAATTTGGATTTCAGCGAGTCCGTTAAAGCACCTTGATCGTTGACGGTTTTGAGAATCGTTTGCAGACGCGAATTGAATGTGTTGGCTTTCTCTAAAGCGTCTTCGATCGCACGCAGCGCGATCTCATCCAGCGAATGGGTGGCTTCTTTGCGATATCTTGCGATAAACGGAATTGTGTTGCCAGCGTTTAGCAGGTCAATTGCGGACTGAACTTGATTGTGAGGCAGGTTCAGCTCCGAAGCGATAGACGCGGTAATCTCTTTTTCAGTTTTCATATATTTTTTTGGGGCGCAAGAAACTATGCCGACTTCAAACCTTTGAGGCACATGACTTGTTTATGGGCTTCGAATCGATAGTCGGGCGCACCAAGCCGTTCGAAGGTCTCTTCCACGATTGGGCGGCGTACATCGGATTCCGAGTAGAGCTCGTTAAAAGATTTACTTGTAAATTGCCGCGCATAGTCTTCAAACGAATCGTAAGTTGTCCAGTTGAAATAGCTGACGATCTCGCACGATTCGAATCGCGGAATGGCAAATTCACGCAGCGCGTCCTGAGCCGCCGATCGCTCGACGTCTTCGTTGTGAAAATGTCTCATCACTTCGTTAAGCGGGCAATCAGTGGGCTCGATGACGTAGAGAAATCCGCCCGGTTTGAGGACACGAAAAACTTCTGTGAAGACTTGCCGATATAGTTCCTGGGGAACGTGATGAAGTGAATAGGCGAAGAAAACGCCATCGACCGCGCCGTCACCGCAAGGGATTTTATCGGCTCCTGTTTCGACGAACTCAATATTCTCCAACGGCCCGGCCTCACGATTCAATTTCGCTTGAACCGCATCGGGATCAATGGCCAAAACCGACGCGCCCAGTCTTGTTAGCTCGCGTGTGAATCCCAAATTTCCGCAACCCGCGTCGAGGACGTGTTTCCCGTCGAGTGATAGGAATTGCTGAATGACTTCGGCGTTCGTGATTCGTCCGATTTTTCTAACTTCTGTCAATTGATTACGAACCAAGGTTGGAATGGATTTGCGCTTCAAGAATCCGATCAGTTTAGTGGATTATGTTTGTTTTCCAATCCGCTGAATCAGTGGCCTGGAATTGCATATCGTTTCCATTGGCGTATTTCAAGAATCTGATTTTCATCAATCATGGCTCGAGTCGAGCCGAATTTAATAGCGTGGAATCGCAGGGTCGATCAATTGGCTCCACACGTCGATGCCACCGGACATGTTCTGGGCCTTTTGAAATCCCTGACTGCGGAGCCAGTGGACGACTTGGAGGCTACGGCCACCGTGGTGGCAGTGAACGACGATTCTTGAATCTCGGTGTGGCTCAAGTTCGGCGACACGATTTGGTGTTTCGTTCATTGGAATTAACTGTGAACCGGCAATTCTGCAGAACTCATTCTCATCCTGCTCGCGGCAATCGATGAGTAGGAATTCGACTTGTTCATCTTGTAATTGTTTGACTTCGGCGACGTCGATCTCGATGGAGAGAGATTCATCAGGCGTTTGTGTCATCGGACGAACTTTGCATTAGAAGTTGGGGCAGGTCAGGCGAACGAGATACGTACTATTTGTTTTACAACCGCAAAAGTCAAGCACACCCGTTTCACCGCCCAGCCACATATCGCAACGCAAAAACGGATCACGCTAATATTTGCAATTTGAAATAGCGCGACCGGCTCGTCAAAGTCCAAAGAAAAATAGTTTAACGACGAGCCGAAAGGTGGCCGCGTTTTGGAATCGGAGTTACAGATTCGGAGTCACAGAATAAGCGACGAACCGCGTATCGTCCGTCGCTTTTATTAGCCGTAAGAAATATCAGTGTCCAAGCAACAGGCTAACACCCATTGATTGTCGCTACCTGTTTCTTAGCTACTGGAATCGTTGGGTCTGTTGTTGCTGAAGATGGTGTCTTCGGACAGCAGCGTTTCACCAAGCGAGCTGGTAAATACGGCTCCTCCATCAACTTCAACGAAATTGTTGATGAATGATGTGCCATTGGTAGCTCGCACGAATCCGTCATTGAAAATTCCACCGCCATTAGTCGTTGACGAATTTCCGTTAAAGTTCGAACCGAAGATTCTTGCAAATCCATTTTCAGCAACAAAGATTCCGCCGCTGATGAAAGAGTTGTTTCTCAACAGGAATGAGTTGATGACTTGGGCGAATCCATCGGTATAGATACCGCCACCCTGTGCACCGGCTCGAAACGCGGTGTTGTCTCGAACGCTGGAACCATTACGTAGAAACAATTGCGAGTCACGTTCGCCGTAGATTGCTCCACCTCGTTCCGAGGCTCGGTTGGCTCCGAACTGACTGCCATTATCTACTACAATTGCGTCATTTCTCAGGTGTAATGCTCCACCGAGTCCGGCGCCAGCCGTAAATGTATCACCGACATTGTTACTGTTGAGTTCCGATGTTACGAACAAAGCGAATCCTGAATCGACTTGCACGCCGCCACCTGTTTCAACCGCCGCATTATTGCTGACTCGTGAAGTGGTCAGACGCAGCACGCCCGATTCTGAATAGATTCCACCGCCACGACCAAGTGGTCCAGCTGCCTGGTTTTGGGTAACAACGGAGTTGGTCACGTAGACAAATCCGCCGGCGTTAAAGATCCCACCGCCGCCGTTATCTTGAGTAAAGTTCCCAGCGGCGATGTTGTCGGTGACCAGAACGTTGGCACGGACGTAAACGGATGAATTGGGTCCATTCCAAATTCCTCCACCGTTACGGGCGGCGAGATTGTTGCTGATTTCACCGCCGTTGATCGACACAAACGCGTTGCCGCTTACGCGAATCGCGCCACCGTCGGCCGGTTGAACATCAGATTCGCCAGCCAAGTTGCCTTGACCTACATCTCCGACCTGCACGCCGAAAGTAAAGTACTGTCCGTCATCAATTTGAACCGCACCGCCGCCACTGTTGGCTGCGTTGGATAGCATCGAGCCGCGTGTGATAAAAGTCCGACCGCCCTCTGAATAGATCGCACCACCACTGCCGAAGGAGCCTGACGCCAAGTTATTTGTGAATACTGTATCGATAACGAACAGGTCGCCGGTTGCTTTGTAGATCGCACCGCCACCCTCAACAAGTGCTTCGTTGTTGTCAAACGTTGATTGGTTAATGACGGTTCGCCCGCCAGGGTTACCACCTGCAAAGATCGCACCGCCTCGTGTTGAACGGCCACCGATAAACGTCAATTGTGAGAATAAGACCCGCTCGTTGCTCACGTTGGAGAACAGTCGATCGCCAGATCCTTCAATTGTGATGTCGTTCATGCCGCCTTGAATCATGACGTCGTCGGTTATGGCTAGCTCGCCAGTAGCCAATCGAAGCGTCTGGCCAGCAATTGACGGATCAAACCAAATTCTATCACCCGTGATATCGCCAGCTTGCGCATCACTGAATTCCTGGTTCGTGTTGGCTGCGATGACGGCTTCACGCAAACTGAGCAAGCCATCGTCTTGAATCGAATCCACTACGGTATTAACAATGAACGTTGCCAACACACGACGTGGCTCAAGTGAAGAATATGAGTGTTGAGATGATTTACTTGATCGGCGTTTTCTTTTTTTCTTCATTTGAATCTCTCGCTATTGCGATTCTTGCTTGATGGAAAGTAACCACTATTTTAGCTAGGAAAGTTATCGGGCAATTTGGACTATTCCGCACATGGTGATTTGGTCCTACAAACCAAAAAATTCGCACAAGCGCAGCTGATTTGGTTGAGACGAACGACTAGGGGACTTGGTTCCAACCAGATCGCTAGCTAAAGCTGTGTTTATCGTGTTTTTTTCACCCGAAAAGGGTGAGAAGCGGTACCAAAAGACGGGTGGATCCCTGTTGGCAGCAAGATCTTTGCTTTTTATCAGGAAGGTTCAGTTCCACATCCCAGTGTCGCGAAACGCACCTTGGGGCCGGTGACGGTTACAACCATCGGTGTGCTTCGCAAGAGAGCTATTTTTTTCCAACCCGTTGAACATGCGACTCGCCTGAAGAGAAACCGAAATTCAATACCCCAAGGGGCTTTGGAGTTTAACGAGTTGACTCCGGTCGCTATCGGCAACTCGGCCGCCCATTTCCTCAACCCAAGTTTTTGCCAATTCGTTCCCTTGGCAAACTTGCGAACCCGGTCGTCTTGGATAGTTTCCAATTTGGCTCCGACGGTATTGTTGAACTTCCGAAAATTCGAAATGGCAAAATCTCGCTCACAGTGGAGGCGCATGGGGATTCGAATCGCACCGGCGAGACGTTTGGCTCGGTGATGAATGGTCGCGCTTACTCGTTAAACGTCTCGCGGCCATCGGCGGTTCCTAGTGCCCGCCAAACTTCCAAGCCAATCGCGTCGGTGACAACGCGTGTTGAGCCATCAAGCATATTGACGTTCACCGTTCCACCAGCGTGATAACTTCGAGAAGTAATCGCCGCGTAAGTCGTTTGATCGTTGCGTTTGCCTTCTTGAACTGAATTGAAGTCAATATCGTAGAGCTGACCTTCATATTCATAATTGACTTTGGTGTTGGGAGTAAACGTCGTTGTGATACCAGAGTGGTGAACCCGCCCGTCTGGCCATTCGGTGTGACCAGTGTTCTGTTGAATGTTGGGCCCCAGTTTCAATTCTCCGCTCATGCCGATGAATGCGTCAGGAGAAGTTGGAGGAACGGGACCCGGGTCCGGCGTGTTGCGAATGTAACTGGTGAACGCTTTGACTTCGGCTAAACAAATCGTGTTGCTTAAACCGTCACGGATGCTCGCTGTTGTGGTTTCGCTGTTGACATAGAACGGGCCATCGCCAGGAGTAGCGCGAACGGGATCGTAGACTTTCCAGGTTCCCATATTAAAGCCAAAGTTTTGCGGATAAACCCTCGCGCGGCCAGATGAATCGAGCCGTACCATGTCGTTGACTTCGCTGGGACATTGAAAGACATCGATACGAAGCGTTGGAACGCCAGTGTTATTCTGGGCGTCCCAAGCAACATTCAAGTCCACCAATTCGCTTGCGTTGCTTTGCTCCAAGAAGGGCAGCAATCGACCGTGAATTCCCCATGATCCATTGTTGCCAGACAAGATTGCACCTGGCTCAATTTCGAAACTGGATGGGTATTGCCGAAACGCAGCATGATAGCCGTGAATGGCTATTCCCAATTGGCGAGCCTTGTTTGCACACTCTGTTCGCCGCGCGGATTCGCGAACCATTTGAACAGCTGGCAAAAGCATGGCCACAAGAATACCAATGATGGCGATGACAACAAGCAATTCGACCAGCGTAAAACCAATCCGCGATTTGGACTGCTTCGATCGATTGGCCAACCGAATTTGAATTGAAGAATTTAACGCGCTTTGTTTGACTGAGTGGTTTTTGAATCGAGCGATTTGCATGTTGCCAACATTTAAGGGGCCATATTTCTAGTTGCTCAATATCATAAGCCCAATAGATTCATAAGTCTAGAAAAACGCGCTCCGCAAATCAGTCAACTCGTGATTTTGGTTTGAAAGCATTGCCAAAAAAAAATCACTCGTCAGAAGTTTGTTTCTCAACAACGGTGGGAAAACGAACAGTCGACTTTGTTACGAGATTCATTTCTCCAAAAAATCGCGTTTTGGTTTTCATTCCAAACTTACTCAGTCTGGAACATCCGTTTTTACTTCGGTTCTTGGTGGAGCCGTTTCGTTGTAAGTATAAAACACGTCCAGGACATCGTGTCGACGCTGCTTAAAGGCAGCGACAACTGCGGGATCAAAGTGAGAACCTGCACCTTCTTCAATAATCTGGAAGCATTTATCCAGCGAGAAAGCATCCTTATAGCAGCGTTTTGTACTTAGAGCATCAAAAACATCGGCGATTGCGGTGATACGCCCTTCAATTGGAATCGCTTCGCCTTTGAGAGCACGAGGGTATCCTGAGCCGTCCCATTTTTCGTGATGAGTATCGGCAACTATAGCGGCCATTTTCATGATCGGTGAGTTACAGTCATCCAAGAAGTTTGAACCTATTGTGACATGCGCAGGCCCGTCAAGTTCGTCGGCATGTGACGCATCACGAATGATGTTTGAGCCAAAATAGCAATGCTGTTTCATGAATTCATATTCTTCATCCGTCAGCTTGCCTTCTTTCTTCAAGATATTGTCTGGCACGCCGATTTTGCCCACGTCATGAAGTTGAGCCGCGTGTTCCATCCAAATCACACGTTCCGGATCGAACCCAAGTTCTTCAGCAATGATGGCGGCGTAGCGACCAACGCGAAGAATATGCTGACCAGTTGAGTCATCGCGAATCTCCGCGGCACGTGCCAAGCATTGAATCGCTTCACGCCGGGTAGCCATAAGCTCAGCGGTACGCAGTCGTACGTCTTGCTCAAGTCGACTTGAGTAATATTTCAACTGGTCGAAGTGAGCTTTGGCAAGCAGCGTATTTTTTACACGCGCAATTAGCTCTTGTTCGTGAACTGGTTTGTGAAGAACATCGTTTGCTCCCAAACCGAGCGATTGAACTTTTACATCAGCGTCGGTAGATGATGTCAAAATAATTACAGGAACGTGTTCCGTTTGGCGGTTGTCCCGGAGGAGTTGCAAGACTTCCAAGCCATTGATTTCCGGCATTTGAATATCCATCAACACAAGATCTGGCATTTCTGCTTTGATCAAACCAAACGCTTTGGTCGAATCATTTTCAGTCAAGATTTGTTGAAAGCCGTTCTTGTTAAGCAGCTTGCGAACCATCAGAGACGTAGACGGCTCGTCGTCGATCGCAAGAATTTTTAATTTCTTCAAGTCAGAAATCACGGCGTCTGTGTCAAGTGTTGCACTGTTGTCAAACGTTTCGCAGTCTTCTTGGATGTGCGATTTAGGTTTTTCAACGTCAGTTACCAAGCTGATTTTCGCACCGTTGTGGTAGCATGTGCGATTTCGCCCTTGATGTTTTGATTCGTAAAGAGCCTGGTCAGCTCGGGAAATGATCATCTTTGGATCATCACCGTTCATCGACGTCGCGACGCCAATACTGACTGTGATCTGCATCCGACTCCCGCCAAACTGCATGGTTCGCTCGGAAATGGATTTGCGAATTCTGTCGCTGGTCAATTGAGCGTCTGCTGAATGCGTGTTAGGCATAATGATGGCGAATTCTTCACCGCCAAAACGTGTTACAAGGTCCATTTCCCGGACGCACATTTGTAAGTGTTCAGCGACATCTCGAAGCACAAGGTCGCCCACCTGGTGTCCCATGCGATCATTGACGTTCTTGAAGTAGTCGATGTCGATCATCAGCAAGCTCAACGGAGTACGTTGGCGCTTCCATTCAATCAATCGTCGTTGCAGTTCGTATTCAAACGCACGTCGATTTGCAACTTGAGTCAATTCATCAAGCAGTACATCAGACTCAAGCAACATCGAGTAGCTGGTAAGTTGGTCACGAATTACTTTCCCGGTAAGTGTGTTTCGGACTCGGGCAATCAATTCATTAAGATCGACGGGCTTTGTGATAAAATCGTCGGCGCCAAGATTGAGTGCTTTGAGCTTGATATGCTGGGCCGTATCAGCCGTAAAAATGATAACCGGAATATGTGCCAAATCCTCATCGCGCCGCAACGTTTCCAAAATTTGGAGTCCGCTCAGTGGCATTCGCAGATCAAGCAAAATCAAATCCGGCTGGTAGTTCCGAATCTCGGTAACCGCGCGGTTAGCATCGATAATCAGCATGAATTCTTGAAAGCCAGCTTGTTGCAGGTGTTTCTTGATCGTTCGCGCAACTGATTCTTCGTCATCCACGATCATAATGCTGCATTGCTTAACCTGTTCATCTGAAGGCCGCGAAAAACGACTGGTGGCTTTTGGTCGTGTCGTTGGCGTCACCTCAACAGACGTGGAATCGGTAGAGCTTACGCTCATATCCACAGGGGTGCTGGATGGTGTATTTGAAGTTTGCATGGTTGTAACTAATCAACAGAAAAAGCATTGCGTTCACGGAACGATAGGTCATGCTCCCCCCACACCAACTAATTTGCCTCAAATTCAATGCGGCTTTCCGATCTCGGATACGATTAAATCAATTAATCGGTTTTTGAGGATTAACGAGGCATAAATTGGGTACAACCAGCCGGTGAGCTGTATCTACGCATACGCCATTACATGCACATATAAAGATCGAAAAAACTACGGCCCTAAACAACGAAATTCGTTTCAAGGAACGATGGTGGAAACGATGATGGGTGTGGATCCCGAACCAGATAGAGCTGGCCAGAAACGGGATGAATTCGTTCTTACGACGACTGCTCACCGTCGCCCTGACTGTCACATCATTTCGTTACGTTTAGATTTGGCAGTCTCGCCTTGAGATTAGCGATACCTTGGTTGGTAACCCGTGTGCCAGTAACGTTAAGCGACGTCAGGGTTGAAACGTTGGCCAATTCCATTATTCCTCGGTCAGTGACTGCCGTTCCGATTAGCTGAAGCGTTTTGAGTTTCTTCAGCTCCCGAAAACTTCTAAGCTGAAAATCTTGCACCGTCGACGCACTTAAGTCCAGTTCATTGAGCTCAGGAAATACTCTAAGAGCCAGCAGTGAATTCTCTTGAAACTGGCAATTGGTCATAATCAACTGGTGGATTTTCGTGCACTTTCTCAACGTCGCAAGCTGTTGAAGTGTGACAGTGTTTTGTGAAAGATCGAGCCACTCAAGATTGCCACATTGAGCAATCGTTTCGTACGCAGGGAGCTTCAGACCTGCCCCTGGTAGCGACAGTTCGCGGCGGGTTTCGGGCTTGGAAAGAAATCTTTCCACATGGGTTGAGTCGATTTTCAAAAATTCTGGGTAACGCTCGTCCCATGCTTCGAATTTCTTGCCCATGATTTTTTCGAAGGATCCATCTTTCAATCGCCCTTTGTGAACCAAAGTCAGAAACTTGACCAACGCTTGTTGGTGGGCTCCGTTTTCGTCATTCATCAGCATATCCGTCATGCCTGAGGCGACACTGTAGATCCGTGCAATTTCTTCGTGCTTTTGAAGGTCAGTTCGACCGAGCGAAGAAAGCTCTTCCATTTTCATCGGGAATTTTTCAAGCAACTCTCGAATGCGAGCGAACTGTATTCGTTTGGAGTCGAATCCGCCGAGCGTTACATAATTGCCATGGTCGGAGAGCGATTCGAAATAGGTTGCTACCCCTTCGTCCAGCCAAATAAATTGCTTTTCAAAATTGCGACCCTTCGCGCCTCCAGCTTCGCGAAACAATTGATGTGTCAATTCGTGCCGCCAAGTCGCTTGGACGTCCTCATCGCCGTCGTAGAAAAAAGAGATCTTCAAATCTGGATCGTAGTAACCAGTCGAAACGGCGATCCCTTTCTTGATGGGGCGAAGTTGAGTGATATAGTCAGCTTTGTTTCTGAAAAAGACAACGCGAAATTTTTTGGTTGAATTTCGTGCGCTTCCCTTACCCGCAATCCAGTTCTTGACTGCTTGAGGGGAACTCCAATATTCAAAAAAGACCTGCCGCCAAACGCGCTGTCCCTTCTCAAGTTGTTCCGCAAGATATCGAGTCCGGGCTTCGCTGACGTTTGAATCGATTTCAAAGTGCGGTGTTTTGACGCGAATGTAGGATTTTGAATCCCACTCAATGGTGTCGTGTTTGCGTTTGGCTTTTTGCACGCGGATTCTGTCCGAGGTTACATTCCAGCCGGTATCCGTTTTCTTATGGCCAAGTATTTTTCTGGCTACTTCGTGATCGCGATCATGACAAACGACTTCGTTCAGCAATTGAAACGCGATGGCGCCGGCTTTCTTGTCTGCAGCTTTTTTGGCAAGCTTAAAAATTCGTTCGGCGTGAGCTACACGAGCTTCATTAATTTTTCCAAGCCACTCAATCAGCGCTTTGTCCTTTAGAGCTTTCGGCACTGTAGGCATCGAATTCTCATTGGGCAGATAAATATACTGCCGTTTCAAGTCGCGATTGATAAACAGCTCAAGCGTTGGGTTGACTTGTTGTGCGGCATCATTGGCGCGAGCCCAGTTGGCGATGTCTTGAAGCGCATCACCATATTGCCGTTCGAGGCGCATTCGCTCGGCTCGCCAATCGGTCTGAACCTCTTGGGCAATTGCCGTTGCAACAATAAACAGGCATACGATTGGGGCGAACGTTTGAATGAGAATTTTTTTGGTCATGCCATATAATAAGGTGCTTTCGATATTAGATCGAGACTGTTTTTCTCAGGATAAAGGGATTCCTTTTGCAGAGGTTTTTCAGGTAGGGAAAAGACTGGGTTTATTCAACAGCCCAAGGTATCTGAAGTTTCCGACCACAAATTCATCCACTCAATGAACACCGTTGATCAAAAACTCGGTATGAACAGCGCACTGGCTGCGATCAACTAACACGAGGGCGCAGAAACCGAGACGCGTTTTTGATCACATCGCAACGGTAATGAACAATACCGTCGTTTACTTTTTCAATTCGCGAATCGCGTCAGTGATCTCGCGTTTGGCTTCCGTGATCTCTCGACGAGCATCCAGGATATCACGTTCGGCACCGTAGTCCGGGCGTCGGCCACTACTTGCGCGAAAAATCATGTAGGCGACACCCAGAAGTGCAGACAGAAATGTTGCTGCGGTTCCAATGATCGTTGTGATGAGATTGGAACCTTTGTTAGCCAGCCGTTGCTCTTCTCTAGCTTGGTCTTCCTCGCGTTGCTTTGCCGCTTGTTTGTCCTCGATATCCCGTATTTTTTCTTGAACCTTCTTCTTGTTTTTTAGAATCTCGCCAAGTTTTTTTCGGGCATCAATCCCGCCATTGGCCATTGCGTCATGTGCGGCGTCTTCTTGCGCACTCAATGAATCTAACCGCTCGTCCAGTGTTTCTTTTTCGTTTCGAAGTGCGATTAGCTCTGCCGCAAGGATATTTGCGGTTTGCTGTTCGCTTTTTTGTCGCAACTCAGCTGAGCGAGTGCTGTTGAGTTGCAAGATGTACCAAATCGGCATGATGACTGCCACCAACAACGCGGCGGCGGCAATACATGCCAGGACTTTGTTTTGAAAAATCCATTTTTTGACGGTTTGAGTTTGCTTGGTAAACGTGAGTTCGCTCAGTCCGCTTGCCGGGAACCAGTCGGGTGCGCCTTCGAACCACACAAGATCCGATTCGGTTAACACGCCTGCAGCGGCCAGTTCTTGAAGCCGCCCTATCGTAACGGGGCCGGTTTGAACGCCTTGGTCGTTGTAAAAATATCCGGTCGCTGCGGGCAAAGTTGAAGTGGCCGACGCAGAAGATGGCGCCGATATCGCTTGCTGAATTTCAACTGGTTCATTAAAGAGGTCACTGAATTCGTAGCCCGGATACCAGGCGCGACGATCGTTCGAAAGTTCACTAGAAGGCGTGATCCGCCCGCGATCTTTCATCGAATTAATGACGTTGGCGTTGAAGGGGCCGCGAACTTTGCCATCCACGCGAACGAACCAGGTTTTATTTCCAAGTTCCATTTCAACTTCCTTTTACGCGGGCCCATAAAAGAAACGCCAGAACGGCAAGGCCAACGACTAGCACGATCAGCGAGGTAATTGCCACGATGGTCAAGATCTTTGTGTCTTTGGTGTTGGAGTGGTAAGCATCAACTTGAGCGAGCACTAGTGGGGGAACTTCAATCCCGTGGCTTTCCGCTTTCACCAGCGCCATCTCGATTTGTTCTTCAGAATGTCTGCCTCCAAGCATCGTTTGAAGTTTCTTCAGATCACCATTGAATGCTTTTCTGCGCGTGGACATTTCATGGTTTTGACGCTTACTTGTCAGGCTGTCAAACGTTGTTTTGACGTCCGCTGCAACTTGAAATCCTGGTTGGTGACTTCGTGCCACTGCAAACATCTGCGTTGTTTCATCGTGCAGTTGATGGAACAAATCAATGTCTTTGGCAGTGTATGCGCGTCGGCACTTACGAACGCTTTGAGGAATCGAATGTTCTTTGTAGGTCGCAGGAATGGCTTGCCGCAGAAAATTGTTGTACGCCGGTGAAAAAGACGCTTGCCATTCTTGTTGGTCATGCTGGGTGACGACTGTGATCAGTTCTTCCATCTCATTGTTTCGCATCGCCGCGCCACCGCGTTGAGCGAGTTCGGACATCAGATTGACTTCAAGGTTCTCAACGTCGTTTCGCCAAACGGGATTGGTTGGATCTAAAATGGCAAGCTGCCGAACCATCAGCAACCGATCGGAAAGTGGTGCCTTGGCCAGCGCCATTTCTCGATACTGATAGAGCACGTCCGCTGTTGCCTGTTCCGTTTCGTAAGCGTCGTAAACTAATGCCAGCAAATCCGATTTAAGCGGTTGAAATCTGGCCCAGCCATAACTTGAAACAAGATCTTCCCAAACATCCACCATCCCGTTGAGCGATAACATTTCGCATAACTGTTGCAGCGGCGGATCCTGTTCGGCATAACGAATGGCTTGTGTGCGGTGCCCCGATTTTAAAAACAAACGGCACTTTACCAGGCGCTCATTGACCTGCTCGCACGCCAGCGCATATTTCTCAGCGTACTCCCGGATTCGATCATCTTCCGTTTGGTCGGTCGAAGTCAGGAACGCGTTGATCTGATCAATTGTGTAAGCGTCGATCGTCATTAAGTGTCATTTTTTCTTGATGAAATTTAGACGGATGAATGTCTCTTTGTCTTCAGTTCCATCTAAGTACTTGAATGCGATTTTTGAACGGCCAAGTCGCCTGCGAATCTCTCTTTCATTTAACAGATTCCTGTTTGTTGCGGTATTAAGCCCTCTTTCATTCCACTGAAGAACCAAGTTATCCGTTTTGCCATCAAACTGATGAAAAACGGTAGCGACTTCTACGGCGGCAACATAAATTGACATTTTCTTGCCGTCGTTTACTGTTTCAAAACCAAGTTTTCTTTTCGAGTTGGATTGCCTACTCGCCGGCCAATTTTCGATACGAAGCGAACCGAATGCTCCCTTGACTGGTATCTCTACTTCTTCTTGAGCGGCCTCAACGTCAATGATCGCGACCCCATCGGGTTCTGAAGCTTCATTTTTTTCAGCTTCTTTGTCGGCGTTATTGTCTCCAGCAACGTTTTTACCCATATCATTGTCAGAGTTTTGTTCCGCATTTTTGTCCGCGCTTTGTATTTTGTTTTTCTCGTTTCGTTCACGGGTTTCAAGCTCAGTCAATTTCGCTTTGGTCTCATCCAGTTCCTTTTGCTTCTTGGCGGCAGCCGTCTTTAGTCGATCAATTTCTGCTTGTTTTGATTCGGTAGTATCTTTGAGTTGTTCTTTGATGGCAGCGTTGTCTTTTTCAAGCTCTTTTCGAACTGCCGTTTCTTGTTCAAATCTTAAACGCCAATCTTTCACATCGCCGGAAAGGTCTTCGATATTTTCGTTGCCTTTTTCACTGGCTTGCTTGGCCACAACAAGTTGTTTTTCCAATCCTTCTTTGGCAAGCAATTCCGTTTCCAGTTTGTGTTTGTAGTTAAAAATAAATGGTACGCATGAAGCGGCAGCCACTCCCAGCCCCAAAAGCAAGCCAACGAGCGCGGCCACAATACCGCGAGCCGACGATTCTTTTCTGGTGTTTTTTCGAGTCACGATGTTTGGCGAATCTGTTGATGAGCTTGCTGCAGAAGCCGCCGCAGTTCCGCTGCGTTGAATCGGTTTAACGGCCGCGCGGCCAGAGCGTGCAGTAGCGTTGCCAGACCCGCGGCTTTTTTTATCTGAGTCAGTTTTGACTTCTGCAGGAGTTTTCGCCATCGGAATGCTGGCCTCAGGTACCAATCCAGAATCAGATTGTGCGGCTTGAGCTTGGGCAGCCAAAATGATGTCCATGTTGTTGCCGGTTCGCGCGGCGATCACTTCTGGCGGTGCGTCGTTGGCAAACCTTGCGGGATTAAAAGCAAACAACTGCTTAGAGGGAATTGCCAAGTGTTTGGGGGCCGGGCTGGGGAAAAACTTCATCGCGCACGCATCACGTTCAAGGTCGCTTGTGAGGTATGTTGTAAAAGTGAGCTGCCACATTTTCTCAGCAGAAAGAACGTTTAACGCCTCTTCGGCCATCGATAGCGCATCGGCAGGATCGCTAAACGGGACGTAAACGGATCGGTTTCGTTGTGCGCGGATGATCGCGTCACCAGCCGCGCCGGCATCACCAAATGCTTTGGCCCAAGTTGCACAGTTGTCAGCCGATTCGCGTATCGCCGAAATTGGCCGGCAGCTTGAAAGCTCTTCGACTTTGCCGTCCCACTTGCTGGCAAGCAGATTTGAATTTAGCAATGAGGCCGGATTGCAGCGTATCCGATTGGATTGGTGAATCGCAACGTGATGGCAAAAGAAACCTGCCCGCTGTGAGTAACCTGTCGCCGCTGTCGCGCGGGACAACACGTACCATGTGTCGCCGCCGTCAGAGCACTTTGAAAAACAGCAGCGAACGTGATTCTTGAACTGTGAGTAATTGTCGTAGCAGCTCAGCTGTTCCATGTGTCGTTGAAGTTTTCGCGGCAATCCACTGGTGCGTTTCACAGTTGTGAAGCCCGACGTGGTCATGTCCAAGCCACGTTTTGCTTCGGCGTACCAGAGTTCATGATTTTTGCTCATTTCACTCTCCCGTCAATTAACCATCTGAATCAGATTGGAATCAGAAAATGCGAGTCCCGCAACAAACGGCAAATCGACTCGAAATGGAAGGATCTTTTCAGAGCTGATCATTGGTCGGCCATCGGGTGTAAAGTGTGCCGGTCGCGAGCCCAATGCCGAAACGGGAACGTAGTATACGGAATTGGATACTGATTGGGCAGCAGTCACGATCGAAGGAATGAACTCCTCAAGTTTGCTTTTCATTTCTGCAGATTGATAAAGGAGTTTGGGAACGTCCAATGCGGCACGGTCTTTCTTTTGCGTGAACGGAATCGACCAATCGATATCCGGAAGAACCGATTTCCAAACATCCATTTTGCAAACTGCGACAAACAGCGGTTTGGAAATGAATTCGCCATCTGCAATTCCAGTGAGCGCCCGAATTCGTCGAGCCGACTCGAGCAAAATGTGTTCCTGGAAATTCGTTTTGTCAGAAAAGTGTTTTTCCGCGGACTTCGAATTCATTTTGGCTTGCCAGCGCGAGTCCTGTGTCGGGTCGTAGACAAAGACCAAAAAGTCAGCCATCGCCATGTGGCGTGTGCCCGGTTCCTGATTCGAGTCTCGACCGGCTTCGTAGTGCTCGCCGGCGTTGTCGTACAAACACAACATCGCTTTGGAACGCAGTTTTTTCTTGCCAATGGCGTCGAGGTTGAACGAAAACGGTTTGGGATAGTTTACTTTCTGGTTGCCGAACGAAACGGTGTTGTACAACATGCCACCCAGTTGCGTTTTTGGGATCAAGTCACCGAGCACAAACAGGTCTTTGTTGTTCGCACGCAGGAAAAGCTCTTTTTCATAGCGGTTAAGAATCGCGTTTCCATTCAAGTCGGCGTCGCTGAAATTGAGCTTGAATAGCTTGGGGAATTTTTCTCTCAACCGATTCACTAGCGCGGCCAAGTAGTAGGACTTACCACTTTGGGGGCTTCCAAGAATCGAAGCAAAAATCACATCCCGTTCGATGATCGACCGTGGCAGCGACAAATGGCATTTGGGGCACGCAA
>CAYZGP010000028.1:20459-54188 GCA_964478065.1 uncultured Pirellulaceae bacterium
ACATCCCGTTCGATGATCGACCGTGGCAGCGACAAATGGCATTTGGGGCACGCAAGTAAATGACATTCTTGGCCAAGTGCATCAATCGCGTTCCCGTTGGCATTGAACCGTGAAGGCAAGAAACGAATCGACTGGTCCTTGATCAACAAATCGCCTTTGAGGTCTTCATGCTCCGATAGCCAAAGCATTTCTGCGGTTGGAAACTGGTTCCAACAATGGATGCAGGTCACGTTTGATTTGAGCTTGATCATTAACGATTCGCGAGTTGTTTAATTTGTTTTTCAAAGCATGAGTTTAAACGACTTTGAATCAGTGATGCAAAAATTGGCATTACGATCAAGTAACAAATCGCCGTAAAAAGGTGTGGCAGGACAAAAAACAGGAAAGTTGCCTCGCCGCCAGGCGGATCTGGGCTAAACATGATCGCGCCCCATACGACTAATCCGATCAATCCCAATCCGATCGGCAGCAAATAAAGAATCGCGATCATGATGCCAAGTGCACGCGGAATCGTTTCACCAATTCCGAGGCTTCGCGCGAATTGATTGACTCGGTCGACCAGCCGAACAAACACAACGACGATCCAGTAGAGGTTGTAAAACGGAACAAAGCAGAGGGCGATTGCTTTGAACGGCGAAGGGTCATCGATGCGGAATTTAGGAATCGTTCCGTGGCGAGAAAGCACCCAGAAGAACGAAAAAATTCCTAACGTCAAAGCGTGTAGTAACAGCAATGGAAAAATTGGAAACGGATGAACAAGACCCGCCTGGCCCAATTCCGAATGAACGGGTTCGGTCAGCGGCGGGGGTTCGGCCGGCGCTGGTTGCGCTGCTTGGACGTCCAATTGCTTCAAGAATGAATCGAGCGTTTGCCAGGCGTCGGGTGATTCCAACGAAGCGATCCGAGTCATCGCGTCGCAGTCGCCACGATCGCGCATCGTTCTGATCTGTGCAAGAGTAAAAGGCCCGTACCGTTTGCCTTTGCTGAGTATTTTAAAATGAGGGTCGGACATCGGACAATCGCACGAACAGTTTAGGATGGTTGAGGTCGATCGATTCATCGACCTCAACCCATCATCTTACTATGATCGTTGAGACGCTGTGTTTCAACTGGCTTGGGCCTTGATAGGCTTGTTTCTCCAGGCAATCCGATGCCAATAACGCCGATCCAAACTCGGACTTCAACTATCTTGCTTTTTTGACTCGAAATATTGAAGCACAACCACGTTCCAGTTGAAGGGTTGACTTTAAAGTAGACCGTCCAACTCATTGACCAACTCACCAAAACGCTTCAAAGCGGTATCGACTGGTTCTGGTTTTTCCAAATCGACACCCGCATCGCGAAGTAAGTCCAACGGATATTTGGAACATCCGCCTTTAAGGAATCCCAGATAATCCGCGAGCTCTTGCGGCCCGCCACTAAGCACCCGTTGGCTGAGCGCGATTGCGGCTGATAAACCTGTCGCGTATTTGTAAACGTAAAACGCGCGGTAAAAGTGCGGAATTCTCATGCACTCAAGCGGTAACTCTTCGTCGATTGCGAATTCCGGTCCAAAATAATCGGAGAGCAATTTGCCATACGTTGTTTTCAAAGCGTCGACCGTTAGCGGCTCACCGGCTTCGGCCATCGCATGCGTAATTTTTTCAAACTCGGCAAACATTGTCTGGCGAATGATGGTGCCACGGATGCTGTCGATTTCGTTGTTGATCAAATACGCTTTGAGACGATCGTCTTTCGCGTTGTCGAGCATGTGACGGGTCAGCAGTTGTTCGTTAAAAGTACTGGCCACTTCGGCAACGAAGATCGTGTAGTTGTAATACTCGTACGGCTGGTTTTGAATCGACATATAAGAATGCATCGAGTGACCGGCTTCATGAGTCAAAGTAAACACGTCGTTGAGGACGGAGGGTTTGTAATTCATCATGATGTACGGCGTGCCATCATAAGTCCCATAACTGAACGCGCCTGATTGCTTGCCCTGATTCGGATAGCGATCGCACCAACGTCCGGACAGACCCTCGCGGAGCACACTGCAGTATTCGTCGCCGAGTGGCGAGAGGGATTCGCAAACGACATCGACGGCTTCGTCCCATTGATGCTTGACTTCGATGTCGCTAAGAATCGGCACGTAGGTGTCGTAGTGATGGATTTCATCGAGATTCATTTTACGTTTGCGAAGATCGTAGTATTTATAAAGCGACGGAAGATTCTTCCGCACAGCCGCGATCAAATTGTCGTAGACGGAAACGGGAACGTTGTCAGCATACAACGCTTGATCCAAGGCGCTTTCGTACCCGCGCGCTCGTGCGTAGTAGATGTCTTTTTGAATTGAACCAGAAAGCGTTGCCGCCAAAGTGTTTTCGTGAGCTGAGAACTGCTCGTAAAATTGATGGAACGCAGTTTTTCGGACTTCGCGATTGGGTGAGATCAGGAATTGCGAAAACGAACTGGACGTCAGCTCTTCCGTTTCGCCTTTGTCGTTGGTGATGTTTCCAAATTTCAAATCTGAGTCATGAAGTTGTCGAAAAATCTTAGACGTCGCGCCAGCCATTTCGCCTTGCATCGCGAGCAACTGCTCTTCTTTTTCACCCAACGTATATTGCTTGTACCGAGTTAGTCGTTCGAGCATCAACTTGTAAAGCTCCAACTCTGGTTGCTTGAGAAACTCAGCCAGTTTGTCGTTTGGAATCGCGAGGATTTCTGGGCGAATATAGCTGGCGGCTTCACCGGCTTGAGTGGCGATGTTTTGAAAGCGCCCCATCATCCGTTGATAGTTGCTGTCCGATTGGTCTTCAACCGTTTTGAGGTAAGCGTAATTCCCCATCCCCTCAGCCATCCGGTCAACGCTGCTATCGAATTTTAAGCACGCGGCCAAATCGGCAGCGCTGTTGCCAAGCGTGCCTTTATATTTTTCGAACTCGGGAATCATCGCTTCAAGTTTCTTGAACGCTTCGTCCCAAGCTTCGTCATTGACGAAAAGCTTGGTGAGATCCCACGTATCCGATTCTTTGACTTCGCTTCGTTCTGGCAAGCGGATTACGGTGGCAGAGCTCATGTTGATTCCTGTTTCGAGAGTGAAAAAGCTGGGACAGATATGTTTGTATCGGATTTGGGAATTGAATTATAAAGCAAAAAGCGTCTTAAAAGGGAGACCGAATAGTTGCTGGTAGTTACACGCCGATAGTTGTGTGGTTCTCCACCGTGTCCTGACTGCCCTTATTCACTCAGGCTGCCTACAGGAAGCAATTCTGAGTTACGCGGATTCGAGCGGGCCTGTTGACGATTCACCCACGATGCAAAAAATTACGGGATGAATTTCCTGTGACGAGGCGACCAATGAAAAACTGGATGCTTATCATTTGCCCTGTGATCGCAACCATCATTGGCGCGGTGCTTTATCAATTTGGGTATGGTTCGCAAATCGCTTGGACGGCGGGTGTAACGTTCTTAGTCGCGGCATGGTGGATCACGGAACCGATTTCGATTTCGGCCACTTCGCTTATTCCGCTGACTGTTTTCCCAATCGTAGGCGTTTTGGATTCTTCTCAAATCGCAGAGGCCTACGGAAACAAGCTTGTTCTGTTGATGCTTGGCGGATTCATGCTTTCGGCAGGGTTAGAACGTAGCGGAGCCCATCTTCGAATCGCATTGGCAATGGTGAATTTGTTTGGCGGAACCAGCGCACGACGGTTGGTGTTCGGGTTCATGGCGGCGTCGGCTTTTTTGAGTATGTGGATCTCGAACGCAGCCACGACGTTGATGTTGTTACCGATCGTGATGGCGGTTGTTGCCCAGACAAAAGACCGCAGGCTTCATCTCAGTTTATTGTTGGGCGTTGCGTATGCGGCAAGCGTGGGCGGAGTCGGCACGCCGATCGGCACACCACCCAACGCGATTTTCATGGGAATCTATGAAAAGCAAACGGGAATAGAAATTGGTTTTCTCGATTGGATGATTTTGGCGCTGCCAGTCGTGTTGGTGATGTTTCCCATCGTGGGGTTTTGGTTGACGCGTGGATTGGGAAGCATCGAATCGGTCCAGCTACCTGAAATTGGGGCATGGCAAACAGTAGAAGTCCGAACGCTGGTTGTGTTCGCGATCACGGCGTTGCTTTGGGTGACCCGCGCACAACCGTTTGGAGGTTGGGCTGGGTTTGCCAGCAACTGCGGATTTCCAATGCCGTACGTTAACGATGCTTCGATTGGATTGCTGGGCGCGTTGGCTTTGCTTTTGATTCCCAATGGAAAAGGCGAACCGCTGCTTGATTGGAAAACCGCCGAGAGTATCCCTTGGGGAGTTTTGCTTTTGTTTGCTGGCGGACTTTGTATGGCTTCTGCGTTCGTCAGTTCTGGGTTAAGCGAATTGTTAGGCAATACGTTGGCTGGATTAGGGGCGTTACCAACCATCCTGTTGATCGCGACGTTGTGTTTGGCGGTTACTTTCTTAACCGAAGTGACCAGCAACACCGCGACGACAACATTGTTGATGCCGATTCTTGCGACCGCCGCCGTTACGGCTGCGATTGAGCCAAAGATCTTTATGATACCGGCGACCATCAGCGCCAGTTTCGCTTTTATGCTTCCCGCTGCGACTCCGCCCAATGCGATCGTATTCGGTTCAGAAAAATTTACCGTGCGCGAGATGGCGAGAGAAGGGTTCGTTTTGAACTTGATCGGCGTAGTATTGGTGACACTGATTTGTTATGCAATGTTCGGCCGTTGATGGCTTGAGTTACCGGTTCTACTTCAGTTGAACCAAGTGCTTGAAGTTGCCTGGTACGAACAAGCTTCCTTTGGTTGTGCTTTGCGGCGAGGAGGCTTCAATGGCTTCGGCTAACTCATCTGCAGAGAAATTACCGGCAAAGAATTTTGCAAACGCCACGGTGATTTCTTTGACTTGCTCCGGTGATTGGTGAACGAACTCCAAACGAAAATTCGCAATTCCCGCATCGACCCACGATTGAAGTGACTTGGGATCCGTTTGCGCTTCAGCACCAAAAATCGTGTTCCGGCACCCAACATCGGCCATCACTGGATGGGCTCGACCTTGCGAATCACGAACGGAGACTTTGTGTTTTTCGCACGGATGACCGCAGTTGGTGTTGTCGGTACCGTCAGATAAAAAGCGACAAAACACGCAATGCTCGGTGTGGAAAACGGGCAAGTGCGAATACGCGATCACTTCCAAAGCAGAGCAGGGGACTTTGCCGGCCAGTTCGCGGACTTGTTGTGAATTCAAATCATAAGTTGGCGTGATCTGTGACAAACCCATCTCAAGATAAGTCCACACCGACAACGCGTTGGCCGCGTTCAAACTGAAATCGCCGATCAAGTTCGGTCGCTCTTCGTTGCTGGACGCTGAACTTGAGTCCGCTAACGTCTCTTGAATTAGATCATGCAAAAGTCCGCCTGATCGCACGAGGATGTCGCATTTAAGTGAAGTCAAAAATCGAATTACATTTTGCTCACTCGGTTTGAGAATTCGAGGGCTGGCAACACGCGCTTTGATTCCTGCGCTTTGAATTTTCTCGACCGATGGCCGAAGCCCGTATAGTTCCAGGTAATCCAAAGTGATTGAGGCCACGGCGTTTTCTGAGTCGACAGCCGCTTCAATCGCCGCATCCAACTGCTCCGGCGTTCGGACGAGCAAGTGAATTTGAGGAGGCCCGGCTGCCTCTTCGTCGCGCTGGGCAAGTTTCTCATTCAGTCGCGCTATTTCCGCTTCGAGCGCCGGTGCTGCCGCGAGCGGTTTGATTTTTCCGCCTTCATCGAATAGCTCATCAACCAGCTGACGTCTGGCTTGATTGAGTAAACTGGTCGGAACGAAAACGGAATCAGATGTAAGCAGTTTGATTCCTTTGAGGTGAAACGGCGTGCCTCCCAATCGACCAAGTTTTTCCGTCAGGATCTCAGAATCAAGCGCACGTTTTTCGGCTGCGGCAAGCGGTTGATCTCCAGTGAATGTCGCGGTCATCTCGTTTTCGAGTGTGCCTACGATCTTGATCGGCTGGCCAATGTTGGCCGTGACTTCAAAAGATATTGGGCGTGTGAAGACGGGGACTTCGGTGCGCGTCAGTGGTTTTAGTTTCTTGATCAACTGGGCATCGTTTGTTCGCCAGACTAAATCTCCGACACGGATTCTTGAGAAATCGACATCCTCGTGGCCAAATTCCAACTCGACGCAATTGTTTTCTGACTCGCGGACTTCGTAAATGTTGCCCCCTTCTTCTGGTTCGTCAGGGCTGCGCCAATTGGCCGAATCGAAAACGACACCATCACCGCGTTTAAGAGGATGCAAGGCTTTGATTTCAATGTGCTTGTTAGTGATCCGCAATACGGAGCCGACTTTGATGCCGCGATGGCGAGGCGCGCGGCCGACAACGGCAGTTTGGTGGTTGGTGCCAGCCATGAAGTGTGGACCTAGACCGCGCGAGTAAATTTGCTCCAGCTCAAGCCGTTCCTTTTGCGAGATTTTGTTTTCCAATCCCATCGCGGCAAGGTCAATTGCCTCTCGATAAGCACGCGTTGTGAGTCCGACGTATGCGGCGTCTTTATATCGTCCTTCAATTTTCACACAGGAGATACCGATGTCGACGAGTTCAGGAATTTGCTCCAATGCATAAAGGTCGCCGGGTGAAAGTAAATATCGATACTCGCCCAGATCGCGTTCCTCTCCGTCAACGATCAAGTCGTAAGAAAGACGACATGCTTGGGCACATTTGCCTCTGTTGGCGCTGCGTCCGCCCCAGGCTTCACTGCTAAAACACTGGCCTGAGTACGAGACACAAAGTGCTCCGTGAACGAAGACTTCCAATTCAACGTCGGTCGATTGGGCGATCGTGCGAATGTCTTTGAGACTTAATTCACGCCCAAGCACAACACGATTACATCCTACCGATTGGGCAAGCTCTGCGCCTTGGGCGCTTGTTATCGACATTTGGGTACTGCCGTGAATTTCAAGTTTGTCTGAGATGCTTCGTATCAGTTTGGCCACGCCAATGTCTTGGACGATGACGGCATCAACCCCAGATTGCGCGATCGCGATAATCGTTTCTTCGGCTTGATTAAGTTCGTGATCAAAAACAAGTGTGTTGAACGTCACGTAGCCTTTGACGCCTCTTGCGTGAAGCGTTTCGATGACTTCTGGGAGCTCGGAAAGCGTGAATCCAACTTTTGCACGCGCGGAAAAATGGTTTAAACCGAAATAGACCGCATCAGCGCCGGCTTCAATCGCGGTTTGGAGCTGAAGCCAATGGCCGGCCGGGCTCATTAATTCAGTTATGTTGGGTGAGGGATTCATATAAGTTCAGCTTGGATTTCTGTGAGTAGGTTGCCGATGAAAAACGGGCGGACGTGTGAAAGCAGTTTCTCACCCAGTAACTTTCATACAACCGGTTAATTTTAATTTTGCGCCAAAGTCAGCTATCTATGGCAGATAGGAGCAGCAATCTACGGTTTGAACCACCGTATTGTCCACCACCAGTTTGAGTTCAACTTTCAATCGTCCGTAACGCTGCTGCTAAATGTCTGACTCAATTCACACATCCGATTCACCTTTAGATCGCCTTCAAGGGATCATATCGCACCTGCAGAACTCGATTACCGAGTCCCAGCAGTTGGACCGTGGAGTTGATGTCTCGTCGATTGAAAAAGCGGTTCAGCTGGCGGCTCACGAAGTCAAATCTGCCCAGCAGGAGTTGGTCAACAGCCAACAATCGGAACGTCTACAACCAATAACGGCAGGTAACTTTGCGGATGCCGTTCTTGAGCATTCACAGGATGCGATCATTGTACTCAATGATTACCAAAGCGTTGCCAACAATCACGTTGCCCTGAGCCTTTTAAACTGTAATCAAGAGACACTTGACCGAGTGAATTTTCTAGAGCTGGTTGCTCAGAAATTTGAAATTGATGAAGAATGGGTGGTCAGCGTTATTGAGGGTGTGGCAAACAATCGAGTTATCGAGAAGGAAATTAAACGGATCAGTCCTTCGGGCGACAATGACCAATTTTGGTGTGAACTGAGTTTTCGAAAATCCAACGTAGACGGGCAACATCAAGTCTTCGTCGTTGGCCGAGACATATCACGGCGAAAAGAATATGAGTTCGAGTTGGCTCGCAACCGGGATTTCCTTCACAACACGATCAACGCTGTTCCGGAACCTCTTTCCGTGAAATCGGCGAATCTCGATATCGTGCTGGTCAACGATTCGTTTTGTGAAACCCATAATGTTCGCCGCGAAGATGTTGTCGGGCGACCCGCAGAAGACGTTTTGCCAGGTGCACGCTCTCAGCAATTGGCTCAGCGAGAGATGGATGTTCTTGAGACCGGGCAAAAGCAGGCTGCTTTGGAGTCGTTTCTCGATGACGAACATCAGCAGGTTATCCTTTCGACTTATCGTTGCGCGTTTCGAGATCAGGCTTCTGGTGAACCGTATGTGGTGGCATCATCGCGAGACGTAACAACTGAAATGAAGCGCGAAAATCGGTTGCGTTTACTGGCAAGCGTTTTTGAAAACGCACAAGAAGGCGTTGCGATTCTCAATCCAGACGGTGCGATTTGCGAAGCCAACCCTGAGTTCATTGCAACCATCGGAAAAAATCATCAAGCAGTATTGGGCATGTGTTTGTCGACGGTCGTTAACTGCGAGCCGCATCACTTCACCGAGATCATCGCGATGGTCCAAACAGGCCGTCCATGGTTTGGCAACGTAAAAATGATCAACAAGCGACATGAAGAAATCGCTTGCTGGCTTTCGCTGAGCCCGTCAAAGAACCTGCGTGGAGAAGCAACCAACTTGATCGCGATGTTCTCTGATATCACTCAGATTGAACATACGAAACGAGAGCTTCGCCGCCAAGCGTTGCACGATAACTTGACCGATCTGCCCAATCGGCGATTCTATCGAAAGCAGATTTCGAACTTGATTGCCGGTGACACCAATGGCGATGTCCGGTTTGGCGTAAGCTTTTTAGATCTTGATGATTTCAAGATCGTAAATGATACGCTTGGTCATGACGCGGGCGACCGGTTGTTAATTGAAGTCAGCTCGCGCGTAAAATCGACACTGGGCCCCGATTGCTTTTTGGCGCGATTCGGTGGTGATGAATTCGCGCTGTTGCTCCCGGAAAGTTTCGATGCTCCGTTGAGAGTACACGATCGTTCCAATGCCGTAGTTGAAGCGCTCAGTCAGCCGTTTGATCTAGCCGGCCATGAAGTTCATATCGGTGTCAGTATCGGCACCACGATTTATCCCGATCACGCGACTGATGTTGAATCGCTCATGCGACACGCCGATGTGGCGATGTACAAAGCCAAAGAAGAAGGTAAGAACAAGGTTACCTTCTTTTCTTCAGAGCTGGTTGAGGTCGTTGAAAAACGACAGGCGATGTTGACGGAGCTTCGACACGCTATCGACAACGAAGACTTGAAAGTCGTCTATCAGCCAAAAATGTGTCTGCAGACCAATCGAATCAATAGTTCCGAAGCTCTGGTTCGATGGACTAAGCCAGACGGGACCGTCGTTTCACCTGCTGAGTTTATTCCGCTGGCCGAAGATTTTGGATTGATCTCGCTGTTGGGCGATCAAGTGTTAAAAACAGTTTGTTACCAAGCCAAAGAATGGTACGACGCTGGAATCTTATGTGGTCCAATCGCGGTTAACTTGTCTCCCCGACAACTCAAGGAAGCAAATTTTCTTGAGCGTTTGAAGCGGCTGATGCTCGAAACTCAAATCCAGCCAGAATGGATTGAGCTAGAAATCACTGAGAACGCGGTGATGGAAGATAAAGACCGAGCGCTTAAAGTGATGCATCAAATCAATGAGCTCGGCATCTCGATCGCGATGGATGACTTTGGGACTGGATATTCTTCGCTTAGTTATATTCGCGATTTTCCGATTCGGACTCTCAAGATCGACACTTCGTTCGTAAAGAACATTCCTGAATGCACCCGCGCTATTGCGATCGCCCAAACGGTTTTGTCTTTGGGGCACGGCTTGGATTTGAAGGTTGTTGCCGAAGGCGTCGAAACGGCCGAGCAGCTTAAGTTCCTTCGCGAAGCCGGTTGTGATATGGTCCAAGGTTACTACGTCAGCCGGCCTGTTACTGCAGAAGAGTTTGCTGAATTCATCGGCGGCTGAACCATTCGGGGCAAAGCGACTTGGGTGACCGTGCACCTGGTGAAGGTGTCAATGTTTCGCGAGAATTTTGGGTTTTAGACGCGCAAGCGGAAACATGCTTCCTCGTTTACGCGTCGGGTTTCCATGAAACCAATTCATTTAAGAATCAACGACGGTCTCATCCCATTTTTTGTTCATGTAACGGATGAGCCAATTAAGCGAGTACAGCCGTTCATAAACAACGCTGGCGGAAACTTTGTCCATCTTTTTTTCTTTTACCATCGCATCACGGCAAAGCCAATAGCAGCGGTAGTACAAATCTGCTTGATCCAGAATCTCAGCCTGGTCACGCAATTTCGCGTTGGCGATCAAGTCATCGGCACCCTCCATCACGATTTTGATCGAGTCGGTGGCTTTCTTTTGTTTGTCAGGAAACTGGTGCGTATCGAACTTTCCAAGTGCCCAAAGCAATGTGTAAGCCGCTTCGTAGCGCCAAGTGACAACGGAACGATCGGTGAGGGCGGGGTCTTCAAGAAATGCTTTTTCTTGCGGCGAGATTGAATCCCAGACTTTGTGTTTTTTTAGAAACGCAGGCCCGTCGAATTTCGGAGCCGACTCAGCATGTGCCGCCAATGCAACCAAACAGACCGCTCGCTTTGCAACGGATTTCGCGTCGCGCAATCTGATTTGTTCGTCACTGGCAATGGTTGGCAAACTGGCAAGAGGAATTAAATCATGCTTGGCCAAGAGTTTGGTGGATTCTGATTTTCGCATCTCAGCTGATTTAAAGCTTGGTAGCTTCGCGTTTTCACTTTTGGTTTTGCCAGGTCCCAGCAACAAATTCAGGTTGGCATCGGAAATCTCTTGGCCGGTAAATACAAATGCTCCAGTCGTACTGGCGAATTTTTTGACGAAACTAATACTGGCCTCAGGCATCGCAGGATCGGCTTTGATGACGTACAAGTGATTGGTTCGATTGGCTTGGCGGATCAAACCATAAACGTGCGCATCCATCTTGCCATCGGCAAGTTTTTGATAAATGAAATTCGTGAACTCTTCTATGTCTTTGATCCCTTCGTCGGTCGCAACCAAGTGAGTGATCGTCAGCGTCGCACGGTCGGGTTTTGTGTATTTAAGCGTCGCCGTTTTCCAAGTTTTGGTTTCCTCGTCCTCGACGAATTCGATTTCGGCATCCCCAGCGAACGTTTTTAATTCTTCCGCCGTGGCCAATGCCGCACGTGACCCGTAGATGGCAACGTTTTTAATTGCGCCTTCGACTTCTTTTTTTATGGTAGGGCCATCTTGACCAAATGCTTGCCCTGAAGCGTTAAAGGCGAAAAGCAGAATGAAGAAAGGCAAATATTTTTGGCGAGAATAACGCATTGGAAAACTTCTTCGATTAGTTCAGTTGGAGAAATGATTCAAAGACCTTTGCTGTCCACGGTACTGAACCAACTCTTCTCCGGCAAGCTACTTTGCAAGGCTTTTCGCATTATCGCCAGTGCTGATTCGTTTGGTAAAACAAATAGCCGGGTAAACAAGCCAAGAATTCGAAGCTTCTAAAAATAAACCCAACGGACACCAAGTGTATATCGTGAGGAAGGCACACACTCGTTTGCGCGTCGGGTTGTATGTAGTTTAGGCTTAGTTTTTGATCGTTGGAGCAACCATGAATTCCAGCTTTTCAAGCTGAACTGGTGAGAGGTGACTTGGGGCAATGACATTATCATTGGCATCGGTGCCAGGACCGACCAAGCCATAATCGTTTTCGAACAAAGCGTCGTTGCCATAAGAATGACCCGTCACAAAAGCGACCCGTCCGTCTTCGAACAAGCAGTTTTGACCTCGACCGCAGTGGTTGGCACTTCTTCGGCCTTCCAGATCACCAGAAGGTTGATCGGCAAGCAAAACCATATTCGTTCGGCCTAAATTGCGAGGTGAATAGTAACGGTCTTTCTCACAATAGCCCATCGTGTAGCCATAATGACCACCCATCGTTCGGCGGTAATGAGCAAGCTCCACATCACAGTCTGCACATTCAACTTGTTTGCACGAAGGGATGTGTACCGGTGATTCCTGAGCTGCAATTCCTGCACAAGAAAGTAGTGAATCGCGATCAAGCAAACCGGCGTCTTTAAGAATTGGTCCGAAGCAACCCGACGCAGCGAGATTTCCGTCACGCGGAATCGCAACGAAACTTCCATCGTTCATCGAGCTGTAATTCAACATCGCAACGCCGACTTGGCGAAGGTTGTTTTGGCAATCGGTCAAACGACTGGAATAACGTTGGTACGAAATTGCCGGGAACAACAGCCCTGCACAAACGGCGATCACAGCCATTCCGACAAGAACATCTGGAATCGACCAAGACTTTGGATGCAAAAGTCGCTCATGAATCGCGGGACGCAACTTTGGTTTTGTTTCAGGGGTGTCACTGGCTAATGCCAAGGACAACGCATCGGCATTGGCGAACTGCGAATCAATCGCATTCACATCAACCGGGTTTTCTTTTTGCCAATTGGCAACCGCTTCACACGTACGTCTGGCTAAACCAGTGCGTGGACCAGAGGTATCTAAGCAGTCCAGTGGCAGGAGTGAAGATTTGATTTGGAGAAGCTGAACTTCAAGTTCAGGATCATTGTCGATTTGTTGTTGGAGCTCACGTTGCTCTTGAGCGTCCAGTGCTCCTAGTACGTAGCCCAACAAATTTTCTTGCGAAGGGGATTTCACTTAAACGGTCTCAACTGTAGGCAGCTGTCAACATCCATCTAGTCGACTTGGCTGGAATTCCAAACGTCGGTAAGTTTCGTGATTGCCGAATTCAATCGACTTTTGACCGTGCCAACGGGAATGTCTAAAACTTCTGCAGCTTCGCGATACTTCATTCCCTGGTAATAGACCAAGTGAATTACAGCAGTCATTGATTCGGGTAACTGATTTAAAGTTTCTCGAACCAACCGACTACGTTCAGCACGAACAGCAGCATTGGCAGGATCAGGATCACCACTTTCCAAAAGATTAACTAAGCGGCCAACGTCCTCGTTGTCTTGCTCGCGAGGCGTATCCAAACTGACCGTCCTGTGTCGTTTGTTTCGTCGTCGAGCATCAATGGCTGCGTTGGTCGCAATCGTGTAAAGCCACGGTCGAAATCTTCGGCCCTCTTCAAACGAATTGCACTTGAGGTGCACCGAAAGAAAAGCTGCCTGGAAAACGTCTTCCGCCATTTCCGCATTACCAAGGTATCGTCGCAAGTAACTAAACAACTCACGCTCATAACGGTACACCAATTGGGCATACAGTTCGCGATCACCGGTCAGGCGATATTCAAGCAGTAGTTGTTCGTCAGTCACAGGGTCAGATTTTGCCTTGAGTTGTCGATTCGTAAAATTGACGTTGTTTATTGTGGCTTGCATTCCGATTTACGCATCTTAACGGAAGTTGGTTCGTTCCCAGCTAAATATTGCTGGTTTTGAGCCGTTTTCCGATGCGTCTCCTATTAATTAGTGGTGTCAGAGGAATTTTGAAGGCGTTTTTGACCGTGCTGGGCCTCGTAACCACCTTCCCTAGTACGTCTATCGAGGAGGGACCTGACACGTTAGGTCCCCTTTGACAGAGATTTTTTAGGGATTTAAACTCGCGTGGTTGAAGGCTTTGAAACGACCAGTTTTGCGGTTGGATAAGCCGCACTTTCAAAAGTCTCTGAACTGACAGTTCCTTCTGTCTTCTTCATTTGCAAACTCTGTGCCAAAGCTATGAATAACCTCGACAACGCTCGGAATCGCTACATCTGGGCTCGGCCTGGTGACGTTAACGCCTTCTTTGGCTTGATGTTAGATAACATTGCTGGTTTGGTACTGATGGTTGGTCTGATGGCTAGCATCTATAGCTTCCCTGTAGATTTTGCACTCAGGTACATGGTTCCAGGTACCGCCATTGGTGTGCTTGTTGGCGATTTGTTTTACACATGGCTCGCTTTTCGTCATGCAAAGAAAACGGGCAACACAAAAGTGACAGCTATGCCGCTTGGCCTCGATACGCCAAGCACAATTGGAATGGTGTTTCTTGTTCTTGGCCCAGCGTTCTCGACAAAGGTTACTGCGCTTGCCGATGCTGCCGGTTGGAAAATTGAAGAACTTCGCAAAGCCGTTGAAAACCCCGAAGCCATCGAGATCCTTTCCGCATGCAATCAAGAGGCCGCGATGTTCACTTGGCAGATCGGCATCTGCAGTATTTTCGTATCGGGTTTGCTCAAGTTCGCTTTAGCGTTTTGCTCGAACTGGATTCGCAACGCGATACCTCGCGCGGGCCTGCTTGGTTCGCTTGCCGCGATCGCGTTGGTGTTAATCACTTTTGCGCCTGTTGAAAAACTTGGAGCCAATCCGTTGGTCGGATTTTCGGCGTTGGTCATCGTGTTCATTGGTTTGGTAGGCCGAAACAAATTTGGGAAAATGCCAACCGCGCTCGCCGCTGTTCTGGTGGGATGTGGGATCTGGTATCTACTGGTCGGTATCAATTCGTTAGGCCTGGACGTCGTAGATGTTCATGAGGAAGCGATTCCCCCGGTTTGGTTTCCAAGCGAATGGACCTCAGTTTTCTCGTTTGAGTGGTTTGCCGCGATGGGAGATGCCGCGAAATACTTCCCTTATATTTTTCCGTTTGCAATCGGGACGGTGATCGGCGGGATTGACTGTGCCGAAAGCGCGGCCTCGGCAGGCGACGACTTTAACACCAACGCGGTAATCGGCATCGAAGCTTTTGCGACTTTGGCGGCTGCACTTTGCGGCGGTGTGATTCAGTCCACGCCGTACATTGGTCACCCGGCCTACAAAGCCATGGGCGGACGTGCGGGTTATACGTTAGCGACCGCGCTGTTTGTTGGCGGCGCAGGATTGATTGGCTATTTCGGTTTGTTGTTTCAGTACATTCCTGAAGCCGCGATCATGCCGATCTTGATTTTCATTGGAATTGAAATCACCGCCCAGAGCTTCCATGTCACTCCCAAGCGTCATTATGCGGCGCTGGCCGCGGCGTGTTTGCCAGCTCTATTCAAGCTCGTTGTCATTTATCTTGAGCAATATGTTGACTACGCAAAATTCCACTCCGATCCTGGCATTCAAAATCTGCGTGTGCTCGCCGGAGGATTTATTATCACCAGCCTTATCTGGTCTTCGGTGTTGGCAAAAATTATCGACCGCAAGTTCGTTGCGGCGTCGCTGTTTATGTCAGTTGGCGGGATGCTGGTTTTGTTTGGCGTGATCCATTCGCCTGCCGAAGATCAAATGTTCTTCCCGTGGCAATTGAGTTTCGATGAAACAACACCCGAAGGTTATTTTTCAGCCGACGTTAGCAAGACAGTAATCGAATACGCGTGCACTTATCTTTTGATGGGTGGGTTGATTTATGGTTATGGTGCTTGGGTCAAAGGTAAAGTGGACCAGATCAATACCGATGAAGAGTTTGAAGCCCTTGGCGAATAACCTGGTCAAACGCGAAACCTGATCAACGCGAAACCTGATCAACGCGAAACCTGATCACGCGATAGCCTGTGAACCAAATCCATTTTAAAAGTTTACTTTCACCAATAAGCAATCATGGCACTCCAAAGAATCCTCGAACCTGAAGTAATGGACTCCCGGAAAGAGGCTGAAGAATACAACAACATGGATCACTCCGAGGTCAACGATGTATTCGTTGCCGATCTGTTGGCGTTTGCTGAGTCAGTTGACGCCGAAGACGAATTCGAACTTGGCGACGTGCTGGATTTGGGAACAGGTACGGCTTTGATTCCGATCGCATTGTGCAAAGCCCATGCTGGTTGCCGAGTGATGGCGGTTGATCTTGCCGCAAATATGCTGGACCTCGCGAAATTCAATGTGCAGGCAGTGAGCCTCGGCGAGCGAATTAATCTGGCTCAAGTCGACGCGAAACAAATGGTGTTTGCCGAGCACATGTTTGACGTGTCGATGTCCAACAGCATCATCCACCACATTCCCGATCCGATAGTCAGTCTCAAGGAAATGATTCGTGTGACGCAAGAAGACGGTATTCTTTTCGTTCGCGATTTAATGAGGCCCGACGAACAGGAGGTCCTTGACGGACTCGTTGAAACCTACACGGGCGAGGAAACCGAGTATTCACAAAAGCTATTCCGCGACTCGCTTCACGCTTCACTGTCACTCGAAGAGATCCGCGCGATGGTGGTTGAGTTGGGCTACAAAGCCGATTCCGTGACCGCCACGACCGACCGGCATTGGACCTGGGCAACGATCCGATAGATCGCGATTGTGAAACCGTTGCAATGCGTTTCAATAATACGATCAAGCAACACTTTCTTGATCAACCAAAATTTGATCACGCCAATGTTATGAAACAAATTGTCGCCATCGTGAAACCATTTTTGGCTGAGAAAGTCATCGAATCCGTCGCGGGTCAGCCAGTCGAAGAACTCTCGATCCGCGAAGTCAAAGGCTTTGGGAGGCAAAAGAATTATCTCGACCAGTACGGCGAGAATGAGTATTCGCTTGCCTTCGTTCCCAAAGTCGAAATCTCAATCTGGGCGGAAGAGAAAAATGTCGAAGCGATCATCGAGTGTATTGTTTCGGTTTCTCGTACCGGCCGGCTTGGCGATGGAAAGATCATGGTCTTGCCAGTCGTAACGCCCATCGAATCGAATCGAATTTGACACCCATCTCGGTAGTCCTGGATGAACACCACCTCTTTTCAACACCGAATCTGTTTTCAACACGGGTAAAGAGACTGGCAAAATCTCATGCTCAGAATGCCTCCCCCAGCAAATTGTGTATCCCTCCCAGCTTTCAGTTGATCGTCCAGATCAATGCTTCAAAAATGCGAATTACATATCCCTTTGTGCTTTTTTACTCCTAGCCAGTCTATTCAAACCTTGCTATTTCGAAAAAGTCTAAGAAAACCGATTGATGACCGAAAACGGATTGTGATAAATCGGGTTGAATTGAAAAGCCCGTCCAAGTGCATTTTCTGTTCAAGTTAGTTATCATGTGAACTCGAAATCGAGTCGTCTTTTTCCTTTCAACGACTCGGTTAGCCATTAATGCTGGATACCAAAAATGACTACGACCTCTGCGCGAAATTTAATCTCACTTGCTATAGCTTTGTTGTTTCTGCTTTTTGCTTCGCCTCACTCGTTGGCTGACAATACGCAAGAGGAAGTTGATTTTGTAAAGCACATTAAACCAGTTTTGGAAATGCACTGCATTCGATGCCATGGTCCCGAAAAAGCAGAATCCTTCCGTATCGATGAGAAAGATAGCGCACTCAATTTTGTTGACGAAGGCGCCAGCGAAGATAGTGATTTGTATCTCGCGTTGGTTTCGGACGACGAAGAACAGTTGATGCCGCCACCTGAAGAAAAAGACCCTCTCACCGCCGAACAAATCGCGTTTGTCAAAACCTGGATCGACGAAGGTGCCAACTGGCCAGAAGACGTTGAACTCGCTGACAAGTATGTCAGCAAGGACATGGAAGACAAAGACGACGAAAAAGATGGAGCCGTCGATCCAAAAACCCAACGAGTTTTCAATGCGATCGGTTCCTTGCATCCGGCCGCCATCCATTTGCCAATCGGTTTGCTGCTTGCTGCAGGTTTGTTTGCATTCTTCAGCTTGCGTGGCAATTTTGTAATGAGCGATTGTGCATACTATTGCTTGTGGCTGGGAACGCTGGGAGCCATCGCCGCCTGTGTGTCTGGTTGGTGGTTCAGTCCCATGGAGAACCGAGGTGAAATCAGTGAATTGGCTGATCTACTTAATCAGAAGCATCCAGTTTTCTGGCACCGGACTAGTGCCCTAATTGCTACCGCTGTTGCGTTTTTGTTGGCCTTGTTTGCAGCGGGTGCAAGAAACCGCGACCCTGATGATGGCGTGATGTGGAAGCTTGGTTTGATCTTGCTCGCCTGTGGAATTGGCTGGGTCGGTCATACAGGTGGTGAACTTCACTACCCAAGTGACCACTACGAAGACATCGAAGGAATCTGGAACGACATGATGGATCCTAACGGCAATGGTGCCCCTCCTGTCGAGAAGCCGGACATGGACGAAGAAGAAGGGGCCATGATCGGTAAAGCTTCCGAAGAAGATGTTTAGTTTAGTTAGCGGTTGGGCGCCATAGCGAGTTGGACCAAGACCGCTGTCTCATGAAAGACCTCAAAGCGAACGTTGCTGTATAAAACGTTCAAGTCGATTCAAAGTGTTTGGACACAGCATAAAAATTAACGCAAAGCCGCAAAGACGCAAAGAGTTCATTCACAACCGCTCTTTGCGTCCTAGCGCCTTCGCGTCTTTGCGTTAAATTCATTTCAAACCAGTCATAATCAATGCCGGTAGCTTGCTGAATTCGAGCTCGAATCTGATTTAACCAACGAAGCGATCGCGCCCGTTTGCACCTCGCCAGGGGCTGAAAAAATCGCCGAGTCAAAATCAAGGTATAGCGCCCATTCATTCACTTGCTCTGCTTGAATCGCTTCATGGTTGTGCAAGAACTTCCATGCGTCAGCGCTGCCTTGGAATTCTTTTGGCCCAAGATATCGAACGATTCGATAATGTGTGGGCGTTTGCCTCCAGTTGGTCGGCTTAAATCCTGGCTTCGGCTCAACAATAAAAGCATGAAACTGCGTGGCCGGTTTTCTTCTAAAGTTTGTCATTAAAATCTCCTCAGGGACAACGTGGCGTCATCCCATGACGCACTCAATCTTCTCACTCAAAACTCTTTTCAATGGAATGAAATCTTTCTTCTTTCCATTTGTATTATCCGATCGGATGTGACACAGAAGGTCAGACTGGTTTCGATTCGCTCAGAATTCTCAATTTTTTTGTGACATACTCACTGCTCGCATCCTAATTTGAATTACCGATAAATTTTGCATGGTGACAATCCAAAATTGCGAATTGCCAGCATTCCAAGACGAAATGAAACGCCCGACAAGGAATATCCAGCTAGCTGGACACCAGTTCAGGAGAGACCGTAGTGCAGCTGGCGCTGTGATAAAATATTCAAATTGCAAATATCAATGTTGAGCCGTCCACGGTTTATGCGCGATTGACTGAGACCAATGGTTCTTCAAAGTTGAAATGAAGTTTGCCCCCAGGTTCTGGGTGTCATGCTCACGCGCAGCATGAGCATGATTACGTTTTCGCGTAAACATGGCACCTGTCAATCCAGGTTTGTCGCACAAGCATCATTGAGCCAGCGCACAAAAAAAGGATCGAGGTTTTCTGTCCTCGATCCCTTGTTGATTGACCCGAAATTCAAGTTGAATTTTCGGCTGTATCTCGCTGAAAATACTATCCGAAGAACACGTGGACTCCCCACCAACCGCCATTGGCTTTAACGATTCCGACGCCAACTTCGGAGAAGTCCCCATTGTTGATGTTCGCTAGATGAGTTGGGCTGTTAATCCAATTTCTATGTATGTTCGCAGCAGCCGCCGCTTCGCCTTGCCCATTGTCAGGTTCGAAAATGATGTTCTCTCCCAAAGTGGTTCGGCCATCGACCAAAAATCTAACCAAGTCTGCTTCGGAGGAGTGACGGAAACCGTTCACCGACATGTTGCGTGCCCAGCTTTCGGCGTACCGCGTTATGTCACCAGTGTGTGCAAGAACTGGAAGCCCCTGATTCAACCGGTGATTGTTGAGAAGGGTATAAGACAATGATTCAATGTTTTCCAACGTTGGTTGATCAGACTTTATTGTTCGATCATTAAACTGAATGAATTCGGAACCAAGAACCGTTTGGGATGTTGCACCAACGTCAACATTTGCGATTTGTCCCAAGTTTCTCGAGTTGACTGAGTTGGACGTATAGTTGCGATTGAAAATTGCGGTATCGTCGCTGCCTGAGCCAAGGTCGATAGCATCTGCGCCACCGCCACCGTCAATCGTATCATTGCCTGAGAGACCGCGAAGGAAATCAGCGCGTGGTCCGCCAGTGATCGTGTCGTTTCCAGTCTGACCGTGAATCCGGTTTTCACCTCCTCCGCCCGTCAGGATGTCATCGCCGTCGCCGCCCCAGAAAATATCAAGCCCACCACCGCCGATGATGGTATCGTTTCCGCCAAGTCCGAGAACGAGGTCGCCTTGTTGAATTCCAGCTGACCCAGCAACACCGCCAAGCCCACTGTCGATAATATCGTCACCGCCAAGTCCAAAAATCTGGTCAATTCCGTCGCCACCAAAAATCGTATCGACATCGTTGCCACCGTAGATCGTATCGTTCCCGGCGTTTCCATGTAGCTCATTTAACCCGCTGCTACCAAAAATGGAATCGTCGCCATTGCCGCCACGTGCAATGTCAGTTCCAGCGGCAGTAACCACACGGTCGTTCCCGGCTCTTCCGTTGAGAACGTCGTCGCCATCGCCACCGACAATCACATCATCATTTGATCCACCAGTAAGCGTGTCGTTTCCTGCGTGACCCAGCATTAACGCAGGCAATGACGTGTCATTGGTAAACGTGTCGTCTCCACCGTATCCAATGAATGTTAGCTGCGTAATTTCACTCTTGTTGAAAGTGTGTCTTCCGGCATCAGAAACCACCAGAACTTCAGGATCAGAATCTGAACTAACGGCGACGGCAAAATTGTTTCCTGCGTCACCAAAGATAAACAAATCACCGGTCGCAGTATCGTGATAGACCCCTGCCAACAAGCGCCTTGTTTCGAGGCTTTCATATCGATGATTGCTTGTTCGGGACTTGCGGCGACTCGCGCGATTTTTCTTTTTCGATTTCAATTTTCACCGCCTTAAAAATAAAATTCTAGTTTTGCAATCCAATTTACCAAGAAGGGGAGCGCGAGGTTGCAATTGATGGATCTGCTTTCACGGGCACATTGAAGAGTATCTAAATTTTCCTCAACCGTATTTCAATAAAATTATCGGGAACTTTCAATATTGCTGGCACGCGATTTCCAAAAAACCTCGGATTGTTTTTCGTGCTCGCGATAATTTGTGAATTCTGTAGGGTTAGGGCAGAGTTAGGGTTCCCTATCAGCAAGTAACTTCTAAATGAACGATTCGCTGGCTAACTATTCGCGCACAAGAAAACCACGAAAGACACTTGTACGAAAATGCAACTGCAACTTTCGTGATCAAGCGTTTTTCGTGGTCAAATGTGGAATCAAAACTTGAATTCTAATTTGTCACAGATTGCTTACGGCTTTATCGGATGACCGGTGGTGTACCACGGGAACCGCTTCCGCCTGTTCCACCTGTCTGTGATTCGCAATCAGCAATCGTATCGCCGGTGATACGTGTCGTCCTCGTCCTTCTTTGTTGGCGTTTGCTGATGTCGGTCTGGCTAAACCTTTGAGCCTCCGTCTGGTCTTCAATTTCATCCAACAGACGTTTTTCGTACTTCGCGAGCTCTTTGCTGTAAGGTTTGATTTCCGCTCGGAGAGCATTGTTTCCGTGTTTTTCCAACGTGCCGAGCATATCCCGGATCAGTTTCAACCGTCGCAAGTAGGCCAGCGTCCAAGTATCAATATCCCGCCCTCGTTTGACAACTTTCTTGAATCCGTCTTCCATCGCTAACGATTTCATATGAGAGGCTACATCATTGGCCAAAACCATCATGGTCGCTTCGATGTCAAAATTACTTTTGAACACATCTTCAAACGGAGTAGCCGAAGTTCCGTACATGGACATCGTTGAACCCAGTTCGATTCGAGCCAGAGCGATCATCCAGGACAGTCCCTTCTTTTGAAAGGCGTCATAGAATTTTGTCCGCTCAATGTCATCTGCTTTGGCTAGGTTGGGACGCTCGTCAAATGCATTGTTAACCCCATTGAAGTAGGTAAATTCGGGGCGTTCATTAAGAATGTTGTTGTAAGCTTCAATTTCTTCGGGAGTAGATATTTTTAGCAACTGTGCAAAGGCCCCAATCGAATTTCCGTATTCGTAACTTCCAACTAAACGATACGGAATCGTTTGGTCTGCACCCTGAACTTTCAGTTGACGCTTTGTCATGCTTGGCGTGTAAGTTGATATCTCTTCGTCGGTCATTTCACAAAGATAACGATTACCACCGCTCGAAAATTTCTTGGTTGACTCGCCTACCGTTTCCGTGGTACTTGACGATTGCATGTTGTTTTTGCTGATTTCAAGGTACATGTCACGCCGCTCAATTGCCCAAGTAAAATAATGGCGCCGGTCATAGCCAACAGAGATTGCTCCGCTTTCAGAATCGACATCGCCAATCGCTTTGGGGCGCTCTTGGGGCATGAACAATGTATTCATCGCCGCCTTGTTGGTCATCGCAAATTCAGGCTTAAGCAAGCCCTGTGCGAGAGACGAACTTCCGTATCGCCCCCGAAACCACCAATAGGATCCAAGGCGAAGCAACAGTGCTTTTTCAATTACATCTTTGCCGTTCTTGCGGCCTGACTTAAGCAAGTTCTTACAAATAGTCGGCGTTTCTATGTCGTTAAGCTTTTCACGATTCAATGTGCCAGGCTTGTTGTTTTGAAAAAACAGATCCAACTCACCACCGTGTAGTTCAAGTGCGAACGCTGCATTGAGCCGGGATTCAAAATCATCATTTTCTCGTAATGTCTCTTCTGCTTTGACCAGCCCCTTAATTCGTAGTTCCGCTTCACGCTCGTGCATCTCATCATATTTGGCACGAACTCTTGTTCCGATCATCATTCTTTCTTCGATTCGCGGAACTTGCTCATCGTTCTCAATTTTTTTGGCATGTGCAAGCAAGGATTCGTTCATTGCCAGAGCTGCCCGAACGATCTGGTCGGAGTCGCGAAACCGATTTTCCCAAACGTGAATGTTCCAAAACAATTTATCGGCTTCGTTCCATTCGCCAGGCAAGGTCAATGGATCCTGCATGATTGGATGCTTGTCAAAATCTTCCAATTTCAACTTGATACCGTTGTCTAATCCCTCGGCGACGTATTCTGTGAACACGGGTTTCCAAGCTTGTGTATTCATCGGCAAACGTTGGTTGATCATTTGAACGATCGCATCGGCAACTTTTTCGCGAAGAACGCCATGACCCATGTTCTGACAATACTGCTCAACCGCTGCTACCATTTCTGGCGGCTGTTTCATAACCAAAGATTCCGCAGCGGCAAGAAGCGGACGATGGGCTTTGGATTCGAGAGCTGGGAGTAGTTCTTTCTGGCAAAACACACGGACCGCTCTGGGCAGTTTGCTGAATTCAGTTTTTCGCGATTCCTCAAGTTGATCCTTTTCATTGCCAAATCGCCTCTCTACTTTGTCGAGTAGCTCATTGGTCAATTCTTCCTGGGCACGTTTGGACGCAGCGTCATCTTTGGCATCCTGAATCCTCGCATCACAAAGGTTGGTGAAAGCCGTCAATAAACAAAAGGTGATGACAATAGAGAGAACTTTTTTGAACATTTGAGAAAACCATCCAGTATGAAAAGCCGAAAATACCTTGCCTATTGACCCAAAAGACGCGTCCAAAAGGAAAATTCTACAGACTTTTTACCACATGCTTAAAAAAAACAGATTTACCATGCCGGGGAAAGAATTTCTCGGTAAAAAACCGCGATTTGTAAGTCAACATTGCCTAACGGTAGCTGGCAGACGGCTTCGTTCAGATATCAATTGCGTTCGAACAAGGCTTTGCGCAATTCCGACTCAAATGAATCGCTCGTATCTACCACTTGGCGAAATTCTTCTCGGTCAAGTACATAACACGTCGTGTCTTGAGTCGCGATGACGCTGGCGTTGCGGGGCTGGTTTTTGATCAACGATACCTCGCCGAAATAACTGCCGGCGGCTAGTTGATTGATGATTTCCAATTCGTCAGCCGCGCCACTTGATGCGGCTTTTGCGATATCAACATGGCCTTCGGAGATCATGAAAAACTCACGCCCCTCTTCGCCTTCGGTGACAATGTAATCGCCAGCCGAATACTTTCGGATTTCAATATTGTTAGCGACATCGGCCAATGTGCGCGGTGTAAGATCCTCAAAGAATTCTGTCTTGCGCAAAAACTCGCAGATCTTCTCCGTTTCTTTCACATCCGAATCGTTCTTGATATGGCCGGCAACCATGTTGATGATCCGATCGGCAACGTCAAGGATCCGGTTGTCGTGAGTTACGATCAAAACTGTACACCCTTCGCGATCAGCCATCTCTCGGAAAAGCGTAACCGCCTCGCGCCCCGACTCTTCATCCAACGCCGCAGTCGGTTCGTCGGCCAGCACGATTCGCGGATTGTGAATCAACCCTCGCGCGATCGCGACACGTTGCTTTTGCCCGCCCGAAAGAGATTTTGGTTTGTAGTGGACGCGTTCTCCCAATCCTAACCGAGTCAACATTTGTTCGATCCTCGGAGCGACGTCCGAGCCATTCATCCCCGCCAACTCCGTCGCCATTTTTACATTCTGAAACGCAGTAAGCGAGCCGAATAGATTGTGTGCCTGAAAGATGAATCCAATCTTCTTTCGAATCTGAGTGAGCCCATATTGCGACATGCCATTGAGTTCTTCGCCGAGAATTTTCAAGCTTCCATCTTGAACCGTACGCAATGTTCCGATCAGCGTCAGCAACGTCGTTTTCCCCGAACCCGATGGTCCGGTCATGATTACAATCTCGCCACGTTTGACTTTTAGGTCGTTATTGAACAAAGCCTGAGTCTTGGCGTCGCCCGAACCAAAGAAATGATTTAGCCCGTTGACTTCGATGACAGGCGAACTAGTCGGATCGGATTCGTTTTGATTTGGATGACTGATCATGTTGATTCAACAGTTGAAACTAAACAAAGGCACTAAAACGGAAACACTTACAAAAATACAACGCACTAAAATAAACTCGCCGGGTCGGCAGATACCAGTTTTCGCAGTGCGATCAACCCAGAAGTCACGCACATCAACACTGTCAAACCCAACACCAATCCCGTTCGCTCAAAATTCAAAAACATCACTAAACCGGTCATCCAATTGAGGCCAGTGAACGCAACCAACGCGATGACCAAACCGGGAATGAATGAAACGACGGAAAGCAACAAAGCCTGAATCACAACGACGGCGCCAAAGAACGAAGGCGGATAGCCCATCGCTTTGAGTGTTGCAAATTCGCCCAGGTGATCGCTAATGTCAGTCGCGAGCACCTGATAACAAATGATCAGCCCAACCACAAATCCGATCATGGTGCCGAACCAGAAAATCAAACCGATCGGCGTGTTTTTACCCCAGAAATCACGTTCCGATTTCAAGAACTCAATGCGAGACTGAACAATCGTGTTCGGGCCAAGCATGTTTTGTAGCTTCTTAACCACGCCGGAAACTTCAGTGGCGTTTTCACAATTGACCAATCCATAGTCAACCATCGAAAGCGGATCATTTTTGCCACGGAATGAAAAGTACTTGGCAAAGTTCGCTGGCGTCATCACCAGATTGCCGTCGTTGGAAAAATTGATGCCGCTTTCGAATAAGCCCACAACACGAATCTGTTTTCCAGCAAGTTCGCCAAAGGATTTTGATGAGAGTTCATTTACTTGACGCGGCAATCCAAACATCCGCTTGCTTTTGATGTCTGCCGCGGCCGTGTTGGGAGCCGCTAATTGTTTGGCTTGGTCGGCCAATCCAAATTTTGTAAACATCTCACTGGCTGGGTCCATCCCGATCACACGGATCTTCCTGGCTGAAGATCCCATCCTCCGAATCGGTGACGCAACATTTTCGATGTACAGCGGTTGGGCGACGGCGACGCCTTCGCAGGATTGGGCCATCGTGACATGACGAAGTGGCATTTGCTGGCCACTGGAAAGCATGAACCGCGACTTGCTGCGAACCACGATGTCAGCTTCAATTTTCTCTTCCATGATTCGAACGTTACTGTCGAACAAGGCATTTCGAAATCCTGTTTGCATAAAAATCAACACGACGGCAAACATGATGCCCGAACAGCGAACCAGCAACCGCTGCCAGTTAGCAGTTGTGTTGCACCACGCGAGTTTTGCCGCAAGAAATAAATGCATTGTAAGAATCAGCTTAGAACAAGTCCGCTGGATCCGCCTTTCGAAGTTTTTGCATCGCGATTGCTCCCGACAAACAACACATTACTAAAGTCGCGACAAATACGATGATCTGGCGGCTGATTGTCATCGTGATTGGCAGGTTGGCCGCGTTTCCAATGACTCGATACAAAACCAAAGAAGAGAAAAAAGCCACGACGTAACTGATCACGCCGAGAATGATCGCTTGTTCGAGAACCACACGAGAGAGGTAGCTGTTGCGATAGCCCATGGCTTTAAGCGTCGCATATTCACCAATCTGTTTTGTAATGTCCGAAGACAAAACGATATACACAACGATTGCGCCGACCATCATTGCTACCACCACACCGGCGATAAAGATAAATCCAATTGGCGTGTTGCCAATCCAGTGTCGAATTTCGCGCGAGATAACTTCCTCGCGCGTTAGAATGTCAACAGCCGACGTGCCGCGATCGAACCCAAGAGCTTTGACGATCGCGGCGCGAGCTGCAGTTGGGTCCGCGGAATCCTGCGAAGACAATTGAACCAATCCAATCGTCGCGTCCGTTTGCGAGTGGTTTGGAAACAACTCCGCAAATCCCCTTTCGTTAATGATCGCAGCACCGTTTGCAGCTAGTCCGGTTCCAATCTTGAACAGGCCGGTGACTTCAACTTCGTTTTGATTCAGTTCGATTCGTAGGCCAAGGTCTTTCTCGCCAAACCCATCTTTGTTTTTCGCACCAAGAAAAGTCGGACGCGATTTTTGATCAACCAAAATGCTACGGTTATTGGCCAGTTTCGCAAAATCGGGATAGTCAACATTGGGATCGGTTTGTGTGAAAGTCTGGCCTTCGAGAGCGACACCCATGATCAACATGCCGCGTTGGACTGACTCAGAAGCGTAATTCCATTTGCCGAGGCTGACGTGGTAGGGCTGGACTTTGTTCACGCCAGCCACATTCTCGATTCTGGTGAGATACTCTTTTGAGATTTTGTCTGCATCGCAAAAGTGGTAATAGTCGGGCGAACAAACCACGAGGTCGAATTTCAAGTTATTGTAAAACAGAACTGCCGTATCAAGGACGGCACCAAGAAAACCAAGCTGCATGAAGATCAGAATCACGGCAATGCTAATGCCGGAGATGGACAGGATCGTTCGCCATCCACTATCCAGTAAGTTAAGAATCGAAAGCGGCGTGGCCATGTTTAGTTTTCTGCCTGGTCGTTAGTCGAACGTACTTAAAGTTCAATTCCACTTCGAGATTATCGTTACTCACTCGCGTTTTGATCTCCGCTCAAAGCTCCAGGCTCAGTCTCGATTTCAACTTCCACTTGTAAGTTCACCAATTGCGCCGCAGTTTTCGAGTCATCCAATTTGACTGTAACGGTCCCGGTTCGCCGATCAACGCTTGAAAACGGGTTGGGATCTTTGAGCGATGGTGCGCTAATCATTACACCTTTGGAGATGACCGAGCCAAATATCGGTTTGGCCAATGCGGAACTCGTGACTTTTGCTCGCAGGTTTTTATGTTTCTCAATGTCGATCAAGTGCATAAACGAATCATTGACTTCGACCACACAATGCATTTCGCTCGTGTCACCAAGAATCATGATTGGCTGATTGGTTGCTGAATCACCTTCACGAACCACAATGTCAAGGATCGTTGCGTTGTCGATGGGCGAGCTAATTTGCAACATGTCGTAGGCCTGCTGGGCCATTGCAACGGCCGCATCCAGTGTCGCGATCGGTGTGACTTTCCCGGCGCTGCTCAGGGTGTTCTCGGCAGTCTTCAAATTGTTTTGCGCGACTGCCTTTCCACGTTGAGCACTTTTCTTGCCCATTTCAATGTCCAGGTTCGCGTGTTCAATTTGAAGCTGAAGTTGTTGTACCAACAAATCCTGTTTGTCGATTTCAGATTGATTAATAAGATCCCTGGAAACGGGATTGGCTCGCAACGAATGCAAACGAGATTTAAGTGTTTCCGCTGCAGCCAGCTGTTTTTCGAGCAGCTTAATCTTCTGAGCTTCGCCTGCGATCTGTTCGTCGGCCGATTCCGCTTCGGCCAAAGCGAGTTTTACAGAGTCAATTTTGTATGCGCCTTGCTCTTTTTCGTATTCAACCTTTTTTAGTGCATCGGCGCGACGAGCAATCGCAAGGGCAAGTTCTTTTTCTCGCAACTCACGACTTTGCAATGTCAAAAGAATTTCGTTTGCCTTGACCTTTTCACCAACTTTTCGATCGATCAATTTCGCAATTCGCTCGCCGGGTGGCGCAACGATTTTGATCAAGCCTTTGGCGGGCGCAAATTTCCCTTGGCCATGAATCGTTTTGGGATTGGCTTGGGCTATATCGGATTGAGAATCTGAAGCCGGGGCTGAACCGTTTGGTTTGTTGGGTAGTCCATACTTGGCCCCAAGAAACCATCCGCCAGCGCCGGTGATGATAACCGCCAGAATTATTGCAATAGCGCGCATCGTTTTTCGCCGAAGATTACTTGTTGCTGAACTCTTGTCGAACCACTTCACGGGAAGGTCGTCTCATCAACCTTGATCCCACTAACGCCCTGTCAACAAGACGCTTTTTACTCGCTACTGCAATTAGATATTATATTGGGTTCGAGGTCGAATCCACACTCCCGGACTAGCTCGCCTTGGGCTTGGAAGAGCTTCAACATGGAAATTTCATGCTCGATTGCGACCGAAACGCGTTTTGATTTTGCCTCCTGGCGCTCGATCCAGTTTAGGTTTGACTCAAGAAAAGACGCTTCCGCATCGATTTCCTGCTTCGCGGTCAACTGTTTTTCCTTCGCATCTAGCCGCTCGATGTTTTCCTGAACCAGGGACAGCTCTTCAAGCGAACTTTGAATCCCCAGCAATGCATCATGGGCCTCGGCGCGGGCCGCGTTTCGCCTTGCGTCCACAATTTGCTGCAGTTGTCCCTTACGCGTTTCGGAATCCGGGTCGGGTTTCGTGTCCCGCTCAATCAGCTCTCGCAGTTGCCGTCGCAACAGTGTTTTCCTGATCGAAACAGGTGGGGAGCCAAGGCCCAGTCGGGAATCCAATAGCCGAACCAATTGATTGATCGACCTATTACAAACGCCTTCTGTTAACGCAAGCTCAACTGCGCGAATGCCCGGTCGATTGGATTCAGCCATCGCCGCCTGTTGTGCAACATCGACAGGAAGCTCTTGTGGGCGGAGGGTGTGCACCGCGCGAAAGCGGATTGAATTGTTGGCGTCGATGTTGATTAACTGATTCAAGTTGTACAACAATTTTTGCTCCGCCGAATTTAATTTCGCCTCAGACTGTTTGACTTTTAGTTGGCCCTCAGCAAGCTCATTCTTTCCGTCTGCCGTAGCAAAGCCCTCTTCGTCAGCCGCTGCAATTGTTTCCTCAAGGCCAAGAAGGTGTTGCTTTGTTTCTTCAAGCAATCCACGCTGCAAGTCAACTTCAACCATTCTCAAGAATAACTCAGCAGCTGCTCCAGCGGCGATGTTTCGTTGCTCAAGCGCCTCGCCTTGCAAAACCAAATCAGCGGCTCTGTTGGGTTGATTGCAATTTGGATCGTCACAGTTGGAATCATTGCAGCCAGAGGTCGTACCCAGGCTCGACGAAATGCGGTCCGACTTACATCGCAGAACATGCCGTTCTGACTCGATCAGATCCGCCAGTTCAGAATTTCGTGCAGCAAGACAAATGACTTCTTGAAGGTCAATTGAAACGATCTCGCCACTTGTAGTTTGATCAAACAAAGATCGTTTGACAGATTCGTATTTTGGAATCGCTCCGAAATCAGAACTAACACCTTCGTCCGACTTGGGCGAGACTGCAACGTTGGTCCGCGCAGAGACATATTGGGGGCAAGCCGGAGGAGGACACTGTCGCCGAGACGCGCAGCCGCAAATGATTATGATCGCGAGGGCTAGCGAAATGTTGATTGCAATGCGTGACATAGAACATTCGGAACAAGCGAACTGGTTTACGCTTTTTTCATCGAATTATTCGTCACGTGCGGATCAATAGTTACAGCCGTAAAACCTTAATTTGCCGAGCTACCAGAGGTGCGACTGGTACAATCCGTAAACTTTATCGCGCTATTGGGATGCTTCGATGCAATAAAGATGCTTTGAGCTACGAATGAAAATTTGATCCCCAACGATGGCAGGCGATGCATCAATTCCATTATCGAGCGTATTGGTAGCGATCACATCGAATTCGTCTCCATTGCCAATCACGATCGTTTTGCCTTCGCGTGAAGCAAAGTAAATCCGGTCCTTAACTGCGACAGGGGAAGCATAGAGATTTTTCAATCCAGGAAGTCGAACAGGCCGGTCGTAAATTGGCTCACCCGTTTTCACGTTATAGCAACTGATCGTCGCGGCCAAAGAGCGATTGAAATAAAGTCGACTACCGAGAATGATCGGCGAAGGCACGTACGGGGTGTACTGTGGAATTTTCCATTTGAGCGATTGATCAGCTCCAACATTCTTTGCGGACAATTCGCCTTTTGAATTGAGATCGATTGCATAAGCCATACTGCCTCGATAGCCAGACATGCAAATCACATTGTCGCCGCTACGAACGGGGCAGGGGATTGCATTAAGCGTTGTGCCCGGCGCCTTCCAGACGATCTCACCATTTTCGAGGTTGTAACTACGAACGGCGGTCGTGCCATTGGTAACCAGTTGCGTTACGTCGCTACCGGATGTTTGCGCGATAAACGGAGTCGCCCATGTCGTTGGCTCTTCGCGATCTGTTTTCCAAATCACTTTGCCATCTTTTGCATTGAGCACAAAGATCTGCGATTGATCTTCCTGGTCCCAGTTTACAACCAGTTTGTCATCGTGCAGGACAGGCGAAACCGCTTCGCCCCAACCCCGACGCGTCCGCATGTCACCCAGGTCTTGCTCCCAAACCAACTCTCCATCTAATGTCAGGCAGAAAATGCCATAGGAGCCAAACGAAGCGAACAAGTGTTTGCCGTCGGTCGTCGGTGAAGCGGCTGCAAACGTCGTGGAAACGTGATGGCTTTCGGTTGCGGTGGCCTCCGTGACGGTCTTTTTCCATTGTTCTTTGCCTGTTGCGCGGTCGTAGCTTGAAACGAAAAACTCAACAGTATGTTCCGGTCGGGGAGGGACTTGATCGGGATGTTGTTCAGGTTTAACCGCTGGTGCGCGATCGGTTTCTTTGGCGGAAAGGATAAACACTTGCTCGCCCCAAATGATAGGCGTCGAACTCCCTTCTCCATCAATGGCCGTTTTCCATTTGATGTTGGAGTCCTCACTCCAAGTCTTCGGTGGGTTGCCTTTGCTCGCAACTCCACTGGCATTGGGACCACGCCACTGATGCCAGTTGTCGTGTTTGGATTTCTCAAAATCCATTTGTGAATCTTGAGCAATCGAACCAGCAACGAAAGTCACTGCGGTAAGAATGAAAGTCAATGCGATGCGAAGTTGCGCCATTTGAGTCACCTTGTAAGTCCGAGAAGTTGTAGCTTTGTCGAAAAAGTTAATCGTGATAACGTATTAAAAAAGCCGCTCCAAAAAACTTGGAGCGGCAATTTCGTGTTGGTCGATGCGAGTGTGATCTACTCAGTAGCCGCAATTTCGACTTCGTGGCCAACTTCTTGCATCAACACTTCCAAGCTACGATCGATATCGTCGCCGGAAATTTCCTTGTAGCGAATCACGCCTTTGCCATCGATCAGGTAAACGGTTGGCCAGCCCGATTGATCGATGTTCCATTCCGTTGCAATTGGGCCGCGAGTTCCTTTAGGGCCATTCCAGAAATGCCGCCAGCTTAAGCTCTCACTCGCTACTGCGTCGCGGGCTTGTTTCTTGTTTGCGTCGCTGTTAACACCAAGCAGAACAAATGGTTTGTCGGCAAGTTGGCGAGCAAGGTCTTGCTCGTGAGCGTACATCGCACGACATGGTGGGCACCAGTGTCCCCAAAAATCCAGCATTACAACCTTGCCGCGATAGTCACTGAGCTTGAACGGAATGTCATCCAAGTCCTTGCCTTCGATGTCGGGAGCGACCATTCCAACTTGCAGTTTGGTCAATTCGAACAACTCGCTTTTGGCGTAGTCTCCACAGGTCTTGCTGCCTTTGAATTTCACGTCTGCGTGTTTGTCGATCACCAACTGAAGCAGGTCCGCTTGATGTTTGTCTTGTGTTGCCGTCCGTTTTGCAGTGATGTATTCAAGCTGCCCCGGTTGAAGACGCGAGTGAAGAACTGGGTTGAGTTCCATCGTTCTGCGGAAAAATGGAATCTGCCCAAGGTATCGAGAGTAATTGATGATCACCTTGGCTTTGATGTCGTCGGACTCTACGTTCTCGATCATCTGCTTAAACCAGGTTTCGATTTGCTGTCGAGGTACTTCCTTGTTGAACGATTGGGCGACTTTCGAAAGGTTGATTTTGTTGGGGTACTTTTCAATCAGCAAAGAAATCGCTTCGTCTTTTTGCGATCCACTGGTTTGGCCGACTGTAAACAAAATGCATTTTACGGCAGCCTTGGTGTTAGGATATTCTTTTGCAAGCGCCATGAACTTTTTTGCAAACTCAGGAGCAGGGTTTTGGGTGGCCAACAATTCGGCCTGCTTGTCCTTTGATTCTGTTTTGGCAATTTGTTCGCCAAGCTCTTTGATGGCGGCTTTAAAATCGGCATTCAGAGCTTCGTATTTTTTAAGCGCGGCAGCTTGCGAGTCGTCCTGGGCACATACGGACTCAGCAGGAATCACACCCATACAGGCAAGCAGAAAAACGACGGCGACGGCTGGTAACCAAGATCGAAACATGTTTGGCTCCCTGGGAAACCCAGAATAGTTGAATTGAACGAAGATGAGTTCGGCCTCTGAAATTAGCTTCAGAGCGACCAAGATCCACCGGACTATCTTATATTAAACTTACCGCATCATGTTGGCGGCGAATCATTTTTGCATAAGCTCCTTCTTTACGCATCAGGGACTCATGTGTGCCTGTTTCCACAATTTCCCCATCGTCGAGCACAACAATTTGATCGGCATGTGTGATCGTTGAAAGCCTATGGGCGATGATAAATGTTGTCCGGTCTCGTAAAAGCGTGGTCATCGATTCTTGAATCAACTGCTCGCTCTCAGTATCAAGATTGCTTGTCGCTTCATCTAAAATCAGGATCTGTGGATTGGCTAACAATGCCCGGGCAATCGAAAGTCGTTGGCGCTGCCCGCCTGATAGCTTTACACCACGCTCGCCAATCACCGAATCGTAACCATCAGGAAGCTCCATAATAAACTCATCCGCGTTGGCTCGTTTGGCCGCCTCGATGACTTGCTCGTGAGTTGCTTCGCGATTGGCGTAGGCAATATTTTCGAACACGGTTCCATCAAACAGGAAAACTTCCTGCTGAACTACGCCGATCAAATCGCGATACGTGCGTAATTGATAGTCACGAAGATCATGTCCGTTTAGTGTAATGCGTCCACTTTTCGGATCGTAAAAACGAGCCACTAAATCGGTGATGGTTGTTTTGCCAGCGCCGCTTCGTCCAACCAGCGCCACGACGCTTCCGCCGGGAACGGTCAGATTGAAATTGCGGATGACGTCCTTGGGTGGCTCTGGTTCTTTGTCTGCACCATTTTT
>CAYZGP010000028.1:54288-56399 GCA_964478065.1 uncultured Pirellulaceae bacterium
ACCATTTTTGGAATCTGAAAATTCGGATTCCTCATTCTGATAAGCAAACGTAACGTTTTCAAAAGTCAGCTCGCGAACTTCAGTTCCTGCGTCAAACGCATCTTCCTGGTCCGGTTTATCGATCGGTGTTTCCAGAACTTCAAACACTCGCTCCATCGACGCCAACGAACGTTGAAGTTCGGTCAGCGACTCAACAATTTGCCAAACCGGATTAAGTAACAACAAAGTGTAAAACTGGAACGCGGAAATATCCCCAATCGTTGTTCGTTGACCGACTGGCACGTTGTTCGCAATATCGCTGAGATACCAGTATCCACCCGCCCAAGTAATCACGACACCAATCAGCGCCATCAGGAATCCCCAGGTGCTCCACAGAATGATTTCACGTTTGGCTGCAAATAAACGCATGCGCGTGATCAAGTGATGCCCGACTGTGTATTCATGCGACTCACGAGATTCACCCCCGAATGCACGCACGGCGCGGACGCCTTGAAAGGCTTCTCCGACTCGGCCGTCAACCAGCGAAACGTCCTTGCGAATTGCGCGATAGATCGGACGGATTTTTCGAATGGCAATCAAGCTCAACAGCATAATCGGTGGAATGATGCCCAGCGCGGTCAGCGCCAGTTTCCAGTTCAGCGAAAATAGAATCACCATCGCAAAAAGCAATCGCAAAACGGCAACGCCAGGGGAGATCACGGCCATTTGAAGTAGGCCGGTTGTTTTGTTGATATCGTCGGTCAGCCGCGAAATGATCCCACCGACTTTCATGTTGGAAAGTTTGTTCAGCGGAAGTCGGATCAATCGGTCGAACAACGCACGTCGCAGCGTCAAAATAACTCGAACGTTTAAAAGCCGTTGGTTCCAGGCACGCGTCACTCCTAGTGCTCGTGTCAGAATGACCACGCCCAGGAACAATCCGCCAACCAGATTCAAGCGAATAACTCGGTCTGAGTTTGACAACTCGCCCAGCAAGACCTGGTCGATGATGTAGCGCGCAAAAAGTGGCTGGATCATTTCCAGCAATGAAACCGATACAGCAAGAAAGCTCAGCAACGCAACCATTTTCCAGTGGGGCCAAAGCCGATTGATATACAGCCGCAAGTACCCACGTTGTTTCTTTTTCTTTTCACGCTTTTTTTCGCGGTCGTCTTGGGAGTCCTGTTCTTTCTTGTCGCTGTCTTTTTCGCTTTTCGAATATTCTCCCGATTGGAATTTGTTTAAAAAATTCCCAAACCGGCCTTTAGATGTTTTGGAAAGCGGTTGATTTGAATCCTCTTTTTCAGATTTTGAAGTGCCGGAAGAACGAGTCATGGAATTCGACGATGGGAGTAGTTAGAAAGTCAACCAGTCATGATTGGCGTTTTCAATCATAAAGCAACCGCTAATCAGAAAATTAGCGATTCACGAAGAGCAATTGGTCATCTGAAGGGACCCAGGAATGCTGGACAAGTTCGCCAGATAAATCGTTATTGATTCGCCGGCCCAACGTGAGCAATCCAAGTGTCGTGAGCCGACTACTTGGCTCGGAACCGTATTCAAAACGTATTAACATCTAGATGCGATAAATAATTTGATTCCAGAAGTCGAAGAGTGCCGAAACCAAGGTGAAAAGGCCTCAGCGTAAAAACCATGTTGTGCGACGGAGCCTATGAGAAACGCTTGCGACGCATGAGTGTCCACACACCCCAGCCACATCCGACAATTGCAATGCAAGCCACTGCCACCCACGTAGCATCGCTGGCAAATTTGTTCATCGGAAAGCTGTTCCCGGAATAAGCGCCGGTTCGCTGCCAGTGCCAATGAGTCAGCCAAGCGTAAACCGCAATCCCAGTTGGTGCCGCACAAACCACAAATGAGACGGCGACAGCGAGCCATCGGAGAGCTCCGTGCCTTTGGGTGGGAGTGGTCCCTGTATACGTAGATTCATACGGGTTAGGTTTCATGGTTGGTCGAGTCCCACAAGGAAGGTTTTACGACGAACGAAGCGAACGATGTTTGAACTACGAATGATAGTACCAAGGCTATGGACCGTTGCCAAAGAGCCAAGGTGTGCCCGAAGGCCCCAGCGTAAAAACCATGTTGTGCGGCGACTTCGCTATTTCACGATG
>CAYZGP010000029.1:0-2755 GCA_964478065.1 uncultured Pirellulaceae bacterium
TGACCAAGTCTTTTTTGATCATGCGATTGTCCATGTTTCGAATGGAAACTCTTGATGTTATCTCCTGGTGATAGCCCTTGGCTTCAGCTTTGATCGAAACGTCTTCGAGCTTAAACCCATCGAGTTGGTAGCTACCGTTGTCATCAGTTTCAACCTCTTGATTGCCGGCCGTAACTGTGACGCCTGAAAGTGGCTTTCCAAAGCTGTCTCGCACGAATCCCTTGATGCTTGCCGTCCCCTCAAACTTTTTCTTCTCAAATTTTATGCGACCGAGGTTGTATACTTTGCCCGGTTCGAGCGTTAAGTTGCGATTCAATATTTTGTAGCCGGGACCGGCATCAAGTTGAATTCGCGCGTCGCGCGGACGACTTGCACTTTCTCGTATCATGATAGGCTTGCCAAGCTGGATGTACCGGTTCCCTGAGTATCCGGCTTGAAAGTAGCATCTGTAGTTCACGTCAGAGCTGGCAAGCTTAGGGTCGTCTCCTTCTGCTTGTAAATACAGAACGACCATAGCTGTGCGGGGTTTTCTCTTGATCAAAGTCTTTGCCTCGGCGACTTTTTTCTCGATCCGCGTGTCGATTTCCAACAGATCGGCCGATGGCTCACTCGCTTTTGAAAGTCGAGCAAACTTAATTCGGGCAACTTCGGTCATCTTGTGCGTGATGACTTTTCCGTCGGGCAGCTCGATCCGCAGTTGTTGCTCGGCGTACTCTAACACCCGGCCTTTGACTTGGTTGCCGTCGCGAAGATGAATTACATCCATTACATCCGCAACAGCCGACGAACAAAACAACGAGATCAGAAGCAGAAAGCAAAAAGAAACGAACGTCGATCGCATTGGACACCTCTAGCGATAAAGTTGGTCGTAAATCGTCTGTGACATCGTACCAAGATTCTGGAAGTCTCTCAAAAATTCCTTGGGGCCGTTTGAGAAGTATTAGCCTTGCGCGGAAACCCACTGAGCTCAGAAGACGTTCTGGTGGGCTTGTTGGTTATGGTTCTTGTGTAGTCTGTGAGGTATTGTAGTGGTTTCATGAGACCAAAAACTAGGTTCCTTATTCGGGGCAGGTATGGCGACGAAACCATTTGCGATTTTGATTCTGTTTTTCACGGCATTATGTTTTGGCGATGGTACGGATGTGGTTGCTCAAACTGGGCCAGCGGGACTTTGGGATGCGGCAATTGAATGTCCCGGCGGGCAAATAAAATTCGGACTTGAGCTAAGCAATCGAGGCGATCAGTGGTCGGGCTTTATTATTAATGGTCCCGAACGGATCAAGATTCCCACCGTCGAAGTCAACGAACAACTCGTGCGGCTCAAGATCGACCACTACGATTCCGAGCTGAATCTAAAAATTCAAGCGGGCGAAAAAGCCGGCATGAAAATGCTGGGCGGTGATTGGAAAAAACGTCGCGGCAAAGACGAATACGTCGAAATGAAAGTGTCTGCCAAACGAAATGACGGCAAAGGGCGTAGCGAATCAAGCGCAGAACTGCCCGAACGTTGGGCGGTTAAATTTAAAAGCGATGAAGACCCGGCGGTTGGCATTTTTAAAAACGTCAACGGGACGGAGCAGGTGTTGGGAACGTTCCTGACAACGACCGGCGATTATCGCTTTCTCGATGGGGCTTTTTCTGACGGCAAGCTTGAACTTTCTTGTTTTGATGGCGCACACGCTTTTCTGTTTATCGCCAATCGCGAAAAAGATGGGGATTTGGCCGGTGATTTCTGGTCGTCTAACACTTGGCATGATACATGGACGGCCAAGCCTGACGCCGATGCCAATCTGCCCGATAGTTTTAAACAAACTGTCGTGAGCGAGAACGTAGAACTAGGACGGTTGAGTTTTCCTGATCTCGATGGCAATCCGACTCGGCTGGACGATCCAAAATTCGCTGGCAAAATTCGGATCATTTACGTGTTTGGTAGTTGGTGTCCTAACTGCCACGATGCGGCGGAGTACTTTGCAAGCCTTGAGAAAAAGTATGGCGACAAAGGGCTTTCGATTCTTGGATTGGCTTTTGAAATGACCGGCGATTTCAAACGAGATTCGGAGCAAGTGAAAAAGTATCTTGCGCGGCACGGATCGAGCTATCCAGTTTTGATTGCCGGGCTTTCGGACAAAGCAAAGGCATCGAAGTCGCTGCCAATTCTCGACAAAGTCCGTTCCTATCCGACGACGATTTTTCTTGATGCCAAGGGAAATGTGAAAGCGATCCACACTGGGTTTACTGGTCCGGCGACCGGCGAGTCGTTTACGCAGCTCAAAGAGCAGTTCGAAAAATTGATCACCGAAGAGATTGAATAAGCGAAGATGTTGAGCAACAAACTGGCTGCTGCCTACTCAATTTCGCGAATCGGAATTGCATTTATCTGGCTATACCACGGCCTTGTGCCAAAATTGATTTTCCGTCACGCCACGGAATTGGAGCTTGTTGGCAAAGGCCCCGTCATTCATTCGCCCGAGACAATGGTCTTGATCGCCGGAGTCGGCGAAGTGATTTTGGGTTGCCTGGTTCTGTTTTTTTGGCGCCGCAAATGGCCAGCACAGGTGTCCGTTGCTGGGTTCGCTTTGTTGCTTGTAGGGGCACTTGTCCTCTCGCCATCACACGCAACTCACGCTTTCAATCCCGTCACACTGACGGTGTCGGCCATTCTTTTTGGGATGATCAATTTAGCAACTCATTCGGTGGATGAAACGACCGTTGAGATTGGAAACTGATTCGACGGATTATCGCATTCCGCCAACCA
>CAYZGP010000029.1:2855-7765 GCA_964478065.1 uncultured Pirellulaceae bacterium
CGATCCCAGGCCGCGATACTTTTCCGTGAGCCGTTTCCTGCCGTTGCCGCCGCCGTATGTTCGTAAATGAAACCGGACGACGGCAGGCAACTGCAATGGAACTCGACGTGCTACTTTCGCAGTTGCGAAGCCGGCACGATCTTCACTTTGTCTTTGGCCTTTTCCTTGGCAACATCTTCAGCCAGCGCTTCAACGGCTTTGGCTAGTTGGGCATCTGTACCGCCGGGCGAGTTCCAATTCGGCTCGTTCCAGAGCGCGACGTGAGGCTCGCATCCGTTTAGTTCCATGTCTTCGCCGGTCGTAGAAAGGTACCAGCCTCGCATTGGCATGCGGACACTTCCACCATCAAGTAATCGAACCGAACCTGTACTGATAACACCGCCAGCGGTTCGCATGCCGATTACCCGACCGCGCCCCGTTTGCTTGATCGCATGGCTGACAATTTCCGCATTCGAAAAACTGTGTTCGTTGCACAGCACCACGATCGGTTTGGTCCATGAAGCGTAGATGCGACGATCTTGCGGATAGCCTTCTCCGCTACCGCGAGATTTCGTAATCGCATGTTTGGGTTGAGTCAGCGCGGTCATAACATGGTCGGCAGTGCTACCGCCTCCGTTGAAACGAACGTCGATGATTAAGCCTTCTTTGCCAACTCCGGCATGGTAAAGGTCTTCTTCCATTTGGCGGAAACTTGACATGTTCATGCCTCGGATATGTAAGTAACCAAGCTTGCTTTCGGAAAGTTCTTCTACCTTGGCTCGCGTTTTGTTGGTCCATTCTTCATAAAGCAAATTGCGGACAAAAGGAGTCGGACGCACTGTGACTTCACGCTCTCCCCCAGTGCCTTTAACGGTCAATTCAACGTCTCGAACCGTATCCATCGTCAACAGTTTTTCAATATCGACATCGGGGCCGACGTCGACTCCATCAATCTTGAGAAGTGTCTCGCCAGCTTTAACCAGACTTCTAGCGCGATCGCACGGACTGCGGGGAATGACGCTTTCCACCAGTAGGCCAGGACCTTTGTGGTTTATGTCGTATCGAAGACCGAGGTGATAAGTTGTTGCCGACCAATCGTTCTGTGCGTCGAAGTCAGGCAGCGGGTCGCGACCACCACGGTGACCCATGTGCGATGCGTTGAGTTCTCCTAGCATCATGTTCATCAATTCCGAGAACTCAGCACTGCCAAGGCACTCGGCGGCAGTTGGGCGATACTTGTCGCGGATCACATACCAGTCTTTGTTGTTGTACGCTTCGTCATAATACCGATCACGCATCGCGCGCCAGCCTTGATCGAAAGCGATTCTTCGGAGTTCGCGCCAGTCTCGTTCAGTGCGAACAGAGAAACCGAATGTTTCTGTCTTTCCACTGGCACTCATCGTCGCAGGAATTCCGCCTCGGTGACCGACAAACTGTTTTGAGTCTTTAAGCCAGCGATTGGAGCTGAGCGGCGTATCAGTGATTTTTTTGGGTGATTCTGGTCGCGGAAATTTCACGCTGTAAAACGCACGGGTGCCTCTGATTTCGGCTGAAAATGCAAGCGTTGAGCCATCGTTAATCCAGATCAATCCAGATTCAAAAGAGCGTGGATAACTCAGACGTTCGACGCGTTCAAAGATGTCTTCAAAATCAATTTTGACAGCTTCGTCTTTTTTCTTGTCCTTCTTTTCTTTGTCGTCGGACTTTTTGTCCTCGTCAGTTTTGCCGTCCGCTTTCTCTTCAGCCGCCGGCTTGTCTTCGTTTTTCTTGTCGTCGTCTTCTTTTTTCGGCGTGTCTTTTTTATCCGCCGACTTTTTGCCTTTGCCTTTGCCCGATTTCTTCTTCATCGCTTCAAGAGCTTTTTTCAAAGTCTCGTCACGCGCGGTTTCTTCGTCAGTGGCTTTGGCAAGTTCGACGACATAGATGTCAACTTCCGTGCCGTCGTGACGGCCAAGCCAAGCGATCCGTTTACCATCGCCAGACCATTTCGGGTTGGAGTCCATATCCGGGTGACGGGAAATATTGAATGGCTCACGCGTTCCATCAATCGGGAGAATGTAGATATCGCTGTTGTAGTTGTCATCCTGTGTTGCATAAGTCAACCATTTGCCATCAGGCGACCAGTCAAAAGATGCCGGCGACCACATCGAAGCGATCTGACGGTTGTCAGAACCATCGGCGTCCATCACAAACAGATTTGAGCCTTTGTTGTAGGCGATGTGTGTTCCGTTAGGGCTGAGTCTCAATTGCGATTCAACGTCACGGTCATCGGTAACCTGTCGCAATTTGAAGTCTTCCGCCAACCACCAGATGCCTTCTTCCTGGTCATGCGTTGCCTCCCAAATGTCGACTTCGCCACCTGAGTCAGTCACAAAGAACAGTCGGCTGTCGTCTGAACTGAACACAAGGCTGGATTCAGGGTGAGCCGTTTTGGTAACGCGAACTGGCTCTTTCAGAATCCGGTCCATTACATAGATGTCGTGGCCAGCAACAAACGCCATCTGCTTTCCGTCAGATGTGTAAGCAACAGCTGATGCTTGACTCTCTCGTTTACGCTCGATCGCGCTTGTTACGGTATCACCAGTTGTGGTGAGTTCAATGCTGGTTAGTTCACCTGTTTTCGAATCGCAGGTCATCAAGTCGAATCCGCGCCGAACGAGTAGTGTTTTGCCGTCTTGCGAAACCGTAGGGAATGCCACGCCATCGTCATCTCCGTCAGATGCTACGTCGGTGACCTGACGAGCTTCGTCGGAGTCGAGTGGTCGATGGTAAATGTTGAATACTCCATCGGGATCGCTGCTGAAGTAGTAACTGTCGCCATCAGCAGCCCACATTGGGTCCATTTCGGACACGTTTTGAAATCGTTCAAGATCCTTGCTGAGTCGCTTGAGTTCTGGTGTTTCAGTTGAAAGATCAGCCAACCAAATCTGCGGAGCTTGGGAGCCTTTGTATCCCTTGCGGCTCCAGTTCGGGCGACCGCGCACAAATAAGACCTTGGTACCGTCGGGGCTGATTGCCGCATCACGAACGCCACAGTCGAACAACATTTTCTTGGGCTTTTCGCCTTCGGTATCGAGTAAGAAAACTCGGGAAGACTCCGTACCATGCCAACCTCGATCAGTTGACTGGCTGATTAGGAGATAGCGTCCATCACTGATCGCGCCGTGGATGGTTTTACGATTCGAATCGAAAGTGATTTGTTTGGCCGCGCCACCCTCAACTGGCATTACGTAAATCTGTGAGTTGCCGGAACGATTGCTACTAAAGTAAACATGCTCGCCGTCAGCACTGAAATGAGGCGATGAATCGGTAGCCGCATGGAGGGTTAAACGAGTGGCGTTGCCGCCTTCGATGTCAGCAATCCAAATGTCATTTTGCCAATCAAAAGCGATGTGGCTTGCGTCCGGCGAAATGCTTGGATGCCGCGGTATGCGAATCTTGGTGTCTGCATTTGCTGAGACGCTGACAAACGATGTGATTAGCAGGGCGGCAAGGGTGACTATTCCGAGTTTCATCTGAGTCGATCTCTTTCGTCGCTAAAGTTAGAAATTCTGAGAGCTGTTAACGCTATTGCTATAGAAGAACTTCGATTTTACTTGGAAAGATAACGAATAGTTCATGAATTGGTAGAGCAGCGTGTTTTACTGGCTCCAAATGTTCGGGTCGGACGACTCACAACAGAACTTCCGCTACGGGTGTGGGACAAATTACTGTATGAGCAGCTTAGTGCGAAAATTGAGATTCCGTCGCGCAACGGACGTTTAGCTTGGAAACTGAATTGACTGGAAGAGCGCGGCTTCCGGGCGGGAAAGTCGTCGCTACTGCAATCCGCCAACCACGTTTCCGATAATCACCACGACCATTAGCCACGTTGCCGTGATATAGCGCGGCATATTGTTGCGTGACTCTAGCCACATCAGGATTCGCACGAAAAACGAAACGCCGATTCCGATGAGCGGTGCCCCAAAGATGTCAAAATTCAAATCTGCTGATTGTTCTTTGGAGATCGCCCAATAAGCCAGCATGACGATCCCGCCGCCAAGGGCGCAAAGAATCGGATTGACGAATATGTTTTTAGAAAACACAGTCGCCGCAATCGCGCCGCTTACTGCTCCCGTTCCGGCCCAAGCTAGCCGATGTCCCAGTTGGAAAAACAACGGCTCGCTCGAAACCGAAATGTAACCGAATGCGGAAATCAGACATGACCAAAATAGCGCGTCGGCCATTTTCTTGGTCGCCAATCCAAAGATCGCACCGACGACCAGCCCGATCGCGACCGAGCCAATGCCACCGGCAACAATGCTTGGGGCGTCAAGCCGTTGGAGGTAAGCGATGGCCAAACCGAAGATAAACGTCAACCAAAAAAGTGCGGCAATGCCGTATTGGTTCTTTGTTACGTTTTCTTGAGTCGTTGGCGATTGAGTTTCTGTTTCAGCCACAATTCACGTCCTTGTTCGATTCCTTGTTCGTTGGTTCCAGTCTGCAACAATAGACGTGATTGTTTTACTGGAATCAAGAGCGAGCCAAAATATGCCAACCAAACCAACCGATCGTTTAACCGTTTCCAATGCGCTTAGAGAGCTAAAGGATCATGGCGAACCGTTCAAGAAACTGTTTGGTCACGGGACATTGGAAGTTGAAATTTACAAACCTGAGAAAGTCGATCATCAAACGCCGCATACCCGTGATGAGCTGTACGTGATTGCGTCAGGTACGGGAACGTTCGTTAACGGCGACGCGCGGAATGAGTTTGAACCGGGCGAAGTTCTATTCGTGCCGGCAGGAGTCGAACATCGGTTTGTAGATTTTACGGAAGACTTTTCGACTTGGGTTTTCTTCTTTGGCCCGGAAGGCGGAAGTTCTTAGAAGTGAATTAGGTCGTTATCCTGCGCGAACCGTGGCGATCGCCAAAACGGCTCACTAAGGTTCGC
>CAYZGP010000029.1:7865-55241 GCA_964478065.1 uncultured Pirellulaceae bacterium
AATTAACTTATGTAAATCAAAGCACCATCGTTCGTTGAAAGCACGGATTTATCGAGTTAAAGCTTGCCTAGTTGAATGCAAACTCTGTCAAAGATCAAGAAACATTTTTTTTTCGGGTTTGTTTGTAATTTTTGCTCTGGCTATGTGCTGTATAGGCAACTCAATGAAACAACGGCGATTTCATTGTAAACGCGTAGGAGACGAAACGCGTCGCAATGAATGTATTTCAATGAGCTTATTCCAGTTTTAATAACCAATGGAATGAAGAAGGAGAGATGGGAATGTTAAGCACTAGAATGCCGCGATTGACAGCACGGAGTTCTGTCAAATGCCAATCGGTAAAACTCCCCGGATCCCTGACAAACGTTGTTGCCAACGATGTCAGGAAGATATTTCATTGGGGATTGCGAATTCACGACCGACACGAGACCGCGATACTTCTCGACGAAAATATGCTGGCGTTGATTCAGAAGAGTTACGAATCTTGTCCGTCTGATTTCGAAATTTCGATTCCCAAATCGTCCAACTGCGATTTGTCCACAACGTTGGGCGCTTCAGTCATCATGTCGAATGCTTTTTGATTCTTTGGAAACGCGATGCAGTCTCTGATGTTATCGAGACCGCCGAACAGCATGACCACCCGGTCGATCCCAAGTGCGATTCCACCGTGCGGTGGCGCGCCGTATTGCAGTGCGTCCAAGAGGAATCCAAAACGCTTTTTGGCGTCTTCCTCGTCCAATCCTAGCAAGCCAAAGACTTTTTGTTGGACCTCGCTATCGTGAATTCGGATCGTACCACCGCCGGCTTCGTAACCGTTGATGACCAAGTCATAGGCTTTCGCACGTGACTTTCCTGGATCTGAATCAAGGTATTCAATGTCGGTGTCCAGCGGTGCGGTAAATGGATGGTGCATCGCATTCCAACGGTCGTTCTCTTCGTCGTAGTCAAACATTGGAAATTCGACGATCCATGAAAAGTGCATTTGCTTTGGATCATACAGTTCCAATTCTGCGCCCAGTCGCTTGCGAAGCGCGTATAGGCTTTTGCAGCTGACTTCCCATGTGTCGGCGATGAACAGCAACAGGTCACCAGGTTCTGCTTCAAGCTTTGTCTTAATCTCGTCGAGTTCTTCCGGCGTGAAGTTTTTGGCGCTTGGTGAAAACAGCGTGCCGTCTTCTTCGCCACGGAACCAAACGATGCCGCCGGCACCAAAGTCTTCACGAACCATTGTGGTCAATTCGTCGATACGTTTGCGCGAATATTTCGAAGCCGCGCCTTTGGCGTTGATGCCGCGAACAAATTTCCCGGCGTCAGCTACGCCACGGAAAACACGAAAATCACATTTTGCGGCCACGTCGGTACAGTCAACGATCTCCATTCCAAAACGCAAGTCAGGTGCGTCGTGGCCGAAACGTCTCATGGCTTCGTCGTAAGTCATTCGTGGCAGCGGAAGTTTAATGTCCTGTCCAAGAATGTCTTTTGCCAACGACTGCATCAATCCATCGATCATTCCGATCACATCGTCAGAATCAACAAACGACATCTCGAGGTCTAACTGGGTGAACTCTGGTTGGCGGTCGGCGCGAAGGTCTTCATCGCGAAAGCAACGGGCGACTTGGATATAGCGGTCATAGCCGGCGATCATCATGATCTGTTTGTAGATCTGAGGTGATTGCGGCAGTGCGTAAAAATTCCCATTGAACACGCGGCTGGGAACAAGGTAATCGCGAGCGCCTTCTGGGGTGCTACGTCCGAGAATCGGAGTTTCAATATCGATGAAGTCATTATCGGCGGCGTAGTCACGCATGGCTTTGATGATTCGCGAACGAAGCTGTAGCGTTTGCAACATTTTTTCACGTCGCAGGTCGAGGTAACGGTGCTTTAACCGAATGTCTTCGCCGGCCAGTTCTTTTTGGCTTGGCAGAAATGGCGGAACCTTACACTCGTTGAGGACTTCGAGTGTTTCGACGACAAACTCAATTTCACCCGTTGCGATATTCTTGTTAGTTTGTCCTTCTGGTCGGGGGCGAATCGTGCCGCTGACTTTGATCACAAACTCGTTTCGCAGTGAATTGGCGAGCGTAAGGACCTCCGGGGCTGAATTGGGATTGAAAACGACTTGGGTTCGCCCGTAGCGGTCGCGCAGGTCGACAAACGTCACGCCGCCGAAATCGCGAATCGAATCAACCCATCCACAAAGTGTTGCTGATTTGCCGACTTGTTCAATTGTCAATTCGCCGCAAGTATGGGTTCGTAGCACTTCGGGTTCTCGGATTTAGAATGTTGTTAAAAATGATTAAAAGTCTGCTTGGTAATATCGCAACTCGACACCAATTGGCAAAGGCGTATTGTGAGGCACATTGATGCTGGATTGGGTCATGACGGGCTGTCATTGGTGTTATAAAGTATCTCAATTGGGGATAATCGCAGTAAACGAAAGCCTTGCGGCAACGATTCTTACCAACACAGGTCGCTAGTGAGCGTTTTTTCGCTTTGCCAAACGGTCGGCAAAATTCGATTTCCAACATCTGATTATTGATGCAGAGGATAAAGATCTTAAATGTTTGAGGGATTTACACCTGACACTCTGAAGTTTTTTCGGCAGTTATCTAAAAATAATAACCGTGATTGGTTTGCCGAGAACAAGCCATGGTACGAAGACGTTGTCTTGAATCCGGCTTTGGAGCTCGTGAAAGACATCGAAAAGCCGCTGAAAAAAGTCTCGCCTCATTTTCGGGCGATTGCCAAAAAGTCCGGTGGCAGCCTGATGCGAATTTATCGCGACACCCGTTTCGCAAAAGACAAAACCCCTTACAAAACAAATCTCGGTATCCATTTTCGACACGAGTTCGGCAAAGACGTTCACGCACCGGGATTTTATTTTCACATCGACAAAGATGAAATCTTTGTAGGGCTTGGGATTTGGCGGCCAGACAGTCCGACAATTAAAAAGATCAGAGCCCTGATTGACGATGATCCAAAACGCTGGAAACGTGTGACCAATGGAAAGTCGTTTCGTGAAACGTTTGAGCTTCGTGGCGATACACTAAAACGCAACCCGCGAGGCTATAGCGAAGACCATCCGCTGATTGTCGATTTGAAACGCAAGGATCATTTTGGGATAACACCACTGGATAAAAAAGAACTTTATAGCCCCAAGCTGATTGACACGTTGACCGCGAAATTTAAAAAAGGCATGCCGTATGTACGGTTCCTTTGCGATTCGATTCCACTTCCCAGTTAATTTAAAATTTCGATTGGATTGCCGTGCCTGAATCGCGAAAAATGAAAAACGATAAAGATTCGCAAGCCGAGTTCGCTCGCAGGAAATATCTTTACCGTAAATTGGTCATGAATCAGGGAATCAAGATTCCTGCTCGACTGGCGATGAAGATGGTCGGCCCCGATTGTGCCTTTCACCTGTACCAACAACACATGCCAACAGATGATGAAGTCGAACCAACGGGCGGTGTCACGGATGAAGATGTGTAGATTTGATGATGCACAGCTTTAACGTTTTAGATTTATGTTGCTTAGACTTGAAATAACCTTGCCGATAAAAAGCCCACTCGTTTGAACACTTCAAAACTTCCACCACCTGACATTCTCCTTGAAGACGGCGCGGTTCTCGTGCTGAACAAACCGGGCGGACTACTCACCCAGGGGCCGCCAGGAATCGATAGCCTCGAATTACGAATGAAGCAGTTTCTCAAAGTTCGCGATGAGAAACCGGGCAAAGTGTATTTGGGCGTGCCCCATCGTTTGGATCGGCCCGTTTCAGGTGTGATGGTGGTCGTAAAAAATGTCCGCGCCGCGAAACGGATTTCGGAACAACTGCGTGAGCGAACCGTCACGAAAATCTATTGGGCGATGGTCGAAGGGGGAGTCGAAACAGAATCGGGAACGTGGACCGATTGGATGCGTAAGATTCCGGATGAAGCCAAATCAGAAATCGTTGACGAAGATCATCCCGATGCAAAAAAAGCAATCTTGCGTTACCAAGTGCTTCACTCGGCCGATGGCAAAACGCTGCTTCAGATTGAGTTGGAGACTGGCCGGACGCATCAAATTCGTTTGCAGTGTGCGTCGCGCGGACTGCCAATCGTGGGGGATTCACTTTACGATGCCGCTTCGACGTTTGGACCGGAGACTCTTGATTTGCGAAAGCGGTGGATCGCTTTGCAAGCCCGTCGACTTGCGTTTATCCATCCGATTTCGAAAGAGCCGATCGATCAAACGGCTCCAATTCCTGAACATTGGCTCGCGTTTGGTGGTGAGTTTGCTCCGTGGTTGGAAAATGATGGCTCAATCGCAACAGACCTGGACTCGAGTCAATCACCGGGCGATAGCCAATGAGCAATTCGCTAAATGTATTGTCGTTACAGCCTTACTTCGGAGGTAGCCACGTTCAGTTTCTCAATGGCTGGATCGAGCACAGCCGTCACGCGTGGACGGTTTTGGAGTTGCCCGCCAAACACTGGAAGTGGCGGATGCGTCACGCGGCGCTTCATTTTTCGCAAGAAATCTCGCGCCTGTGCGAGGACGCAAATGCACATTGGGATGTAATTGTTTGCTCGGACATGATGAACGTTACCGAGCTCAAAGGCCTGCTGCCAGCGTCGATTCGCGACACGCCGATTGTGCTTTACTTTCACGAAAATCAATTCGAGTATCCGACAAAGCATAAACACCAGCAGGATAACCACCTTTCGTTTACCAATTTTATTTCGGCAGTTTCAGCGGATGAAATTTGGTTCAACTCACGTTTCAATTTTGATTCGATGATGGCGGGACTGCAAAGGCAGATCAAACATTGGCCAGACTACGTGCCGCATGATTTGATTGCTTCGCTAGAAACCAAAATGCAAGTCCAACCACCGGGGCTCGAGCGCCCGATGTTTACGGACGAGCAATTCAATCATTTTGTAGAATCGCGTCGTCAGCGAGCGATCGAGAAAAATCCGTTGCGTTTGGTTTGGGCTGCGCGATGGGAGTACGACAAGAGTCCCCAAGGCTTGTTGGATGCGCTGTTGATTCTAGACAATGCAAAATTGGATTTTGAAATTAGCGTCGTTGGGCAAACGTTTGGAAAAATTCCGGACGCATTCCAAACGCTACAAACTCGTTTTGAAAGTCGGATTGTCCGCTGGGGCTATCAAGAATCGCGCGAACAATATTGGAAGGCTTTGGCGGAAGCGGACGTTTTTGTTTCAACCGCCAACCATGAATTTTTTGGACTGTCGCCCGCCGAAGCCATCGTTGCAGGTGCCTATCCACTGTTTCCCGATCGTTTGGCGTACCCTGAGTTGCTCCGGCATGCCAACGATGAATCAAACGAGCCATTTCTTTACGACGGAACGCCAGAGGGACTGGCGGCCAAATTGATTGCCCTCAACCAGGAACGAATCGGCAGCGAGTGGCACGTCGCCCCAGAGCTTCGGCATCGTTTGCTTAAAAAGATTGGTTGGGAAGCACGAGCCAACGAAATGGACGATGCGTTGATGCGACAATGATCAAACTGGATTCGTTTAGATTCGCTCGGGCTGGGCAACGGTTCGATCCGATTCGGTCTCACCCGTGTTGACGGTTCCAACTGGCTCAAACATGACCAAGTGCACTTCTTCGGGGGCTTCTGGTTTATGCTCGACGCCTTTGGGGATGACCAGAATTTCTCCGGGGCTTAGCTCAACCGTTTTGTCACGAAAATGGACCAGCAGTTTGCCTTTGACGATCCAGAACAACTCGTCTTCATTTTCATGTTGATGCCATTCGAATTCGCCAAGAAGTTTTGCGATCTTCACATGCTGACCATTCAGCTCCGCGACGATTTTAGGCGTCCAGTGCTCGGAAAAGAGGTTGAATTTTTCGGTGAGGTTAATTTTGTCCATGGCTTTGCGTGAATCCGAAATAGTTAACAGGCGAGAAATGAAGCAGCGAAAAAGAAATATGATTGCAGCTTATTCTTTCGTATGGATTGAGTATATCGGAAATTCGTTTTCGATTGACGAAATCAGGGCGTTTGCGGACAATGGCCGATTAACCGAATCTTCCTCTACTTTCGTCCATGAATAACAAACGTTTTTTTTGCCTCCGCGGTTTTATGAAATCGGGCACCAATTGGCTTGGTAGCCTGCTGAGCAGTCACGAAGAAATAAGCGTGGTGGGCGAGTTTCATTGGCAGAACGTGGTATCGGCCTACAACGCGAATCAAAATTCGTTGTCGATTTTCAAGGAAGATGGTGCTACCGAAAACGGACGTCGGCATTTGGAAAACATGATCAAGCAGAACTTGATTGATCTTGCCGAGTCGACGGCGAGTGTGATTGGCGACCGGACCCCGCATACCATTGCCCCGGTAGCTCTATCTGGAGTGCCGCACATTTCGATTATCAGAGATGGGCGAGACGTTTTGGTCAGCCGTGCCTTTCATCTTTATAACTCACCAGAAGTCACCAAGCTGTTTGAGCGGATTCCCGAGATGGCGAAGCTGCTGGTGGAGTTTCAAGCGGATCCTTGGTTCTTTCACAAAAATCCGGATCAGCTTTTGTGTCACGAAGTCATGATTCGAGAGTCGTTGAATTGGTGGAAAAACCATTTAATCGGTGATGAAAAAGCGATTGAGCTTTATCCGAAACTACCCGTGCGATTTGTCAAATACGAAGACTTGCATCGAAACACACAAGAAGAGCGAGCGAAATTATTTGAGTTTCTGGATGTGGATCCCAAACGCGCCGCAAAAATCGAAGGCCATTTGAAACCAGGTTTTGAAGAAGAGCGTCCGTCAGAGTTTTTGCGCAAAGGCGTTGTCGGCGACTGGAAAAACTATTTTACTGACCAGACGAAAAAGTGGTTCAAGGAATACGCCGGCGAGCAATTAATAAAATACGACTACGTTAAATCGATGGATTGGTAAATGAACAAAAATGAAACGCAGTCAGAATCTGAAACGCCGTCTGAGCCAACAATCCACCTCGATCAGTTCTTGAAAACCTGTGGAGTTGCAACGGGTGGTCAAGCGAAAATGCTGATTCAGGGTGGAGAGGTTCTGGTAAACGATGAAGTGGAAACGCGACGCAGGAAACAGCTTCGCGCAGGCGATGAGGTAACGCTGGACGATGTCGTTTACGTCGTTACGCTTCAAGAGTAAGAGCGCAGGATCAGAATTAAGAGTTGCCTGCTATTTGTTTCGGCGCGTTGGTGGATTTAAGAGAGCTGGCAGATGCGAGCGAGCTTGAATTTACTCTTTCGAGAAAGTTTAGCTTGCTCGGCAAACACTCGGGGCCGTGAACAGATTTGACTAATCCAGTCAGCATGTAAAACTCAGTCGAGTACCGAACAAGCTCAGCCGTTGTATTGGCCTTGAATTTCTTCATTAGCCTCGACCGCGCACTTTCAATGGTTCGCTCGGAAACATCTAACTCGCGAGCAATTGATTTGTTCAACCTGCCTTCCAACACACGCTCCAAGACATTTATTTCGCGAGTGGTAAGCTGTGAGACAATGGAGTTTAGGTCGGTCAAACGGGTATTGAAATTCGATTCGAGCAAGAACGAATTTGTGACATCTTGGGCGATTCCGTGATTAAGAATAACCTTTCCAGTTTCGTCTGCTTCGCCATACGTCTGAATATTTACGACCCGACGTGTTTTATCAGCAGCAATAAGTACACGTAGGTAGGTTTGGGGTTCGCCGTTGTCGTTCTCGAAACGTTGTTCTGTGCATTGCCCGATGTTTGCGTTTAGCTGGTGTTCGGAATCAACAAAATCGCTGAATTTTTTACCAATGACTTCACTTGGTTCGAATCCCATAACCTCCTTCAGCGAGGTACTTGCAAACGTAATGATCCCATCGTTTTGATTCGAAAAGAAAAAGTAAGGTGCGGAAAACGAATTTGGGGTGGGACCTTGGGCGGCAACAGGAACATTCATTGGAGTTTCCATATATCGCGTCCATCGCTACTGGACTTGTTGGTTTATTGGTATTCTTAAGAAAGCCAATTTCCCGCCGATTCAATTACAAAATTTTTGAATTAAATGTTGGGTGGGCGGTGTGAAAAGGATTTGGGTAGGGATCGAATATCGATTGCTCAACGTTTGATCTAAAGGCTAATTTAGCTTTGCTCTACAGCAATCCAAGGTGGGGGAACGACTTTTTTTCACAGCCACCCCTCACAATCACTACTTTGAATCTCAAGGAAGAATCTCAAGGAAGAATCTCTCTTTTCTTTCACGTAATGCTGTTAGGAATCGGAAAAGAAAAGAATCACTTTTCGGCTATCTGTATTAGAGAACCCCAAATCTCATTTTTGACGACAGGATTTGTCTCAATTTTGTGACGATTTTTTAGTTCGATTTTCGCTAGCTTTACAGAGTGGAAGCCCAATGCCCAAGCAGACGCGCCACGCACCAACGGTTCTGGGTCTTTGAGACCAAGTGAAAGGGCCGAAAGGTTGGCGTCATCGGGATCGTTACCCATGGCGATCGCAGCATTTCTTAAGATTCCACGGCGTTTCGGGCGCCACAAAGGCGTTTTTCGAAAACGCGATCTAAATTGATCGTCGGTGAGTTCGAACAATTCGCGGAGCTGAATCGGATTATGTTCCTTGATTGGTTCAAATGAGGGGGTGTTGCCGAGAGGGGCTTTGTTATTCCAAGGACACACTTCCTGACAAATGTCGCAACCAAGAATCCAGTTACCCATTAGCGGACGAAGTTCTATCGGAATGGGAGAGCGGTGTTCGATTGTCAAGTAACTGATACATTTGGTCGCGTCTAAAACGCCAGCTGAAACAAACGCGTCGGTAGGGCAAGCGCTCAAGCAAGCGGTACAGGTTCCGCAGTGATCCGATTCAACAGGTGAGTCGTATTGAAGTGGTGCGTCAAGTAAAAGCGCGGCCAGTAGAAACCAGCTTCCATTGTGCTTGTTGATAAGCAACGTGTTCTTGGCTTTCCAGCCCAGCCCTGCGAGTTGGGCAAACTCTCTTTCCATCAAGGGAGCGGTATCGACGACACCGCGGACTTTGATATTTTCATCAAGCTCGCCAACGAACTTTTTCAGCTGCTTCAATTTTTTGTGAATCACGTCGTGGTAGTCGGCGGTGCCCCAAGCGTATCGCGCGATCCGACCAAAGCCAGGTTGGCTGACTGAGTTTGAATCAGTTGAAGCAACGGCATCGGATGAATCAGCACTAGCGGGCGCAGAGATAGATGAACCCAAATTAGGCGCATCGGTTTGGTAGTTCATGCCCAGCATCAAAATTGAGGCCACGCCTTCCATCACCGAACCAGGGTGTTTGTAAGCCTCTTTTCGTTCTTCGAGGTAGTGCATTTCGCCGGCGTAACCAGCGTCGAGCCATTGCGAAAATTGATCGAAACCAACTGGCGAGACGGCTGGACAAGCCCCCGTTAATTGGAATCCTAAACGCTTCGCTTCCGCCTTTAACGATTGTGTTAGTTCTGACGGATTCATAAGGCGATTTTGTTAGTGAAAATATGAGTAGTCATTTGACTTAGAGGCTTGCATCATTTTGCAGCGAGTTTAATGTGGAATAAACGCATCATTTCTTCCAACAATGGCAAGGTTAAACTTATGAAACGATTTCTACTACTCGCCGTGGCGGTCGCCGCAGTATCAGTTATGGCTGAATCCAACGCGAATGCACAGGGCTTAAATTACGGCTACCAGTTCGGAACCGGCTTCCAGTCGGCGAACGGTTTTGGTTTTACTCGCGGTTTTGCTCGTGAGCAGCCGCCATATTTTGCAAAATTCCCACCGGTTTACTACAGCCACATCGTCAAGCGACCTTATGGTATCAGCCCGTATGCTGCTCCAGCTGGAATCCGTCCAGTTGAATTAAACTACCGAGCTGCGACACCAGTCACAGTCAAGAACCCTTTCTTCAAGTCGACTCCTGTTAAGGCTCCATCCCCTAAGCATGCGAAATCGAGCGAAGAAAAGAAGCCGCTTAAGACTGCGTGGATAGTCAATCCGTACAAGCAGCCTGTTGCGGTTCGATAAGTCGTTTGTCTGTTTCAGTGAAATTGGAACGGTCATTCGAGTAACAAAAAGCGAACCATGGTACTGCTTTTTTCGTAAAGAAATGGTTGGTTTTAACCTCCCAACAAAGCACGAGTGATGTGCACTCTTTTTGTGGATAGTCTTGATCGCTTGGGGCAATGAGACTATGGGAAACGCCGCTTAACTGCGGCGTTTTTTACGCGCCCTCAGATGACGTGAAAAGCGTCTTCAAGTACCGAGTACAGTTTCTGATTGGCACCTCGATGGCACACGCTTTCGCATGGCTACCCCTCCCCACTTAAGCCCCTCTATGAAACAATGTGACTTTGAAAATTTCACGCCAATTCACAGAGACCACAATGAGCCGAAAAGCTGAAGTCGAAGCCGCAACTGCCGATCTTGATTTTGAGAACAAAAAATACCAACTTCAATTGGCGACCACCAAAGGCGAAATTCATCTGGACTTGATGCCAGAAGTCGCACCTGGCCACTGCACAAATCTGATTGGGCTAAGCCGTATCGGTTTCTACGATGGTTTGATTTTCCACCGCGTCATCGATGGCTTTATGATTCAGGGTGGATGTCCTGAGGGATCTGGAACGGGCGGGCCGGGCTACAACGTTGATGCTGAATTCAACGCCACGCCTCACGTTGAAGGTGTGCTTTCGATGGCTCGGTCTTCGGACCCCAATTCAGCCGGTTCGCAGTTCTTTGTTTGCCTTGGCACGCACGATTACCTGGACAATCAATATACCGCGTTTGGCAAAGCCACGGACGCTTCGATGGATGTTGTTCGTGCCATCGGTTCAGTAGAGACTGATGGTGGCGATCGACCGCTGGAAGAAGTAAAGATCACCAAGGTCACGGTCGTCGAGAGTTAATCATGGCGAAAAAACTCACGCCAGAAGTCCAAGCGATTCTCAGTGCGTCGGATCTTGGGCTTCACGCCACGACGGTTGGCTTGGTCGAAAAATTCCTGATTGACAATCCAACCAGCCAGCGAGGTTGGTTGGATCTTGGGCGAGCGCTGACTCAAATGTCGCGATACCATGAGGCAGGCAACGCGTTTCAAAAAGCGATTGAGCGAGCCGATGGTGGCCCTGTTGATGTGATCTATGGCGAGCTTGGAAATCTCTATCGAGCCCAAGGAGATTATTCCAAAGCGATCCAATGTTATCAAAAGCAAATTGAAGCCGATCCCAACGACGGTACTGGCTATCTTTTTCTTGGCAACATCCTGTTTCGCCAAGGCAACGTCGAGGAGTCAATCGAGGCTTGCAAAAAGGCATTAGCCTGCGAAGAAGTTTGCCTTGAAGAAGCCCACTATTCGCTTGGGCTTGCCTACCGAAGTCTTGGGAAGTTTGCTGAGGCAAAAGCCGAATTCGAATCTGCGTTAAATCTGGAAGAAAAATTTACAGCCGCAAAAGTCGCACTCAAAGATGTAACGACTGCGATGAGGGCTTGAGGATCAACGACTCAAAAGCAAGTCTGACAGTTAACGAATAAGAAGTCTCTGCCTGTTGTTAACGTTTGTAAACTATTCATGCTGCAATTCCGCGATTGTTCTCGGGGCGTTGGAATCGATCAACGAGCGATAGGCAACAAACAATCCACAAGCAATCAGGAGTACGCCGACGCCCCCTGCTAAGACGTAAATGTTGCTCCTGAGATAATTGGAGGGAGCCAATTTTAGTGGAGGTGCGTCATAGTATTTCGCTTTAAATTTCTCGTCGAGATTCAAACCCGATTCTGCCCAAGCGATTTCGTCACTTTCGATCTGGGCAAATAAGGCTTCAGCTTGGGCGATTTCTTCTTTAAGTTCTTTTTCAACGCGTTCGAGGTTGTGGCTTACTTGCATCCCAACAGATTTGTCCGCCAGCATGCGAAACTCGGCTGCCAGAATTTTGTCATCTGTTTCATATGACGCCATTAGGTAGGCTCGACAAGCGACCATGTTGGAATCACTATCACGACGAAGCAAACTTGCCAACGCTGACAACAGGACAGGCGAATCGTAATTTCCAAATCGCATCATTCCCGCGACGCCTTTGATCGCTTTTTCAACTTCAGCCTTATCTAAGTGTCGCCATTTGCCATTTTCATCAGTCGACAGAAATCTATAAAAAGAGATTTGGTCTTTGCCTGATTGATTTTCAAGAATGAATTCAACCAGTCGTTGTTGGTAAATCTCTCGTCCAAAATGTGCATCCGGATTAATCTCGATCGCTTTTTTGATATGCACGAGTCCCGTTTTGAGATCACCAGAATGAATTAAAAACGTACCGAGATTCGCCTCCGATTCGTAACGAAACTCATTCGGCCAGCGCTTGATCTTTGCTTTGATTATCTCAATTGCTTTCTCGTGTTCACCAAGTTTGTCATGAGCAACTGCAATGTCGTCATAGTCAGCAGGCGTTCGTGCTTCTTCGGGCGTCGAGGATCGGTCATCGATGCGCCAGCGATAGTAGGCACTGGAATGTCGAACGAAGTGCCCGACAATCAACTCGTGAATCCCCGGAAACGCAAGACGCTCCATGGCCAACGTGTCGTAGTCCCATAGACACGCTTTGCAAACTGGGGTGAATAACATCATGAAGATCAATGTGAACGTAACAGTTCGATAAGCCATTTTAGATTGCTCTTCTCAACATGGTTTTAAACTATGAAGGTCTGCCGGATTATTTTCGCAGCAAAACCCAAACAAAGCTAGTTTCTCCGTTGTGTTGGTAAAAGCCGTTCTTCTTTTTGATGAGTTTCTTCAGCTCTTCAAATTTCGTTTGGTATTGAGACTCTTTCTCTTTGTCGTCAAACGGCTTTCGGCTGTAGACATAGCCGCCACTTACATTGGTTACCGTTTTCTTCAGGACCTTTTCCCGCTTCAAAAGCGACTCCAGTTCTTGTTCCTGATCTTCATCGAGAGGCTTAAGTTGTGTGATTTCAGCGTAGTCACCCATAACAAGATCCAGTTTGCCGTCGTTGTTGTAGTCGGTCACGCAAATTTGAACACGACGGCCAGGACGCGGCGTTTCGTCTGGTTTGAGAGTTGTGTGTGGCGGGCCAAAGAAAGGGGTTTTGGGGCCGCGAAAAAGGATCTTACGCCTCCCGAATTTCGGTTCTGTCGCTGTGCCTGTGTTTGGGTACCAAGCGACCAATCCCTTTTCCGATGATACAACCAAATCCCAAATGCCATCGTTGTCCCAGTCCGCCGCAACCGGGCAAGCGTGGCCTCCCGTTGAAATTCTTTTGCCATCTGAATCTAAAAACGTAATGTCTTTATCAAAGACTGGTTCGCTTCGTGTGCCAATGTTTTTTCGCAGCCCGATATTGCCACCAAAAGTTCCAATCAGCATGTCAAGGTCGCCATCGTTTTCAAAGTCAACCATTGTCGGCCAACTGGCAAATGAGGATAGTCTGTTTTGCGAAATGCGAAGCTTCCGCTGTTGAACTGCTTTTTTATCTAACCCGTCAGTCGCTTTCTTCCTGAGGTTCACAACGTTCTGCATCCCGGAAGGGGAATGAACCAAAGGCAATTTTTTCTCATCGGTCAATTCGATTCGCGTGTCGTATTTACCTTTGCCCAGTCCTTTGAACAAATAGATTGAGCCCGGATCGTATGAGCCGCTGATCATGTCCTGAATTCCATCATTGTTGTAGTCCACGAACTGTGGACTCGAAGCGATACATCAGTAGATAGGAACAATCGCGTCCTCGTCACCCGCTTGGAGTTTACCTTTGGCAGTGTAAACGGGCGCCGAATCTGAGCCGGTGTTTTTGAACAACCAGAAATTCCCGGAGAACGAACCGACTAAGAGATCTTTGACGCCGTCGCAATCCACATCAGCGATGCATGGCCCGGCGTGAGCAAACTCGCCCTTCCCTATGACGATCGTTTCACCATCGGCTTGAATTCGAAATGGAGCGTGGAAGATGTCTTTGGATTTTGACTGGCCCAATGCCGTCGTTAAGCCCACGGAAATGCATGTGGAAAAAATGACAAGGCCGAACAATGATTTGGCCAAGCGGTTAAAAAGAAAAGTCCGACGAGCATAAAACGAATTCATTGCGACCCCTTGGATAGGAAATTGATGAACGAGGATTAAACCCAGTTTGTTATTTGAAGTTTTGCCTTTTTTTAAATTCAAACACGAAAAAGTGTGACTAAACGCGCTGCTGCGTATAACGCGTTCGCGTGACTGCCGAGATCTGCGGTTTTACCGCGTCGACTACCTGGGGCCCAGTTGTCGCAGTGACGGTTGCTGCGTTGTTAGCAGGATTGATTTTCGGAATCTACCCAGCCTACGACTTTGTGCTCTAGTAAAGCGCATCAAGTTTCTTCCAATCAAGCTTACTCTGACGCTTGTAATCAATCCCCAGCTCGAGAGCCTCGAGAATTGTTTCTTTGGATAGCAATGCTCCGGGCGGAAACGTGGTCGACTTATCCGGCTCTTTGGGGTCATAAATTATGAGATTCGTGTAACGACCACTTTTTTCAAGAACCGAATTCATACCCGATTCCCCATACATGCTTTCTGTCATCGCCGAATATCCGTTCAAATGGAATTCTCGCCGGAATTCAGCTGATTCAAACATTTCCGCATAGTGCGGGTCTGTGATGATTGCATCCGCGCGGAAGAAAACCAAGACAGTTTTTCCTTCGGCAAGTTCGTCGGCCAATCGCTCTTCCGTCAAAGGCTGCCAATCGATCGGCCTTTTACCGAGCTCGTAATGTCGATTGACGAAAAAGACAACAATCGCAATTGGAACAATCAAAAGCATCAATGTGCCAATTCGGAATTGAAGTTTTGATTTGTTCATCGTCTTCTTAAACTTTAAAAGTAAAGCGGAACCGGGATAGCAATTCTATGATTAAAATATGGCTTATCGCAAACTGTTTTTTACATCCAAAAGCTGAGAATTTGACACCGAGTTACCAAACTCAAACTTTTCGAACTGATCAAAAGTCCAAATGACTTTTTGCTCTTTTAAGCCTGTTGATTGGAGGGAGCCGAGAAAACAATCGCAGACAATTAGATCGCAAATTATCGGGCGTTTGAGCGCGAGGGCAAAGACGATCACCAGTTCTCGTTACGTATCGGTAAGCCGTTCTAAGTCTGAGCGAATGTCAAACAGCAGGCTTGCCTGATGCGGTGCGGGGTTGGGGGCGAGGGGCAAAAGAGTGCGCTTTCCAAGGCTTCATCAATCTGCTCAATCTAATTTTGAGCTGATGGGCCCGCGCGATCCTCGAGGTTTAAACGTGCCGATTCGATCCACAATTTATCGCGAAGCGACATTGTCTCTGAGCATATCAGCCAATACCGTCTGGACATGGCTTGATGGAATCGCATAGCTTGCAGCGCGACCTTTGCGTGCGATGTTGATTCCGACTACATTTCCATTGAGATCAGTGATGGGACCGCCGCACTGTTCCGGGAACAACGGCGAGTCATGTTGGAACACGGTTGGGAAATTGTCGCCTCGACGACTGGGGACTGCACCAAGACGATTCATCATCTTGAACCGAGCAGCTTGTTCCCCCGAAACATCACGCCCCGCCAATGTGGCTTGAACCTTTGACGGTTTCCCGTTCCGTAAGAATTCGATTTGAACCGTATCGCCAGGTCGCCGATCACGAATCGACTTGACCAATGAAGCCACATCGGTGATCACGACATCGCCTAGCTTCGTCAGCACGTCACCATTTCTCAGGCCCGCATTGTGAGAAGCATTGCCGACGTTAATGTCGGAAACACGAACGCCTTTGGTTGTCGTTTCAGGTTTCACTCCCAAGAACGCTTGCTCGCCGGCTTTGGTTGACCTGGGGGCGACACTATAAGTCCCCAGCGCCATAACCGAGCCGTCGATATCCGGCGTTAACAGAAAGCTGCCGGTTTTTGTTTTTGTGTCTGACCAATTGACGATCGAAAGTCCGTTGGCTTCCACTTTTAAAACCGCCAAGTCATTGTTGTTTTCGGATCGAATGATTTTTGCTTCCAATTTACGACCGTCATTCAACTCCACCATTAACTGTTTGCGATTTTCGACTTCGCTGGCTTTTGTCAAAATGTAGCCGTCTGTTTTGACGATGATGCCCATCGCGACGTGGCGGTTTTTGCTTAACACGCGAACGGTACTGACGACCGTGGACGAAACGGGTTCCGTAATTTGCGAAAGCACGATATTGCTTTGGCGCTCAAGCTGGCTACGCTGACGATTCCGCATACTTGGAAGCTCAAACTTCAACGCAATGTTGCTTCCCGAATTGTCAATTTTGATCCGCTCAAGGCCTTCAAATGGATTGGCTGGGTTGACGCGAAAGCGTTTGAATTCGTCCGGCGTGAATTCGACAGTCGCCGTGTCCTTCCTAATCGCCGCACGAAATTTTTCCTGAAGATCTGAATCGAGATCCGGGATCATCCCTTCAAACACATCGCGAACGTCTTGGGCAAGCTGAGCCTCAACTGAAACCGCGCACGTGTTGAGCATGAACGCCATAGCGATAACGATCAATAGATTTCTGGCTTTCAACATCTTCATTCCTTTGAGTCGTTGCAAGTTGCCGAGTCGTTTTGTCGGATCCGATTTCAAAATTTCGCTTTCGGGTTTCGTTACTTCCAAGCCGTGAATGCTTGACCATCGTTGTTTATTCAAAGTTGCTTTTTCGTAGTCTATCTACCGCAGCATCATTTCAAACGCAATTATATTTCCGTCTCGCTGGACTTTCATTTTGCAAACTTCACCTGCCCGGTGACGCTTGATCACATCGATGAGATGTTGTCCGTTCTGGATTGACACTCTTTCAAATTCAATGACCACATCGCCGGCTTCAACACCCGCTTCACCCGCCGGTCCTCCAGCATCGACAGATTTGATCAAGCAATTGACGGCGGTTTTGTCGACGCGAACACCAATGATGCCACGCTTGGTTTGTTTACTTGGTTCGTTAAGCTGAGGAAGTGCTCCCCAAACATCGCCACGTTTCAAACGATCCCAATTTTGCGCGAATACTGGCATCGTCACGTGACGGTTTTCGGCAACCGAGTCTCCGATCGAACTGTGAATCCCAATGAGCTTTCCTTCAAGATCGAAAAGCGGACCGCCTGAGTCGCCGCCAATCAAAACTGCATCCGTCAAAATCATTCCGCCTTTTGAATCCAGAATCCTGCCGGTGCGAACAGGTGGCGTTCGCCCCAACTCAAATCCGCCCGAGTGGCCAAGCGAAACGACCCATTGGCCAGTTCGAAGGTTTTTGCCATCGCTCATGTCAACAAATGGCCAAGGCCCCGGATCTAGAATTTGAACCATTCCCGCATCCGCGTTCAGGTTCTTGCCAAGTGCTTTTGCTTTTACCGTTTGGCCACTGGGCAAAATGATTTCGTACGCGCCATCTTTGGCTGCCATCACGTGACCCGCGGTCAGGACAAGCCCTTCTTTGTTGACAATCACGCCGCTTCCAAAACCGACTCCGTCAGTTACCGAAACACAAGCACTCATGTTTTTCGCAACAACGGTTTGGACTTTGCCTTGAATCTCTTTAAGCTTCGCAATCGCGCGATTGTCGGCGTGCGAGATCGAGCTAAAGCACAGAACAAACAGTGTGCACAGAGAAAGTGCGAAAGAAGTTCGGAAACGTCGCTGGCCAATAAGCCGCCCGAGCAGATCGCGCCTTGCAGAAAGGCAGTCTTGAGAATTGAACTCTAGGCGAATTGGGGTAATTAACGAGCGTAAATTGTGTTGGCGAATTTTGTAACTGTAGTTGGATCGCGTCATCGTAATTCCATTCTGTAGGAATGCGGGTCGTCCGTGACTCTTATCTTTTCATCGTATTCAAAATTGCGGAAGTGCTGGAACAAGCTCACTATTGTATCGGTTAATAAAGTGCGTCAGCTGTGGTAAATTCATTTCACTTTAGAGCGGGCAGGAAGGCTGGTAAGTTTTCACACTGACTAAAACATCTATTTCTAGGTAAAAATCATTACGCGGGTTGTCCAAGGCTTGTTTGATGGAATGCTAGCTGTAAATCTTTCTTGCACCAAATTCTGGCAATTGGGAGGGTTAGTTAAATGGGAATGAGGTTTGAATTCCACTTGTCTTCTGATGTTAATTATAGATCGCCGTTCCCTTTTATCCAAAAACAATGATTTCTCCTTATCGCAGTACAGTAGTTAGCAACCCGATTCTGCGTGCGTTGCTTTACGTTTGGGTTCTGCCTAACTCCGTTTTGGGAATATTTGTGGGGGTGTTGGGGTTAGCTTCGGGCGGACAATGCCAAATCCACAGAGGCTGTTTGGAATTTTCCGGCGGCTTGGTCACGTGGTTGCTCAAGCGGCTTGGTGGGGCTGGTGTGTTAGCGATGACACTGGGCCATACGATCATCGGACAGGACGAAAAGGGATTGGCAAACGCGCGTGATCATGAGCAAGTCCACGTTCGCCAGTACGAACTTTGGGGGCCGCTTTTCCTACCGGCTTACCTTGGATGTTCGGCTTATCTTTGGTTGCGAAAAAAAGATTGTTATCGAGGCAACCCATTTGAAGTCCAAGCTTACGCAATTGCGGACCCCAGGTCGCCCAAGCCAAATTCTGTTGAGAATAAAAACGATGAATAGTTGCCGATAGAAATGGCGAAAAATCTCACCAAAAGTTTGTCAATGGAGCGAAACTTCAAGCCAGATAATTGGTTACCAGTTTGAATTGGCGGTAACTCAGGGCTTTTTTTCGTTCGAAAGTTCTTCTCGGCTCGTTGGTTAGTTAATTGTCATAGCTCGCAATCACAGATAATATAGAGTTGTGGTTAAAAGATCCGCTAATCGCAATTTTGTCGAACTTGTTACAAATGTTTTTCGGTTTCGTGCGTAAACGTTTGTAGAGCTCGTGTCCAATATTCTTGAAGCGTATCCCAACTCGTTCCCACTCTAAACAAAGCCATTGAAAGACTGATATGAATTTGAGAATTGACTTTCCTCACCAAATTGGGCGACAGTCCAATTGGTTTTCTGCAATGGTTGGTTTGCTTGCGATCACTTTCGTAACTTCTTTGATGTCATTGGGGGCCTCGACTTGTGTTGCCGACGAAGGGTTTACTGACGATGCAAAAGCTGCGATTGCGCGTGCGGTAAAAGAAGACAAAGAGATTATCTTTTTCTTCACCGGTTCCGATTGGTGCCGGCCTTGCAAAAAATTGGAAGAGGAAGTGCTTTCAGAAAAAGATTTCATTTTCGAAGTCTCAAAACATTACGTCTTGATCAAGCTTGATCACCTCCGCAAATCTCCAGTTCCACCAAAACTTGAAAAACAAAACAAGGAGTACGGTGAAAAGTTTGGCATCAACGCATTTCCGACTTTGGTTTTGACGGACAATAAACTCAAACCCTTCGCGTTCAAAGGCTACGAAGAAGGCGGATTTCAAAATTACCTTGCCACACTTGAAAACGCCCGCCAACTCCGCGTCAATCGCGACAAGTTTCTGAAAGAAGCCGAAGGCAAAAGCGGTGGTGAACGAGCCAAACTACTTGATAAAGCCATCAGCGAAATTCGCGCCGAAGTCGTCAATGTCTATTATTCCGACATCGTTGAAGAGATCGTTGCTTTGGACGCAGACAACGAGCTTGGTCTACGAAAAAAATGGAACGCAGCCGAAGACGCCGAAATGCGCAAAATCATCATGACGGAATTGGTCATGGCCACGCGGCTCCAGAAACCCGAGTTGGCGATCAAAGACATCGATATCGTAATGGAAGAGATTGAGTTCTCTCCTGCCGAACGGCTTCAGATTTATCAAATGAAATTGAATTTGGTTCGTACATTCAAAGACAACAAGCGAACCGATGCGTTGTTGGATGAGATGATTGGGCTTGAAGGCGTTGCCGGCGAAACCAAAGAGCGTTTGATCGTTAAGAAAATTTACTTGATGGTTGGAACCGGGCGACACGACGAAGCGATGGCGCTGCTTGACAAGTCAATCAAATCAGGCGATTCAGCGTTGTATCTTTTCCTTGCCAAGGGCGAATTGCATATGGCGAAAAAGGAATTCAAAGAGGCCATTGGCGCCTACGATGCCGCCCTTAAAACGGCTCGAAACAATCCTGATGTCATGATCGAGTTGGTCAGTGCCAAGGCAGACGCCGAATTTGCGATGGACAACGCGATCGGCGCAATGCAAACGCTGGACAATTTTTCCGAAGACACACAGATGCCATCGGATTTGCGAGGCGAGGCGTTACTTCACAAAGCCATGATCATGCGAGAGATGAAGCGTACACGTCAAGCGCGTCTCGCTGAAAACCGTGCCATCGAAGTTGCCGAGTCGACGAAAGAGCGCTCGGAAATGCAAAAAATTGTAGATCGACTTCGCAAGAAATACGAGAAATAGACGAACACAAAGAAAAACACGAGAAGACTAACGCAAAGCGTCATGATGTAGCAGGCAGGCACTACAACTTCGGCGTTGCGCTCTGAGTTGCCAGGCCTGTTGCATTGGAGCGGCGTGTTTAGTTTGATTTTTTGTTCTTGTTGTTGATTCTACCGACGAGTATTAATGACTTCTCCTCACCCAACACCTGTGCCAAATTCAGCACAAGACAAATCGCAAGTTTCGATCCTAAAGTTATTTGTCTGGGTAACGCTTGCTGGATTGGTTTTCGCTGCATTCAATGCCCAAGTCGAAGTGTTCCGGTTTACTTCTGTTCGAACAAGTAATTGGGTTTTCATCGTCCTGGCTTGGATTGCTTTTTTGGTCTTTCATTACTATGAACGCAATGTTGCCGCGCTGGTGATTCATGTGGTCCCGGTTTTGCTCGTCGGTGTTTTGCTAGGCATATTTGCCAACGATTCGATAGCCGAACAACTATCATCACGCAATTTCATTGGCATGTCGTTTGGGATAGTGCTCAGTACTTTGTTTTGCTCGATGGTAATAAGTATCTTTATTGGTGTTGAGCGAATGGTTTCGAGGGCGGTCAGCAACAACACGAAAGAATATCAGTATCTTTTGTATCGAATCATTGGCGGAATGTTGCTGATGAGTTTTTTTTGTGCGATTATTCCAACTATCCAAAACAGCTTTCTCGATGTACCAGGATTGGTGGTGGGAGCGCTGATCGGTTTTTGGGCAGGGCTTTATCAGGGCCTCGCATCAACTGGCTGGAAAAAAATGCCCTTGATGTTTGGCGTTAAAACGCGACCCGTGATCACCGCGGGCTTTTTGGGCGGCGTCATCGTTGGGCCGCTATCGTTTATGTTGCTCAATGACAATATCGATGCGCTCGTGCTCCGCTACCGATACAGTCCACTGGTCGGATTCCTGGTTGCCTTTTTGGTGTTTGGATATTTGAGATTGTTTTCGGCCAGACCCGAGCCCTTGAATTCCGAGCCCGCATAGTGGGTTTTGTTTTAGTGTGTCGAGCACGCTTGTTTTTTTGGTCTGATACCCGCCTTATACATCGTGTTTAGGCATCAACAGAAAACGGCGAAACGTTGATCGTTTGTAGGTTTCGTTTACCGAGTTGAGCTTCGCTCTGTCGTAGACTCGGCTGGCGTCAAAAATCCGTGTGCAAATCGCGTTCAAAATTGAGGCAAAATTTGGTTCTTTTTTGAGAAAGTCGGCAATTTCCCAAAAATTTTCTGGAGATATTAGTATCTAAATTCGAACTTCTGGCTTTGGCAAAATAAGATCTTTTGAAGAACACAAAAAACGGGCGAACATTCAAGCTTTCCCCCGCTCTTTACGATAAGTAGTGTTGAAGATATATTTCTGTCTTTGATTGGTTGCGGAACGTCATTGCGACATCCCAAAACCACCAAAAAATGCACTTGTAGCTCAATTGGATAGAGCATCGGTCTACGGAACCGAAGGTTAGAGGTTCGAATCCTCTCAAGTGTACTGGTTGATCCCGAAACACCGAGTCCTTAACACGACTCGGTTTTTTCGTGCGCTGCGGGGATCCCAAGTGCCGGCTAACTTGTGATAGACGGTTTGGAGAATCGAGCTACTTTATAAACGACTCGGTAAAGAGGTGCTTTCTTGGTGCTTCCAGGGCTACCGGAGGAAATCAATCAAGCTCGTTGACGCAATTTGAGCTGTGATCGAATATGTGAATTCCAGTAGGGCTTGGTCGTTTTGGAGTCGTAGGACTGCATCGGGAATGTCCGTTGAGCGAAGCTCACTTAGGCTTGTCTCTACATCCAATTGCAGATCTTGAACTCGAATCTCCAGTTGATCAAGTGTCAGCAATGTTGCCGATTGCTTGCTCACAGTTTCCAACACATGATCGGAAAGGGCTCCTAGCTCGCCGAGGCGCCGATCCAATGCTGCTGCAGCTTCATGGCCATCAAACCCTCGTGTGTTGCGAAGGTCTTGAGCCAATTCGTACAAGACTTGAAAAGCATCAGAGGTTCCGGGGAATTCCAGAAATTCATCTCCAACAGAATCTATGCCCCGAGTATCAATGTGCGTTTGTTTTCCGGAAACAGAATCAACGATCGTTTGGCTTTCCGAGAAATCAATTGGGATTTCAGTTCTGCCACCATCCACGCTCAACGTACCCGAAGAAGCAAAATCGACTGCCCCATTGAACCCGGCTTGAATTGAAGTGGTGTCAACAAAAATTGATTGACCATTTTTTGCGGTGACTTGAAGCTCTGCATCCGTGCTTGTCCACTCGATCGTTGTTCCGCCGTTCAATGTGATTGTTCCAAAATCACCGGTGCCACTTTCGTCAACAACGATCAATTCATGTTGTCCAAAATCACCAAGCAGCGTGTCGTTGGCCGCCGAACTTGCAGCAGCCGCGATTCCAGAAGTTCCCTGGTAGGACGTTGTCGTGTGACGTACTTGAAGCGTGGCCCGACCGACCAGGGTGTCCGTTCCAAATCCAATCGCTGCTCCGGTATTCCCGTGAATCAAAGCCGCAGTGCGATTGGATTGCCCAAAAACTTCATCGCCCGCGATGAAGGTATCAAAAGAAAGGTTGTCGCCAATGTAGGCTCGGCTGTTGTTTGCAGATCCCTGATAGTTTACGTCAAGTGTTGCACCTGCGACGGTTGGGGCATCAAACTCGTAAGGTGCTTGATCGGAATTTGTTCCAGAATACAAAAATGCACCGGAGAACTGCGTGTTTGAAATATCCTGAAGACTGACCAGGATCCCTTCGGCTTCGACCGCCAAAGCGTTGCGTTCCGTTTGTGTCGTTGCCTGAATGCCTTGCTGGGCCAGCGTTTTTGCACGCACAAGCAAGTTGTTGGTTTCTTGAAGCTGCGAAACCGTGGCATTCAACTTCGATTCCGAATCAATAATCGAAAAGGCTTCCGTTTCCAACTCTTGAAGTCGTACCGACAGCGAAGAAGCCTGACGATATGCGACAGGATCGTCGGATGGACGTTCAATTCGGAATCCCGACGAAATTTGTCTTTGATAATCGTGAATGTTTGCCCGGTACTGAGACGCAAACCGCAACGTCTGGCTACTACTCGAAAATGATGTTACTCGAAAATTCATAGATCACCGGATAATTTGAAAAAGGTCATCAAGCATTGCTTCCAACGTTCGCACCACCTGAACTGCGGCTTCGTAAGAAGTTTGGTGCTGCGTCAGATTCAGCAATTCTTCGTTAATGTCTACGCCTGACGTCGAGTCACGATCGGTTTGGTATTGAAAGTTGATTTCAGCTAGAGCAAATTGAAAGCTTTCCGATGACTGAACACGAAATCCAATTTCGGAATTCGTTTCTGCCAGATAATCATCAAAACTCAGTTGGTCGTCGCCGACGATGTTCGAGTCTCGAATCCTGATGATATCGGCCAAGTTTCCCGTGTCACCGATTTCGCCATTTTTTGAAGTAGCTAGTCGGGCCGAGTTATCAAGCAAGTCGCGCCGTACCGAAATATCAGACGAGTCAGTCCCACCAAAAAAGTTGTTGAGCCCCAACGCAGAAAGTACTCCCGCCGAATCGGATTGGGCAACCAGGACGGCGTCAAAGGAGTCGGCTGCATTGATGCTGCCGGCATCAAACGTAAGCGAGACTCCGTCTTCTAAAGCGATTTCGGTTCCAGCTTCGTAGCCTTCTCCAATGTTGATTTCACCTACAACAAGTCCGTCCGGGTTGGTGACTGTCGCGGTAAGCCCTGGCGTTTTCCCGATCTCACCAGCACCGTTCGCGGTAACGGTAAGCACTCGATTGGTATCGCCTTGATAGTCGCCAGCAATTTTAGGGATCGAACTGCCAGAAAAATTCGTAAGCCGGGGAATCGTCTCCAGGTTGCCTGTAAAATCAAAACCATAACCGGGTTGGGCGACGATTGTGAGCTGATTCGTCTGAGGATCAACTACCGCTTGGATGTTGTCCAAATCGCTAATTTTATTTGCGATGTCTTGTAGCGAATCTTGATCTGGGTTGATGGAGATCGTCGACGTTCTTTGTTCATTGTCTGGTGAAGTAATCGATAGCACGAGTTCGCCATTGTCGATTGGAAACGACGACGATTCGGTGAGCGGCACGTTGACATCGCTTACGGGTCTGGTCGATTTTAGAATTGAAAATGGACCGTCCAATCCAACGCCTGCTGCGTGTGCTTGATCGACTGAACGAATTAACGTCTTGGCGAACTCATCAATTTTGTTTGAGTATTCACTGATCAAGCTATTGTGGGATTCTTCCAGTGCTGCAATTCTGCCGCTTTGGAAACTTACCGTCCGGTCCGTTCCCGCAATTCTTATCTCAACATTTCCCGTTTCGTTAGTGAATGATTCGAATTCGATTGGGACCAGACCGACACTGATTGAGCTACCTGCAATCCCGAGGCCAAATTGGTTTTGACGCGTCTCGAAGCGTTGGATGTCGATCCGTTCGGCAAGCGAGTTGACGAGCCGATCTCGCTGGTCAAGCAGGTCATTGGGACTGCCGTTAATTCGATCGGCTTCGATTCGATTTTGCAATTCAACCAAGCTTCTGAGGTCTTGGTTTACAAGATCCAGTTCGGTGTCAATTTGGCGGCGAACGTCGTTTCTAAGTTCAATCAGATTACTCGAAACTTCTTGAATTTGCTCCGCGAGATTGTTGGCTTGGTTAAGTGCCGAATCACGAAGCGCATTTTCGCTTGGGTTGGCAGACAGCCTTGCCAAGCTATCAAACAAACCGGTGAGAACGGTTTGGATGCTTCTTTCGCCGGGTGCAAGGATCGACTCAATAGTCGATTCAATATTGAGTTGTTGATTGACTGCCTCGAGGTCACCAATTGAATTGGTAAGCGCGCTTTCAACAATCTGGTCGCGCAATCGGCTGACGTGGCTAACCTCGACACCCCTGCCAACGATTTGGCCTCCAATGAGTTGTGATTGACTGGTTTGCAATCCGACTTCCTGTCGGTGATATCCTTCGGTGCTTGCGTTGGCCAGGTTTTGCGAAACGTTGTTGATCGCGAATTGGCTGGCTTGAAGCGCCGAGAATCCTATCCATAGGCTCATATTGTCTTAACCATTTGTTTGAACGAAATTACCTGTTGATCGTGAGAATGTTTTGCCAGTTGAGCTATAGCTGTTGCCATAGCATTGGTCGCCAGATGAAATTCCGGTCAGTAGCCGGTTGATAAAATCCATCGTGTAAATCAATACGGCTTGGTTGCCCATCGAAACGGCTTGGACTTTACGTACTTTTGCACGAATTTCTTCGCCCAAGCCCCGCAGTGATGATCGGAAGGGCTCATCAACCAACTTCGACAAAGCGCTAAGTGAAGGAGCGCGGTCTGATTCTGGAACAAGTGACCTAAGCGTCTGGACGAATTGCAGTCGGCTTGGCAGGATTGGCTCAACACTATCAGACATTCTGGTTCGAATTCGATTCATCATCTCGGTCAACTCCCGATTGCGTTCCTTTTGCTCGGGGGTGAACGACAATAGATTCAGCGTCGTCGTTCCGTTTCTGTTTGCCGTTGCCGCTGGCTTTTGTTCACGATGCTTGCGCAGTGATGATTGAATTTCTTTGCTACATGCAAATACCGTATCAAGGTACTCGGACTCCTTTTCAAGATGGTCGATGATGAATTGGGTTTTTACGACGATCTCACTGTCGTTGCGTTGCTCGGTCATAGATGCCTCGGTAGGTTTGAATTTTGGGTACGGCATGTGATCGAGTAATTTCAAAGTCACTTGTCAGGAAAAAGCCTGTCGTGACTCTTTTGTTTAGAGAAGGGTTGTCAGTTACGTCAATTATTCAGTTTAAAACGATTTAACGCTTTAACGATCTAATGGTTTGGTTCATTCAAGCGTTATTCAGCGTTGTTCAAGTAGCCTTTGATGGCGTCACCGATCCCAAGCGGTTGGGCTTGGGCGAGATGTTGTCCCATGAATTGGTCAAACATTCCGCCAAACGTATCGCTGCCTTCCTTTCCAAAAAGCCCACCATTTTCTGAGTCAAGCGTGTTGCGCATCTCTTTTAGCATCAACGAAAGGAAAATAGACTCGAACTCACTGGCGACCGATTCGACGCTTTGCGGTTGAGGCTTTGAATCCAGTTTCAAATTTGAAAGCGTATTGGTATCAAAGGAGTTGGATACCGAAGCCAAGCTTGGAACGTTGTTCATTTGAATTTCCTACTCGATGATCAATGTGGCTTGAAGTGCGCCGGAATTTTTAATGGATTGGAATGTCGAAATCAGATCCTGCGGAGATACCCCAAGCGAATTGAGGGCCGCGGCCAGGTCGCCAACCGTCGTTTGTTGATTTAGTACGTTGTAACGTCCTCCCGTCGAGGAAACGTTGACTTCTGTTCGCGGTACAACCGCGGTTTCGCCTTGCGATAAAGGAGCGGGCTGCGAAACTTGTGGCGTTTCAGCGGTGGCAATAATGAGGCTGTCGTTAGCGAACATGACTTGAGAAAGCCGTACGTTTTGGCCCACAACAACGGTGCCGGATTTTTGGTTGATCACGACTCGTGCCGGGATGTCAGGAACTACTCGCATTCCGTTGATTGCGACGACGAAATCCAACTTCGAACCGCGAAAATGTTTTGGGAAAAAGACATTTACTTTTCCTTGGTCAGTGGCTCTGGCGTGGTTAGGGAAATGTCGATTGATTTCTGTGGCGATTCGAAACGCTGTTGAATAATCTTTGTTGTTTAAAAGCAAGGATATCGAGTCGCCGGGGAAAGCGGGGCCGTTGTGGATACCGACTTCGACACGAGCTTGAACTTTTCCGGCCGTATCGTGATTCTTTGAAACCGAAGCGCCCTCTCCTCCGGCAGAAAATCCTCCCAGCACAAGAGCACCACCGGCTATGGCATAGACCTGACCATCGAGCCCTTTGAGCGTTGTTGACAGAAGTTCACCGCCATACAATCCGACACCATCAATAATTGATACCGTTGCGGTTACGGTTTCTCCAGGTCGAACGTACGGCGGAATGTCGGCAGTGACTGCCACGGCGGCTAGATTTTCAGTCGGGATTTCATTGGCCAGAATGTCAAAATTTCTCAACATGTTTCTGGCGAGGTTTTGAGTCATCGTCGAGTTTCCGCCAGTGCCTTTGAGACCAGTTACCAAACCGATTCCTGTGACGCGGTTTGCGCGGTGGCCTTCGATTGTCGTTATGTCTTTGATGCGAACCGATGCCCCAGAGTTGGGTGAAAGAAGTGCAGTAGCACCAGATTGGGTATTCAGCGGTGCAGCGTGAGATGGCGGCACTGTCTGAATTGGGGGTGGAGTCAGCGCAAAATTTGGCCGGTTACCTGATTGGGCGAAGCATGTTGTGGATCTCGCAATTGCAAGAATTGCAAAAACGACAATGGTCGCGGCTGCAATCTTTGTAGTCAACGCTGAGTTGGTGTTCATCTGATTCTTCAATGTGAATTGAATCTTGGGAATTTCAAATGGGCTGTAATCAATACTTGGTGCTGAAGCCCAGTCGTAGAATGCCTTTTTTAGTGTGGCCAAAACCGATTCATTTTCCTTCCAAACCAACCTTGGTTGATAAACTTTCTTTCTGCACCCTCATTGGGAACAGAGTGATATCGAAGTGAAAGATTGGAAACCATCCGTGATGAAACCGCATTGGCGATGCTGACATCGGCACTCCGTACAATGCCACTTAAGACGAGCGTTCTCTGGTCGCCTTCGAGCGAGACGTTGCGTGTTCCCTGGATCAAGAGGTTTCCATTGGGAAGCGTGTCGACAACTGTCACCGTAAACCGATCGATAAATTCTCGTTCGCTTCGAAATTGCGTATCGCCATTGAATTGACGGTCGGCACCGGTCTCATGGTCAAAGTTCAAGTTGCCGTTGGCGTTTCCCAGTCCTCCGCCTAATCCGTAGGTTCCACTACCTTCGGAGGCCGAGCTGCTTTGTTTTCGCAAAAGGCGTTGGTCAGTGTTTTGGATGTCCGATTGTTCATTAATGGTGACGAACAAAAGATCTCCTTTGCGACGTGCTTTAACATCAGCGAAAAGGTCTGTCATCTGGGCGTTTCGCCGCTGCCACAGTGAGGGCTGCTGAGCCGATGCGGGTTGATCCGCGCCAACAAAGCAACTGCCAACGATTGCCAGACAGAATGAAAATTGAATTCTGTGATTAGAGTTTATCTTTAGCATGTCAGTCCTTTTAAAAAAACTTAAGAGACAGAGAATGTCAAAAGCGAATTTCGACTGTCGATGAGTCGAGCACTTTCCCAACAACTCTCTCTTTGGTCTTTGGGTTGACTAAGGTGATTTTTTCGCCAATCTTTCCGTTCTCAAGTGCTTTGGCGTCTTTGAGTACGACCGACAGCGACCCTCGACGTGCGACAATGTTCACATAGGAATTTCGTTTTATCACGAACGACGAAGCGGGTTTGTTTTGTCGAACAAGATTGGATTTGATTAATTCGTGCTGCTGAATGTCCGTTTGTGCTTGCATGCCAAGGACCTGTTCATACGAAGCAAGTTTGACGTTGCGACGCATGACGGGACGACGAACAGAAACCACGTCGCGGGGTGTAAGTGTTTGGCCTTTTGAGATATTTTTCTTTGCCACAACAAGGTCACGAAAAACGGCAACTGTAACTGGTATTCGCAAGGCCTGTAGTTCACCGTTTAAGTCCCTAACCGTTGTTTCCACTTTTCGCTTGCCCAACGGGAGCTCGTTGCCAAACTCTTGCTGCACTTGAATCGAATCAAAATCGAATCCTGACGAGTCAAGCATTTGAAATTTTGAATCGATCGTGACTTGAATGTTCGAATGGGGCATGTGAAATTGCTCAGCAATCTGCGTTGTCAGTGCCTTGGTAACCGATTTGCGTTTCGAAGTCGGCCTGGCAGCTACAACGGTCAAGCTATCGTGGCCACTCAGCTGAAACTGGCTGTCTTTGATCCCGGAAAGTACCAAGCGAATACGAACCTGTTCCTTTGAAACTTTAATTGTGTTCTGGTCTTCCTCAATCTGGTCAATATCCAGCTCTTTGATTTTGGCTGCGATTCGTGGGTTGGTGGAAGAGACTTCGGCAATGTGCTTGAGCTTTACGGCTTTTTCAAAGCACCGCACCTCACGCTGTGCCAAGCGAATTTCAGTTTGCCCAAACGCCAAATTGGCTGACGATATGAACAGCGAAACGACAATGGCTACGTGAATTACTGCGATCTTTATGGTTGGCAAATTGAACATGCGACAGCGTCCTGACCAAGAAACGAATGGAACGTTATTCCCGAAGTCAGCCAAAATTTAGCGAACGATTTGGCTGGTATTGGACAACATTTCATCTCCTGCACGAATCGCACGTGAGTTAATTTCGTAAGCGCGTTGTGCGGTGATCAGCGAAACCATTTCCGAAACGACTTCTACGTTGGAACCCTCAAGAGAACCCGGGCGAAGCGTTCCAAAACCAGCCGTCCCTGAGGTTCCCGGAATCTCGACACCAGAGGCGTCGGTTGGGAGATAGATGTTTCCGCCCTGCTGTTTTAGACCAGCGGGATTGGAAAATCGAAAGACTTCAATTTGGCCCGCTGACGAGACGTTGCCATTTTCGAGATAGCTGATTTCGCCTGTTGCGGAAATCATAATCTCTTCGGCTGTGTTGGGAATCGTAATGTTTGGGTCCATCGGACGACCATCGCCGTTAACCAGAAGGCCATCTCCATTTCGCACAAACGAACCATCACGTGTATAACCTGGATTGCCATCAGGCATGGTGACTTTGAAAAATCCGTCGCCTTCGATAGAAACGTGAGTGGAAATTCCTGTTTCAATCGGGACGCCCTGGGTAAAGACGCTGGTCGTTCCCACTGCACGTACGCCGTTTCCGATCTGCGTACCAATCGGTGACGTCTGGCCTTCGGAAGTTGGAGCGCCGGGTTGACTGGAAACGTCATAAATCAAGTCGGCGAACTCAATATGGCTTCGCTTGAAACCGGTCGTGTTAACGTTGGCGAGATTGTTGGCAGTGTTATCGATGAGTAGCTCCTGAGCTCTCATTCCTGTCGCGCTGGTGAAAAATGCCTTAAGCAATGTCAAACTCCTTGATAGGATCGCGGGTAATTCGGTTCGTCATGAAGTGCTGAGTAAAGGTTGAAAAACGTTATTCGCGGACACTTTGCTTGAGAGCGTCGGTGATCGTTGACATCACTCGGTTGGCTGATTCGTGGCGGCGCGAGCCAACGATCAAGGTGATTAACTCAGTTACAGGGTGTGCATTTGAAAGTTCTCTTGAGCCCTGAAGAATCTGAAACTCGCCTTCTTCAACTATTTCCGCTTCACCCTGTAGAAAAAAGGTCTGGGTGTCGGACTCCAAAAGCTGGTTGTCATCAAAATTGATAACGGAAATCTTGCCAAGCTCTTCGCCATTGGCAGAAATCGTTCCTGAGATATCAATTACGATATCGCGGTCCGAGACTTCCAGAGGAATGGAAATGGATTCGCCTTCCGAAAGAATTGCGAGTCCTTCTGCGTTGACAAGTTTTCCCGTTGGGTCGCGGAATAACGGCCCACCGCGTGAGAACACGTTTTCATTAACACGCTCAAACTCGAAGAAACCATCTCCGGATATCGCGACGTCCAATGGTCGTCCCGTTGGTTTGAGGTTGCCTTGGGAGAAATCGGTTGAAAAACCCTCGACCGAAGTCCCTGGTCGCGACGTTGATTCTTCATTAACCGATTCGCTATTCTCTAAAAAGGAAAATAGCATTCGCTTGTGGCCGGGCGTATTGAGATGCGCCAGGTTGGAAGCAATCAATTCTTGCTGCCTTCCAAAAACGTCAAGCGCTGAGGCGCCGCTGTAAAGTCCGTTGATCATGTCGCGTCATCAGAAAATGTTAAGTGTTCATAACCACAAAAAGTGATCGGCTTGATAGGGTCGTAACGATAGGCGGTTGCACACCAGTGGAAAACGTTTCCTCTCCGTTGAACTTTTTTCTGAGCACCATTTGAGCGCGGTCTTCCGTCAATAGCGTTCGCAATCCAATTCGTGTTACTGAAATCACCTTCAATGCGGTGTACCGCATTCTGTAGTCAGGGCGACGGGCCATTCATGCGGTGTACCGCTGAATTGTGAAGTTGTAACGACTGGGTTGGTCGTGCGGCTGAACCTGTCCGATATCCATACTGATTGAACTGAGAATGCGGGTTGTCCCTAAGTTCTTGCAGATGGAAAAAGCGTTCGTTTTTAGCGTCTTTCAGAAACTTGGAGGTCAAAGCAGTTGTGATAAACGGCTGTTTTGAAAGTTGGCATGGCTGAACAAGAAACCGATGAACCGCAGGCAAAAAGTGGTTCTATGAAAAACATGATGATCTGGTTGGTCGTGGTCGTGTTTGCAATCAGTGGTGGTATGGCAACTCCCTTGTTAGTCGCACAGTTGACGACCGAACCGAGTGAGACAAAGCAAGAGACAAAAAATGCTGCACCGGATCCCGATGAGGAAGTCGACTTTATTGCGCTTAACGAAATCACTGTTAACTTGGACGAAGCTCGTTTCAGTCGATTTTTGCGAATGAAATTGTCGCTTCAAGTTCCCAAGGCAGAGAAAGCAGAAATTGAAGAGTTGGTAAAAGCCAAGAGCGTGATCTTCCAAAATTGGATACACGTCAATATGGCGGAAAAGAGTTCAGAAGATTTACGTGGCAAGCACGGGCGGAATCGGGTTAGTCGCGAGATGCTCGATTTTTTAAATCAAACACTTTTTGATGATGGGCACGAACGAATTCGGGCAGTCTTGTTTGAGGTCTTTGTCATCCAATGAGCGATAGCCCTTATTTTGTCTACGATTTTGCTGCCAACGCTCGTGTAGAACGTCCGTTGGCAAAAGCGTTGAGTCGTTGGATGCAAAAGCTCGCTGAGTTGTTTGCAGAGCACTGGAAAAACTTTTCAGCGACTCAAATTCAGGCGAACGAGTTGTTGGTTGACTCGCGTGAATTCGCGCACTTTCAGAGCAAGTGGAAGCTACCGGCATATGCGGTGGAAATTAGCTTCAGCGACGACGCAGCCAATGCGACTTCTAACGCAAGCTCCACTGCGGCGACAACTGGAATGCTGGTCATTGATCGTGTTGAGTTGCTGGCTTTGCTAATGGATATTCTCGGCAACACCGACGAGATCGTTGATCGTGAGTTGACATCGGTTGAGGATGCGCTCTGCGAAATGATATTGCAACAGGTCGCTACGGCAATGGCGGACTCGTGGCAAGGTGCCGAGGAAATTGTCGTAAATGTCGGTCCTGTAGATCAGCAGCCCAGTCGCAACAAGATGTTTTCACCAGAAAAAAAATTGCTCGCGTCTGGAGTTTGTATTCAGGTCGGTGAGTCAAGTGCAAACATTCACGTTGTTCTGGCAAAGGATGAAACCAGCAAGCTATTGGGAGTCGAAACACAACGCGACTCGAAGCCAAAAAACAACGAACGGCTGTCGTCGGAGAAGATCGCCGAGATCGGTGTCGAAGTCAGCGCGGGATTAGGGAGTGTTGATTTGGTAATGGATGACTTGGTCTCGATTTCTGTGGGCGACATTATCGTTTTGGAGCAAAGCGTCGAAGATCCAGTTTTGATGTTCGTGAACCATGAGCCGACTTTTCGAGCTTGGCCTGGCCGGGTGGCTTCGAAACAAGCGTTAAAGATCGTTTCTGAAACTAATTGAAATTATTTATGAACACTGAAATCAAAGAATCCGAAAGTGCCTCGCTGAGACTGAATGAACAAGAGGAATCGCTGGAAGAGTCAGTGAAGACAGAGGGCGTCGAATCCGGTGATGCAGAAGCTAACGATGCAAAAGCCAGCGAGTCAAAAGCCAGCGAGTCAGAAGCAACCTTGAGTTCGCCAGAATTTCAGGAATTCTCGGATGATCAAGATGGGCCCGACCAGCCATCTGAGCTTAGCCGTTTTCAAAACATCAAAGTCGCGGTTTCGGCTGAGTTGGGGCGCGCTGAAATTCCCATTCAAACATTGATGAATTTGGGGGAAGGGTCCGTGCTTGAACTAAATCGGGACATTGATAGTCCCGTCGAGCTTATTGCTCAAGGCGTAGCCCTGGCCTGTGGTGAAGTGGTTGTTGTTAACGGATGTTTCGCCATTCGTGTCACCAAGGTCTATGCGACGAAATAGCTTTTTGAATTGCTTGAACCGAAAAAAACAGTCCTCAGCATGCTTAATATGAATTTCATCGTTGCGAAATTAGGTCTCTTAATCGCCATTCCGTTTTTTGGAATGAGTGGTTTTGCCAATGCTCAGGTTGGCAACCCGTTACGGTTGGAGGCTGTTGCAGTCGCTCCTAAACCCGACCAAAGCAAACCTGGTTTGTTAAATCGTCGGATTCCGCGAGTTGATTCGAACGCTCCACAAACCCAAGAGCGAGCCAATGCCAACAACGGTATGGATTCAAGTGTTGCGCACGCTGCATACACTTCGGTCGCTCCCAATGGGGCAACTGAAGTTTCGCCTGCTGAAATTAAACCAGCCGGTCAAACCCAGTCCTTGGCGGAAATGTTGGCTGAGTACCAAAATAATACGGCTGCGAAACGGAACCAGGATCAAGCTCTCAATCCCGAAGTTTTGGAAGCGAATGGCGATAGCGAGTCGTCGTCTGCGATTAAGAAGTTGCAAGCAAAGCGGTCTGATCAACAGCGAATTCAAAATCTAATTCAAAGCATTGCATGGAGCACTTGTTTGGTTTTGGCAGTCGGTGTCGGATTTATTTTTTCTGCAAAATTGTGGCTCGGTCGCAGCAACACGCAAAAGAAAAAACAGCCAGAGTCGCCAATCAAGATCGCTTCGACGCTTCGTCTATCTCCTAAAGCTAATTTGTTTCTCGTGGAGGCGGGTGAACAACGATTGATTGTGGCAAGTGATCAAGACGGGATTAAGTCGATGGTGGCCTTAAACGAAGCATCGAGCGAATCAAAATCATTTGCGGAAACACTTCAATCATTTTCCGAGGCGTCTGACTCGATGGCTGTGCAAAGGGCAGGTTTGTTTGACCAAGGAAAATCTGAAATCAAAGAGGAGGCGGAGCATTTCGAGCCAACTTCCTCGGAGACTTATTCGCTTGGCACAGTCGGGGAATCAAAGACAAAGGCCGCGACAGGCAACAACGAAGAGTCGGGCAATGAGCCGGATAAAGAGTCACTTGAATCAACTCAGCGGCGGATGGAAGAAGCCCTTAACGAATTTGGGTTGAAGGATTTGTTGGTAGAAGCGCTTCAGGGCAAATCGTATTCGTCATCACGCTAACCCAATAGGCAAGGAGGCCAATATATGAGCTATTGCCAATTGTTAGGGCAAACTGAGATTCCAGATGCGTTCGGCGAACTTGCGCCACCGATGCAGATCGCACTCTTCCTCGGTGCGATGAGTTTTGCCACGGCGGCATTAGTTTGTTTGACGGCGTTTACTCGAATCATCATTGTGTTGTCGTTCGTGAGGCGAGCGTTGGCCGCACAAGAAATTCCACCTAACCAAGTCATCCTTGGACTGTCGTTTTTCTTGACACTGTTCGTAATGGCTCCGACGATGGAGCAGATCAATGAAAAAGGTATTCAGCCTTATCTTGCTGCGCAAAAGTCCGAGGGAACCAAAGAAGATTTTCAGGTCATGGATCTCTGGAATGTCGCCTCCGATGAGATCCGCATTTTTATGACGCAGCATACTCGCGGTAATGACTTGCAGCTGTTCATTGACCTTTCAAAAACACCAACTCCAGAGTCGATTGACCAAGTCCCACTGAAAGTGCTGGTGCCCGCGTTCATTATTAGCGAACTAAAAACCGCATTCATTATGGGGTTTTGTATTTATATACCATTCCTCTTGATTGACCTTGTGATTTCAACGGTCTTGATGTCGCTGGGGATGATGATGATGCCGCCGGTGATTGTCTCAACTCCGTGCAAGCTCTTGTTGTTTGTTCTCGTGGATGGGTGGCAACTGATTTCAAGGGCGATTGTAAACAGCTTTATCGTTTAAGGCATGGATTCCCTCGCGCGGGTTTATTTTCAAACAGGAAACTCTTTACCAACAGCAGCCGTTTTAGACTGACTCAAAGGCAAACTGATTAGCAACACAACAACAAATCTTGGATTCGCACAGCGAAGCGAAACATGGCTATCGGCGTCATTTCTGATGACGCTCGTCGTGTTGATCGTGCCGTTGCCCACGTTTGTTCTTGACATGTGTTTGGCGATGAACCTCGCATCGGCGATCTTGTTGTTGCTTGTTACGCTCAGTGCAAAACGTCCGCTAGATGTTTCCGTTTTTCCGTCATTGTTGTTGATGATGACTTTGTTTCGGTTGGCGCTCAATGTGGCGACAACCCGATTGATTTTGCTTGATGGCAACGCTGGCAAAATCGTGGACACTTTTGGCGATTTGGTGGTCGGTGGAAATCTGATTGTTGGCTGTGTGATCTTTTTAATCCTTGTCACCATTCAATTCATCGTGATCACAAAAGGTGCGACTCGAATCTCCGAAGTCAACGCAAGGTTCACGCTGGATGCCATGCCAGGTAAGCAGATGGCAATCGATGCTGAACTTAATGTGGGTGCGATCAATGAAGTAGAAGCCCGCAAGCGTCGTGCAGACCTGGCTTCCGAAGCGGAGTTTTACGGTGCCATGGACGGTGCCAGTAAATACGTTCGAGGCGATGCAATTGCCGGCCTCGTCATCATGGTCGTGAATATTATGGGCGGTGTTTTGTTGGCGATGACCAACGGGCAGGCGCTCACCGATGCTCTGCAGCTTTATACGATCTTGACGATTGGCGACGGTCTCGTTTCGCAGGTTCCTGCACTCATTATTGCAACGAGTGCGGGTATCCTGGTTACCAAGTCTTCATCCGAAGCGAATCTTGGTGATGAGATTGGTAGTCAAGTGATGAAAGGCCACCGCGCGATGTTTACGGGCGGACTGATTTTGTTGCTCATGGTATTGGTGCCGGGACTGCCAAAGACGCCTTTCATATTGATGGCCGTTGCGATTTTCATCTTGGTCAGCAAAGTGAAATCAGAATCCGACGAGCCAGGACCGGAAGAAGAACAGCTTGCCACATCGCCTGGTGCCGATGTATCGCCTGAGCAGCAGAATCTCGATGAGTTTTTGCAGCATGATCGAATCGTGATTGAGATCGGCGCTGGTCTGATTCATCTAGTCGAGCCAAAAAAAGGAAAGCGATTAGTTGATCGGATCACGACGCTTCGCAAGGACATTGGAAAGCAGTTTGGGTTTTGGGTTCCTAATATCAGGATTATTGACAACCTCCAGATTGATGTCCTGGAGTACCGGTTTATGGTTTGTGGACGCATTGTTGGGACGGGCAAGATTCAGCCTAACGAGTTTCTTGCAATCAATCCCGGAAATGTAACCGCTAATTTGGATGGCCAAGACACTACCGATCCCGCGTTTGGATTGCCGGCGAAGTGGATTGCTGAAGTCAATCGTCGCCGCGCCGAGATTTCTGGCTTTACTGTGGTTGATTCGTCTACAGTGTTGATAACTCATCTTGGCGAGTGTTTGAAAAAGCATGCGCACGAATTGCTTAGTCGTGAAGATTTGCAAAAAATGTTGGACAAACTAAAAGAGTTTGCGCCAACGGTTGTCTCTGAAGTCAAGCCGGAAATGTTGAAAGCGGGTACTCTTCACCAGATTTTGACAAACTTGCTTCGCGAATCGGTTTCCATCTCAGCGTTGGAAAAGATTATCGAATCGGCCATTCATCATGTCAGTTCTAACAGGAACGCTTCGGCGCCCAACAGTATCGCTGCGATCACTGAGTTAGTGCGATCGGATATCGGCCCCATCATCGTAGACAAATTTCGCGGCACTGACGATCGCGTTCGTGTTGTGCTGTTTGAGCCAAAACTTGAGCACCGAATGAGGCAGGATAATAACGGAGAAATGATCGCGATGCAGCCAGAGCAATTGGCCAAGCTCGTTGACAAATGCAAGCAGGCTTGGGAGTTGTCATCCATGAAAAGCGAGCCGACTGCAGTGCTAGTTGATTCCTCGATTCGCCGAGCGTTGAGGCAAACGGTATATCGATCTCTGCCTCAGGTTTCGATCATTGCATACAACGAAATTCCTGGCGAAATGTTGATTGAGCCAGTGTCGGTCATTCGAGACGCCGACATCTTTGACGCATCAGACAAACCGGCCGATGGGCAACGCTCCGCCGATCGACCTAAATCTTCGTCAGTATCGGGAACGCCCACAGGAGAAATGTCTAGATGAAACTTGAACACAACCTGGCAACGCGACGACTTCGACGCAAAGGCCCATTGGGAACGGTCAGTGCCTTATTGACTGCCAGTGTCGTTTCGTTGATAGGACTTGCGATCGGATTGGAGCCACACATTATTCTCTGGCGTGCATTGGTGTCGGCGGTGTTGATCGGCTCCATTGTTTCGTTTGGCTTGGGAGTCATTTACATGGCTAACAACACAAGGGACTAGGACCGCTTTCCTCATGCAGAAAATCACTTAGACGGGCAAACAACTTTTACAGAATATATTTGAAACCAAGAAATAGAACGCTGCCATGGATTCGGCAACTCAGGCTTACAAACAAAACACTTCGATTGATCAGCTGCGCGAGCAATTGATTATGGACAATCTTGTGTACGTGCGAAAAATCCTCAGCACGCTGACGGTTGGTTTACCGCCAAACCACGATCGTGAAAACTTGGAACAAGCTGGGATTGTTGGGTTGGTGGAAACGGCAAAAACATTCGATCCCAATCGAGGAGTGGCTTTTCGAACTTATTGTTATCCGCGGATTCGCGGTGCGATCGTCGACGAGATGCGGAAAAATTCACCCGTGCCGCAGCAGATGTTGGCTGACATCAAACAAGTAAAGTCTGCATATGAACGGCTGGAGTCGCCAGTGACTCCCGAGCAGCTCTCGACTGAAACGGGACTTTCGGTTGAAAGAATTCAACAAGTTCTGGAAGCCATGAGGTTTTCAAAACCACAAGCGTGGAATGATCTTTTTTGTAATGTGCACTCAGGTTGGCGGTCGGGTGAATCCGGGCCAGGGGAAGCGCTGGAAACCAACGAGTTAAAAGAAGTAATTGCGGACTGCATTGAACGATTGCCCGAACGCGAGCGTCTCGTGTTGACGCTTTATTTTATCGAAGACCTGACCTTATCGGAAATCGGAAAAGTCATCGGTATTTCGGAATCAAGGGCATCTCGGAATCTGGCATCTGCCAAATTTCGTTTGAAAGAACTTGTTCACGCATCAATTTAAAGACAGGCTTTTGAACATGACGACATCGGCATCCAATCCAACGAAGTACCTCCGTTCAAAGGACGCTCACTTGAGCAAAGGGGGGAAAATCCGAATTGGACCTCAGCTCGACCGCTGCGAGCCTAGTATCAAAGTAAACCGCAACCAAGCGTGTGTCGAGTCAATCGAGGTCACATGCTCATGTGGCGAGAAAATTGTAATCAGGTGCGACTATGAATAAGCCAACTTGCTCGAATTTTTCTCCGGTGTTGATCGCCGTTGCAGTCTCGTTCTCGATTTGTGGTTGCGCAAGGCTACCACCTCCTAACGGGCTGGAGGGCGTGACATCATCTTTGAACAAACTGGTTGCGCTACCAAAAACGGCACAAAGCGAGAGGCAAGATTCGACAACGCCTGTTGCTCAAGGGAGGTCGGCAAACGATCAACAAGTGCTCTCGCAGGTTGTAGTCCAGCCACGAGTCGCGGCTGCTGACGTCGCCCAGACAAATCATCGTGTTCAGTTGGCTAACGCGAACCAACGCCGGCGCAGGAACGCAACTCAGGCGGTATACCAAGCTCCTGTCCAACCAAACACGAACGCAAATTTCGCCAATCAATACGGCGCAGGTCAAAACTACGCAAACGAGCTTCCTTATCCTGCGCGATATCCGTCTCAATTCAATGTTTCGCAATCACAAAATCAATTTTATTCTGAGCCGCGAAGAGTTCTGCTTAATCAACCTTTGGATTACCAGGCAGACCCTCGGTGGATCAACAGTCCCCAACATCGAAGCTCTGCCACCTACACGCAGCATGCTCCAGCTCGAGAGGCCGCAACACAATCCGAACCAGTCGTCCATTACCAACAGCACGGGCAGCTCCCAGCAGTTCCGCTCCAGCCACAAATAGTCCAAAACCGAATGCCAACGACTCAAACGCGACAGCCGATTGAGCAGTACCGGCAGCCTGTGAATTCGGGGCAGCCTGAAGTAAGTTTTCCGACGCAGCAAGAGGTTTACGCCACTCCGAGATTGATACCTAACCCGATCGATAGACCAAGTGGGAATCTTTCGGTTGCTGAATCAACTAGAGAAATGAATGGGGGATCCGTTAGCCAATCGGCCAACACGATGACTTACATTGATGAATATTCGCATCCCTTAACGCCCGCGGATTCACACGCTTTGTCGCACCCTTCTTCACAGTCGCCTCCTTCACAGTCATATGCTTCGCCAAACACTCACACGCCGGGATTGAATATTCAGGGGGCTGTGTTGCGCCAGCAAGCACCAACGGCTACCGAACGTGCGATTGGCCTACTTGCGGAGATCGATCAGCTGCGACTTAAGAACAAAGAGTATGACCAGAAATTCAAACAGCTTGACTTAATGATCGAGTCGCAAAAGGCTGAATTGAAAAAATCACAAGAGTTGCTTTCCAAGGCAAACCGCCAAAACGCTACCTTTCGTGAAACCGTCGCAAGTCTGAAGGTCAAGATTCAGGACTTGGAGAGTGACAAAATCACGATTCAAGAGACTGCTGATAAGTCGCTTCGGGAAATCGAAAGCACGCTAGACAAAGTGCTGGTGGATTCGCTTACAAAGGCGCGCAATCGAAACAAAGAGTAGACGAGCGTTGTCTTAAATTCGTTTGACATGATAAGAGTGAATAGGTTTTTAGTATGCTGACCCAGCAAAAAAACATAGTTGAATTATGGATTGGCTCTTCCGTTTTGATGGCCGTTTTGCTGGTGATGATTTGCACTGGCTGCCAGCGTTTTCGTTTCAAGCCACTGTTCGCAAGAAACGTTGTCACCGAACAAGTCGCGCCCACTCCGCCGACTTATCAGACATTTGTTTCACCACGATTCTGGTCAAATCGACCCAATCGAATCCTGATGATTGAGTCAGGGCAGAACAATGGAAACTACGAGGAATCGAGAAAGCTGATTGCCGAACTGGCCACACAAATTCGCGCGTCGGGAGCGTTTGAAGTGGTCACTCCCGAGGTTCGGCTCCACTCGACTCCCGATAATATTCTGCATGGCAGGTTTGACGAACGCGAAATTGCGTACTTATCCCGCTCGCATAGTGCAGATGCAATCGCGTTGGTGCGTGTTAACGATTTACAAGCCCATGGATCGTTACGAACTAGCGCGACAGTTGCTGTTATTGATTGTCAGGAGACGGTTGTGACATTTGGGCTCGATGGTGCTTGGGATACAGCGAACCTAAACACAAAAAATCAATTCGAGCAATTTGTCTCCGGGCGCACGATGACTAACGGGCCTTCTATTTACTACCGCTCTCCCTCGCAGTTGCTTGCGTTCGTCGCATCGCAAATTGCGGTCGAGATGCAATCTGCGAGGTAGTCGAATTCTTTGGAGCCTTTAATATAAACTTCGGATTGCGAGAAAATTTCGGCAGTCGAAGCATTTAAAAATTTGGTCGTGTTAGTCCGGTAACTAGCAAGTTTCGCAATGTTGATTCGATAACATGCATGTTGAGGCCGGTGTACACGTTTGTCTTTTAAGATGCAGGAAAAAATGGCTCAAGCCACCCCATTCTTTCGCGAACGCTCCGTAGTAGCCCAGTCTTACAACAAGAATTCGCTGGTATGGATGGGAGTCATGGGAGCGTTTTCTTGTGTAAGTTGGATCGTGTACGCGTCTTGTATGGATCGTGAACTAATTGATGTGTACATGTTCACTTTAGCGTTCGGATGTTTGCTTTCGGGATCCGTGTTTTGCTTGGGATACAACTATTTCACTGAGTGGGGGCGACCGAATATGAATGAGATTTCCCTCGGTCCAGCGCCGGTTAACCCGAATCGCGACTCAGATGCAGGGTTGGCTGTTTGGGGATATCTGACACCTCATTACGTGAATGTCCCATCAACAATTTCATACGAAATGGCACTTCAATTGATGAAGGCCCAATCCGTAAAGTACGCGATCGCCATCGACGAACGCGGGCAGATAACAAATGTGCTTTCTACCAAGAATATCGAACGCTCACTCTCGATGCAGGAGCGGGAACAAACGATCGTAATACGCGAACCGAGAGTTTTGGATTGTGGGGCTTCCGTAGGGGACGCAATCTCGATTTTCATTCAATCCAAACAGCCTGTTATTCCAGTTCGCAACGTGCACCGCGAAGTCATTGGAGTGCTGGTCTATGACGAGGTCCTCGAAAAACTAAACGAGTGGACGGCTGCTTAATCACCTCACCTATTAACGAATACAGCCGCTGACTATCAGATTCAATCGTAAGCCTGTCTGATATTGCCGGTTATACGGCATTTGGTAGCGTCCGGTTCGCTTTTCCAAATTGAAAACTGTGTTTTACAGCAAGCCGTTGTGAGCTGGTTCGACCACTCCTCTAAAGCCCTTTGTTTTCTCCAATCGGAAAACTCGTGTGATGTTTGTGGAAGGATTGCATGGCCAAGCAAGGTTAATGGGACTTGTTTGGCGCGCATTCTCCAGTCTCGCTGCTTCACACTTCAAAAACGATTCAGACTGGCATCAACTGAGAACACAAAATGAATAACGTTATCGAAGCGCTGCTAAACGCGGACGACCTTCCTTCCCCGCCTGCTGTAGCGTTTCAACTGCTAGAGATGTTTCCCGATCCCGACGTTAATATCAAAGCGATGTCTAAACTGATTGGCGCTGACCCGGTGCTGGCTGGAAAGTTGATCGCGTATTGCAACTCGCCGATGTTTGCAAGAACAAGAGGAGTAGACACGGTTCACCAGGCAATCATGAACATCGGATTGCGAGCGACAAAAATTTTGGCACTATCATTTTCGCTTGTCGATACCATTGGCATGCAGAATTCTGGTTTTGATTTGGACCAGTTTTGGAGCCGCTCACTTGCAACTGCCGTGGCGGCACGAACGATTGCCGAATCGCAAAATCGAGATGGCGGACAAGAGTTTTTGCTGGGTTTGATGCTCGCTATTGGTCAGCTTGGTTTTGCGCATGGCTTTCCAAAGCGATACGCCGAGCTGGTTGCTCTGTCCGCTGAAACAGGCGTCGCGCTTGGTGAGCTTGAGTCCGCCGAATGGTCTCTCAATCATCTGGAATTGGGAGTTGAGATGTTGACCAAATGGAATTTCCCAGACGAACTCGTTGCGGCTTTGGCGTTGGCTGGAAAACAATCCACTGAGGATGCTGCCGAACAGATCAAAGACTGTGCCCTCACGTTAAAACTGGCTCAGAAGATGAGTGCAATCTTATTGGCCAGGGAAGTGGAGCAAGCGACTATTGACCAATGCAAGTCGTTTGCAAACGAATCATTCGGAGTCGATTCAGACGCGTTTGCCAGCTTATTTGACAGCGCCAATGAAGCTTGGTGCTGCCTTGCAGACGTCTTTCGTGTTGATTCAAGCCATTCAGAATCGTTTGCCAGCATGGAAAAACGAGCTCGGAAGGGCGTTGTTGAGATTTCAATGGGGCTTCACGCCGAAAACACTGTGGTGGGTGAGCAAAATGCAAAGTTAAAAATCAATGCGACGGTCGATAGCTTGACGGGTGTGAAAAATCGACGTGGCTTTGACGAGGAAGTGCCGAACGAATGGGAGCGTGCAAAACGTCTTCAAAAACCCTTTGTCGTAATCATGGTCGACATCGATCACTTTAAAAAGGTAAACGATACCTTTGGTCACGCGGCTGGCGACAGTGTGCTTGTGTTGGTTGGGCAGCAGCTGAAGAATCAGATCCGAAAATACGATTCTGTTTATCGATTTGGCGGCGAAGAATTTGTAATCGTGGCCCACGATTGCTTGCCCCAAGACGTTGTGTTAATCGCCGAACGAATTCGGAAGGCAATTGAACTTCTCGACATTAGTCTGTCAGATGGTTCGAAAATCAAGATCACGGCAAGTTTCGGTGTTGCAATCCACAGCCATGACAACCCAGGATCCTTGGAACAGCTGTTGGAAGCAGCAGATAAGATGCTTTATGAAGCAAAGAAAAATGGACGGAATCAAGTCTGCAAGAACTTTGACCTTCCGAACATCCCGACACCATGCTTGCCTACTGTTCAGGTTCAACCGAGACAGTCTGCCGATCTTATTTAGAAGGAACTAGTGGTGCATCAAGTTTTGATGTTAGGGCAGCTGGGTGCGCCAGAATTCAGGCCTTTATCACCTTTGCTTTTGCTTTTTAACTTTCGCGAGCCCGCCGATCAGGTGGCTGTGTTTCGGTTAACGACGACTGTTGGTCGCTATCGCGTTAGTAGCTGGAGTCCATTTGCGACAGAATGAAAGAAAGCTTGGGCCGTTTTGCGTCTGAGAAAAGCCACGGTTTAGCAGAAAAACTTAGCCTTGATCGCTGCTTAACGGAAAGGAGAAACAAACTGTCGATTTGCTCTTGTGCAGCAAACGAACGCTCCATGGCTTTTTGCATCGCGAGGCTGGAAGGCATGTTGGCCCATATTACGACTTCGACTTCATAGTCACCATTGAGAAGTTTGGTGATCGCCTCGGAAGCCACTTGAATGGCATTCTCTTTTAGAGGCTGATAAGGAGTTGAATCGTTTTGCCTTTCGAATTGTTCGAAAGAGTCGAGTACGATTTGCGTTTGGGTTGGCCGTTGTTCCAAGACGTCAAATTGCTTGCTTATATTGTTCAAGTAACGCTTAAACTCATCGGCTTGACGATCAATGATACGCTGCAAGTCGGCGTCTTCGTCTGGCCCGAGTTGTTCGTGGTGGTCCCTGGTCTGATCGGGATCACTAAATGCGTAGACGGGGGATGGTTGTTTTCTTTGACTCATCATACGGGAGCGGTCTCCGAAATTTCCTCCGGGAAGTCCGCTGGATGACACCGCGTTAAAAAACGATCCCGTTCCCGTATGCATGTTTGCGCCCGTTTGCTCCTTGGCGAAAGAATTGAGAACGATAAAAAACGCAAGCAGAGCGGTCATCGTATCGCCAAACGAAACCAAATAGGCTTTACTTGGCGGAGCTGGCGGATCTTTTTTCTTTCGGCTCATAGCTTGATTTTCTTGTTACCGTTTATTGGGACTGAAATGTCTGACCAAAACGCGAATGTTCTCTTTATTTAAACCGTGTTTCGTGAAGCTCATTGAAAGCTGACCTGGTCTTGTTTTTTCGAAATGGAAAAAATGTTCCATCATTCCGGAAATGGGTTTGGTGTGTGTCTCATCGGCGAACTGGATGGAGGCTTGAAACGGTAACGCCTCCAACTGATCAGCAAGCGCTTTGCAAATGTCAGCGCCCTGATCAGTGAGAAGTCCTTCTCGGTTGAACATTTGTACAAAGGGCAATTCGAACGAATGTGTTGTGTGTTCGTTGTGCTTTTTTTCTTCTTCGTTAAGCGATCTCAGGCCCTCGCCAAACGCAGCTTTTGTAGCCTGTTTGGTTATCGAAGGCATTTCTGCGCCGCGCATGGAAAGTCTCGCTGAGGGCTTGCGTACCCTGGATACCCAGGAATCGTTGTCGGTGGGTAATTTTTCACCAGCGACACCAGTGGCTGATCCTGATGCAAAAGTCGAAGAAGCAGATTTTTCAAAGCGTTCCGGTTGAGTTGTCGCGAAAGTCAGCAACAGGATGAAGAATGTCATTAGCAACGTGATCACGTCACTATAAGTCATGAACCACGCTGGAATATCTCCGGGTGGATCTGCGGGCTTTTTGTCTCGGGCCATCTGAAACTCCAGCTGAATATGACAGTCGATAGGCGACTTAGGCAGCGTCTTTCTGAATCGTTTGGCGAGATTTTGGTGACAAGTATGCGACGAGGTTGTCTTCGACAGCTCGAGGTGAAAGGCCTTGGGCAAGCGATACGATTCCGGTAATCATCAATTCTCGACAATGAACTTCATCTTGTGATCGAGTTTCCAGTTTCCCCGCCAAGGGAATGCAAGCCACGTTTGCGATGATTGCGCCATAAAGCGTTGTCAACAAAGCGGTTGCCATGCCGCCACCAATCTTGCTAGGGTCGTCGAGTGACTGAAGCATTTGGACCAGTCCGACCAGCGTTCCAATCATGCCGAATGCCGGTGCGGCGGCGCCTGTCGATTCAACAATCTTTTTTCCGGTCATATGGCGGGCTTCGATAGCCGACAGCTCGGTTTCCAAAATCGTACGGATCTGGTCTTCTTCCGCACCACTGATAACAATTTCCAATCCACGTTTCATGAAATCGTCTTTGATGCCCTCAAGCTCTTTCTCCAAAGCCAGCATTCCATCCTTGCGAACAATGACGGCGAGATCTTTGAACTGTGAAATCACTTCCTTCGATTCTGGGAGCTTGGTGAGGAAGCATTTTTTGACTACCGATGCAGACCTCAGGCATACCTTGAGTGGGAAATTGATAAACAAAGCGGCAAACGAACCGCCGACAGTGATCATCAAAGAAGGCACATCGATAAACGCGCTCAGGCCACTGCCGCCGCCCATCGCGATTGATGTAAAAATCAATCCGAAGCCAAGCAGAAGTCCAAATACGGTTGCGATGTCCATGAGCCAACCTCAAGTAAATATGGGAATCAGAAATGTAATTCCGGGTTTCGGCAATGCTTTCTTGCTGTGAATGCGTTGCCCTCTAACTCATCGCCTTTATCAAGATTGAGGTCTTAAGTGACAAGAAAATTGACGCGTATTCCAGATCCGCTTTTCAATCTAAAATTTTTAGAAATTCTGCCGCTCATTTGGAAACGATGAATTATTTCCTCAGATTTTGGTTCAGGTTTGGCAAGGCCATTCGAACATCGTGGCGGTCAGTGTGAGAGGGCATCGTGTGAATGGATGCCAATGCCACCCGGGCTGTCCCGGCGTCGGTTGTATTCGAGGGGCGATCTCGGGCCCTCGCCAAAACGGCTGAGGGTTTGTTGTCTCAAAGACGGAATACTTAACGGCTTCTACGCGCCGAGCCGTCAAGAATTTTGAGCCCCTTGAGTGTGGAGTCGTGCCACCAATGCGGTACACCGCCATATTCGGCTATACCTTGAAGTGGCAAACACAACCGGACCGATGCAGTCCATATGACCGGTATATCTTCACAATTTCATCATCTTCAAGTCGCCATTCGATTTGCAGAACAAAACCACCGTGTTACTGGCCAGAATTTGGCAAACGTGAACACGCCGAATTACAAAGCGAAAGAGTTACAGTTCGACCAGTTGATGTCAAACATCAAAAATCTACGAACCGGCGAATCGCTTAATGCGGAATTCAGTCTGGTCAACACGCCAGGACTGCCAGCGAGATCGGACGGAAACAATGTGGACATGGACCGCGAGATTGCATTGTTAAAAAAAAACACGTTGGCCTATCAAACGCTAACGCAGCTTTTAGGGGCGAAAATGGGAATCCTTAAACAATCAATTGAAAGTTGAACGGAGTCCATTATGTTTAAAAATCTTTTTTCTGCCGCCAACATTAGCGCTTCGGGCATGACTGCTGAACGCATGCGAATGGAAACCGTTGCCAACAATATCGCAAATGCAAATTCAACGCGATCTGCTGACGGTGGGCCCTACCGCCGCAAGCAACTGGTGTTTTCGTCTCTCGTTGATAATGACGCAACTGGGACCAGCTCTTTCCGTGGGGTTCAGGTGGTGGCAAAGGAATCAGATCAGTCACCCTTTCCGGAGTTGTATTCACCTGGCCACCCTGATGCGGATGAACGTGGGATCCTGCAGATGCCCAACGTGCAATTGCCAAATGAAATGGTCGACTTG
>CAYZGP010000030.1:0-45800 GCA_964478065.1 uncultured Pirellulaceae bacterium
GACAAAGCCAGAGGACCCAAAGTCTGACGAAGCGAAGTCTGATAAAACAAAAACATGAGTCTTATCGAAATTGAAAATACAGAAGTTGGCGGCTACCTACGTCTCTACGACTTACGCATAAAGCCAACTTTTGGAATACAGGGTGCTGGTGAACCGACAGAACGGGGAACTATGAGAATGCTCGAACAGCTTCAGAAAGGTAAAGATGAGAACGACAGTAATCAATTCTTTCTGCAAACTGGACTAATCACGGAGTTCCCGATACCCCAAGTTCGAGTTGATGCCTATTGCATATCGTCTTGGAGCCCAAACGAGGAAAGTCCTATGTCTTGCCTTTCATTAATTTGGCTGGTAGACAATATCGACGAGGTTTTATCTGCGGATATTAAATCGCTTCTGAAAGACTTAGTGTGGTCCGACCACGCTGGTCCGTTCGGTTTTTAGAGAGTATTGAAATTCATCAAGCCTAGCACGCAAGAATGGAAGGCATTTTTCCAGCTGGTTCGGTCTGTACCAATGCGAGACAGAGAAAAAGGAAGATCAGTAAATCGGACATCGCTGTCTTCCGGTAGGCAGGCAAATTCCGTTTGTTCGAATTCAAAGGGGCTTGTTGGTAAAGCAACAAGCCCCTTTTTCTGTTCAATGTCGCATTCCAAACGTCCATCATTTATCTAGCATAAGAATGAGCCAAAGTTTTATCAAAAGCCGCGCGCCGAAATTGCTCAGCCACACGCGGAGTTGAAGAAGCTTGATAAGGAATTGGCGACCGCGTACGCAAGATGCGAAGAGCTCGAAGAGCTTAGTTGAATTCAGTTGGCCAATGTGAGAGTGATCGCTGGGTTGCGCGCATATTGACATGCCAACGGGCCACAACTAGCCTGCAAAATGGAGACGGTATAAGCTATTTAAAAACACAGGAAAGAAGTTTTGTCGAAATCCTAAGCAGAAATGCAATCGGAGTTGCAGGCTGATGTGGTGCTGAGATTTTCCAGGAACAAGGACTATTTTGCGGGGAAGTCTGAATCGCCTTGCGTTGGCGGGACGAGTCCGATCTACGCGTGGATCGGCATTGTCATGATGGCGTTGGTCTTGATTGCAATGTTGATTCTTATCGGAGTCAGCGCGTGGCAGTTACGTGGAATCTGCAAACCGAATTCTTGAACATCAATGCCATCTTCACATTTTGATGATCCGGCAAGCGGTGGTAACCGAGTCAATTCGACGCCTGAGCCTGCAGCATTCAGCCCAATTACTTTACTCGCAAAACTATTTCAGTCGGATTTCCAAATCGCCAACGTTGCCAGCTCGAAGCTGTTGGTCGGTGTTTTGAATTTCAGCCCAAACGGCAAACGTCTGACGGACGGGATCAATTTCCGGGCTAATAAAAATAACTTTAGCCGGGTATGAAACTGTTTTTTCATTGACCATGATTTTGAATGTCGCTTCTTTGGAAATGTTGTTTGGGTCAAGCGTCTTGGCATTGCCAGCACAGATGACGCGAAGCCGATTCAAGTTTAAAACGCGTGCAATCGGCTGGCCTGAATTTACAAATTCGCCAGGTGTATTGAGCACTTCCACAACGGTTCCATCAATCTTTGAAGTAATGGTCCGATTCTTCAGCCGAAGTTCAGCAATCGTTGCTTGATCCGCTTTCAGGCGTTGATTCAGTTGATTGACCGTTTGCTGCCGTTGGGCTTGAACGCCGGAAAGCCGAGAACGCTCATACTCCAATCGCAAGCGTTCAATTTCAATTTTGGAAACCGCTTTTTTAAACTGCACATTGGCTCGTCGCGAACGGTCGAGGACCTGTCGATTTACCTCCGATGAAAGTTTTGCAAACTGTAGATCAGTATCGTTCTTGGTTTCTTCCTTGGCGATTTCAAGATCGTTTTTAGCGGCACTGAGTTCCGCAGCATAAACCTCATCGTCCAGAACCGCGATCGTTTGACCTGCTTTGACCACGTCCCCTTCGCGAACAAGAACTTCTTTTACGATTCCCGGGTCGCGCGTCGCCAATCGAAGAGTCTCGATTGGATTGAGAACGCCACGAAGCGTCACCGTTTCGGCGCTGGAAATGTCTGAGGGAGACATTTGTTCTGATTGCTCGCCTGATTTTTCTGTGTCCTGCATTGATTGAGCCGTTTTCGTCTGAACGATCTTGGCAGAACTCACCTGACCAGTATTCAACCTGGGAGAATTCAACTGCGCATTGGCACTGGAAACGGCGAAAGTAGCAACACAGAGCGTCGCGGCAAACACAAAATTGGCAGGGTTGATCTGTTGAATTTTCATGAAACTTGATGGTGAAAAGAAAGTGAAAGCAACTAGTCCAGTCTAATCAGAGGTCGAGAAAATGCGAAATTGATTGGCGATCTTCATCATACTCCGCGCCCGCGCCTCCAACTGGTGAGGTAAATCAGTGACTGGTAACTTTGAGACGTGAATTACTGGTGTATTCCTTTGGTTGGAGTCCAATTGTCAGCATCGCGTGTATCCACGAAAATAAGGATTCTGGAAAACAAATCCCAACAAGTGATTTTGACCAAGACAGATTGCTTTCCGGGCGAACGCCTCCAAAACAGCATGCAAAAACAATGCTTTGCGACGATGTTTTGCGATGACGTTTCGCCGACGACCTTCCTATAAAAACGCTTGCTTTCAAAAGCACAACATGGAGTTTCCTCACGAATGAAGTTGTTAAAAATTGCCGCTGGCGTTCTCAACCAAACCCCGATGGATTGGCTTGGCAACCAAACCAATATTGTTGACGCGATCCAGCAGGCGCGAAAGCAGAACGTGACGGTGCTTTGTTTGCCAGAGTTATGCATTACCGCATACGGCTGCGAAGACGCTTTTCATTCATCGGGAATCCACCAGACCGCGATGGAAATGCTGATCAAAATCGCACCCGAAACCAAAGGGATGATTGTCTCAGTCGGCGTTCCGGTGACTTATGCGGGTGGACTTTTTAATACTGCCGCCATGTTGGTCGATGGAAGACTTGTTGGCTTTGTTGCCAAACAACACCTTGCGGGAGATGGAATCCATTATGAACCAAGATGGTTTAAGCCTTGGCCGTCGGGAATCCAAGGCGTTGTCGACGTCGAAGGTGTTGAGTATCCCATCGGCGATATTCTTTTTGACGTGGGCGGAATCCGAATCGGATTTGAAATCTGCGAAGACGCATGGGTGGGGACTCGTCCCGGTGGAAACCTGGCCAACAAAGGCACCGATATTATCCTCAATCCCAGCGCCAGTCATTTCGCGTTTGGAAAACACTCAGTGCGTCAGCGTTTCGTCCTCGAAGGCAGCCGCGCGTTCAATGTGACTTATGTTTATGCGAATCTGGTCGGCAACGAATCAGGTCGAGCGATTTTTGACGGCGACGCGATGATCGCGTCGGGCGGAAAAATGCTTGCCATTGGAAAACGGCTTTCCTATCACGCGGTAACTTTGACATCCGCGGTTATCAATATCGATTCAACGCGAATGGCGCGGGCGAGAACGGGAAGCTTTGAACCAGAAGTCGATGGCGATGAGACTGATGTAATCGATGTCGATTTTGATTATCCCGATTGCAAACTGGAAGCCAACGAAGTCGTCGAAGAATCGTGGATGAGCAACACGGATATCAAAGAAGAGGAATTCACACGCTCGGTTTGTCTTGGCTTATTCGACTACATGCGAAAAAGCCGTTCGCGCGGGTTTGTGGTTTCGGTAAGCGGTGGCTGTGATTCCGCTTCGGTCGTTGCATTGATCGGAACGATGTTAAAGTTTGCGGAAAACGAACTCGGGTTTGATCTTTTGCTCAAGCGACTTGGTGCTTTCCTCACTGGTGACGGTCGGCCAGCGGACTCCAAAGCACTTGTTAAACGTTTGTTGACGACGGTCTACCAAGCCACAAAAAATAGCGGTGACGTCACGCGAAATGCCGCTCGCCATGTGACCGGCGCGATCGGAGCGACGCACTACGAGTTTGATATCGACGAGATCGTGATGAAATATCGCAAGATCGTTAGTGACTCGATCGGTGAAGAGCTGACTTGGGACAAACATGACATCACGTTGCAAAATATCCAGGCCCGCGTACGTTCGCCAAGCGTCTGGATGTTGGCCAACCTCAACAATGCGTTGCTGCTTTCGACGAGCAACCGAAGCGAAGCCGCTGTTGGTTATGCCACGATGGATGGCGATACGTCAGGTGGACTGAGTCCAATTGCAGGAATTGACAAAGCATTCTTGCGCGAGTGGCTGGTCTGGATGGAGAAATCCGGACCTGACAACATTGGCCCGATTCCTGAACTTAAATGTGTTAACGACCAACAGCCAACGGCCGAATTGCGTCCGCCCGAAGACAAGCAAACGGACGAAGACGACTTGATGCCCTACGATGTTTTGGACGTCATCGAGCGGCTAGCCATTCGTGACAAAATGATGCCGATCGAGGTTTTAGAGAACTTGAAAATCGAATTTAGCCAGTTCGACGTGCAGCAACATGGCGTTTGGATCATTCGCTTTTTCCGTTTATGGTGTCGCAATCAGTGGAAACGCGAACGGTACGCTCCGTCGTTCCACTTGGATGATGAAAACCTCGATCCAAAAACATGGTGCCGATTTCCGATTCTTTCAAGCGGATTCGAATATGAGATCAAGCAACTGGAAGAACATTTGAAATCGCTCTCAGCGTAATCGGTTTCGTAGAATGGACATTCTTGTCCGTCTTTGAACGTGAAGCCGTCGGACAAAAATGTCCAACTTTACTTTTCAAAAACCATCCAAAACCAACTTCATGCCAAACGTAATTCAACAACTTCGTGAACGAGCGAAATCCAATCCGCGGCGCATCGTGTTTCCTGAATCGCATGACCCACGAGTCATCGAAGCAGCAAAAAAATTTGCAAAAGAAAAGCTTGGCCATCCCGTCTTGGTAATTAATCCCCAGACGCCAAGTGATCTCGATCTGGACGGCATCGAGACGTTTTCCATTTCCGATAAAAAGCTTGTTCAGCAATGTGCTGGTCAGCTTTACGAAAATCGAAAACACAAAGGGCTTTCTCTCGAAGCGGCCGAGCAAGCTTTGGATGACCCTGTTTTGTTTGCGGCATTGTTGGTGAAACTGGGATTGGTTGATGGTTCGGTTGCCGGCAGTATTGCCACTACAGCCAACGTGATTCGAGCGGGACTTTATGGGATCGGAGCGAGGCCTGGTCGCAAAATGGTTTCCAGTTTCTTTCTGATGCAGTTGGCCGAACGAGCCGTTACTTATTCGGACTGCGGAGTGGTGCCCGATCCAGACACGAGCCAGTTGGCGGAGATTGCCATAAGTGCCGCCGAAAGCCATCAAATATTGACTGGCCAAACGCCCAAGGTTGCGATGCTTTCGTTTTCTACGCTTGGTAGCGCCGACCATCCAAGGGTAAACAAAGTCCGTGCCGCGCTTGCCATGGTACGCGAGGCCAAACCGGATTTGTGCATCGATGGCGAATTGCAATTCGATGCGGCTTTCGTGCCAGAAATCGCCGCCAGAAAAGCCCCCGATTCACCCGTCGCCGGACAAGCCAACGTTTTTGTATTTCCCGATTTAGACTCCGGAAATATCGCTTACAAAATCACTGAACGATTAGGCGGAGCCGTCGCACTTGGCCCATTGATCCAAGGGTTGGCAATGCCCTTCATGGATTTGTCGCGCGGCTGCAGCGCCGACGACATCGCAGACGTCGCCGTCGTTGCGTCTGTGCTGTGTGAGTGTCGCGATGAATAAAAATTGAATAGTTAGCGACTGAAAAGGAGACTTCTCGTTGAACGCCAGTATTTATTCACCGCGGACTGTCGTGAAAGTAACCACTTATTATTCGGCGGCCAAAGTAATAAATCAAACTTGATAGACACCTGTTCGGAACGGTTCGTCGGCTGCGTGACGGGTGCACATTTCCAATGAGTCGATCAGCGTTTGACGCGTGTCTTCTGGCGTGATGATTCCGTCGACCCACAAACGTCCGGCCGCGTAGCGGATGTCGGTTGACGTGTCGTACGCAGATTGGACTTTTTCGCGAAGGGCTTCCATCTCTTCGGCATCCGGCTCTTGTCCGGCTCGTTTCATCGCGCTAATGTTGATGTCAAGAATCACTTTTGCCGCTTGCTTTCCACCCATCACGGCGTATCGAGCGTTGGGCCAAGCGAAAATGAATCTTGGGTCAAACGCCTTGCCGCACATCGCATAATTGCCTGCTCCGTAGCTGCCGCCCGTGATGATGGTGATCTTGGGAACGCGAGAATTGGAAATCGCATTGACTACTTTTGCACCCGCACGAATGATTCCAGCTTGCTCGCTATCGCGGCCGACCATGAACCCCATCACGTCCTGAAGGAAGATAATTGGTGTCCAAGTCTGGTTGCAGTCCATGATAAAGCGGGCTTCTTTGTCGGCGCTGTCGTGATAGACCACACCGCCGTACTGCATGCCTTCTTTGGCCGATTGAACGACGGTGCGTTGATTGGCAATGATCCCGACATGATGGCCGCCGATTTTTGCATAACCGCAGACGATCGTTTGCCCATAGTCGGCTTTGAATTCCTGAAACGTTTCGCCATCGACCAAATACGAGATCAAGTCGCGAACGTCGTAGCGTGTTTGCGGATCCACTGGGACCGTTTCGTAAATATCAGAGCCCGCGGGATTGGGATCAACCACTTCGTCGCAGCGAAATTCTTTGGCGCGCGAGTCTTCGGGAATCATTTCGATGAGACCACGAAGCCGGTTGATGGCCGAGGCGTCATCAGGTTCTTTAAAGTCGATCGTGCCGCTGATGGCAGCGTGCATTGATGCCCCGCCTAACTCCTCAGAAGTCACTTCCTGGCCAATGGCACTTTTTACCAATGCGGGACCGGCAAGATAAAGTCCGCTTCCTTCGGTCATTACAAGTTTGTCGCAAAGGACGGGCAAGTAGCCACCGCCCGCGACGCAGTTGCCCATGATCGCCGAAAGCTGCGGAATACCCATCGCCGAGATCACGGCGTTGTTGCGAAAGATGCGTCCGAAATCGTCTTCGTCCGGAAAGATTTCGTCTTGAAGCGGAAGGAAAACGCCGGCTGAGTCGACCAAATATACCAAAGGGATCCGGCAGTGCATGGCGATCCGCTGGGCTCGCAAGACTTTTTTACAAGTCATTGGGAAGAACGCACCCGCTTTGATCGTCGCGTCGTTGGCGATGATCATTACGGTTCGACCGGAGACTTTGCCAAGCCCACAAACGACGCCTGCTGATTTCGCGCCGCCCCACTCGGTGTACATTTCCCAGCCAGCCCACAAACCGACTTCTTGCCAGAAAGAATCGGAATCAAGAAGTTTCCGAATGCGTTCGCGCGCCGTCAAACGATCTTTTTTGTGTTGACGCTCAATTGCACGCTCGCCGCCACCAAGTTCAATGTCTTTGCGTTCGGCTGTTTGATCAGCAATCAGTTCTTGCCAACTCATAAGGTCCCTTGATTTTTAATGTTGAATATTTGTGTTGTTTGGGCGGCCGCGGTGTTTTATTTATTTAAACCGCCAATAGAAATGTCATTTGACCGCTGGTCGCTGTCAAATGACATTTCAGTTTTTCAGATAGTGGCTGATACTAGGCTCTATCCAGTCTCCAATTACCGATTTGATAGACAATCTAGTACTGCTGGTTCTGGACTCTGGACTCAGTTTTCATAACCGAAAACTGATGAGATACTAAGGTTCGATCTCTTCTTCTTCCGGTTTGATCACCCAGTCATTTTCAAACGTTTCGCCCAGCCATTGCTCCGCGACTGCTTCCATTTCTGCATCCAAATTAGTTTTCAACTCTTCGAGCCGACGTTCGTTGCGCTGGTAAGCAAGTCGCAAGTAAAGCTGACCCGTGTTGAACTCCTTTTCTTTCTCTGGCTGCTCAATGGTTCCGTTTACCATGACGGCTGTCAGTCGTGAGTAAACGCAACTGGCCATGAAGAGTTCGGTGGCGATGTCGGCCAGTCGTGCCTGGATGTATTGCTTGTCAATCGCGCCTTCACGGTACTTGGCCAACACCATTTTGATCTGCCAGGAGAACTGGCCAATCTGCTTGCTCAACCCTCGAGAAAAGTATCGTAGGTGTTCGTGCTTGACTGGGATCTTTGGGCTGACAAACGATTCACCGATGATGCTTGCCTGGTTGACCAATTTGCCAAAAAATGAACTTCCGTTCTGGCCATCGGATTTAGGCTTACTATCGCCTTTGAGTTCTGTTCCAACGTGGCGGAAACCAACACTTGCGATAAACGCACGAAGCACATCGTTGGCCCCCTCTCCGATTTGGTTCAAGCGTGCATCTCGCATCATTCGTTCGAACGGCTGGTCGGTAAAGAATCCTTTGCCACCCCAGATTTGCAAACAATCGTTGACGATTCGCCAAAGCTGATCACTCGCAAAGACTTTGATCATCGCAGTCTCAACCATGTAATCATCGGCGCCGCTGTCGATCAATGCAGCCGTGTGATAGGTCGCGCTTTCCATTGCGTAAATGTCGGCGGCGGCTTCTGCGATTTTGCCTCGAACCATTTCGAACTCACCTAACGTCTTGCCAAACTGGCGGCGAGAGTTGGCCCGAGCGACCATTCGTTCAAGACAGAACTTAGCAGCACCTGTGCAGCAAGCTCCAAAAGTCGTGCGGCCAAAATCAAGAACCGTCAAAGCCATTTTGAGGCCTTTGCCGATATCGCCAAGGATGTTTTCCTTGGGGACATACATGTCAGTGAATTTAATTCGGCCAGTCGCGGTGCCACGGATGCCGACTTTTTCCATCCGCTCTTCAAGGACTTCAAAACCCTTCATGTCTGGAGTGACCAAAAAGGCGGTAATTTTTCCATCGGGATCAGCCGGATCAGGCGTCCGAGCCATCAGAGTCAAAACGTCAGCGATTCCGCCGTTGGTGATCCAACGCTTTTCGCCGTTGATGATGTAGCCTTCGCCGTCCTCTGATGGGGTAGCCGTGGTGCGAACGTTGCCGGCGTCTGATCCAGCCATCGGTTCGGTCAAAGCAAACGCAGCCATTTTGTCGCCCGCGGCCAAAGGTGCCATCCATTTGGCTCGCTGTTCATCAGTACCAAATAGTTCGAGTGCCCGAAGTCCAATTGAATGGTGAGCGTTGACGAACACAGCTGTCGAAGCACAGTGGCCGCCAATGACTTCCATGACTCGGCAGTAATTTGTCTGCCGCATTCCGATGCCGCCAAACTTTTTCGAGATCGTCATGCCGAGGATGCCGATATTGCCCAAGCCTTTGACGACGCCAGGTTTGATCATGGCTTCACGATCTATTGCATCAGGATCGATATACTCTTTGCAAAACTTTTTTGTTTTTTCAACCATCGAATCGCCTGCCGCACGCGCGTTGTCCGGGAGTTCCGGATAAGGCATGATCGATTCGGTTCGGAATCGGCCAAAGTAAAGATCCTTGGCAAATCCTTCTTTTTCAGGTCCGTCAAACAAAAGCTCTTCGGCTTGTTCCATCTGTTTTTTTTGCAAATCGGATAATGTTGCGGACATGAATTGACTTTCTCAAAAATGAATTTATGACTGAAGCAGGAGTCTGTATAACAGTGCTTTATAAGAAAAAGGGGGGCGGCATTTTTCCGTGCCGATGCATCAAATTATGCTGATTTAACAACCAAGATCAACTTGCCAACGCACTTCGTTTGCTGAAGAATTCTCTTGGTCGCAGATCCGACAACAATTACTAGTGACCAACGTGGATTGCTTGGCAAATTGAATCGGTGGTGCCGGTTGTGGGACACTAGAGTGACTCGAAAAGGGGAGTATTTAGTTTCCCGCATTCACAACCCCATCACGTCAGGGGAGACGGTAAAGGTACAAAAAACGCAACTCAATCTGACGCGTTGGTTGTGAACTGCGGCGGTGCAACCAAAAAACTCTTTCATGCTTAATCAGGCCTTGCAGAATTAACCCCCTGCATTCCATATGTTGGCTAAATTGCCGTGTCGTAGTTTTCGGTTTGTTAAGGTGTTGTCGGCAACTGACAGTGAAAGAAAAATTTCTTAGGATGCCCAAGGGAAAATGATCACCAAAGCCATGCCATGTGAACCATTCCTGTTGAAAAACAAAGCGCACACAAACCAACAACATCAACCAATAAATATTGACCAACCAACGGAAAATTAATGTCTGACGCCTATATCATTTCTGGAGTGAGAACTCCCATCGGTTCGTTTCTTGGAAGCTACACAAAAGTCTCCGCCACTGATCTTGGTGGTGTCGCGGTTAAACATGCGATTGAAAAATCGGGAGTCGCAGCTGGCGACATCGACGAAGTCATCATGGGTAACGTGATTGGCGCCGGTGTTGGCCAAGCTCCTGCGCGACAGGCTGCACTTAAGGCGGGCCTTCCTTCGACCATCGCCGCAGTCACGGTCAACAAAGTTTGCGGCTCGGGACTAAAGTCCGTCATGCTGGCCAGTCAGGCAATTCGTTGCGGTGATGCTTCGGCGATCGTGGCGGGCGGAATGGAAAACATGTCCGCGGCTCCGCACTTGATGAAGGGCGTTCGCGGTGGCGTTAAGCTTGGTGATTCCCAAGTCACCGATTCGATGGTCGCCGACGGACTGACTTGTTCATTCGAGTCATGCCACATGGGAATGCACGCGGAGCACATTGCGAAAAAGTTCGATGTCACGCGCGAAGACCAGGATCAATTTGCTTTGACCAGCCAACACCGCGCCGCTAAAGCGATTGCCGATGGCGTTTTCGCTGACGAGATTGTTTCCGTTACCGTGCCCAATCGCAAAGGCGACATTGTGGTCGACACCGATGAAGGGCCTCGTCCAGATACAACCATCGAAGGGTTAGCAAAACTTCGCACAGTTTTCGATCGCGAAGGCACCGTGACGGCAGGTAACGCTTCAACGATCTCCGATGGTGCGGCCGCGGTGGTCGTGGCGGATGAAGCAACCGCGGCAAAGGCTCCTTGGAAGTTCAAAATTCTTGCCAGTCATACCTCTGGAACCGAGCCAAAGGACTTGTTCATCGCGCCGGTCGCGGCGGTAGAAGGCGTTCTCGCCAAAGCCGGTTTGACGACGGACGATATTGATTTGTTTGAAATCAACGAAGCGTTTGCCAGCCAAATGGTTGCCTGCTTGAAAGGCTTGAAGCTCGACGACGAGCGAGTCAACATTTATGGCGGCGGAATTTCGCTTGGCCATCCAATCGGCGCCAGTGGCACACGTGTTTTGGTTACCCTGATGCACGCGTTGATGCGGACGGGCAAAAAGCGTGGTGTTGCCAGTTTGTGCCTTGGTGGTGGCAACGCGGTCGCAATGGCGATTGAGCTGGTTGCTTGATTTGCGGTTAGTTGATTGCAAGTTGTTTGGCCGGTTTTTTATCGCGGATAGGACGGGATTCACCACAGGGTACACAGAGTTTCACAGAGAAGTGGAATTCAAAAACCTCTGTGGTACTCCGTGTCCTCTGTGGTAAGTCTTTTACTAGCACGTTGGTTGGAAGCGTACAAAACAGTCGTTTGCCAGTTTTGCTGATCGCCTTTCGCATCATTTTCAATCGCAAGAAAACACCGCATGAAAAATCGCCGTTTCAAATCCGTTTTTCTTTTTGCGGTATTGTTTTCAATCACGATTTTGCTTGCGTCCTCGAATCAATCGTGTGCCGACGATTCCGTAGTCTCACCAAATTCCAAAAACGTATTGTTCATTGCGGTCGATGATCTGCGACCCGAACTGGGCTGCTATGGTGCTACCCATGCGATTTCGCCCAGTATCGATGCGTTGGCAAAACGTAGCTTGGTCTTTAACAACCACTTCGTGCAGGTTCCGACTTGTGGTTCATCCCGATACGCATTGTTGACTGGCCGAAGCCCGCTTTTCAGCAAAGCGCTAGGCAATGGTGCGATGACTGATGGCAAAACAGCAATCAACCCCAAGCAACAGCCTGGCGCCCAAACGATGCCCGAACTGTTTCGGCGAAGCGGCTATCACACGACGCTGATTGGAAAAATTTCGCACTCCCCAGACGGGCGCGTGTTTAAGTATGACGGCACGGGTGACGGTCGGAGGGAAATGCCGCATGCGTGGGATGAGTTGGCAACCCCGTTTGGCAGTTGGAAACGTGGTTGGGGAATTTTCTTTGCCTATGCCAATGGACGCAGTCGTGAAAATGGTGACAGTAGAGACGCGATGGAATTCATCGCCGAAAAAGATGACGATCTTCCCGATGGCCAGATGGCAACAGCAGCGATTGAGAAATTGAAAACGTATAAGAAATCAGAACAACGATTCTTTCTCGGCTTGGGTTTCTTCAAACCGCATCTTCCGCTTGTCGCAACTCGCGGCGACTGGGAAGCCGTTAAAGATATTGATGTTCCGCTTCCACCGCACCGAGAAAAATCAAACAGCGCGTATACAAATCACAAATCGGGCGAATTCTTCAACTACAAATTCCCTTTCGATAAAACACGACCGCTGGATGCTGAAAAAATTCAGCACAACAAACGGGCTTATCTCGCATGTGTTCGCTATACCGATCGGCAAATTGGACGCGTGTTAAAGGCGCTCGACGACGAAGGGCTATCGAATTCCACGATCGTTGTTTTGTGGTCTGATCATGGTTGGAATTTGGGCGACTCGCAGCAATGGGCCAAACATACCGCTCTGGATCGCGCGGTTCGCAGCCCAATGATGATCAGCGTGCCAGGGATGACGACCGGCCAGCATTGCGACTCGCTGGTGGAATCGATTGACCTGTATCCGACTTTGATGGAGCTGTGCGATCCAAAGTTCAAGCAAACGGAGCATCGACTGGACGGGAAAAGTTTGCTTCCGATTTTCAAAGATCCAAAATCAACCGTTCGCGAAGCTTCGTTTAGCTACTGGCGAGATGCCGTTTCCATCCGCAATCAAAATTATCGCTTGATGGGAAAACGGGTTGGTAAAGACGGTCGAAAGCTGAACCAGATCGAGCTTTATTCACGCGAGCAAAATTTTGATCCCGTTGAAAATCTGGCGGAAAAACATCCTGACGTTGTGGCTTCGTTGCTTGAGGAATTCAGGCAACTGGATAAGCAGCACTTGCAGAAGTGATGAACGTAGAAGATTTCAATTCGCCCGAGTGTTAAATTCAATTTGAACTAACGCGTCTGGCCAACAAAGCTGGTAGTAGCAACAAATCGCCGACCAACGCCGCGAACATCATCGCAGACAGCAGAATCCCAAAGCGAACCGTTGGCAGGAATCCGCAAAATGCATACAAGACGATACTCAATCCGATAATCATACTGGTTTGCACGATCGCCGTTCCGCAATATTGTAAGGCGGAACAGACGGCGTCTTCGGGGTGAATTTCACTGCTGTGCTTGCTGCCGCGTTTCAGTGTCTCGCCATGCCATAGCAAAAAATGCAATGTATCATCTACTGCGATTCCAAGCGCTACACTGGCGGTGGTCAACGACGCCACATCCAATGAGAAACCCAAGAACCCGGCCGTCCCTAACACCACTAGCGCCGGAAAAAGATTCGGCAACAGTGCGATCACCGCTGCTTTGAAGCTTCGCAGGACGATCAACACCATCAACGAGATAAAAGCAAAAGCAGTAATAAAGGTCAGCAGCAACTCTTTGAAAAACTGCCTATCGATAAAGTCAAACAGAATAAACTCGCCCGTCACAGTCGTCGTTAGCGTCTCACCGCTAAACATGATTTTGCCATCGCGGGCAAATATTTCCTTTGCGATCCGTTTTAGCTGTTCGGCTTGCTCGACTAAATTAAGCTTACTGAAAACGGTATAGCGACAGGAAACACGCCAAGTCTCGTTTTGGTTTTCATCGCGATGCAGCAAGCCGACAGCGGCGACACGGTCTTTGAATTTCTTGATTCGTGACTTTTCAACGCTGCCCCGCAAACCCGCTTGACTACGCCTAAAATTCGGCGCGAAAACGCCAGCAGAAAGACAGGACTCAAAATCAGTATCCGATTCAATTCGATTAGCAAGAGCCCGCAAGCCGCGTATCCGAAGCCGATCGTTTGCCGGATCCGCGTCGTTGAACTTTAACAACAGTTCCACCGAATTCATTGGGCCTACTCGCGACTCCATCTCTTTTGCCGACGCTAAAACATGGTGGCCGGTTGGGAAAAAGTTAGCCAACTCGCTGCCCGTTTTGACTTGTGGAATGCCAAATGAACCCACGAACAACGCGATCAAGGAAAACCCGACGATCGGCCAGCGTCCGATCCGGGTCAGACGCGCCCAGCGTTGCCAGCCGTCGATCCGTTTGGACATAAGGGACGCGTTTAATTGCTCCGACGAGTTTGAAGTCGCCTGATCGTTTTTCAGCCGCCGAGCGTGGTCGATCCAAGTCAGCCAGGCCGGAAGCCAAAGCAGCAGCAGCGAGTTGCCAGCCAAAATTGACAACGCACCAAACAATCCAAATTGACGAACCGGTTCGCTGGTACTCAGCATCAGCGACAACAGGCCAATAGCGGTGGTGGCAGTGCAGTACAAAATAGGTTTGAGCGAGCTGCGAAATGCATCGGCCGCAATTTCCCGCCGCCAGGCTAGCGGTGATTTGCCCGTTGATTTTTTGTCAGCCCCTGAAGTCAGCGGGCTATTTAACGACGCAACTGACTTTCTGAAATAGCTCAAGAAGTGGAGCGACGCCGACACTGTCAACAGCATCGTCAGTGTTGGCAGCGGCCAGATGATCGCATTCATATCAACATCTGCCAACCAGACGATGTTGAACGAAAGGCAACCAGTATAGATCCCCAACGCGTTGATAAAAAAAGCCAACCGGATATTGCGTATGAAAATTGTTGTCAACAAAAAAGCCAGCAAAATGATTTGAGGAACCATGCGAAACGGCGATTCAAGCCCTTCCTTGTCCAGCGTATAAAGATTGTGTCCCAGTCCGGCGTAAATCACTTCCGCTGGATCCACTCCAGCCAAAGCAAGGATGTTTTCGAGGTCAGCGAGAACCTTGCTGCGATTCATTCGGGCAGCTTTGGTTAATTGAAAACCTACAGCCGTCGATTGATCGTCTTGGCCGATGAAAACGTTTCGCAGACGTTTTAGCGCCGTCGCTTCAGAAAGTTTTGCCTCGTCTCGCAGCACCCAGAATGCCCGCTGTCCACTGGATACATTGTGAACCTGATCGGCCAGTTGGTTTTCAATTGCAACTGCGACTTTTTCAACTCGTGGGTCGTTGAGCGCACAACCCGGCCAACTCAAAATAATCGCTTCGTTGGCTCCAAACTTCTTCCGATAATCGCTGAACTGCTGGTAGGCCAGCGAACTGCGGTCGCCCCATTCCGTGATTTCGTTGCGGAACCGCTGAGGCGGCAAGGTCGAAATAAAGGCCACCAACGGGAACGTCAGTGCGAACAGGACAAGAAGGACTTTTTCTCGCATGAATCAGACAGGGTTTTGGAAATCAATAAACAAGACGCCTGACGAATCATGTAGCAAGAACATCTTTAAAACGTTAACGAATTACTCGCTCAAACAGACGCCGACGTGTGACCTTGCCGTCGTTCAACGACCAATCGTAAAAGTAGCCACGGATATTTTGTTGTCTGTAAAGCTTTTGTTGTGTACTTGGGTTGGAGTATTGTCTGAGATGATTCAAAACGGCTTCATCGTTTCCTCCAAAATCGTCTTTGTACCATTTGAAAATCTTCGAAACGCGTACGCCAAGGACACCCCTACGAACCGCGCGATTGGAGTTGATGTATTCGTAGGCTGCGGTGTTAAGCCGTGCATCCAGATCCGCTGCAGTCCAAGCTTGAGGCGACAGGTTGGGACAACCGTAAGAAGCACAATTCAAAGCGTAGTGAATTCGGGGATCTTTCCAAACTGGACGCACAATTCCACTTTCGATATCGTTAAGCGAAAGTGGTTTGCCCAGGACTGTCACGGCTCCCGGATCATCAAACGGACCGACGAAGTCAGTAAACTTCGTTTTGATTTGGCGTATCGAACGAATTGGATAGTTATCTAAAACGATGTCGACAGTACGCGCGTTATACAGATTAAACCAAAAAGCCAATTGCTCATTTCGGTTAAGCGTTCGCGTGTCGACTGATTGAAGGTTTTGCAAGTAGCCTTTGAGTGCGTTGTGATCTTCTGGGGTTACAGCGCCGTACCGCAAACGCCTGATTCCCACGGAGTCGGTTACCATGTAACGCGATAGTAGACAGTCCCAAGTCGAATGATCGACCGCATTGGCCGAATATGGATCGTTGATTTCAAAAACAGGATCAACCAGTGACGACTCGGGGATTCCGATGGATGAACTTCCTGAACCGTTCGCAGTCGCTTGTGGCATTGGACTGTTTACAGGGTTGGAAACGCCGCCGCCCTGAATTGGCATGCTTGGAGAACCAAACTGATTTGGAAATTGCCCGGAGAATTGCGCTTCAGGAATTCCACCTACGACAGGTGGAGCGGATTGAAATGAAGGTGATTGTTGAAACGAGGACACGCCAGGCGCGGGAACAATATTTTGTGGAGTCGAAAAAGATGGTGACCCAAACGAAGGCGGCGGAGTCCCAAATGAAGGCGACCCAAACGTCGGTGAGCTAATTGCTGGCGAACCAATTGATGGTGTACCAAACGATTGAGCAGCAGGGCTACCCGATCCAATTCCAGTCGGGGCGGCGGGAGCAGCGCCGCGACTGCCAGATTGGTAGGCCATACAACACGATGAACTCGTGAACAACACAAGTCCAGCGATGATTCCTAGTCTCAATTGTCCGCTCATTATTGCACGCTACCGTTTTGTTCAATTATCACAAACGCAACCTACTCTTTCTATCGAATATCAAGTGAGTCCTGCTGCATATTTTTACTAAACCTTGTTTTGGTGAGGCTTTAGGATGACATGAGTACCATAGTCCGAACCGACAGCGGAACACCAAAATTTGTTGTTCAAACTTACGTTTTGGAAACCAAACAGGAAATGCCAGCGTATTAAAAGCCAGCAGCTAAATCGTATCTTTTATAATACGACCACAAAACTCAAGAAGTTCCATCCATTACGAATGAACGGTTAAATGAGATACACAGTTGCGAAAACCTCGTAAGCCAACGCACAGCAAGAGCAACGCGAGCCAGCCATTGGATCAGTTGGCCGGAAAGAATTTTCCAAGGTGGGGACTGGCTGAAATGGTTCGCCAATACCGCAGACCTCTAGCCATGGTTTTAGCTGATTCACACACGGATTTTTTTTCATTCCTTAAAACGAAATAGATGGTTCGGTGGCACGTACACCCAGCTGTCGACTGATAACAATATGATACGCGTGAGATCGCGTTTGCGCGTGGTTTGGCTGATCGTTTGCTCTGGCTACCCGATTTTCTTAATCGAACTCTTCAAGGCTGTAAAACTGGGGTGAACTTACGATTGCTTATGTTCACGCTCGCAAAATATTTTTTTCAAACGTGCGGGCAATGACGTTACAATGAAGTTTATCCAACCGATCTTGTTAGTTAGGTACATTGTTATTTATCCGACTCAGAACACATGAAATTCAGTCTACGTTCATTATTGTTGGCAGCCTTTGTCGTGCCGATACTCGGTTCAGCAGTCTATGTTCGTCTTTTCCCGCCGCGTCAATCGAGACCGCTTCTTGTCGAGGCTGGCCGTCGAAACAAGCCAACGTCGAGGCAAATGGGGAGAGCTGCCGGGATAACAATGTAATGCGCACAGATTCGGGATTGCGTGTGATTTTGAAGGTGGCTAATACTCGGTCCAGCTCGAGACTACGAACGTTATGGAACTAAAGAGATGACATCAAACCCCTACAGCTCGCCGCAAATTCAGCCTCAAGCCTACGGCGAGAATGCAAGCGTTGCAGGCTTGAAGCGAACCGGGATCGCTGTTGCGCTAATTACCAATCTCATTTTGGTTGGCGCCACAGTACCATTGATTCTTTGGATTTCAAGACGATTCTTTGAGGCTATCGGTATGAATCTGCCGTACGTTGCCGCATTTGTTCTTAAAATCCATCCAGGATTCGCGATACTGCTCTCGCTGTCTGTCGTTGTGTATTTGGTTCAAGTCCGTAATTCGGACAATGAAAAAAAGCGAGTTCGTGCGATCTGGATCGCAACAGCCATTTCAATCACATCCACCTTGATAGCGGTGGCTGCGGTATTGCTTCCTTTCCTTTCGATGTTGGGAAGCTTAAAGTAAATCTGTTAAATCTGCCTTCGCGTGCATCCTGTTGTGTATTGAATCGTGACGTTTGATTTGCCTGCGCCAAGTAAAGTTCACTCTCACAATTTTCTTGTTCCGTCGCATCCATAGCGAATCCAGACACTGATGATGCTGGGAACGCTGAAGGTTCATAATCGATCGCAGCCGGGCTGATGTTTTGTAACAACCGATAGTTAGTGGCCTTCCCCCCTGAAACTCTCTCTTGAGTGTGCGAGATCTCGCTCTACTAAGTGGCATGTTTCTTTCGTTCGCTGTTGTTCACGCTGGATTCCTGAGTTTCTTTGTTCGCAGAAAATCTGCGCCATATCAACTGCCACGGCGAATACGATTTTTGATATCATTGGATCTTGCTAACTTTTTCCTGACCTATTTTTCAAAATTCGGATTGAACTCAATGACACGTTTTTGTTTTTCCAAAATACTCTTCTTGGCGGGCTTCGTCGTTGCAATCGCTCCGAAATTTTCAGCCGCTCAGGAAGCCGGGCCACCAATCGCAATTCGGAATTGGGCCAACGGTGGGATCACCGTCGAAACCATGTCCGGGCTGACCGTTGCTGCCGGATTTAAATCCCGAGACAACGCCGATAAAAAAACTTCTGAGGACGCCACTACTTCACGGATTGATTTTCACGCGGAAGAGCTGGTTAAAGGTGGAGCGGATAGCATTGGAGTTTCACGAAAGCCTAATGCGGAAGATTGGTCCACCCGTCAACTTTCGGGGGACGCTGAAGAGCCAGCTGAAGGTGAAGTCGCGGTCGCTTTCGGTGAAATGGGAGCGTCGATTTCAATTGGCATGCTGCAAGTCAACAAGTTGGATGATTTGCCATCAGAAGAATCGCTCGCCAAAGCCAAAGAGGGTATTGAGAACGCTCGCAAAAGTGGAAACCGATTGGTTGTCATTGCGATCGGCGCACAATTTGATAAGGCTGCGTGCGAAAAAATAATCGAATCCACCGCCCCGCGAATTTTGATAGTCAGTGAAGCGATCGAGCAGGTGGGTGAAACCAAAGTGGAAAAGATTGTTCATAACACCATTGCATTTTCCAACAGGGCGAAACTGGATGCAAAGACGCGAGTCGTTTCACTGGGAACTGAGCCCTACAAGATGTCAGACGAACTCGCGGATTTGTTCGCAAAAAAGGAAGCAGCGAGCAAGTTATCGCGCGAGATGTTTGCCAAGCTATCGGTCAAACAAATGAATTTCAAGCCAAGCAATGGGTCTCACACGCCGCGTTGGAATACTGAACACATGATGGGACGGGAGCTGCTTTTCTTTTCGCAAATTTACAATGCTGTCGATCCTATGATTTCAATTGTGGATCTTAACCCGAAACAAATGCCAGAGGACTACGAGTTCGCCCATGAAGACTGGACAGGAGCAGAAGAGGCGAGGCAGACAAAACGCGTCGAAGACTTCGTGCGACGGTTTGCTTACTTGCTTGACGGAATGGATTTGAACAAGAAGGCAAAGGGAAGCCGGTTCTGGTCGCCTCGAGCGTTGTTGAAACAAATGGAAAGACACTACAAAGAGCATTCGGACAACGTAGTTAAAAAAATGAAATTGGATGGCTGGCCAGCAGACGACGACCAATAGGTTCTTCAAGGAGAAACTGGTCTAACAAGCCGATTGGTCGGCGCGACTGCACGCTGGAAACGCTTCACGGGCAATATTCGTTCGGACGGAACAAAGGCGCAACGTCGATCAGGTTTCAAATGCCAGATATCAATATCGTTCACCGAATCCGGACACGCGCGTGGTTTTGAAGTTTTTTTAACTTTGAGAACACTAAGTCCTCGGGATGTTAAGCATTGAAATTTTCAATCGTTCAAATTTTCTTGTTTATCACGTTTGTTGCGGCTGAGATTCGGTTTGTGCAAACTCGTTGGATTGGACTTGCGATATGCGCGATTGCTATTCCGGTTTCGCTGTTCGCAATTCTGGCGTCAGCGTTTACAAGTGAATCCAAAGACGGAATGTTAAACGTGGATGCCAACCCTGCCTTTACGATTTGGCAGCGAATATTGATATTTTGCATTCTCAACTTGCTGTTGGTGGCGATATTGCAATCGTTGTTTCCCAATCAAGAGAATCTTCGAGATTGGTAAAACGCGACCGGTACATGACGAAAAAAAGGCCGCCCGATTTGAAGGGCGGCCTTTTGATTTTGATATCAAGCAATTTTAACGTTGGCGGGTGTCTCGCTATTACAGAGCCAGCAACAATCGACTTGGTGCTTCCAGGTAACCGATAACTTCGTTCAGGAATCGTGCTGCGGCACCTCCGTCGATCAAGCGGTGATCATACGAAAGGCTGAGCGGCATCATCAATCGAACTTGCACTTCGTCATCCACGACGACAGGCAGTTTTCGGGAACGACCCACCAACAAAATCGCTGTCTCTGGCGTGTTGATGATCGGTGTTGAGTACGTGCCGCCGATCGCACCAAGGTTGCTGATCGTAAACGTTCCGCCACGCAAATCGTCGATTGAAAATTTGTTGCCTCGAACGTTTTCGGCCATTGTACCAAGCTGCCGGGCGATATCTGGAATGCCAAGCTTGTCGGCGTTGCGAAGTGAAGGAACAACCAAACCGCGTTCGGTGTCCACCGCAATGCCCACGTTGATATAGTCTTTGTAAATGATCTGGCCGGCTTCAAGATCGACCGATGCATTGATGACCGGGTGAGATTTAAGAGCCATCGCAACGGCTTTGATCAGGAACGGCATCGACGTGAGTTTGACTCCGCCGGCTGCGTATTCCTGTTTGCTGTTTTTGCGAATCGCTTCAAGTGCTGTTACATCGGCGTCGTCAAAGTTCGTCACCCGAGGACAAGTCACCCAAGACTCGTGCATCTTACGTGCGATCGTCTGGCGAATCTTTGGCATTTTTTCGATGTGAACCGGGCCGTAGCCATCGGTTTGACCGCCAGGAGAAACGGCAGCAGAGCTGACTCCTCGCCCGCCTTCCCGAACGACTTTCAATACGTCTTCACGAACGATGCGGCCGTGTTCACCGGTGCCTTGTACGCTTGCCAAATCGACACCGACTTCGCGAGCGAAACGGCGGATTGCTGGGCCAGCGGCGACCATTGTTGAAGCTTTTGCGACCACGGGTGCTGCTGGAGGAGCAGGGGTGACTGGCGCAGCAGGGGGAGCCGGAGCTGGCGTTACTGGCGGCGCTGGGGTTGGTGGAGCCTGAGCAGCTGGTGGAGCCTGAGCCGGTGGTGGCTCAACTGGTTTTGGGGGAGCAGCAGCCGGCGGAGTTTCCGCTGGGGCCGCAGGTGCCGCCGACCCTTCCACGGTCAATACTGACTGGCCTGGTTTGATTGTGTCGCCCTCAGCGCAATTGATCGCTTTAATGACGCCACCGACATCTGACGAAACAAAGATCGTGGCTTTGTCGGTTTCAAGTTCGACGACGTCTTGTCCAGCGGTGATCGTTTCACCGACTTCAACAAGAATCTCCAGCACGTCGCCAGTCTCAACGCCTTCACCAAGTTGGGGTAATATAAAATCTGCCATTATGATTTAGAACCTGATCTAAATTGTGTTTGTTTGTTGGGTGAAATTTCAAAACAAATGAGCAAACGCACGGAAGCTCAAAATCACGTCGGCGAAACTAAATTGAATTCGCCAGCGCGATTGATTTGGAAAACTATGCGTAAAGTGGGCTGAGCTTTTCCGGGTTAACGCCCAAATCCTTGATTGCCTTCTCGACGACTTTGGCTTCGATCTTGCCTTGCTTGAATAACTGTGACAAAGCTCCGATGACAACGCATTCAGCATCGACTTCGAAGTGACGACGAAGTGCTTCACGAGTTTCGCTACGCCCCATTCCGTCGGTTCCAAGTGCAAGGAAATCGTCCGGTAGGAATTGAGCAATTTGTTCACTGTGAGCCTGAACGTAATCGCTGGCTGCGATGAATGGACCTTCGCTTCCTTCGGTAATGGTTTCGACGTAACTCTTTTTCGGTGGTAGTGTTGGGTGGAACATATTCCAACGCTTGCACTCTTGAGCGTCACGGCGAAGTTCGTTGTAGCTGGTAACAGACCAAACATCGCTTGAGACACCGTATTTTTCAGCAAGGATTGCCTGGGCTTCGAGGACGCCCATCATGATCGCACCGCTACCAAAGAGTTGCACACGATGTTTTGCTTTGTTGGCTTCGACGGTTCGGAATTTGTACATTCCTTTGACGATACCTTCTTCGCAACCTTCCGGCATTTCTGGCATGATGTAATTGTCGTTGCCGACCATCAAGTAATAGATCGCAGTTTCGCCATCTTCATACATCCTTTTCATTCCGTCAAAAATGATGATAGCCGTTTCGTATGTGAAAGCTGGATCGAAAGCGCGAACCGTTGGGAATGCGATTGCGTTTAGCAAACTGTGTCCGTCCTGGTGTTGAAGACCTTCACCATTAAGTGACGTTCGCCCTGCCGTTCCGCCAAGCAAGAAACCTTTAGCTCGCATATCGGCAGCAGCCCAGATCAAATCTCCAATGCGCTGGAAGCCAAACATTGAGTAATAGATGTAGAACGGAATCATGTTGACGCCGTGAGCACTATAGGCGGTTCCTGCAGCGTTAAAAGATGACATCGCTCCGGCTTCGGAAATACCTTCTTCAAGAAGCTGGCCGTCTTGCGCTTCTTTGTAATACGTATTCACGTTTTTACTGTCGATAGGTTCGTAAAGCTGGCCTGCGTGAGCGTAGATTCCGACTTGTTTAAACATACCTTCCATGCCGAACGTCCGTGATTCATCAGGAACGATTGGGACGATGTTGTTACCGATTTTCTTGTCACGGACGAGTTGTGAAATCAGTCGAACTGCGCCCATTGTCGTTGACATCGGCTTACCTTCTTCGGCATTTTTCGTGATATCACGCTCAACGCGCTTTTTATAGCCGTCTTCGTAACGAGGCACTTCCATTCTTGGAATCGTTGTCGGTCGTGAAGGAACGGGACCGCCAAGTTTTTCACGGCGTTCCTTCATGTACTTGATTTCGACGCTTTCCTCAGAAGGCTTGTAGAATGGTGCCTTAGCGACTTCGTCGTCGGAAATCGGAATGCCGAATCGAGTTCGGAATTCAAGCAATTCTTTCTCGTTGAGCTTCTTTTGGTTGTGCGCGACGTTGCGGCCTTCTCCCGCTTCACCCAAACCATAACCTTTGATTGTTTTTGCCAGGATTACAGTTGGTTGGCCTTTATGCTCCTCGGCCGCCTTGAATGCTGCGTAGACTTTCTCGGGATCATGACCACCACGACGCATGCGAAGTAGTTTCTCATCCGAATAAGTTTTCACCATCTCCAGCAACTCGGGGTATTTCCCAAAGAAGTGTTCGCGGGTGTATTTGCCCGGCATGCCGACGTATTTTTGATACTGGCCGTCGACGACTTCGCCCATTCGTTTGACGAGTAGGCCGAGATGATCTTCTTCGAGAAGTGGATCCCAATCGTCGCCCCATACGACTTTGATCACATTCCAACCAGCTCCGCGGAACAGGGCTTCGAGTTCCTGAATGATTTTTCCGTTACCACGAACAGGTCCATCAAGTCGTTGAAGGTTACAGTTGATAACGAATTTCAGGTTGTCCAATTTTTCTCGACCACCAAGTGTGATCGCGCCCAAGGATTCTGGCTCATCGCATTCGCCGTCACCCAGGAACGCCCAAACGCGTTGGTTGGATGTGTCTTTGATGCCACGGTCTTTCAAATACTCGTTGAATCGAGCTTGATAGATTGCCATGATCGGCCCGAGCCCCATCGAGACGGTCGGGTACTCCCAGAATTCAGGCATTAGCCAAGGGTGTGGATACGACGAGAGTCCCATTTCGTCTTGCAGCTCACGACGGAAGTTGTCGAGATTAGCTTTGTTCAATCGACCTTCCATGTAAGCACGCGCGTACATACCAGGCGAACCGTGGCCTTGGAAGTAAATGTGATCGCCATCAAAACCACTGGGCCCGCGACCACGGAAAATGTGATTCTGTGCGACTTCATAAAGTGTTGCTGATGACGCAAATGTCGAGATGTGTCCACCGACTCCGCCACCAAAGCCATTGGGCTTGGTAGTTTTTTTGTTGGCCTTCACGACCATCGCCATTGCATTCCAACGAACGAAGCTTTTAATGCGACGCTCGATTTCGCGATTACCTGGGTAAGGCGGCTGCTCGTGTTTGGCGATTGTGTTGATATAAGCAGTGTTGGACTTAATCGGAAGATCAACGCCTTCCACGCGGGCACGGGCTTCGAGCACCGACAGCAAGTATTTAGCCCGATCATGGCCTTTGCTGTTCATGATGTACTCAAGCGACTCTAGCCACTCTTGTGTTTCCGTTGGGTCGGTGTCAACGGTTTGCTTGATATAGGGTTCGTTGGCATCGTCACTTGACTTAGGATTTGACTTGATCACGTCCGACATAAAATCTGCCTTATATTCAGGTTGGGAGGCGCAAAACTTTCACCTCGTTTACTACAGCTGTGTTTGTCAGGCTGCCATTTGGTTCAAGCTAGGCATCTAACAATCATTTGATTGCGAGTGCGACTGGATGAAAATGGTTAGACGACGGATTCTATTACCTTTTCGACGCCCTGTCTCAATTCGATGTGTCAAGATTCGCCCACTATTCCAGCCACCGTAATTCTCGTAAATAGAACCCTTTACGTCTAGAACAACCTGCGAAAATGCAGAGTATCGTTCAGGCCTCCCACCCAAAAATTGGGCTTAAGGGTAAATGAACGCACGCAAGCGTTTGGGAAGGTCAATTAAGCAATGAAAATCGGCTCGCGATACTACTTTGACGATTAGGTAGAGTTGGGCCAGCACCGAGTGAATGGACGTTGTTTGAGATCGGGTTTTGTCTCTTGGCGAAGCGCTGTTTTCTGTAGCATGAAGCCATACCGGGATAGAAACAAACAAACACAGCCGCGCAAAAAAAAACACGAGCGCTGAACGCTCGCGTTTTGATTTGCTTTTGCCAGCCGCTCGCGGTTGGCCAGCGACGGTGAACTTTCGCTGCTTACTTGATCTCGACCCAACCGCTTTTCTTTGCAGGCTGGCGAGTGTTGTTTGAACGAATTCCGTTTGACGACCAGCTTTGTCGAGACTGAGTCTGACGCTGCGGTACACTTCGCGAAGTCGTAGTCGTGCTGCTTGCTTTGGAGTAACTGGCCGTTCGGACAGGCGAGTAGCTCCAACGCTCTCGGATCGGTGAACGAGCCGTTTTCGCTTGGATGTTGATCGTCGCAGGAGTATTACGCTGTGCCGAAGTGTGGAAATTGCGACTTGTTGATCCAGCAGGCCCTAGACCACCAGAGAAAGGAGATGATCCTTGTGGATTGATACCCTCAAGCAAACTCGGTGAAGTTTCAGCTGGGGTAAAATTACGTGTTCCAGATCCGCCTGACGTTCCGAAGCCGCCCGAAGGTGAAATCGTGCCTTGAGGAACCTGCTCATAGTAAGTCTGCGTTGTTGCTGCTGGAGGTTGTCCATAAGTCGGAGCAAAGTTTGTCGTTGTACCCGGATTCAAAACAGGGGCTTGGTTGGCAAAACCCTGAACAGCCGGTTGTGGACAAGTCGCACACCCAGTTCCACAGTTGCCAGTTGCACAATCGTTTGTGATTGTTGTCACAGGAACCTTATATGTTTCCTGACGATAAACTGGACGATAAGTCGTATAAGGCACTCGCTGCATTTGGTACGTGTAAGACGTGCAAGGACGCATACAAGTCACGGTGCAACCAGTACAAGGATCTGAGTTAGTCACAGGTCGGTACTGAGTGACTGGAACGCGATTCCAGTTAGTTCGGTACGCTGTGTAAGGCACGTAGTTGACCACAGTGCGTGAGCAAGTTTGCTGACACGTTTTCATGCACTGGCCAGGTTGAAGTCCAAACGCATTTGGTTGGGCTGCAGCAACTTGTGGCTGCTGAAATGTCTGAGCTGCAAACGACTGCTGAGGTTGTCGATTAAACAATCCACCCTGTTGTTGGGCGAATCCAGAATTTGTTCCACAACAACTACTGGTTGTGTTTGGCCTCCAAAGGCCGCGCAACCATTGGCGAAGTGGACCATCGGCGTTCGCTTGCGATGGCAGAGCTGCCATGCAGGTAGTCGCGATGGTTAAAGCGAAAATTAGATTTCGTAGACGTGACATGTGTATTTGACTCCCCAACGGATTTGACATCGTCGTCGTGACGAAAAGCGTCGTTCGCGTTGACTCTTATTAGAGTAAGTAAACTTTTGTTTGAGCGCATGGACCCTCTTTCAAGTCAGTCCTCTGGCTCGGCTTCGTAGAAAGGTAGGATAGAATTAAGAAATGAAAAGACAAAATATGGTCCAATACCATGTAATTCTTACAACTCGTGTCGGGTCGTGACGACAAAAAAGCTTGGTTAACGTACTGAGTTTAGGCCGATTGACTAAAATCATCGAAAAAGAAAAACGTGCGCGTTAAACCTGAACGATCGTGACCGTCGTAACAATAATTCCGAATGCGTTCCGTAGCTTTGATCGCCAACTCATTGGCCGCGCCAGGATGCATTTCTGAAAGTTCAAATCGTTTGAAGTTCAATTCGTTTTGAACAAGCCCCATCCCAGATTCAAGGGGCAGAAAGAAACAAGCCAAAATCATGCGACTCGTCTCGGTTGAATAATACGGGATCCGTTTGCCAAGTCAACAAAAACCGTGAATCCAGTGAATGTGTATCGCCGCATTCAGCCGGCTAGCACGAGACACGTGTTTGCGGCCAAAATAGACGGCAAACGAGTAGTATGCACCTTCTCCAAATTAAAAAACGTCAACTGAAAAACTGAATCAAAATGTTCTTCGTATTCGATGGCGTCGATGGCGCCGGCAAATCAACCCAACTCGAAATGTTTGTGGACTGGCTGCGCAAACAAAACCATGACGTGGTGACTTGCAAAGATCCAGGTAGCACGGAATTGGGAGAGCAGCTGAGAACCGTTTTGCTTGGCAAGCACGAAACGCCAATTTCGATGCGGGCGGAAATGATGATGTTCACAACCGCACGGACTCAGTTGATTCAACAAATTGTTAAACCTGCATTGGCAAAGAAGCAAACGGTAGTCCTCGACCGCTACATTTTTTCGACCGTCGTTTACCAAGGCCACGCGGGCGATCTTGATCCGGAAGAACTTTGGACCGTCAACAAAATCGCAACCGAAGGTCTGATGCCTGACGCGACATTCATCCTTGACGTTCCTGTCGAAGTCGCCATGCAGCGACTCGGTGAGTCGCTTGATCGAATGGAGTCTCGTGGTCAAGAATATTTGGATCGGGTACGAAAAGGGTTTCTTAAAGAAGCCAAACGTTGGCCCGAATGCGTGGATATATTTGATGCGACCCAAACGCCAGATGAAATTCAAACTAAAATTCAAATCGCCGCGACCGGTTATATGAAGAGGAAGAAGTAATCGTTTGACCAATGCCGTTCGATGAACGCGAAATGTAGCTGGACTCCCCAAGTTCAGGAGAGTAGAGCGCCTGAATTGCGGCCAATCCAGTTACGTTTAAACTTAATTAATTTTGCCACTAAACTATTTTATGTTGGCGTCTGTAAAAACTAACTGACACCTTTGGCTGATAAGCATCATGAGCTGGAACGAAATTCTTAACCACCAATCGGCACACGAACGTTTCAAAAGAAGCGTTAACCGAAATCGGCTGGCAAGTACTTACTTATTCGTAGGCCCAACGGGAATCGGGAAACGATTGTTCGCGCTTAAACTTGCGGAAGCTTTACTTTGTGAAAAAAGCACGGAGGTAGAACTCAACCCTTGCGGCGTTTGCCCTGACTGCCAACAAGTTCGCGCTCAGTCGCATCCGGATTTAATTCTCGTTTCCAAGCCCAAAGACAAGGCTTTCATTCCTGTTGAAACATTCATCGGTGACAAAGAACATCGCCGTCAGCGCGGGCTTTGTCATGACATTGGTTTGAAGCCGTTTCGAGGTGGAAGAAAAATCGCGATCATTGACGACGCGGATTTCCTCAACCAGGAAGGCGCCAACAGCTTGCTGAAAACATTGGAAGAGCCGCCGCCGCAGTCGATATTGATTTTGATTGGAACCAGCGAGCAACGGCAACTTTCGACAATCGTTTCTCGCAGCCAAGTGGTGCGGTTTGAGCCATTGACTAACTCGCAGGTGCTAACCGTTTTGCAGAACAACTCGCTGATCGAAACGGACGAAGTTCCATTGGAGAAACTGGCAAGCGCTTCTGGTGGAAGCGTTGATTTGGCGGTCAAGCTTTCCGAGTTGGAGACTTTTGACTTTCGAAGTTTGCTGTTTAGCCAACTCGCCAGTGGTGATCCCGGGAAAAGCGGATTTGCTTCTGCCGTAACCGGATTTGTAGACGCGGCTGGAAAAGATGCTGCCAAGAAACGGATGCGAATGGCGATGGTTGGCGATTTTGCGATATCGTTTTATCGCCAATGGTATTTGCAACTCGCCGGGGCGGAACTGGATCCAGAGCGAAACGACCCAAGCCTTACTAAGCCAGTTGAAAAAGCGATTGCAGCTTGGGCTGGCGACATCAATACAGGATCCGAAGTCGCCGCACAGTGCATCGAACGCTCAACCGAGATGCAGCGGCATATCTTTCACAACGCTGGAACTCCAAATTTAGTGGACGCTTGGTTGCGAGATCTCGGTCGAATTTGCCGCGGCGAATATTCCGCGGTTTAAAATCGACTCAATCGAAAACGGATTAGCCGTCCGTATTTAGCCATCCGACTGTTCGGTGCAGCCAAACGTCGAGCAACCGCCAAAGTAATTCCAGCATTCGACGTGGTGTGGTGTTTCGCAGGCATCGCACACGATCGAATTTGTGTCTTGATCTACGGGCTCGCAACAAACCATGCAGATGGAATTCTGAGTCTCGATCAATTCAAGTTTCAACTCAGAGTCAGATAGAAGCGCTGTCTCGTTTGTATCTTCATAAAGAGAACAAAATGCTGTGGTGATTCGATTAATAAACTCGATCGTTAGTGGTTTTCTGCGTTTTCGCCAACATTCAACCTCGATCAGGTTGTCTTTGACGCGGACCCAAGGCAGATTGTCCCTGGGATCAAACAGCGATGGTCGCAATCTGGGCGACTCAAATTCGGAGCTTTTACGAAACGCAGATTCAAGCTCTTTTTTCAGATTCCGGTTGGGCTGATTCCGAAACGAATGAGGCGTGAACGCCGAAACGATTCGAATTCCAGTGGCTCGGTCACGATTGAGAGGACTTAGAAAAATCGGAATCTTAGAGCGTCTGGTGTTCACAAGAAATCTTACGTAGTGGCGATTCCGGTATTGGTAGCAAACCGCGTTTTGTTTTTCACGTTGGCGGGCAAATGACTTCATTAGTCGCCCATAGGGTGCATGGACTTGTTCGCGAATCATCCAAAATGCAATCGCCGGAAAAGCGAAGAGAACGATCGCCGCAAGAACGCTCAGGATTGTAGTTACTGTCGTTACCATGTAATCACTTGGACTGGAAATGGGAGAGCATGGATGATCCTCTCATCAATTGTACGCATATCGAGTATCAAATAGCTTGGTCCGAGCAAAAAAAATGACAGAAGCCAATGCTCCTGCCATTATTTTTTCTTAAATCAAGATTACTGAATCTTGAACTTTCTTTGCATTACGCATTTTCAAGCGCGGCTTGTGCTGCAGCCAAACGTGCAATTGGAACACGGTATGGAGAACAACTAACGTAGTTCAATCCAGCATTGACGCAGAATTTAACCGAGTTTGGCTCGCCGCCGTGCTCACCACAGATACCACACTTCAGGTTGGGCCGAGTTTGGCGGCCTTTTGTGACAGCCATTTCGACCAACTGACCAACACCTGATGCGTCGATCTGAGCGAAGGGGTCAACTTCAAGCATTTTCTTGTCGAGGTAGTCCGGCAAGAAAGTACCGATGTCATCACGACTGTAACCGAATGTCATTTGAGTCAAGTCGTTGGTTCCAAAACTGAAGAACTCAGCAGATTCAGCTACCTGATCCGCAGTCAAAGCAGCACGCGGAATTTCGATCATGGTGCCAACCATGTATTTGACCTTTGATTTTTCCTTCTTGATGATTGCATCGGCAACACGGCGAACAATCTTCTCAAGGTAATCAAGCTCGGCTTTTGTTCCGATCAGAGGAATCATGATTTCAGGAAGAACTTTGATACCCTTCTTGGTGCATTTCACAGCCGCTTCGATGATCGCTTGAGTTTGCATTTCGCAAAGGATCGGGAACGTGATGCTCAAACGGCAACCGCGATGGCCGAGCATTGGATTGAACTCGTGAAGAGCCGCAACACGCTCTTTGATCTTGGCAAGTGGAACGCCAATTTCACTCGCCATCTTCTTCATGTCCTTCTCAGTGTGAGGAAGGAATTCGTGAAGAGGCGGGTCCAGCAAACGAACGGTAACTGGTTTGCCATTCATTGCCTTAAAGATGCCTTCGAAGTCTTTACGCTGGTGCGGAAGAAGCTTCTTGATCGCTTTGTTACGATCGGCGTCCGTTTCAGCAAGGATGAAGCGGCGAACATCGGTGATGCGATTGCCTTCGAAGAACATATGCTCTGTTCGACAAAGACCAATGCCTTCTGCACCAAACGCGATTGCAGCGGACGAGTCAGCAGGTGAATCCGCGTTAGTGCGAACACCGATTTTGCGGAACTTGTCAGACCAATCGGAAACCGTTTGGTACATCTTGAAGATCCAGTGTTTCTGGGCCTTCTTATTGCCTTCGACAAGGGCGGCAACAACAGGAGAAGATTCGCTCGGAATCTCGCCTTCGTAGACTTTGCCTGTCGAACCATTTAGCGAAATCGTGGTGCCTTCTTTGTAGACTTTCTTGCCTACTGTCACGGTGCCTTTTTTGTAGTCAATCTTAAGATCGCCCGCACCACAGATGCAGCACTTACCCCAACCACGGGCAACAACGGCAGCGTGAGAAGTCATTCCACCAGTACTAGTCAGAATGCCTTCTGCGGCGCCCATTCCACCGACGTCTTCAGGTGAAGTTTCGTGGCGGACAAGAATAAGCTTCTTTTTAGGGTTCTTTTTCTTGATCGCTTCGGCCTTGTTGGAATCAAGAACGATCTCACCAAAAGCCGCACCTGGACCGGCTGGAAGGCCAGTTACAAATGGCTTTTTCTTGGCTTCGGCAGTCGCGTCAAAAATCGGGAACAACAACTGCTCAAGGTCGCTACCAGTAACCGTTTGCAAAGCCGTTTTCGGGTTGAGCAATTTCGGTTGCTTGGCACCGCTGATGACGTCCTGGCCAGTTGCCATTTCAACAGCCCAGCGAACACCCGCGATACCAACACGTTTGGCGTTACGCGTTTGAAGCATATAAAGCTTGCCCTGCTGGATCGTGAATTCTACGTCCTGTGGGTATTTGTAATGCTTCTCAAGCATCGCCATGGTTTTAAGAAGTTCTTTGCCAGCTTTAACAAGTCCCTTGTCCGATTCGTTTTTCAAGTCGTCCAGGTTTTGTGGAGTACGGATACCAGCCACAACGTCTTCACCTTGAGCGTTGATCAGGTACTCGCCCATTGGTTTGGCTTCGCCCGTTGATCCGTCACGTGTGAATGCAACGCCCGTTGCACAGTCGTCGCCCATGTTTCCGAAAACCATAGTCTGAACGTTAACGGCCGTTCCGATGAGTCCAGTGATTTTGTTGAGGATACGATACTTGACCGCACGCTCGGTTTGCCAGGAATCAAAAACAGCGTTGATTGAATACTCAAGCTGCTTCATTGGGTCCTGAGGAAATTCTTCTTTGACGTGTTTCTTGTAGATTTTTTTGTAGTTGCCAACCAACTCTTCCAACTGCTCGGCAGTCAGGTCGGTGTCCGTTTTGCATTTGTACTTTTTCTTGATCGCAGTCAATGCTTCTTCAAAGTGATGGTGCTCAAGTGTTGAGCTTGGTCCCATTACAACGTCGCCGAACATGTCGATGAAACGTCGGTAACAATCCCAGCCCGCACGAGGGTTGTCGTACATTTCGATGTAGCCCTTGACGGACTTGTCGTTCATGCCGAGATTCAAAACGGTATCCATCATTCCCGGCATCGATTGAGCGGCACCGGAGCGAACAGAAACGAGAAGCGGATTCTTGGCGGCCCCCAGTTTCTTGCCTTCGAGTTTTTCAAGCTTGGCCAATTCCTTCTTGACCTGCTGCATCATCTCTTTTGGGTAAGAGCCTTCTTTTTCGTAGATCCCACAAGCTTCGGTTGAAACAGTGAATCCCGGAGGAACAGGAACGCCTGCGTTTGACATTTCAGCAAGGTTCGCACCTTTGCCGCCAAGCAGCTCTCGCATCGAGCGATCGCCATCGGTCATCTTTTTGCCGCCGCCGTAAAAGTAGACGTATTTCTTTGCCATGTTCTAATACCTAAGTTTCGTCTTCAGAAGGTTTTAATTATTTCAAAATGGAATGTTCGTTATCAAAGCGAGCATTTCCCGCAGTTCTTTCCGTCCAAGGTTGTTAAGAAGTCAAACAGTTTGAGTAACCAATCTGTCTTGATGGCGAACCGTCCCACCAACGGTGCAGGAACGCCCACGCCGTGTCGCTTTCAGGGCAATAGGGTAACAATGAGATTGATAATGGTAAAGATCACGCTATTGAGCGATTTGGATAGCGTGGGAATGGTTGGCGTTATAGCGGGGTAACGGGAGAAGGGTGAGGTTTTTTGGATTGAGAGCGTAGAACGTTTTTTAATTTCAACGCGGAAGGTCGATTTCCAAATGCGGAATGCCGAATGCGGAGTATTGAGTGGGAAGTGGGGATATGGTCAGTGACTTTCGACACGATCAGACGGTGCTTTGTCGGCTGTGAATAAAGATGCTTCACGAAAGCGTGAAGAACATGGCACTCGGGGCTAAGTTCAGACGCAATAAAAAAGAATATTCGCAGCAATAGAGCTTACAAAGCAGTAGGGTTTTGGCAGCGCTAGAGTTTAGAGTCTTCGCAGCGCTTCGATTGGGTCCAGCGACGCGGCGCGTTTTGCCGGGTAGATGCCGAAGATCAATCCGGTGGCCATCGCAACGGAGACTGCGACCATGGGGCCCCAAAGAGTAATGGCCGTTTCGCGACCTGAAAAAAGACTGATCAGTGGGGGAGCGGAAAGTCCTGCCGCCGCTCCAAGAATCGCGCCTGAGGCTGAGAGGACAAGTGTCTCGACCAGGAACTGAAGTGTGATGTCAGATTGTTTTGCGCCCAACGCGCGGCGGATTCCAATTTCGCCAGTTCGCTCACTAACGGTTGCCAACATGATATTCATGATGCCGATTCCACCGACCAAAAGTGAAATGGCCGCGATGCCGCCTAGTACAAAATTAAAGATTCGCTGGTTCGCCTTTCGCTGTTCAAGCAGATCCAGCGGAATGGTGATCATGTAATCTTCTTTTTCGTGCGTACTGGCAAGCAGGCTTTTAATCGCAGCAGCTGTCTTTTTAACTTGATTTGGATCGACAACACGAACGGTCAGTTGGGTTAACTCAAGTTTTTCAATTTTCGTTTGGCCTTCGGTGATTTGAATCAGTGTTTCACCAATCCGTTTGTGGTCGGTGGTCAAAGGGATGTAAACGTCGCGATTAAAATTCTGTGCAGAAAGACTGCTTCCCGATCCGCCGGACGACATTTTCTCTGCGACCACGCCGATCACGCGAAAGCGAAATCGATTGGCGATTTGGATTGTCTTGCCGACTGGGTAATCGAAACGAAAAAGTTTCTTGGCAACTTCGGCGCCCAGCACACAGACGTTGGCTTGCGCTTGAAGGTCGGTGTAATCAATGAAGCGACCTTGGGCGATTTCAAGCCGATTGGTTTCTGCGTATTCGGGTTCCAATCCGACGAGGCGCGCTTCAAGCATTTGGTCCAGAAATCTCGCTTCATATCGAAACTCCCGAAACGGTGCGATGGCCTCAACCGAATCCAGTGTGTCTTTGATTCGCGTCATGTCAGAGAACGTTAGTCCGTATTCGAGGACGCCCCCAAATTGTTGTTGGCCAGCGTTTTTGTCGTCTTCTGTTGGTTTCATACTTTGAACGATGATGTTGTTGATACCCATCGATTCAATTTGCCGTTGCGCTTCCAGACCCGCGCCTTCGGCGATAGCAAGCATGATGATGACCGAGGCGACACCAAATACCAATCCGAGAATGGTGAGCAGCGAACGAAGCTTATGAAGCATGAGAGAACGTAAAGACATACGAACCATCGCTTTGATTTTTTGCCATCGTTCCATTTGTCTTACTCCTTTCTCGTGCTTGGCTTTATTTTAGCTCGTGAAAATTAAAGTAGTTGAGCGCGCATAAGGAAAAGCAAGGTTCTTCAAATTTGCGACTGTCGGACAAGAATGAATGAATGTCCAACCTACAAATTTGTCCGCCAAAGTCGCAATCGCAACTAAAAACAAGCGATGAAGGGATTTATGCTTTTATCTCAACCCGGATTGATTCGCCAGACGTTCCGCTACCTGATTCAATTTCATTGCTCGGTTTAGTTCCGCTACCCGATTCAGATTCGCTACCCGATTCCGTTGGTTTTGGAGGAAGATCGGTGTCGGCTGGTTCAAGCGGTGGTCGCGGCGGCAGATCAGTATCTTGAGCTTGCTCGTCTGATGTTTGGCCAATCTTCTCTTCGGCTTCCGTCAGTTCAGAGACAAGTTGATCCGTGTCGTCTTCGATTTCGGGCTCTTGATCGCCAAATTCTGTCAACGCTCTTTGATAGGCGTCGAGTGCAACTACGTTTCCTACATCCAGTCCAGAAACAATTTCGACGAAAGAGATGTTTGCGTTGCCGACTTCGACTTCTTGAGGTTCAAAGATTCGCTCTGCGTTTTGCACAAATACGAATTTCTTATGTCCAAAACTTGCAACCGCCTGAATCGGAATCGCGAGAATGTCATTGTACTGGCCAACGACGATTTCTACTTTAGCGGACATGTCGGGTTTAAGTTTTAGCCCCTCAGGAATCTCATCAATCGTGACAACTACGGTGTAATTATTTGAGGGCTGCCAGCGAGTGGAAGCAGACAATGGCGAAACAGATTTGACCGTTGCCTTTAATGCGAAACTCGAAAACGCGTCGACTCGAATGATCGCTTTTTGCCCAGGTTTGACTTTGCTCACTAGCGACTCATGGATTCCAACCTTGGCTTGCATTCTTGCCATATCGGGCAAAACGAAAACCGGCTGGTTCTGATAGATCATCGAACCTTCGTGAAGTTTCTCGCCGTTACCACGCCAGTCGTCGTTGGCATACGCAAGCGTTCCGTCTTGAGGAGCAACCATGACATGTGCTGCGAGTGCTTTTTGATAGTCTTTGAGGCGACGTTTTTGGTGCTTGAGACTGTACTCCTCGTTCTTAAGTTTATCTTTTGCCTGATTCAGTTTGGCTTCGGCGGTCGTTTTGGCAACTGTAAGTTTGTGTTTGGCTTCTTCGAATTTGCCTTTGAATTCAGCAAGACTTTTCTTGTGTTGAAAATTGTCAAGCGTCGCGAGTTTCTGACGATCGCGCGTGACACGGATCTCGGCGCTGCGGACCTGCTGCTGAGCCTCAAGATAGGCTTCTGCGTTACTGAATCCTCGTTTCACAAGTGCCCGGATGTTCTCCATTTGGCGGCGAACTTTTTCGAGGTTGGTTTCGGATTCGGAAATTTCGAATTCCATTCCAGACCTCGTGACTTTATAGTCTCCATCTTCGTACTTTTTTAGATCAAGCTCTGCAAACTCAACGGCTTGCTCGGCAGCCCGAATCGAACTTTCGTTTTCGTCTTTTTGAACAACCAGTTGCTGACGGGCGGCTTCGACTAATGCCAATGCCGTGTTCACGCGAGTCACTCGTTCGCTGACATATTCCTGAAACTGGGAATCATCAAATTTGGTAACGACCTGGCCTTTTTTAACTAGCGAGCCTTCGGGCGCGAGGAAGATGATCTTATTCTCGTGATGGTCAATCTGACACTGGCCAGTGACGGTGCTCTGGCTTTCAAGACTGCCTTCTTCAACAACTTTGTCGCGCAAGTTCATCCGCTTGACGACCATTGTCGGAATATCCTCAGAGGCTCGGGCGGACGGAGAAAGCCCCCAGCTATTTGCGACCCAATATATTCCGTAGCAACCCAAACCGATTACCAGAATCATCAGAGAGCGGAGTATCCAATTGCGGCGTTTCGAGTTCGCTTGGCGATTCGATTGACTCGATTGGAGATTCGGGGCGGGGAGCGTCGATTGTTTCGCTGTCTCCGATTGGAGATTCGTTGAATTCGTTTTGTCCGAAAGAGGAGTCAGGTTCGCCGATAAACGTTTCTTCGAACTCGAGCCGTCCGTCGGCGCTGATGTCGTTGAGGTTTTCTCTATCATTGATCCAGATCCCGTTCTCGTCCAACTCTAATAATTCTAAATCAACGAAGATCGAAATGCGAGAAGTTTCATATGCGATCCAGCTGGAAATTAAACTATTTCGTGCACCACGCAATCCGTCAAGCGCGCTTAGAAGGTCACGAGTACCGCTAGAGTCAGCCGTTTCCTGGGCTCTTAAATTGATTTGTGCCTGCTCAACTTGCCGAGTCGCCGCAATTAGCTGCTGGCGATTAACCTGAAAGTTAAAACGGGCAGTCCGTAAATTGCGAAGATTTTGCCGGATACTGTTAACAATCGAGTCCTCAGTTGCCATATAAGCACGTCGCTGTTGCTGATATGAAATCTGAGCCGAACGGTAACCATTTCTTTCCCCGAGCCGGTTAAGTGGACCGTCAAACTCAATCCCTAAATTGTATTGGTTGGCGTTGCTATCGAATCGAAAAGCATTGTTGACATTTGGGTCGGTGGCAAGGTTGGCCGACGCACTCACCGAAAGGTCACTCTTCAAGTTGTTGGCAGCGATTTCAACTTGACGATAAGAATCGACCACCGCGGCACGACTGTTCATCAAGTCAAGCCGATTCTCAAGTGCGATTTCAACTGCCGCTTGTTCTTCGATATCCAGCGGCTTGATTGGGATCAAGTACAAACGAATTCGCGTTTGCGAAACAAACAACGTTGCGATGCGATCTTTCAATCCGTTCGCATTGGCGATCATGGCTCGCAGTTCGAACCACTCTTTGACGCGCTCATCCAAGTCTTTGTTGGTGTCGATCTCGATTTTTTCTTCGCCACCCTCGTCGGTCATGTCTTCGGTTGGTTTTTCAGATTCGTCACTGGGCTCAAAACTGCTTTTAGCCTCGGCGATTGCCTCTTCTAGCTCTTTGAAAAACTCTTTGATGTCCTCGGCCTGAAGCACTTGTTGCTCGTGGTCAACTTTGTCCGCTTCCGCAGAATTTTCGTCAGGTTTAGTTTCTTCGAGTATTGTTAGCCACTGCTCAAACTCTTCTTCAACTTGCGGTTTTAGTTTTTCAACTTGCTCAGACAGCGATTTGACGTTCTCACGGACTTGGTCAAGGAATTCCTGCGGTGCTTTATCATCACCGTCTCTTGGGTCGGATTCGCTGCGCCCAGTTTCGTCTTCCAAAAGACTTTTGTTTCGCGGCAAGTATTGCATCATTGATTGCTCAAGATCCTGCGCATCGTTTTGAAGTTTTTCAATTTCTGCAGAGTTCAGTTGAAACGGATCAAGGATCGACTCGTCCAAGCGAATTGGAATACGAGCGGGAAGGCCAAGCTGAAATTTGAAGGAATCGAAACCGGTCTGCAGGTTCTGCTCCGAGTTAATCAAGTCCAGCCGAGCGTTTTGGTATTGCTGGAACACTTGGTCGACTTGGATTTGAGACACATCGCCTTGAGAAAGCCTAAGCTGCTGTTCTTCAAGATTGCGTTCGAGGTTGGTCAAGTTTTCTTTTTCAATCTTGATCGCTTGCGTTGTCGTCAACAGATTCAAAAAGTCTGTGACCCTATCAAGATAAAACGTACGTCGAAAGCGGGCGAAGTCACGGACACTATAAAGCATGCTTCGTTCGGCTTGAGTCAACGATTCAGTTCGCACATGCCGAAACGCATTGCGGAGAAGCGGCTGAGAAAAAGTCAGCAGCAGGTTGCCCGCACTGAAATTTGAATTCCCATTGCCACCCAACTGCCAAGTAAACGAGTTGACAAGGTTGGCTGCAAACTGACCACCGGCTGCAAGGTTTCTTGAAAGCCCAAGTTGATTGGACTGTGAGAGATCGCGATTGGCAGCGGCTCCATCGCCACTGGCACTAAAGCCTGTTGAAGTTCCGCCCAACCAGTTGACATCGAATTCGAACCGGTTTGCCGAAAGGCCGAGGGCTTGAACGTGCAGCTGTTCGATCTGGGTTTGGAATTCTCGACTGTGCAATAAAGACAGGTCCATCGTCAGCTTTTTGTCGATAACGACTTCGCCTGACTCATTGTAGGGTAGATACTGCAACCATTGTTGGCTGTCGATCGCATCTGCCTGACCGCGTTTGTTCCAGTAACTAACTGGTCTTTTGGATTTGTATGGCTGCTGCATGTAGCCATGTGCGGCTGGATCATCAGGTGGCAGCGGCCCACAATCGGGGTCTTGAATGTCAGCCAGTCGCGAACGCGGATCCGGCTCGACAGTTCGCGTTGGAAGCTCCCAGCGCTCATCAATTTGTCGGGACTTGATCAAACGGTATGCGTCCCAGTCAGCCCAATTGCGGAATGTGGAACGACTACAGCCAGCGCAAGTCACCACGACCACAAGAGCGAGCAAAAGAATTGCGCGCGCTGCTGACGTGAAAAAATTGAATGCGGATGGCTTCATGAGCGGGATCATGAGTTTGAAAAAAATCGAATGATGTATCACCAAACGGCTTCGTCGATACAATGCTGGGACACTGTTTCGAATCAACCCAATGGAATTGCCTGAAAAGATCTGTCTCCTAATTTGATTCGTCAACAAGTAGGCTGCTTGTTTGAGAAGATCTGAGTTTTCTAGCGGTTCTACTAAAAGCTCGGCGTTAAAGTTTGACAGGCTTTACCCGTTTGCCCTGAGAATTGATAGCACTATTGGATACCGATGGATTCCATTCCCCGTCTAGAGACTGAACGCTTGAAGCTTCGCGCAGTCTTCCCTAGCGACACACAAGCGATATTTGAGATCTATTCCGACCCGAAGGTCGCCGAGTTTTACGATTTCCTGCCGCACCAATCACTTGGACAGACACGTGACTTGATCAATCGATTTACTTACTGGTTTCAAAACGATCATGCCGTTCGGTGGGCGATGCTTCGCAAAGACACCGACCAGTTAATTGGGACCTGTTGCTTTGATGCGTTTCATGTGAACTATCAAAGCACGAATCTTGGTTACAACATGCGCTCGGATCAATGGGGCAATGGGTTTGCAACCGAGGGTGTAAAAGCGATTATTGAATTCGCATTTGCGAACGGCTTAGTCGGCCCAATCAATCGAATTCAAGCAATCACGGATCCGCAGAACGTGGCGTCAGAAAAAGTTCTGGAGCGGCTAGGTTTTGAAAAGGAAGGCAAAATGCGCGAGTATGGATTTTGGAAAGGCAGTTATCACGACATGAATTTGTTTAGCCTTTTAAACACTTCAAACTAAGATTCATACACAGAATCGAACTCAACCGCCTGCCGTCTATTGATTTTAAATTTCCAGTGCAAGGCGTGAAGTCAGCGGCAATCACAACCCGGTTGATTGAGTTCGGTTATATTGGGACGATATTCCCTCTCAACATGATATGAACTTAGTAAGGTTTGGGTGCCAAATGAATTCCAATGTTTCGATCTCGCGACGAAAGTTGTTAAAGCTTTCCGCTGCTGGCTTTGGTGGAGCGGTTACTGGCTTGGCTGGTTTGAATTGTGGAACAGCTAGTGGAGCGAGCTTGAATCGCCAACAGCAAGAAGTGTTGGACGCGTCTCAATTGATCACCGGCAAAGATAAACGACTGATCGTTTTGAAAAGTGGTCCCGCTGTTTTCGAAACGCCTTTGGAGCTGTTGAACGAAAGCCATATTACGCCGGCTGAGTTGTTGTTCGTCCGCAATAATCAACAGCCTAAATCCATGGCAACGATGGCAGGAGTTCTTCAAGACGATTGGGCGGTCGAGGTTCTCGGTAAATCAATCACACTGGGGCAGTTGAAAGAGCTTCCGCAGAAAAACGTGGAGATGGTACTGCAGTGTTCCGGCAACGGTCGTTCGTTGTTCTCTCTGGATGCACAAACAAAAGGCACACAGTGGGGCCGAGGTGGAGTTGGCTGCGTTTCGTTTGGTGGAATCAAGCTCAGTAAAGTAATTGAGCATTTGGGGATTGATGTGAACGTTGACAGGAAATTCTTGTTGGCTGAAGGCAAAGACAAACCGCTCCCAGATAAAGAGGACTTCCTGCATACGCTTCCCGCCGTCGCAGCACTCAATCGTTCCATGCTGGCGATTTCAATGAATGGAAAACCGCTTCCGGCGATTCATGGTGGGCCAGTTCGGTTGATCACGCCGGGTGTTTTCGGAACGATGCACATCAAATGGCTGGGGCGGCTAAGCGTCGTTGATTCGGAGTCTTCAAACTACAACCACATCCCTCGCTACCGTGTGCCCAACCGGCGGATTAAGCCTGGCACTGAGTTTGATTTCAAACTTGAAAACAGTAAATTCAACTGGAACATGAAAGTCAAAACCGTTTTACTAAACCCCGTTGAAGGCGCACGACTAACGGCCGGTAAAAACAAAATCCAAGGAGTTGCCTTTAACGATGGATTCGCCGATATCGAGACCGTTCTCGTTTCATTCAACAAAGGCGAGACTTGGCAGCAAAGCGAGTTGAAGAAACCCGAGAGCAAGTTCTCCTGGACGCACTTTGAAATCGAAAAAGAGCTGTTCGCAGGCGAAGCAAGTATCTGGACTCGCGCCATCGATTCAAATGGACGCAGCCAACCTCTCAACGGATCCGTCGCGTGGAATCCTCGTGGCTATGAATGGAACGGCGTCGAAAAAGTAACCGTCAACGTGAGTTAAGAGTCGACTGTTTGAATGCTCTACCTGCGATTCCCTCCAACCAAGCGACGACACACTGAGCTGGCACAATACAATGAGCATTCACAAAAAAGCAGCATTGATTGGCGTCGAGCCAGAAACGTTGGCCAACTTCCTAGCTCCAGATCGACAATTTCGCCTTCAAAGTAACGAGTACTATGGTTGGCTTTGTGGCAAAAAGGGAGAGCAGCAAGCGTTGGTCAGCACCTTGAATTTGCCCACTGAAATTGAGGTTTTATGGTTTGATTCAAATGGACGAAAAATTTCAATCGAAAAAATATCGCTTCCAAAGAAAATTCAACCAACGCCAAATGAAGTCAATCCAAAAGTTCGCAGGATGGTTACCTCGATGATGTCCAGGTTGGGGCACAATGTTGATTCTTCAAAAGCCATTCGAACGACCGATACGCCAAATCAAGCGCAAATAGAACTTCTGCTTGGGCATATCGGAGTCGCAAAAGCTACGATCGAAATCTGCGAACTCGACGAAGATGCGTTTTATACTTCACCACTCCCCAGTGACTTTGAAGAGTTTTTAGACGATCACAAAAGCGAGTTCTTTTCGGATGAAGATCGCATTGAGTACCCAAAGCAAATGCGAAAATGGATTGAGGATGGATGTTGGATTTTAACTTGCGGCAATGATTACTATATGAATAAAGATGGATCTGTTGATTCATCTTAAAGTTCTATTCCTTAGTTCTTTCGACCTTCGCCCAATTTGCAGTGCCGCCGGTGGAGAAGTTCCGGCCTTCGGTTAGACTGGGTTGGTTGCCAAAAGTGTTTACGATCACGTCCTGCAATGGGCGATTGCCTTTTTCAAATTACCAGCGAAGGATGACGACGTGTCTTCCGTTTCGAGTTCCAACAATTGCCCTGAGTTAGAGTTAGCCATATCAGAGCTGCGGGCAGGAGCCAGCGCGCTTGGTGAGCTTTCGATTGGTGAACGAATCGGGCTGGTGAACGCTTGCATCACCAATGTGGCAAACTCTGCAGAGTCATGGGTCGAAGCAGTTTGCAATGCCAAGCGTATTGCGATTGACCAACCCATCGCATCGGAGGAAATTCTTGTCGGTCCAACGAGCCTGCTGCGGTACCTTCGTTTGCTTTCTAAAACGCTGCAGGATTTTCAAAACCATAGCGCCCCTCGCCTTCCTGCCAAACCACGAACAAACTCTGTCGGACGAACTTGTGTCCCGATTCTGCCAGTAAACAGCCTCTATGACTCAATCGTGTTTATGGGATTGAAAGCAGAAGTTTGGCTCAACCCGGACAACCCAGGCAAAACCGATCAGGACATGTTTGACGATTGCGACCCTCAAACGAATGAGCCAAAAATCGCGGGGGTTCTTGGCGCTGGAAATGTCAGTTCGATTCCAGCGACCGACATGCTGCATAAAATTTTTCGCGAGCACCAATCGGTTCTCTTGAAACTTAATCCAGTCAACGAATACCTCGAACCCATTTTCAACTCTGCATTTGCTCCTTTGATCGAAGCAAAATTATTGCGTGTGATTCGTGGCGGCGGCGAGGTGGGCAAGGCGATTGTCGATCATCCCGATATCGATTCGATTCACATTACCGGTTCGCACATTACCCACGAAGCAATTGTTTGGGGAAGCGATGAAGACTCAAGACAAAGGCGGCGTGCTGAGAAAAACCCTGTCGTAACAAAAGCGATCACGAGCGAACTTGGCAATGTGTCGCCCTGGATTGTCGTGCCCGGAAAATACTCTCGCCGGCAGCTTAAATCCCAAGCTGAACATATGGTCGCCTCGATTACCAACAATGCTTCGTTCAATTGCCTGGCGACCAAGATGATTGTGACTTCGAAAAACTGGGCACAACGAACCGAGTTTCTCGACTTGCTCCAATCACTTCTCAAGAAAGTCCCAGACCGGTTCGCGTATTATCCAGGAGCAGCCGAGCGATTCGCAAAAGCAACCGGGCGTGCCGTACCAGAGAACACAGACGGCACACTTCCGTGGACTTTGATTCGCAACGCCGACCCACAACAGGATTCCCATTTGTTTGCCGAAGAGTCATTCGTTTGCGTTTGTGCGGAAACAGCTTTGGACTCAACATCAGACAAACAGTTTCTCGAATCGGCGGTTGCGTTTGCTAATGAACGACTTTTTGGAACATTGAATGCGAGCATTACGATTCCCAATCAGTTTCGTCGGCTGCACATTCACGAATTGAATCAAGCGATCGAAAAACTCCGCTACGGTTCGGTTTGTATTAACCAATGGTCGGGAATCAATTATGGATTGATGGCACCTCCTTGGGGTGGCCATCCAGGGGCCACGTTAGAGAATCCCGAAAGCGGCATAGGCCATGTTCACAACACGTTTTGGTTGAAAGATTTTGAAAAGTCGGTTCTCTGGGGGCCACTTTGGAATCTGCCAAAACCGGTTTGGTTTGCTTCAAACAATACTGCGAACAAAGTAGCCTGGGCGCTGTTTCGAATTTACGAAAAACCTTCACTCACACGTTTGCCCAAGCTACTTTGGCATGCGGTACGGGGTTGAGGTCTGCCACAAATTCAACCACGTTAAAAATCGCCTTGAATTTTCAAGCGCAGCAATTCATCTCAGCCTCCAATCGGTGATATAATCCTCCGCTACCCTATTAATAAAGACTTTGAAAGTAAAAGAAATGTTCGCACGCGTTTTCACCCTGTTCATTGGCTCCTTGGCCACGTTGGCTCTTTTTAACACGAACCTTAATGGACAGGAAATGATTCCAAGCAACAGCAAGATCATTTTTCTGGGCGACTCGATCACGCGAGCCGGAGTTCGCCCAGATGGCTATGTGACTTTGATCAAGAATGAAATCGAAAAGAAGCATGCGGACAAAAAGATAGAACTCATCGGCGCAGGAATTGGCGGGCATAAGGTTCCCAATCTCCAAAAACGACTTAAACGCGATGTGCTCGACAAGAAACCAACCCACGTCGTCATCTACATCGGAATCAACGACGTTTGGCATTGGCAAAGTGATCGCGGCACCTCCAAGGAAGACTTTGAGTCGGGCCTGAAAGATATCATCAAACGAATTAACGACATCGGCGCTAAAGTTATTCTTTGCACGCCAAGTGTCATCGGTGAAAAAACGGATGGAAGCAATAAATTCGATTCGATGTTGGACGAGTATTCAGGGATCAGTCGAGCTGTTGCCGAGTCTACCAATTCACAATTACTTGATTTGCGAAAGCAGTTTGTTGCCGATCTTAAAGTGAGCAACGAAGCCAATAAAGAAAAAGGTGTTTTGACCCGCGACGGAGTCCACCTTAATGCAGCCGGAAATAAGTTTGTTGCCAATCGAATGTTGGAGGCACTAGGAATGGAGACAATCCAAAAAGGCGTAAAACACATCGTGTTGTTTAAATTCAAAGACGACGTTACACCCGATCAGATCAAAGAAATTGTCACTGCGTTTGGTGAGCTTCCAAAAAAGATCAAACAGATCTCAGGCTACGAAGCCGGCACGAATATGAGCCCGGAAAAACTCGACCAGGGATTCACCCACGCCTTTGTTGTTTCTTTCGGTAGCGCAAAAGATCGTGACGATTATCTTCCGCATCCGGCGCACAAAGAGTTCGTCAAACTGCTGGATGGAAAAATCGACAAAGTTTTAGTCTTTGATTTCGAAACCGAGTAAAAGGCAGCTTAGTCTTGAACGGTTTGAAGATGGACTCGTTCCCCGCTCGTCGTGTGCTAACGGGAGTCAGACTGGAAACGCAAACTTACCTATGTGCTGCAAGGTCTCGATGCGCGCAAGCCGTCTCGCTTAATCTTCAGAAGCCAGAAAAGGGATCCCGTTCAAGCTCAACGTGCTGATAAATTGTTGTTGGATGTTCAAGAAAGCTTCCAACAAACTTTCGGGCGAGATCTCTTTGCGGCTGATAACACGTATTCGATTCTCTTCGATCATGACGGTCGTTACCGTGTCAATAATTTGGACTTCGCACCAGGTTAGGTCTTTATCGTAGTCGACTTTGACGGTGTCCAGTTCTGCGTCTTCAATGTGGTCAATGATCTGCTCAAGATCCAATGGTTGTTTCGCATTAAATTCCAGGATCGAAAATCGTTCACCGAAAACTTCTTCGAACGGACCAGCAAAAATTCTGGCCGGTTCGCGGATGGCGCTGATGGAACGCTGCCAGTTAACCCGTGATGGGTTGTCTTCGGCGAGCCTGATTTGAATTTCGTAGTTAAAAAACGGAGTCGTGATCACGCCACGCCCGTCGACCGGCCCGTCGACCGAGATTTCTTTTCGCTTTAGTCCGTACGATTTCCGCAGCGCCGCAAAAACTTCTTGAAGATCTTCGTCGAGATCTGATTGAGCCAACTCACAAAGATAGCGATGGTCTCCCGGGCCGGCAGAAGTTGGAACTTTGTGGTGCTTTTGGAAACCAGATAGGTTCTTGTAAGGAACGTTGCGCTCGTCGACCAAGCTTACGTCATCCATTCGCTCTGTGTTTGTGCTGTCGGTCATTTCTATCTCCGTAATGAATGGGTATCGCTCGTAGCACGACTCTCCGAGTCGTTACTTGATAGTAA
>CAYZGP010000030.1:45900-47074 GCA_964478065.1 uncultured Pirellulaceae bacterium
AGTCGTGCTACTATCGATCTTTTCAATTCCGCTGTTGGGTCCTTGCGTATAAACGATGAAGCAAGAATGTAAAAGGATCTGCTGCCTCGCTCACGCGGCGGGTTTCCATTTTTGAGTCCATCGAACGCAATGCTTAAACGCTTGGCATACCTTGGATTCTGCGCCAAGCACTCACCTGACCAAGGTGACCGTTCTCATGGTTAAGCATCAGATAAGGCAACGCGTGCCCGGCTGTTGGCATTCCCGCACTCCAACGAGGTAGCTCGACTGGTTTGGCAAATACGGAATCGTCCGCGTTGCCCAATAGCTCGGCGACTTGCTCGTGCCCTTTGATATACTCGGCAATCAATTCGTCTTTGCTCGCGTAAAGATCTCTCGATGCCTCAGGCTTGGATGTCATTCCAAACTGGTGGCCTTTAGGGTCTTCGAACGCTTCGCCTTTGATGATCGAAGCCATCAAAGGCAGGTAAACATTGAGATGGCTAAAAACCCACGCCGGATGATTGGACGCGGCGCTGCCTGCAGGCGCGGGCTGGGCAACCATTTGCTCATCGCTGAGGTCCGCGACAAGCTTCGGTGCGTAATCAAGATTCTTTTTCCAAGCGAACAATAATCCTTCGATAATCGGCGACATGTTTTCTTTCCCAGGGCGACAATGAATAACGATTTTGTATGATAGTAAATCACGAGTTAGCCTATCACGAGTTAGCCCGATTCTGGAAGTACACCCACAAAAGAACCTGCTATGCGATTGTTTGAAGGAACCGAGCTTGACCGGCCGCCGCGCTGCGAAAAATGCAGCCAGCTCGAATCGGATTGCAAATGCCCGCCCGCTCCGCCGAAGAAAAAACCGCCTGAAAAACAGACTGCACGAATTCGCGTTGAGAAAAGAAAAGGTGGCAAAATGATTACCGTGGTCGCCGGACTAAGTGCTGGCAATCCAGGCGATCTGCTGGGCGAACTGCTGACCAAGTTAAAAAATTCGTGCGGTGCCGGAGGAACGATTCAAAAAATTGAGCCAACGAAAGCCGCGCCTCACGAGACCCGCCAGATTGAGCTTCAAGGCGATCACCTTGAGCGAGTTGCAAAACTACTGGGCGAAATCGGGTTCAAAACGAAAACTTGATGGCTGCACGGCCAGCAAGCGGATTCAATCGGTGCTAAAATTTGCTTT
>CAYZGP010000030.1:47174-53577 GCA_964478065.1 uncultured Pirellulaceae bacterium
CCGCTCTATTTCGTCGTTGAGACTTAACAAAAGAGTCAAACGTGAAACCACTTTCTATCTTTGTCGTTGCGTTAGTTCTTTTAACTACTTTTTGCTTTGCCCAAGATGCATCGGAAAAAGTTGATTTGAACAAATCCAGTTTGGACAAAGCCGATACCAATCAAGTTGACGAAAACAAAGTCGACTTCAATAAGCAAATCAAGCCGCTGCTGGCAGAGCATTGTTTTGCCTGTCATGGTATGGACGCCGAGTCGCGAAAGGCAGACCTGCGTTTGGATCAAGCAGGCGCGGCCGTTGACGCCGGGGCGATCGTTGCTGGCAAACCTGATGAAAGTTCGCTGGTCGAGCGTCTGTTTTCCGCCGACGCCGATTTGGTGATGCCGCCACCGGCAACTAACAAACCGCTTTCGGATTCGCAAAAGGAATTGCTTAAGCGTTGGGTCAGCCAAGGTGCCCAGTACGAAAAACACTGGTCGCTGATCGCACCAACCAAACCTGCGTTACCAAAAGTAAAAACTGAGGGGTGGGCTCGCAATGAAATTGATTTATTCGTGTTGTCGCGGCTTGAGAAAGAGGGGCTGACGCCAAACCCGTCAGTTGGGCTGGAAAAATTGTATCGACGCCTTTCGCTCGATATTACAGGGCTTCCACCCGACGTTGATGAAATGCAAAGTTTTATCTCAGCCTATGGTGAGTGGGGCAGTCGAGAAATGCTCTCTGATGCGATTGATAAACTAATGGAGAAACCAACATGGGGCGAACACCGCGCGCGATACTGGTTAGACGCGGCGAGATACGCTGACACGCATGGAATGCACTATGACAATTACCGCGAGATGTGGCCCTATCGAGATTGGGTGATCAAGTCATTCAATGCGAACCAACCATTTGATCAATTTACGATCGAACAATTAGCCGGTGACCTGTTAGAGAATCCAACTCAAGAACAATTGATCGCGACGGGATTCCAGCGCTGCAACATGACGACCAACGAAGGCGGCACAATCGACGAAGAGAACCTGGCCATTTACGCGGCTGATCGCGTGCAAACATTTGGTTGGGTTTACCTTGGCCTGACGACGAATTGTTGTCAGTGTCACGATCACAAATTCGATCCGATCTCGACGAAAGATTATTATTCGCTTGCCGCCTACTTTCGAAACACAACTCAAAAGGCAAAAGACGGAAACGCAAAAGACGGTTTGGGTCCGACGATCGTTGTTCCAACAGAAGCCGACGCATCGCGGTGGAAGCTCTTGCCAACCGAGATCGCTGCGGCAAAAGAGAAAAAAGACCAGCGAAAAAAAGCCGTCGAGCCAGCGTTTGCGAAATGGCTTTCCCAGCTCAAAGCAGACGACGTTGGAAGCCTGACCACAGACAAGCTTGTTTTGCACTTGCCGCTTAATGAAGGAATCGGCAACATCGTCGCCGCAAAGTTTCCTATAACAAAACCCGACCCGAAATCCGGGCATGATGAATCGCAAGAGAAAGCCACTGAAACCGATGGTGAAAAAAATTCTGTTGAAAAAGACGCCTCTAAAAACGGTGCATCTGAAAACGATGCCTTTGAAAACGATGCGCCTGAAAAAGAAGGTGAAAAGGAATCAGACGACCCCAACGAGGATCGCTTAACGTTTGCTGGATCGGCAGATTTGAAATGGGAAGGCGATGGTGTCATCGGGCCGGCACTTAAGTTCTCCAAAAACAATACGATCGAGCTTGGTGATTACGGTGATTTTTCGTTCAGTAAACCATACACCGTGGGTTGCTGGGTCAAAGCCACCGGCAAAGGCAGCGGCGCGATCGTTGGCAAAATGAAAAACGAAAACGCCTATCGCGGCTGGGACGTTTGGCAAAACGGAGGCGAGTTCGCAACTCACTTGATCGATAAATGGACTGAAAACGGCTCAAAGGTTGTCACAAAAGGCAACCGCGTCAAACCAAACACCTGGCAACATCTGGTCGTAACCTACGACGGCTCAAAAACTTCAGAAGGGCTTAAGATCTTCATCGATGGCAAACTGGCCGATACACGCTTCGAGGTCAAGAACTTGAAAAAAGGATCTGACACGCACACGCAAACGCCACTTGCACTTGGTCGTCGCAGCACGGGGCAATACCCGTTTAACGGTTGGATTCAGGATTTCATTTTGTACGACCGAAAACTTGCACCGGAGGAAATCGCCAGTATCGCAAGTGCAGGCCCCATTCGAGTTGCGGCCGAAACTCCAGCCGAAGAACGCTCCGAAGAACTGACCAAAACGCTTCGCGATTATTATCTTCGCACGCACGATTCTGAATTCAAGGAGCTGGATCAACAATTAGTGACGCTTGAAAGCGAATTGGAATCGATCAAGCGACGAAGCCCCGTGACCCATGTTCAAGTCGAAAAATCTGGCGTGCCGATGGCGAACATTTTGATGCGTGGTGCCTACGACAAAAAAGGCGAGCAAGTGACCGCGGCTCCGCTTTCGGCCCTGCACCCGATGCCCGCAGGCGTACCTAACAATCGGCTGGGACTGGCAAAGTGGGTGGTCGATAGAAACAACCCACTAACGGCTCGTGTTACAGTGAATCGTGTTTGGCAAGAGCTATTTGGTCAAGGCATCGTTGCGACGTCAGAAGACTTTGGGATCATGGGAACGCCGCCTGCGAATCAAGAGTTGCTTGACTGGTTGGCGGTTGATTTTCAAGAATCCGGCTGGGACGTAAAACGACTTTACAAAAAAATACTGATGAGCGCAACGTATCAGCAGTCGGCGATCACATCGCCTGAGAAACTTTTAAAGGATCGGGACAACTCGCTGTTGTCTCGCGGGCCACGGTTTCGAATGGATGCCGAGATGGTTCGCGATTACGCTTTGAGTTCAAGTGGTTTGCTGTCCAAGAAAATGTATGGCCCCGGAGCCAAGCCGTATCAGCCAGGAAACCTATGGGAGATCGTCGGGCTGCCTGGAGGTGATACACGAAAATACGTACAGGGCAAAGGCGAAGATTTGCATCGGCGAAGCGTGTATTCATTTTGGAAACGCATGAGTCCACCGCCAAACCTCGAAGCGTTCGATGCGCCCAAACGAGAGGTCTGCAGTGTCCGTCGCGATCGCACCAACACACCCCTTCAGGCTTTGGTGACGCTAAACGATCCGCAGTTTTTCGAAGCTGCCCGAGTGCTCGCTCAAAACGCAATGAAAGCGGGCGACGGCGACGCGCTTGAAACATTGAAGTTTATTGGCCTCAGAACGGTAAGCCGTCAGTTTGTGTTTAAAGAGCGGGCGATTATCAATGCCAGCCGCAAAGAATTCGCCGAACATTATGCGGAAAACAAAAAAGCGGCAAAGGCCTTGGTTGCCTTCGGCGAAACCCCGACAGACGAAAGCCTGGACGTCGTAGAATTGGCAGCTTGGACAATGGTTTGCAATCAGGTTTTGAATCTCGATGAAGTCTTAAACAAATAAGTCAGCCAGAAATGTAGTCACAGTACCACCAGACGAATTGCTTCGCACCAAACAATAAAAGTACGAACCATGAACCCCGTTGAACAATTCAAAACTCTCCAGACTCGCCGCCATTTTCTTTCCAAAGGAAAACATTTGCTTGGCGGGGCGGCTTTAGCGACGTTGTTTGGTAGATCGGCATCGGGTGCGTTGACGGCAAAAACACGCGACGTTCATTCGCCGCATTTTATGGCAAAAGCCAAACGAGTAATCTATTTGCACATGGTCGGCGGGCCATCACAAATGGATTTATTTGACTACAAACCGAATCTTGGTGAATGGTACGACAAAGAACTTCCCGAGTCGATTCGCAAAGGCCAACGACTGACGACGATGACCAGTGGCCAGGCTCGTTTTCCAATCGCTCCATCCAAATACGAGTTTGCTCAGCGTGGCGAATGTGGAATGTGGATGAACAAGAAACTGTTGCCATGGCTTGGGAAAAAGGCTGACGAAATTTGCTGGATGAGATCGCTTCACACGCAAGCCATCAATCACGAGCCGGCGATTGCGGCGATGCAAACAGGCAATGAGATCTTCGGCCGCCCCTGTTTGGGCTCGTGGGCTTCGTATGGTTTAGGATCGGAAAACGAAGACCTCCCCGCGTTCGTGGTCTTGGTCGCAACGCCCAGCAATCGCGAACAGGAGCAAGCGATCTCTTCTCGGCTTTGGAATTCCGGTTACCTTCCAGGGCAACACGCAGGAGTTTCGTTTCGAAGCAGTGGCGATCCAATTTTATACATTAACAATCCGCCGGGAGTTTCAAGCAAAATTCGAAAGCAGTCGATCGATGGGCTCAATCGATTGAATGAGTTGACCTACCAAGCCATTGGTGATCCAGAAATCAACACTCGAATCCAGCAGTACGAAATGGCTTTTCGAATGCAAGCCAGCGTTCCCGAGTTGACGGATCTGGCCACGGAGTCAGAAACCACGTTTAAGCTTTACGGCGAAAACGCCAAAAAGCCCGGCACGTTTGCCAATACAGTTTTGATGGCCAGGCGGTTGGTGGAGCGGGGTGTTCGGTTCGTGCAGATTTACCATAACAACTGGGATCACCACGCCAACGTCAACGGCAGGATGCCTTCTCAATGCAAGGACGTTGATCAACCTTGTTACGCGTTGTTGGAAGATTTAAAGGTGCGCGGCATGTTGGAAGATACGCTGGTCATTTGGGGCGGCGAGTTTGGTCGCACGATTTATTCACAAGGCGGTTTGACTAAAAACAACTACGGTCGCGATCACCACCCGCGCTGTTTTTCAATGTGGATGGCCGGCGGGGGCGCCAAAGGTGGTCAGATTTATGGCGAGACGGATGACTTTTCCTACAACATCGTGAAGGATCCAATCCACATTCGTGACTTTCACGCGACCGTTTTACATTTGCTCGGATTCAACCACGACTCGTTTACTTATCGCTATCAAGGGCTTGATCAGAGGCTAACGGGCGTCGAGAAAGCACATGTGATCAAGGATTTGTTGGCTTAGTTTGCTCCCTAGTCCGGATTGGGTGCAATTTGGATGGGAAAATTAACGTTAAACCCATTGTCTTTTCCCTAATCCGCACAGAAAAGCGATCAAACGTTTGATTTGTAAATAGTTTGAATCAAAGTCGCCAAACATTTTCGGTCGCAATCAAATAAGGTTAAGATAAACCTAACTGGTTTCTAATTTAGGAGAACTCGATGAGACTTCAGGCGAAAACTTTTTCCTTCATCTTGATTTTGTTGGCCGCGTTCGCACTGACGTTTTGCTCGGCTACTACTTCAAATGCGTGTCTGGTTCAGGACCCTTTCAGCGATGATGATCCATTTGGTGGCAAAAAGAAAGCGACGAAAAAGAAAGCAACCAAAAAGAAGGCGACCAAAGTAGATGCCGAAACCGAGAAAGCGACTGACGACAAAGACGACAAAGAAAAATCAGAAGATAAAGAAGAGCCGAAGGCAACTGCTCCGCCTGAAGAAAAAATCAACCAGCAGTACGCTCAGCTTCATTTGCGCGACGGGTCAATCATCGGCGGTGATATCCAAGCTGAGGCAATCACTGTCAAAACGGCTTATGGAATGTTGACAGTTCCAATCAGTCGTATTGTTCGCGTCTATCCTGGTCTGCAGAGTAACCCTGAACTCAACACTCGCATCGATACATTGGTGAAAGACCTTGGTGGCAAAGAGTCTGCCAAACGAGACGGAGCCCAGAAGGAGCTATTGCGGATGGGAATCAAAATCCGTGACATTCTTAAACGCGCCCAAGATGGCGGCAACGCGGAACGTAAAAAGCGGTTGATTCAGATTCAAGCTGAATTGGATGAGCTTGCCGAAGAAGCAGCAGAAGAGCTTGAAGAAGTCGAGCCGCAGATGATTAACGAAGACACAATCGTCACGCCAGATTTTTCAATTGTTGGTGAGATTCAACAAAAGGAATTTAAAGTCGTCAGTAAGTTTGGTGACTTGCGCGTTCAATTGGCCGATATTAGATTGGCCGATCGAAAAATCAAAGAAACCAAATCAACCATTCGCAAATCTGTTTCAGTGGGAGCGATGGCATTTTTCCAAACGACTCCCGTCAAAACTTCGATTCGAGTGAACAAGGGCGACAAGATTGAAATCAAAGCAGACGGTGTGGTTCAATGGGTTAACTGGAGTAATTCCAGCACACCAGAAGGCCTAACCAATCGCAGCCAATGGAATGGAATCAACTCAGGAAAACTGACTGCCAGAATCGGCAGCGACAATTCCAAGTGCGTTCAAATCGGATCCAATGCGAGCTTTGTAGCAAAATCTAGCGGTGTTCTTTATCTAGGCATCGCCATGCGAGATAGCTACGCTAGTGGAACAAGCGGGTATACATGGACCGGAGCCTATAAGGCGAAAGTGGTGGTTAAACCCAGCGAGTAAGTAGTCGGGGTA
>CAYZGP010000031.1:0-10518 GCA_964478065.1 uncultured Pirellulaceae bacterium
CTTGCGCCCGCGGCTACAACATGCCGTCCCTTCGGGACTAAAGTAAGTGCCATTGTGCTATCGTTTGCTATCATGCTCGGGGAAACCGCATTTCTGCTAGCATAAGTTCGTGAATCCTTCGTCCGCTGAACTCCGTGCGAGCCTGCCTACGAGTTAGACCGCAGGCTCTAACACAGCTCCAGTGCCACGACGGAGCTTGTCAGTTGATTCGGCTTGGAAAATAGTCGCCTACTTCGTCATCTATAGGGGCGTCGAATGTAAGAAATACAAGCCCGAAGCATTAGCGAGTGAACCGTTCTGGCCGGTCTCACACGCTGGCGATTCGTGCTTATAATTCCAGGTGAAAATCATGCAACAAGCGGATTGGGCAGTTAAACAATCTTGTTAAGCACTTCAACGGCTTGGACGACTTCGTCCTGGCTTGTGCAGATGTGAGGAGCAAAACGCAAAAGCGTCGTAACGCAATGTTTAAATCAAACGATTTTTAAACCAAGACCACTGAAGCGATTTGGCCCGTTACCGAGAAACTGGATTTGATAACTGCTTTGCCGGTTCGTTCGGTCTTCGATGTCACCACGTTGATGTCGCATGCTGGGTCAACGTTGTTGCAATTAATCGTTGGCGGAACGACTCCATGCTGAATCGCTAACACGCCGCCAATCAACTCAACAATCGATGTCCCCGGGCCGAGATTTCCAAAGTTACTTTTGTGTGCCACGACTGGCGTGTCGGCAAAGACCGCGCGAATCGCATTGGCTTCAACTAAGTCACCTTCCAGACTTCCAGCCGCATGAGCGTTTACCAGACCGATATCAGCGGCTGTCATCTTTGCGTGTTTCAATGTGGCGTTGTACGACTCTTCTATCCCGCTTGAAAAAAGTTCACTGCGTCGGTTTTGAAAAGACCTCGACCACCCGGCAAGCGTCCCAAGAATTTCCGCGCCACGTGCTTTGGCGTGCTCAGCGGACTCCAACACGAGCGCTCCAGCTCCTTCGCCTGCGACCATTCCATCTCGTGAAACATCGAAAGGTCGAACGGCCGATTTAGGTTCACGTACTCGTTTGCTGAGTAAATCAGTACCGCGGTAAAGCATCGCCGACAAAGCCATCTGACAACCGGTTCCGCCAGCCACAACCACATCGGCGGATCCGCGTTGGATCAAATCGGCGGCTTCGATTAAAGCCAGCAAACCGGACGCTTCACCCTGGCAAATTGAATTGCTTGGTCCGCGTGCGTCGTTGGCGATCGAAATATGCGAGGCAACCATGTTGGGTAAATACTTGAGCATCCAAAGCGGCTGGATCTCTCGCATCGCAAACTCGCCCCATCTGTCATGCTTGTAATCTTGATCCACGGTGCAGCGGCGAAAGACATCGGCGACTTCTTTGGGATCTGCAAAAAATGTCTCGGTACCAAACACGGTCGCCATTCGCTCGGGCACCAACTGGCCTTTTTCCAATCCCGCGTGTTCAACTGCCATCGCAGCGGCCGCACAGCCAAACTGAATCGGCTCGCACATGATCTTGAGTGCTTTGCGCGGCTTGATGAATTGTTTGGCTTCGAACTCTTTAACTGCAGCAGCAATTCGAAACGGCAAATCGGTCTCGGCATACTGCTCTCGAACTGCGACTCCGCATACGCCCTTCGTAAGCGATTCCCAGAATTGGTCGTGCCCGATTCCAATTGGGGATACGACTCCGAGTCCTGTAATAACAACTTCGCAACTGGGGTTCATTGAAACAGCTTAAAGAAAATTTCGAGAGGGGGCGAAGTTTTTGAGGTGGCGACATCCAATCAATCGCCGACGGTCTATTATTACGGTTCGTAGTCAAATATTCGATAGGTCTTGTCGCGTTTAGTCCCGCCTCGCTCCAGTGTTCCGCGGGATAGCTTGTTCGACTCAAGCACCCAAGAAAACTCAGCGTCTTGGATGCCACGAGCTAACACGTCGGGCACAAGCCGGGTCATCAGCACCAGCCCAAGCCCCCAGCGTTGGTATTCAGGTATCACATTTGTGCTAATCAAACGAATTTTCTTGATATTTTTCCGCCCCAATAAAATTCTGAAAATCCCAAAAGGGAACAACTTCCCATCGATCTTTTTGATCAGCGGATTGTAGTCAAGCAAACCAAATACGACGCCAACCGGTTTCCCCTCGACTTCGGCAATCGTTGTCAAATCGTGGACGATCAATTTTTGCAAACCCTTGGCGGACTCTTTTAGTTCACCCTCGGACATCGGAGTAAACCCCCACTGACCAGGAAGTGCTTTATTGTAGATCTCAAGAAAACTCTCAACGTCTTGATTAAAGTTCTTTTTACTGATTGGGCGAACGTCAATTTTGAATCGTTTTCGGGCTTCTTCTGCGATGAAAGTAAGTTTGGGATCGAGATCGTTGAGCATGTCGACGTTGCCCAGGAACGCGTACATGTCTTGAGATTTTACAAAGCCGTATTCGACAATCAATTTTTCATAATACTGTTTGTTATAAGTCATCATGAAAGTCGGGGCCGAGTGGAAGCCTTCGACCAGCAAGCCCCACTCGTAGTTCTGCGAGGGGTTGGCGGGGCCGCGCAGTTTGAAAATGTTCCGTTCAGCAAACCAAGCTTTGGCTGCGTCGAACAATTTATTGGCAACTTCCTGGTCGTCTACCGATTCGAAAAAGCCGAACATCCCTCGCTCTTCTTTGTGATAAGCGTTGTGAGCTTTGTCGACGATGGCAGCAATTCGTCCAACCACTTTTCCATTTTGCATCGCCAGAAAAGTCTGAATTTCGGCATTGTCGTAAAACGGATGCGGTTTGTAATTCAACAGCTCTTTGATGGTCATGACCAATGGCGGAATCCAAAGCGGGTCACCCTTGTAGTGCGTCCAGGCAAAACGGATAAACGCCTTTTGCTGAGCTTTGGTTGTGACGGGCTGAATCGTGATGGGTTTGGAAGTCATATTGGAACGTAACTTTAAATTGGCTGCTTGTCGTTGGGATTGCTGAATCTTGGAATTGCTGGACTAATACTTAAAATAAAGTTAGATAAATCGCCGATTTTCGAATCAAAGTTTGAATTGAAGGTGGGTTCGAGTTACAAATAGGTTGGCTTAAAAAAAGCGAATTTCACTTTGATTTTTTGAAGTGAAAAATTGCCCAAGGGATGTTCACAGAGGGCATTAGTCACTTTACCAGCCGAATTCTGCTTCAATTTAATGGGTATACTTTATTCCTTTGTCGATCCATTCGACAGTCTGGGTTGAGCATATCAGGGCAGAATGTAAGGGAGAACAGCACATAGTTTGTTTCGATAATCCAACTTCGATTGCCGAATCCGCCCAACATTACAACTCGTTCGCCCAATCTCTCTTTATTTCACTACTAACGAATCTCCATTGTCCGAAAAAATGCGAATCTTGATTACTGGTGCAACGGGCTTTCTTGGAAATACACTTGTTCGTGCCCTACTCAAGCAAAATCACCAGGTGCTCGCAGCAATACGGCATTCATCCAACCTCAAAGCGCTTGACGGTCTGGATATCGAAACGGTACACCTCAATCTGAACGATGCCTCCGAAGTCAGAATGGCTCTCGAAGACGTCGATGTCGTTATTCACTGTGCTGCATTGATTCAAATCGGCTGGACAAAGCTTGAGCAAAGCCGAAAAGTCAACGTTGAAGCAACCGCCATCATTGCCGAAGCAGCACGGCGGAAAAAGATTCGCATGATCCACGTTAGCTCCGTTGACGCACTTGGACTTGGAAGCAAGGAAGACATCGCCGACGAAACGAAATTGGATCCACCTAAGCCCGCTTGCTCGTACGTGGTCACCAAGCGTGAAGCCGAATCGGCGGTCGTTCTTGAATTGGCCAATGGTTTGGATGCGGTGATTGTGAACCCGGGATTCATGGTCGGCCCCTACGACTGGAAGCCTTCATCGGGCGAGATGATGTTGACGCTTGCGAAGACTTTTATTTTCTACGCTCCCGCGGGTGGTTGTAGTGTTGTCGACGTTCGCGATGTGGCAGACGGGATTGTTTCTGCGATCAAACATGGCCGGTCTGGCGAACGGTATATTCTCGCCGGAGAGAATTTGAGCTATTTCGATCTTTGGACGATGATGGCCAACGCCATGAATCGACGTACACCCAAGAAAGTCTTGCCAGATTGGATTGCCAACACGGCCGGAAAGGTTGGTGATTTTTGGAGCAGATTTTTGTCCGAAGAAGCCACCGTTAATTCGGCTGCGACACAGATGGGGCAACTCAATCACTTCTACAGCAGCGAGAAAGCCAAGCAGGAATTGGGCTACGTGATCGGAAGTGTCGAAGACGCAATCCATGATGCTTACGATTGGTTTATTGCCAATGGTTATTTGACCAACTAACCTTTAAGCGTCATCGCTTGGGCAGTTTTCTTTTTCCACCCAGTAATTTGCAAAATTAACGTAGGGCGTGTAATGTCCGCCGTCCCGCCGTCGTAAAATCGCTTGCAATCGCTGGTCATCGTCGACTGCCATTAAGACGTCGTCTGAGACTTGTGGGCTCGCATTCCAAACATTCGCGTTTACGAATTTACCAAGCTGTTCGCACGGAACCGATTCAACTTTTAAGTCCAGGACATCCTGCGGCGCGATCAGTTTCGATTCAATGTTGTCGATCGACAGCGATTCTGCCTCCACCGCGTTGGCGACATCCAGTCGACCGATACTTGTGCGTTGTAGTTTGGTCATGACGGCCCCAGTATCCAAACGCCGTGCGATGTCTCTGCCAAGCGAACGGACATAGGTTCCTGATCCACAACAGATTTCGATCTGAAACATCGGATAGTCGAGCGACGTTAGCTTGAGGTCATAAATCGTGACCGGTCGCGGTTTCAAATCGACTTGTTTGCCCTTGCGAGCCGCCTCGTAGGCACGTACGCCATTGACTTTAAGTGCCGAAAACTGCGGCGGCATCTGCTCGATCTGGCCCACGAATTCTGGCAAGACGTCTATCAGTTGAGACTGTGTGATCGGACGCTTTTCAAGATACTCCAATTTGCCGTAAAGGTCTTCGGTGTCTGATTCCAGTCCGAATTCAAACGTCGCGAGATACGTTTTTTTCGCTTGTTGCAAGTATTGGATCAGTCGAGTTGCCGGCCCAACGCAAATCGCCAACACACCTGTGGCAAGCGGATCGAGCGTTCCCGCATGACCGACTTTGATGGAGCGCGATTTTTCTCGAACGATGCGTTGAACGAGATTAACGGTGTCGCGTGAAGTCTTATGTTTTGTTTTGTCTATGTTGAGAAAGCCGAACACGGTCGCGTTTCTTTTCTTTTACTTTTTAAGTTCAGCAATCTCTGCTTTGAGAGCAGCGATCTGTTTCTCAATGTTAACGATTTCGTCTGGCTCGTCCGTTTGTTGTTTGGCATGGGCCAATAGTTTTTGATTCTTTTCAACCTTTTGACGAAGCACTTCAAGTCGTTTTTTGGTTTTCTTGTCCATGGTATTGCTAATAGTAGAAGTAGAGGAAATCTGTGCCGGGCCAATGATAGTCCCAACAAAAAACGAGTCCACTCAAAATGAGAGGACTCGTTGTATTTATACGTCAACAATTTGTAGTTCGTCAACAATCAAGCGTCCGTAAATCGGCTTGGCCAGACTTACATTGGCGATTTTGATCAGACTACTGCGTGACAGCGTCCGAAACTGATCCACCTGATCCAACAGGAATGATTGGCGACGGTGCACCTTCAATGGCTTTGGTGATGATTCCACCAGCCGCGTCACCACGGATGACAACAGGCGGTTGGTCGGTGAATGCCACGCGAGCTGGACCGGCGAACGAGTAGTACGTATTGATCGTGTCGCGAACAGACGACATACGCTTGTCATTGACCCGCTCAACATTAACCTTATGCAGAAAAACCTTTTTGTGTTCCAAAGGCATGTTTCTCATGATGGCTGCAACCTGAGTAACGCCGAACTTGTTTAGCTGATTTGTCTCGGGATTGAAGTGAACTTGACCAAGTGTGCATTGCTCTTGGTAGCCCTTTTCAACCATTGGGGTCCAAATTTGGTGATACAACTGGCGAGTGTTGCAAGCAAATGGTTTTGGCCAAGCTTCATTGCGAGCCGCGATGCGGGAATTGATTGCTTTAGTCTGTGCATGCCGTGCTTTAAGGTCTCCCTTAAAGGCAGCCAAACCGCCGCCTCCACCTCCACATCCTCCACCTCCGCAGCCGCCACGTGCTGGATAACCAAATGCCGGGGCTTGGTTACATGAACTGCATTGCGCCCAAGTTTCGCCTGCCAACATGGTGATGCTCGCGACTACTACCGCGACCAAGAAAAGTGGTTTGAATTTAGTCATCGTTTTAGCTCCGTTGACACGATCCTTTTTAAGGATCCTTTTTTTTTGAATTCTACTTTTTGTTCGCCACGTCAAAACGAGCGCAAATGCCGTTTGAAACAAACAAACTTGCAAATATGAACAATCCGCAACAGAGTTTTTATCGGAACATCGTCTTTTCACCGTGCGAGTGAAATATTCGGGATTCAAAAAAAGACGACAAGTGATGGCATTTTTTGACAAACGTCTTTGATTTTTAGAACCATCCCAATTGGGTAAAGCTGTCCGGATTGATAAAGCTTAAGGGTTAGGGAAATGTTGCAGCCAGTGTATGGTGATAAAATAGAGCTTTGAAACAAAAAAACGGCTTGGTGAATCACCAAGCCGTTTTGAGTTTCAATTTTGATTTTAAGTAACCTTCGTTTGTTGATTACTTGTCCATCAAAGGAAGCATTTCGTTCATCATGGTGATCGCAGCAGGGCCAACGAGCACTACGAAGATACCTGGGAAAATGAACAACACGAGCGGGAAGATCAACTTAACCGCTGTTTTTGAGGCTTTCTCTTCCGCGATTTGACGTCTACGAGTTCGCATCGCATCGGACTGAACACGAAGAGCTTTACCAACGCTTGTACCGAACTTATCAACCTGAATCATAACCGAAGCAAGCATTTTAAGATCTTCCACGCCGTTTCGCTCACCCAGATCAGTCAAAACTGTCTCACGGGTCGAGCCCATTTGAAGCTGATGGTTACTGAGCTTGAACTCGCTGGCAACAACCGGGTGAGATTCCACCATCTCGTCGGCAACTCGTCGAAGAGCTTGGTCCATTCCCAAACCGGCTTCAACACATACAACCATCAAGTCCAATGCGTCGGGCAAACCCAGGAACAATTTTTGCTTGCGGCTACTACCAATGAAACCCAAAATGGTTTCTGGCAAGAACAGGAACAATACACCTGCACCCAACGCGTAGATCATAGTCCACATGTCGACGCCGTTTGTAATAAGTGCAACACCGCCACCGAGAAAGAATCCAACGGCAGCAGAGATGACTTTGATGGTCGCAAAAAGTTGCGGTGCGGTTTCGCCACGCATGCCTGCTTCGTTCAACTTCTGCTGAATCTTGCTGGCTTCTTTTTCACTCTTTGGCTGCAATGCATCCGAGATCTTTGGACTCAACGATTCCAAGCGTTTTGCAATGCCTTCACTCGCACTCGCTGAATTTTTCGTAATGTCAGTGCCCAAGGTGCGGTTCTTCATCCGCTCCAAGCGTGATTCACTTTTCGTTTTCCCGTTGAATACCATGTCGGCAACAACCCAGGCACCGATCGCGATTGCACCAAAAGCTGCGAACGGCAGAAGCGAAGTAAAATCAAGTGCTGCTAATAGTATTAGATTCACGATTACACCTTAATATCAATGATTTTCTTAATTGCGAATGCACCAACGAACTGTAACACGCATGCTGCCAATGCCATTTTTTGACCCAATGGATCTGTGAAAAGCATCATAATGTAGTCGTAGTTGATCTTGAGCATGACAAGGAACAGCGATGGCGGCAAACCAAGCAGCACGATTCCGGAGATACGACCTTCTCCAGTAAGAGCTTGAATCTGTCCACGAATCTGAAATCGTTCGCGAGTCAGATGGGAAATCTTGTCCAAAATCTCAGCCAAGTCACCACCGGTCTGACGCTGAAGAATCACTGCAGTCGCGAAGAATCTCAAGTCAAGGTTGGGAACACGCTCAGTCATTTGCTTGAGCGAATCGGTCAACGTCACACCCAGGTTCTGTTGTTCGAACGCTTGATGAAATTCTGGCCCCAGTGGAGCAGCCATTTGCTGGCCTACCAATTGAATTCCCGCAGGAAGACTCTGACCAGCACGCAGGGCTTGTGACATCAAATCTAAAGCAGCTGGAAGCTGAGAGCCAAATGTATCGAGTCGTTTCTTGCGAACCCACCAAACATAGACGTAAGGCAGTGCCGCGGGCAACAATGCTGCAAACGGAACCAATGATTTCCAAGGTGAAAAGATAAAGCAAGCGATACCGCCAGCCGCACCCAAACCCAAGGTCATTATCACAAAGTTCTGAAGCGAGATGTTGGTTCCCGATTGCTCAAGGAATGCCGTGATGTTGAAGAAACGCTTAATCATTTCTTCAAACTGGTTTGGCGTATCATCCAGTGGAGTAGTTAAAAGACTGGTTGCAGCGGCATCCGTCTTGGAAGCTCCACGTCCACCGTTTTGTGTCAGCGACGTCAGGCGATCTTCGATTTGCTCGTTTCCGCCTTGAAACAAAAGCGTCGCGGCGAAAATCATTCCGCCGATTCCGATCGCAATCGCTCCAATTAATATGTAAATCATCATGTCAGAACTCGTTTTTTCAAGTCGATTGTTTCGTTCGAAAAGTGACTCTAATACTCTTTATTGGTAAACAGGAAGAGAATGTTCTCAGCCTGGTTGTTTTTAATTTTGGGTGAAGCGTTGAACTCAGAATTCAACCCATTCTTCCTTACTGACCTTTACGACAGTGTTGTTAAATTAGTCTTCCATCATGACGCGTTCGCGGAAGATACTTGCCGGAAGCTTGATTCCCATTGACTCCAGTTTGTCCATACATTTAGGACGCACACCAGTACAAAGGAAACGGCCTGTAGCACGCCCGTTCTCGTCGACACCCGTTTTTTCGAAACGGAAAATGTCCTGCATAACGATGGTTTCGTTTTCCATACCGCAGATTTCGGTGATCGCGGTTACTTTACGCGGACCGCCTTGAAGACGATTCGCTTGAATGACTAAGTCAACCGCACTGGCAATCTGAGTTCTCATCGCCTTGATAGGCAAATCGAAACCGGACATCATGATCATGGTTTCCATACGAGCGATACAGTCACGAGGCGTATTCGCGTGAGTCGTCGTTAATGACCCTTCGTGACCAGTGTTCATCGCCTGAAGCATGTCCAACGTTTCCGGACCACGACACTCACCAATGATGATTCGCTCAGGACGCATACGAAGACAGTTTTTCACAAGATCGGTCGCCGTTACAGCACCTTTACCTTCGATGTTTGGAGGACGTGTTTCCAAACGAACCACGTGATCCTGTTGCAACTGAATTTCAGCCGCGTCTTCAATCGTAACAATACGGTCTTCGTTAGAGATAAAGCTCGAAAGCGTGTTGAGCAATGTTGTCTTACCAGAACCAGTACCGCCGGAGATGACGATGTTCAAGCGAGCTTTCATCGCTCCCTCAAGAAGCATCACCATTTCAGGGGTGAAGGCTTTAAAGTTCAAAAGGTCTTCAAGCTTAAGCGGGTTTGAACCAAAACGACGAATCGACATCGCAGCACCATCAAGTGCCAACGGTGGAATGATCGCGTTGACACGAGAGCCGTCTTCCAAACGAGCGTCAACCATCGGGCAAGTCTCGTCAACACGACGACCGACTTTCGACACGATGCGGTCAATGATCTGAAGCAAGTGTGCGTTGTCACGAAACTCAACGTTTGTTTTTTCCATCTTACCGCCACGTTCGCAGTAGATGTTCTTTGGACCGTTGATCAAAATATCACTGATCAATGGGTCTTTAAGAAGTAGTTCCAATGGACCTAGACCGAAAGTCTCGTCAAGAACTTCTTCGACCAATCGGTCGCGCTCTGATCGGTTAAGCAGGTTGTTTTCGCCATCGCAAAGGTGCTCTACCACGACGCGAATCTCGCGACGTAACACGTCACCTTCGAGTTCACCGACTCGGCTAAGATCGAGCTTGCCGATCAATTTTCCATGAATACGTTGCTTGAGTTGATCAAACTCATTAATTTGTGGTTTTGTTGTCATCTAACTTAGTGCCTGCAATTAAGGGAAATTGAGGTCGTGCTGCCGGTTTGCTGGGCTGATAGGCGCAGCGGGAGCAGAATGGTCCTGTGTAACACGATGGGAAAACATACAGCGCCTAAACCGAAGAGTACCCAGTCAACGAAAATATTCTTGCTTATCTGAGCCCCCAGCTTCGCACGAGTGTTGCAATCGTTTTATTCCGGTTTGTTTTTGCCATACTCAAGTGTTACTTTCCAATTAGTCTGGCAGCCCAAAAGTTAACAACGTGACAATCCGCAGAACACAAACTCCGAAACAGTGGTACTCAAGATGGCCAAAGCAAAATCGAAGTCAGCCAAATCGAAGTCAGCCAA
>CAYZGP010000031.1:10618-12551 GCA_964478065.1 uncultured Pirellulaceae bacterium
AAGTCGTCAAGGAACTCAAGCGACATGCGAATCCGGAAAAGGCCGCTTTCTTCCCACGTTTTTTTCGAACTGGACCAGGTGAATACGGTGAGGGCGATCAATTCATTGGGGTCGTCGTGCCAGATCAGCGGAAAATAGCCAAACGTTTTTCCTTACTTCCAATGAGCGAAATCGAGAAGCTCTTGGACAGTCCGCTGCATGAATGCCGTCTCACAGGGCTGTTTGTTTTGGTGGGCCAATTCGAGAAATCGAAATGCGAAGAGACCAAGAAAGCCATTTACCAGTTCTACATCTCAAAAACCGATCGCGTTAACAACTGGGACCTTGTCGACGGCTCGTGTCATAAGATCATGGGCCCTTATCTCAAGGACCGTAGTCGGAAAAAGCTATTCCAATTCGCCAAAGCCAAGAACGATCTTTGGAAAAATCGAATCGCAATCGTCACCACGTACTATTTCATCCGCCGGGGCGATCTTGAAACGACGATCGAATTGGCAGAGATCCTTCTCAACCATAAACACGACCTAATCCACAAAGCCGTTGGCTGGATGCTTCGCGAACTAGGAATCCAAAACGAAAAAATGCTGATGCTCTTTTTGGAGCAACATCACGCAGAAATGCCTCGAACCATGTTGCGGTATGCCATCGAGAAATTTCCGGCGCCCAAAAGAAAGAAGATTTTGGCCGGGAACTACTTCAGCTAAATGGTCAGATATCGCCTTAGTCTTCGCGATCTTCGATCTGAAATTCAGCGCGTAACGCTTTGACCAAAAACGCTTCAACCTTCTTTGCAATTCCGGGAGATGACGACTCACGCGGTCCGGCGACGTTCATTACACCAATGTTATTATCGGCAATCCAATCGACGACCTCGCGGTACACGCTTTCACCAAGACTGGACTGACCTAAGTCAACACAAAGCAGAGGTCGACGATGTTTTTTGGTGAGCTTTTCGGTCAGTTCCGTGCCGCCGGAAATCTGTTTGAGAAACAGAATCAACGTTCCATCTGAGTCGACCACGTTCTTCTCGGTTCGAACTGCGTAGTTTCGCTCGGTTGTTTCTTTCAGTTGATAGACGGCAGGGATAGCGCCGTCTTCCGCACGCCTTCCACGTGGACACCAACCGCCATGAGGTATGTTTAAAAAAATCGCGGCATCCAAAGCTGCGCGGTCCACGCCAGTTTGCGCACCGGAAACAATTTTTGTAAGCGAAAACGGCATAGAAGAACAACTCACGGACCGGGTGCAGATGAGGTCAGTCAAGATCACACGATGCAGCGCAAATTCAAGCTTAAAATAACTGGCGGGAATTAATGCGACGTAGCAAACGGAGTGATCATCAAATGAAACATTCTATCTACTTCACAGGCATCACCAACCGGATGCCTGCCGGAAGTTCAGAAAGCGCCGTGATCCGACGCCCAAATTGCTTTTCATTGAGCTTAAGAATCTCAGCAAATCGCGACGCCTGTCCAAGGTTTTGCCGGGCGATATCGAAAAGCGTGTCACCCGCGTTGGTAAAATAAATTTGCCGTGGACCTTCAGTGACCCGCTGCGAATCCGGTTTGGGGCACAGGTCTGGCCACAAGCTCACAAGATCCGCTTTGGTTGGCGTGCCAATTGTTACGCCCGCGGGCAGATTGTCAAAGTCAGGAACCGTCGGTTTGTTGTATTGATAAAGTGCGTGAAAATAACGTCCGTCTTGGTAAATCTTTTCAGAGATTGACCAAAAACTATCCCCGGAACCAACGACGTAGGTGCGCGAGAATCCTTCGTTTTGCGAATTCATAACAGCGGTGGAATTCGTTCTTCCAAAACCCTTGGCTTCTTCGCTTGCAACTTCGGAGACGAATTCGGCGCGTCCCGCTGGCTCAAATTCTGGCTGGCTTTTATTTACGTTTGGAGCAGATTGATTGAATCCAACTCGCCCGAC
>CAYZGP010000031.1:12651-15091 GCA_964478065.1 uncultured Pirellulaceae bacterium
AAAGTTGCTATTTGGAAAGCCCGAAAAGCTACCCGCAGAGTCATTTACTTCGGGAGCTTCTGCTGCCGCGCGTTCGACTGCCGGCACGAAAGCTCGTTCCACCTGTGGCGGTGGAGATGCAAACGTGTTTGGCTTACTACTCATTTTGACTTCGGAATCGGAATTGAAGCCAACCAAATCCAAGGCCGATGCCTTCGGCGCAGTAATCTGGCGTGTGGTCTTTGGCCGCAACGTCTCGGACTGCAAAATCTCGGACTGCGAAGGCTTGGTTTGTTGATCAAACCCAAGTGGATTTTGCGCAATCTCATATTTTGCCTTTTCAACTTTTGGTTGTTCAAAATCTGATTTACCAAACGACTCAGGCAGCTCCAACCGACTAACAACCTTTGTCGATCCCTCGTTTTGAGCTGGCTTGTTCTCAGAATCGGGGATCGGAACGAACGAATTTGCAAGGCTTGGTTGAGGAGCAAACGAATTTGGAGCGAATGAATTTGGGACAAATGAATTTTCACTGGACGAATCGGTGCTCTGCGGTTTTGCATCCGGGAAATTTGTGACTTTTTCCGTCGAGCGAGTGAAAGGCTTTATAGGTTGAACTGGTTTGGCCGCTTCCAATGGCGCCGCGAAGTTTGTTGGTTTGTTGGTTTCTGACTCGGCCGAAGCCAGCTTGACACTAGGCTTCAAACCCGGAGTGCTATTTGCAATCGGTTTGGCACCGCTATTGAAATCACGATTGGCGAATCGTGTTGGCGGCTTTGAGGCAATCGCGTTCTTGGGCGTGGCGGCATGTGCGAATTTGTTATTCAACTTATTGAAAGGTGAACTTGCAGGCGAAGTATTTGCAGAGGCTGCAGGTCCAGGGGGTGCGGATCTAGATCCAATCGAATCAAACGATGGCCTGAAGGGATCGACCATGACGCCTGAACGATCTTTGAAATCAGAATTCCCCAAGTAGTCGGCAAACGCTCGTTCCAATGCTTGCTCGCGTTTCGAAGCGCCAGGCGAAACGGTCTCGGCGATCGGCGCCCTGAGAACGTGCTCGGGAAACTCTTGTCCGCGTCCCATGATTTTGTAGAACGCGACGTACAAGAACAAAGCCAACACAACGGCGACGACGGATAGACCAATCTGCGCTTCGCGAACGAGTTGTGATCGGGAGTTTGAACGAAATGGATCTGACATCGGCACCACAACCAAAAAGCGATTAAAGTTACGGGCGGAACTATACAGAAATGGCCAATTTGCCAATACGCCGAACGTAAGAAGCGAAACCACGCCTGCATTCGAGCGGTGCAAGAAAAAGGCGACGCTAGCAATTTGATATCACGAGTCCAACCTAGCCCCTCATGCAAGGCTTACAGCCAGCTAATCTGCACGTCTTTCGCAGACGCGTAGTTTTGCGCTACGGCTTCGTGGATTCTCGTGAAGCTCAGCTTCCGAAGCCTGAATCGGCTTTTTGGTCAGCACGTTAACATGCTGATGAGCGTTCATCGCTTGTTTGACGATGCGGTCTTCGAGTGAATGAAAACTGATCACGGCCAACCGCCCGTTTGGTTTAAGCAAATCCGGCAGTCGTTTCATTGCCTCTTTAAGCCACTTCAACTCGTCATTGACTGCAATCCGCAATGCCTGAAATGTCCGCGTCGCGCCATCAATCGTCTGATGCTTGGTGCGCGGAATGCAAGAACGCACAATCGATGCTAACTGCGACGCTGACTTGATTGGATTGTCATGGCGAAGCCGCACAATTTTGCGTGCGATCCGGCGGCTCATCCGCTCTTCGCCAAATTCATAAATCAAATCGGCAAGATGTTTTTCGCTTAACCGATTAACCAACTTCATTGCCGATTCACCTGCCAGCGGATTGAACCGAAGGTCAAGTGGACCGTCACTTTGAAAGCTGAATCCTCGATCGCGATCAGCAAGTTGATCGCTCGACAAACCAAGATCAAGCAAAATCGAATCGACCGCTTCGATACCCATTTGCCGAAGCAATTCTGGCATGTCCGCATAGTTGGCATGCAGGAACTCAGCATTCTCATCTGGAATACGTTCCCGTGTTTCTTCAATTGCCGAGAGATCGCGATCAAATGCAATCAAGCGACCAGTTGGTCCGATCAGGTCAAGTAATTTTCGCGTGTGACCGCCACCACCCAACGTTCCGTCAACGACCAAGTCACCCGGTTTCGGGTTCATGCCCTCAAGCACTTCAATTGGCAATACGGGGATATGTATGGTCACGAAAAATATCTGCTTAAATATTTAGATGGCTTGATTGAACGTGACATGCTAATTCAATTAAAGCAAAAAACAAAGCCGCGATTGCAAATGGAAATCCGATGCGTAAGTGAGGGAGCGCTGCGTTACGTAAGTTGGACATTCCTGTCCGACAGCCATCGCCCTACTAACTATATAGTCGTTCAACGTTTATAAGACGGAT
>CAYZGP010000031.1:15191-39866 GCA_964478065.1 uncultured Pirellulaceae bacterium
TCCGACAGCCATCGCCCTACTAACTATATAGTCGTTCAACGTTTATAAGACGGATGTTTTCTCCGCATGGCGCACAAGGTAATAAGTCGGAATCCCCATCGGCTGCATCAGCTCATCGCAATCGCCGGCGGATAAGAAAGCACGCCCATCCTACGAATTACTTCTTTTCTTCAAACGGAACTTTGGCGATGACCGTATCGCCTTTTCCTTTCTCGTCCGTGATGCTCTGAATCGTCCAAAGATCCAAGTGGTTGCCACCATCGACAACGCTGCCGCTGTAGTCACCCCATGAAACGCCATCGGTGGCGGCTTGGCCTTCACCGATACTGACCATGGGGCGCAGTTCACCGACCGGATCATCGGCGTGACGGAAAGCGAAACGTGGACTGATGAAAAGGTCGGTTCCCGTTTCTTGAAATCCAACCAATACGTCCAGTTGTTTGTTAACGGCAATCGTTGTCTGAATAAAACTCCGTTTGTCGTCCTTGATTAATCCCGTTTGGACGAGCGTGCCATCAGGTTTCATTTGATGCCACTGAACCGCGGCGCGTCCTTCGCAGTTGACGGCTTGCGACCACCAGATGAATCCACCTTGGACGACCAGGTTCTTTGGGTTGCGATCGCCGGAGGCTGTTTTTTGTTCGGAATCTTTTTGTGGAGACTTGGGTGGAAAGTTGATGTATTTCAAACCGTGTTTCGTCTGGCCAACTTGTTCGCTGTTGGGTGTTCCATCGCCCGAGTCAAACACGCGAGTGACGGTAATTTTGTTTTGGTTGACTTTTACAAAATACAAATCCTCTTGGTCGTCCTGTGTTTGAACGGGGTGGCCAAGCGAACCTTCGAAATGATAAACCGTTGCCGGTTTGCCGGATTTGACTTCTTCCATTTTCAAAACGAAAGTTTGTTCCGGGCCGCCGGGAAACGAGTACCCAACCCATTTTTTGCTGTAACCAATTCCACCACCATCACGTCCGCCGGGTGCCGGGACGGGATAAGTGTTCCACGCACCAGTTGGGTCTTTGGTTTCCGAAATGGAAATGTTAACTGGCTTCTTTTTTTCTTTGTCCCAAGGGTTCCAAAGATCAAATCCAAAAACCTGATTGTGTGAGTCGTAGAATAGCTTCGGATCAATGCCGCCGTTAAAGCAGTTTTGCGGAACGCCTTGGACAAAGTTGCCTTTCTTGTCGTAAATGATCAATCCATTGTTAGTGCCATGCAAAATATGATCTTCACCTACTGCGATTTGCGGGTCGACTTGGCGATTGCCATCCTGACTACCATCGAAAACGAGGTAGCCGTTGATCTCGCGTGGGTTGCCGCCTTGTTTGCGCTCCCGACACTTGCCTTCCTTGTTGAAAGTCACATTGCGAATCGGTTTTATAACCTCAGAGCGAACGGGCTCATCTGCCAACGTTGGAATCGAAACACAAAAAAGCAAAGCGAGTGGAAGAATGATGTTTGTCATGGTTTTTGGTTTGTGTAGTTGGGAAGTGGCCAAAAGACAACGGCTCGCCATTTCTGGGGGCTCAGCATTTGAACCAAGCGGGATGTCGGCGATGCTTTTGCATGTTAATGATTGCAATGCAAATAACGCTCAATTATCGCGTGCTTCGATCTCGGAAACTTTGCCGACTCGTCTGGCGTGACGACCGCCTTCGAAATCGGTGGTCAGCCAAGCCGTTACGACTTCGCGATAGTTGGCTTCGTCAAAGTCATTGCCTGCCAAGCAAAGTACGTTTGCGTCGTTGTGTTGGCGGCTGAGTTTCGCGGCTTCGACATCACAAGAAAGCGCAGCCCGCACGCCATCGACTTTGTTGGCCGCGATCGACATTCCAATTCCGGTTCCGCAGACCAAAATGCCACAATCCGTTTTGCCACTGGTGACTTGCTTGGCAACCAACTCCGCGATGTCCGGATAATCACACGACTCTTCAGTGAATGATCCCTGGTCGTCGACTTCGTGGCCCAGTGACTCGATCACGGTTGTGAGAACTTTGCGTTGCTGGTGACCGCGATGATCACTGCCAATAGAAACTTTCATTTAATATCTCGCCGAGTCTCATTGATTGAATTGCGACAGGTCAAACTCTTTCACCCACTCGATCAGATTTTCATCGATCTGGTTGGCGGTGGATTGATAAACTTCAACAGGACTTCCAATCGGATCGCTCACATCCGCGCCATCTCGCCGAAGCGTTTTGGTGCGCGTCTCAAGCGTCGGCCAGTGTGAAATCAAAGCCTGTCGGTGTCCGTTGGTCATCGTCAAAATGATATCGGCGAACTGGGCCAACCGTCCGGTGATCGGTTGGCTCAAGTGCGTGGCGATATCGATTCCCATTTTGCTCATCACTTCGATGGCTTGGGCGGCGGCGGGTGAACCAGGCATCGCCGCGATTCCTGCTGAGAGAACGGCGACCCCTTTTTCACCAAGCGACTCAATGCTGCAGCCAAGCCGATCGGCCATGCGTTTTTGCAAAAGCCCTTCCCCCATCGGACTGCGGCACGTGTTCCCGGTGCATACAACTAGAGCGATAAAGTTCGTCAGTTTGCGAATCGTGGGTTCATCAACAATGCCCTCACGAAGAACCGTGAGTTCACTTTCAGTGATCTGCACGACGGTTGATGCTTCACCAAATTTTGACGGGCCATCGTCGATGATCAAATCAACAGTCTCACCCAATGCCTCGCGAACCTGTTCTGCGTCGGTCGCAGCAGGCTGGTCGCTAAGGTTGGCACTGGTCAAAACAATGGGGCCCGCGCACAGTCGCATCATTTGCAAAGTGGCTTCGTGGGCTGGAACGCGAAGGCCGACGGTGCCATTGGGAACGGTCGCTTTTTTGACTGAATCATCAAGTCGATTGATTACGCTGTCTGGGTGATTTGCATCTAACACCAACGTCACCGGACCGGGCCAACTTCGTCGCGCGACGCGCCGGGCCAAGGAAGACATGTTGGGAACGTAGTCGAGCGCGTCATCAACGCTTTTGTTGGCAAACGTGAAAGGCTTGTCAGCGGGTCGGCCTTTAATTTCCATCAACCGGTCGACTGCCGAAGGGACCAAGGCACTGGCTGCCAATCCGTAGACGGTTTCGGTAGGGATGGCAATGACTTTGCCAGCAGAAAGTGCTTCGACGGCGCGATGGATTACATCGCGTGGATCTTCGGCACTTTGAAGGTCAATGATGACGGCTGTCATTTAGGATTAAACAGTAATTGAGTGCAAAAAAGATCGATGAGTTTCAGTGCAGAAACCGCTTCATCACGCTAAAATACTATATCGCTGGAGCGGTAAAATGGTCAAGTAGCTTGAAATGGTTCCCGATATCGGGTTGGCAAAGAGCGAACAAAGGAAACAAGGCAAGATAACGCCAACTTCAGAGAAATATTTGTACAATTGCGTTAGCCCATTGGGTAAAAACGCAGCCACGCGCACGACTTCCCTTTTCATTTGGAATCTCGCTTGAAGATCCGATCTATTTCACTTTCAAACTACCGGCTTCATTCGATCAAAAATGGAATGTTCGGGGCATTGGTTCTGTTGATGATCTTTGGGTTAGCAACTCAAACCGGTTGCCTAAAACCAGCGGAACCGGTCGAAGAGGTCCTTGTGTTTGGACGCAAAGGCCGAGACGACGGACGGTTTGAGAAGCCACGTGCCATCACGATCAACGACCAAGACCAAATTTTTGTGGTGGACAAAACGGCTCGAATTCAAGTCTTCGATCGGGAAGGGAATTTTATTCGGTTGTGGAGAACGCCAGAATGTTATTCTGGAAAACCATGTGGGCTTTCGGTCAGCCAAGACGGCATGCTCATGGTTTGCGACACGCATTATTTTCGCGTCTTGTTTTATACCTTCGAAGGCGAATTGGACGAGTCGCGTACGATTGGCGGTGTCAATGGGCGCGGTCCGGGTGAGTTTGGATTCGTGACCGACGCGGTGCAGGATTCCAAAGGCAATTTTTATATCGCAGAATACGGTGACTACGATCGGATTCAAAAATTCACCCCCGAAGGCGAGTTCGTTTACCAATGGGGCGAACATGGCGAATCGCCCGGTCAGTTTCTACGCCCTCAAGGCTTGGTCATGGACAAGCAAGATCATCTCTGGGTCGCTGACGCCAGTAACCATCGTATCCAAGTCTTCGACGTTTCCGGCGACGCCCCCGAAGTGATCAAAGTCTGGGGTGAGTCCGGTTCCGAGCCGGGTTTTTTGAGCTATCCTTATGAGCTGATTCTGGACGAAGATGACAACGACGGAAAAGGAAGCGTTTACGTTTGTGAGTTTGGAAATCATCGCCTGCAGAAATTTACGCTTGATGGCGAATCGTTGGGGACTTGGGGGTCGGCTGGCCGTGAATCCGGTCAAATGCACCAGCCGTGGTCGGCATGCCGTGACAGCAAAGGCGATTTTTTTATTGTCGATTCGTACAATCATCGGCTTCAACGATTTAAGTTTGAAAATCAAGTGACGTCTGGTGTAAAAGACGCCGACCAATAAACTTGTGTTTCGATTTTCGATTCAACGTTCAGCTTTTTGTTACCCACGAAAAAATTGCGCGAACATAAGACAACTTAGAAGGACCGTTAACATGAAAGATGAAAACGCACATTGGATTGGTTTCGACCTTGGCGGAACCAAAATGCTCGCCACGGTTTATAACGACAAATTTGAACAGGTTGGCCGAGCGAGACGAAAGACCAAAGGCCGCGACGGAATGGAAGCGGGACTAAAGCGGATCAATTCTGTCATCGAAGAAGCGTTAGAAGACGCAGACGTGTCCAAATCCGATGTGGGTGGTTTGGGAATCGGGTGCCCTGGTCCGTTGGATTTGAAAAAACGTACCATTCGTACTGCGCCGAATCTTGGCTGGGACAACGTGCCGGTGGCCGATTCGATCGAAAAGAAATTTGGATTCCCATGTACGATCGCCAACGATGTCGATGCCGGCGTGTTTGGTGAGTATTCATTCGGAGCCGGTAAAAGCGCACGGTGCTTGTTCGGCATTTTTCCCGGAACGGGAATTGGTGGAGGCTGCGTTTACGAAGGCAAGATTTTTCGGGGAGCCAACTGTACGTGCATGGAGATCGGACATATCCCCATGATGCCTGATGGACCGCTTGATGGTGCTGGCAACGCTGGAACGCTGGAGGCTTTGGCGTCACGATTGGCGATGGCCAGTGATGCTGCTGGTGCTGCGTATCGCGGACAGGCTCCACACTTGCTTAAAAATTCCGGAACTGATTTGGCCGATATTCGTTCTTCAGCTTTGGCTAATTCAGTCAAAAACGGTGACAAAGCCGTTGAGAAGATCATTGAAAAAGCCTGTGGTCACTTGGCGATGTCGGTCGTTACCGTGGTTCACTTGCTTGCGCCAGACATCATTGTTTTTGGAGGCGGATTGGTTGAAGCGATGCCTGACGTGATGCTCCCAAAGATCGAAAAGATCGCGCGAAAACGAGTCTTGCCATCGCTTCAAGACGTTTTCAAAATCAAAGAAGCCAAATTAGGGGACGACGCCGGTGTGATGGGCGCAGCGGCGCTTGCAAAACAAAGTGTTGTTAGCGAATCGAGTTAACCATAGAAGAAAACTCCAAAAGTGCCACAGCAGCACGACCCAATAACGCGAACTAAGATCGCGACTGACAAACCGTATTTGCAAACTGAATTTCCGCAACCTGCCAGCTAATAAACTATGTCGACCAACCTAGATCCTCCGAGAATGGTTGCCGTGATTGATATCGGCGCATCATCGCTTCGAATGCAGATAGCCGAAATCAATCACGAAGGCGATATTCGAAATTTGGAATCGTTTTCGCAGGCCGTTAGTGTTGGCAAAGATTCCTTCATGGTCGGTTCGATCGCAAAAAATACGATCGAAGACTGCGTGCGCGTGATGCAAATCTATCGCGACAAACTTACCGAGTACGGAATCGTGGACCCCGAAGACATTCGTGTGATTGCCACCAGCGGCGTTCGCGAAGCCTCCAATCGGCTCGCGTTTATCGATCGTATTTTTGTGGCGACTGGATTCGAGATCGAACCGTTTGACGAAGCCGAATTACATCGTGTTACTTATCTGGGCGTCCTGCCATTCATTAAGAAGCAATCGAAATTTTTCGCCAACCAATCGATCGTCTTCGAAGCCGGTGGTGGCACAGCCGAATTGCTGCTGCTCAAACAGTCGGATGTGCTGTTCTCCAGAACCTATCCACTTGGTTCATTGCGGCTGAGGAAAATGCTGGATCAATATGACGCGCCGCTGGCGAAATCTCGTTCGTTGATGGAAAATCAAATCATTCAAACAATCGAAGAATTCAAAGTCAGTGCCAAATCGCCGAAGCCTGAAAATTTTGTCGCGATGGGGGGAGACGTTCGTTTCGCGGCCAACGAGATTAATCAAAAACCGGTTGGAAAAAACTTGGTAGAGATCGAACTTGTTGCGCTTGAGAAGTTTACCAACGAGATCATTCTGCAATCGCCGGACCATCTGGCTTCCAAGTTTCACATGAGTTTGCCGGATGCAAAATCACTTGGCCCGGGTTTGCTAACGCAATTGTTGTTTGCCAAAGAATTGGGTGTCAAGAAATTTTTGGTCGCCAACGTAAACTTGCGAGATGGATTGATTAAGGAAATGGCCAGCGGGCGAACGTGGGCCGGTTCGATTCAAACGCAGATTGTGCAGTCGGCGATACGGCTTGGTCGGAAGTACAAGTTCAACGAAAAACATGCCGTCCATGTTGCTGGTTTGGCTGTGTCTTTGTTTGATCAGTTGCAGGCGCTTCATCAATTGCCCAATCGTTTTCGCGCGATTTTGCAGCTTGCTTCTCTACTGCATGAGATTGGTGCGTTTATCAATTCAAAATCAAAACACAAACATTCGATGTATCTGATTCGCAATTCCGACTTTTTTGGTATTGGAGCGATTGACCTTCAGTTAGTTGCGTTGATAGCAAGGTACCATCGAGGAGCGACGCCGCAGCCCCGGCATGACGCGTATGGCCAGCTTGATAGATATCGCCGTGTTGCGGTTTCCAAATTGGCGGCTTTGTTACGGGTGGCCAAAGCACTGGATGTCAGGCGTGTTCAGCGGATCAAAGCGATTCAATGCGGTCAGAGTGGGGGGCAGTTGGAAATCAGAACCAGCGATGTTGCCGATCTGTCGGTTGAGCAGTTGCAGTTGCGTCAGATAGCGGGTTTGTTTGAAGGTATTTTTGGGCTGGCCGTTGTGCTGGAAACGTTTGGCGAAGGTTAATGAAAAAAGCAAAATCAATTTATTTTAATCGTGAATTGAGCTGGCTCTCGTTTAATCAACGTGTGCTCGATCAAGCTTACCGTGAATCCGTGCCATTGCTTGAGCGCGTAAAATTCGTTGCCATTAGCGCTTCGAACCTGGATGAATTTTTCATGGTTCGTGTTGGCGGGCTGGAGATGGTTTCTGGTTCCGCGTCGGCCATTACGGACTTGATGGGATGGACCGCCGACCAGCAGCTTGAAAAAATTCGCAGCCGTGTACAGGAAATGAACGCGGCCCAATCAAAGTGCTTACTGGAGGAGTTGGAGCCACGCCTTGAAAAGCACGGCATCGAGCGAATTGCTGCGGACGAGTTGTCTGACTCCGATCGAGAGCATCTTTTGCGTTTGTTCAAGCAGGAAGCGCTTTCGACGCTTTCGCCAATCGCGGTTGAAAACAAAGATGAATTCCCAACGCTTAGCGGCGCGCGGCTTTGTATGTGTGTTCGATTGAAGAACGACATCAACGCGAAAATCGGGCCACCGGCAGATGAAGTTGAATCGGTTGAGAAAGTCGCTGAGCGAAAATCCGACCGGTTTGTATTGTTGCCTTTAGGCCGATCCTTGTCCCGGTTTTGGACTCTGCCCAGCGAAACCGGTTATCGGTATATGCTGATCGAAGACGTCGTTGCGATGTTCCTGTCTGAGTTTTTCGGCGAGCAAGAAGTTTTGGAGTGGACGTCGCTACGGGTCACGCGAAACGGTGATGTTGTTTTGGACGAAGACGGTCGAGCAGATTTGTTGCTGGGCATGAAAGAGATGCTGGAAGCCAGAAGAACCAGCGATTGTGTGCGGCTTGAATTATCGTCGACTGCCAGCGAAGAAATGACGCTCTTTCTTCAAGATGCGATTGACGTCAGTAAAAATGAGACGTACCTGATCAACGGCCCGTTGGCGTTGTCAGATTATTTCGCGCTCGCTGGCGTGCGTGGCTTCAAAGATCTCAAAGACAGGCCTTGGCCGGCATTGCCATCGGAAGGCTTTGAACCGGGCAAGGATATTTTCGAGACAATTGCCGAGCGAGATCGGTTGCTTTATCATCCCTATGAGTCATACGATCCTGTTGTCGAGTTCATTAAAACGGCTGCACGAGATCCAAATGTGATCGCCATTAAGCAGACGCTTTATCGAACCAGCCGTGATAGTGAAATTGTTCAAGCGCTTGAGCAAGCAGCCGCCAATGGGAAAAACGTCACGGTGATTGTTGAGCTTAAGGCGCGGTTTGACGAAGCGAGAAATATTTATTGGGCTCGGCACTTGGAAGACGCAGGTGTCGATGTGCTGTACGGTGTTCGTGGCTTGAAAACCCACGCCAAAGTTTGTTTGGTTGTCCGCCGTGAGCATTCGGGCATTCGACGGTATATGCATTTTGGTACGGGCAACTACAACGAATCAACGGCGCGATTGTATAGCGACGCGAGCTTGTTTACATGTGACGAACAGCTTGGTTCCGATGCCGTTCATTTCTTTAACGCGATCACTGGATTGAGTGTGCCGCAATCGTTGGTGAAACTGGCGGCAGCCCCGATCAACTTGCGCGAGACGGTTTTGGAGCTGATCCAATTCGAAAAAGAAAACGCGGAGCGTGGCGGTGGTGGTCAAATCATCGCCAAAATCAATTCGCTGGTAGACAAAGAAGTCATCGACGCGCTTTACCTCGCCTCCCAAGCCGGCGTTAAGATTCGTCTGAACGTGCGAGGCATTTGTTGTCTCGTGCCTGGCAAAAAGGGACTGAGCGAAAATATCAAAGTCGTCAGTGTTGTGGATCGAGTTCTTGAACACGCACGAATTTTTCACTTTCAACATGGCGGCGATGATCTCGTTTACATTTCAAGTGCGGATTGGATGGGACGCAATCTTGATCGGCGTGTCGAGTTGATGGTTCCAGTCGAATCGGCCGACTGCAAATCCCGGCTTATGAAAATTGTGAAGGCGTATTTTGATGACAACACAAACGCGATGGAGTTACAATCAAGCGGTGAGTACGAGTTGGTTGTAAAAAAGAAAAAGAAAGCGATCTTTCGCAGCCAGGAACATCTTTACGAAGAAGTCAGCCGCGTACATGGCGCTCGAACCAATCCGCGAACAACGGTTTTTGAGCCACACCGAGGAACGTAAGTGCTTACCGGCTCACGATTCCGAAAAGACGGCTGAAGATCGGGGAGAATTGCCGCGACTGCCATGCTCGCGCAAAAGCCGGGGCCATGCTCACGGAAGTTTCTCGCAACGTGGCTACTTATCGCGATGCAGCCGATTGAAAATTTCAGGATCGAAAGGATCGACCGGTTTGAAGCTTGGCACGCGAGGTTCAAGCGTTGGAATCTCTTTGGTTAAGGTCGGAAACTCAATTGATGAATTGGCGAAATCGTCGTCAATTCGGCCAGGCTTAACCGGCAGAATTTCTTTCGGCAATTGTGTGCTTTGAGATTCTGGCGAAACTCCAGGTGCGTGATCGATCAAAATCCCTTCATTGTCCATCGTAGAATCCCGATTGTTGATCGGATGACCCGCATTATTGATCGGCATGCGATAGACCGCGTCCGGTTTGTTGCTTAGTAGCGCCAGCCAGATTTGCAAATTTCGTAGTTCCTTTGAGCCGGGTTCGAACAGTGGTTTTTCCAAATCCGCATGTGGCTTCATCGCCGCAACCAGCAACGGGCTCTCGAAAACAGAATCTCGATTCACATACCTGAGGAAGTTGTGATGATTTCGTTGGCTGAGCCGTCGAGGGATCGCTCGCCCTTTGGCGACTCTCATCAACGGCATGATGCGAGACTCAGTATCGTGGCAGTTTGAACATTTGTTGATAAGGAAATTTTCAACGCGGCGTCGATAATGGCCGACCGACTCTTTGGGCATCGAGCGGGTTTCTCGATCAAGTTCTGCGACCGAAATCATAACGCGGTCATCACGTTCGTCTTTCTTCTCGTTGGTTCGAAAATTGCCAGAAGCATCAATGGCGACAGCTGAATTTGAATTTTTTGGGATCCGTTTAATCGAACCTGGCTGGAATGAGTTGGATAGATCGATTGGCGTGATTGCTGGCGAGCCTGTCGATTGCATCCGATCATTGAGCGAAATTGTTTTGTATTTAATCGGCTCGTCATAACCAACTTGGCGAACGAGACCGGTCTGCGGATTTGATTGAGGAGCGACATTGGGTTGAAAGTCACCACCATGTTCAGTGGTTGCCAGGAGTGAATTGTTCGGTTCTGACATTTTGGGCAGTGGACGAAAAATTTGCGTGTCCACGTCTGACGTGCTGCTGGCAATAGCCGAATCAAGATTTGACTTGGCGGGTGACGCCGTTGCCGGAGCAAATGCTGGGGCAAGTGCCGGGGTAAGTGATTTAGATTTTTGAGCTAAACGAATCGCGGCATTTTGACGTTGAGTGATCGCAACGTTAAGTTGTCGATCGAGGTTGGCCAAATCAGTTGCGGTGATTTTTGAGTTGACCAGGATGTCGAATTGGTTCTGGGCTTGTTCGATCAGTTTGTGCTTAAGACACCAAAAGAAAAGTTGTTTTTGGCCTTCGGTGTCCGATGCTTTGGTTCGAGCGAGTTTGCCCCAGTAAGCGCCTTCCATGGTGCTTTCAACGAAATCAACTTGTTCAACTGTCAAAACAAGCCGACTGCCAAGCGCCGTTTGAACAAAAACCTGTTTGCTGTTTTGGGAAACAATACCGCGGAGGATTTCTCCGTTTTTAAGGACGACTAACTGTTCTGCGGCAGCTGAAGGCGCATAGGTTTGAGCGAATGTATTGGCTTGGTTTAACCAACAACACCCGATGACGATAATCGTTACCAGTAAAGAAGTTCCGCGCATGTGCGGAGGGTAGGAAAACCGAGTATCGAGGTCAACGTATGATTGGGACGCGGTGAATTTTTTCTAATCTGCTGTCAGTTTTGAAATTCACAAAGAAGCCGCGAAGAACTTTTCAATGAGTCCCAGCTTGGATTCGGCGATGGCCAAGACGCCAACGATAAAGCAATAAATCGCGAATGACGTAAGTTTGCTGTTTTTGACCAATCGGATCATCCAAGTGCAAGCAAAAAGTCCTGTCACAAACGACGCGGCGAACCCGGCCAAAAGGGGTAGTTCTTCGCCGGCTGGGACCAGTGGCACACCACTTTGCATCGCCGTAAAAACATCCTTGGCCATTTTGCCGAAGATCAGCGGCACGACCATAAGGAACGAAAACTTTGCGGCTTTTTCTCTGTCGATCCCAAGTAGAACGGAAGTTGAAATGGTTGCACCTGAACGTGAGATGCCAGGAAGGATTGCAATGCCTTGGGAGACACCGATGATAATCGCATCCCAAATGCCGACTGACTTTTTTGTTTTGGTGGCGCGATCTGCCATGAGCAAAAGTGCACCGGTCAACAACAACATAAAACCCACGAGCATGATTTGTTTATCAAAGAGGGATTCAAGTTGTTCTGCGAAAAACACACCAACGACAGCGGCAGGCACCAAAGACACAGCGATTTTTACGCAAAACCAAAAATCATCATTGTCTTTGAAATTGAGTTTTAGCAAGCCGGAAAAGATCTCGAGTACTTCTTTGCGAAAAATCACGATCGTACTTAGCGCGGTTGCGAAATGAAGCACCACCGTCATCATCATGCTTTGCGCGCCGACTTTGGGGTCGTTGAGCAAGTACTTGACGATCTCAAGATGGCCGCTGCTGCTGACGGGGAGGAATTCAGTTAGACCTTGGACGATACCAAGGATGGTGGCTTTGACGATCTCGTACATGCATTCAGTGCTGAGTAGGGCGTTGAGTGGAAAAGATAAGGTTGGGCATCGGCGGGGTGGCTGCCAAACGTGGTCACTTGGCTGCAGCCAGAGAGCGTTTTAGCCCAAAATTAGTTTTCCAGACAGTGGAAATTGGAATTAGAAATATTAATCAATGGTTTCTCTAACGCCTTCATGTTCGTAAAATAGACGCTTCTAAGGATAGTTCGTTCGGATGTGGATTCCCGTGAATTTAGTCCTAAAGAACTCTGAAAGTATAAATCGCAAATAAGTTATTCGACGTGTCCGGTTTAATCGGCGCGAATTCACAAGATTCAAAGGCAATTTGGCATGATCGCTCCCAACTCAAACCCGAAAACCATGTTTGAAAAGATCTGGGATCAGCATGTTGTTCACACTGAACCTGGCAGTCAAACGATCCTTTATATCGATTTGCACCTGGTCCATGAGGTTACCAGCCCGCAAGCGTTTGAAGGTTTGCGGCTGGCTGGCCGCAGGCTTCGGCGGCCTGAATTGACGGTCGCCACTCAGGACCACAACGTTCCAACGACCGACCGCTCGCTTCCGATTGTTGATCAAGTTGCAAAACAGCAAATTGAAACATTGCGAGCCAACTGCAATGAGTTTGGTGTCCGGCTCTACGATCTCGACAGCATCAATCAGGGCATCGTTCATGTCATCGGACCAGAGCTTGGATTCACTCAGCCGGGCATGACGATCGTTTGCGGTGATTCGCATACTGCCACCCACGGCGCATTTGGCGCGTTGGCTTTCGGAATTGGAACCAGCGAAGTCGAACACGTGATGGCGACTCAAACATTGCTTCAATCAAGACCGCAAACGTTTGAGCTACGAGTCAACGGGACATTGGCTCCAGGCGTTACATCCAAGGACTTGATATTGTTTTTGATTGGAGAGATCAGCACCTCAGGCGGAACTGGTTACGTTTTGGAGTACACGGGGTCCGCGATTCGTGCGCTTTCAATGGAACAGCGAATGACGATCTGCAATATGTCGATCGAAGCCGGCGCACGTGCGGGCATGATCGCTCCTGACGAAACGACGTTTGAATATTTGCGAGGCAAAGAATACGCGCCGGCTGATTTTGAGAAAGCCATCGAAAACTGGAAACGGCTTCCCAGTGATCAGGACGCGGAATACGACCGAGTCCAAATTTTTGACGCCGCCGACATCGCTCCTCAAGTCACTTGGGGAACGAACCCCGGCCAAGTCGCAAGAGTAAATTCAAACGTGCCAACACCAAGCGATTTTTCTGACGAGACGGAGCGTAAATCCGCAGAGTTGGCGCTTGAGTATATGGACTTGAAAGCCGGTACGCCCATTGAAGAGATTAAGATTGACCGGGTCTTCATCGGTTCATGCACCAACTCGCGAATTCAAGATCTTCGAGAAGCCGCCGCGGTCGTCAAAGGTAAAACGATCAGTGACAAAGTTCAAGCAATGGTCGTGCCGGGCAGCGGTGTGATTAAGAAACAAGCCGAAGAAGAAGGCTTGGACAAAATCTTCAAAGCCGCCGGGTTCGAGTGGCGTGAAGCCGGATGCAGCATGTGCCTTGCCATGAACCCGGATAAACTAGCCCCCGGTGAACGTTGTGCTTCAACCAGCAATCGCAATTTTGAAGGCAGGCAAGGGCGGGGCGGTCGAACCCATTTGGTTTCACCTGCAATGGCCGCCGCCGCTGGAATCGCCGGTCATTTTGTCGATATTCGAAACTGGGATTATGAGTAGGCAATCGACCGCTGCAGAATTTGATGAATACAGAAAACTAAACGAAAAAGCCCAATGAAGAAATTTACGACACACACCGGAACTGTTGCTGCGATGGATCGCTCTAACGTAGATACCGATCAGATTATTCCCAAGCAATTCCTCAAACGGATTGAGCGAACGGGTTTTGGCCAATTCTTGTTTTTCGATTGGCGGTTTGATGACGACGGCAACCCTCGGCCCGACTTTGAACTCAATCAACCAAAATTCAAAAACGCCTCCGTGTTGGTTGCGCGAAAGAATTTTGGAAACGGGTCCAGTCGCGAGCACGCGGTTTGGGCGCTGGATGATTATGGATTTCGCTGCGTCATTGCTGAGTCTTACGCGGACATTTTTTACAACAACTGTTCCAAAAACGGCGTATTGCCAGTTCGCCTGACGGCTGATGAGGTTGAGCATATTCACCAACAGGTTCAGGCGGCGGACTCTTATGAATTGACGATCGATTTGGAATCGCGAACAGTCAAAGATTCCAGTGGGTTCTCAGCGTCGTTTGAGATCGATGAATTCCGCCGAAAATGCTTTTTGGAAGGCCTTGATCATATTGCGTTAACACTGATGCACGTTGATAAAATTGGTGAGTTCGAAACGGCGCGTGGGCTTGAGCCGGTCAAAGCAAGTTAGCGAAAGCAAGTTATCGACTTTCAGTTGCTGGTGGACAATCTGGCCGGTGTAAGAAACTTGTCGGTGTGTGGCTAAAGAATAATTGCCAAACAGCCCGTGAAGCCGGGGTGAAGAATCGCGCGAACAAGTTGCTTTCCCCCGACGAGTTTTCTTCTGCATTATTTTGCTCCAAGAGTGGAATCCTGAGCGAAGAATGATCACAATGGAAATTCAGTCTACGAACCAATAGAACAAGAATTTCTACTTGAGATAAAAATGAAAAATCATCTTGCGATTTGCCTCTTAGCAGCCTGCGCGGTTTGCGTTCTACCGTTGTCCACACTGGCTCAAGACGAGCCCGCCAAACCAGCAACTCAAGCCGCCGAAGCGACGCCCGCTGCTACCACGCAGGACAAACCTGCCGCAGCGAATCAGGAACCATCGGCTGATGAAAAAGCCGCTATGGAGAAACTTGCTGAGGAGAAAAAGGCAAAGAAGGAAGCTCACGACAAAATGATGGAAGCTGCGAAAATCGCGGAAGTGGTTACGCTCGTCAAAGATTTGAAAAACCCAACCGGCATCGCAGTTCAGCCAGAAACTGGCCACGTATTTGTTGCTGACAGCGGTAACTTTCGCGTTGTTCGGTTTGCCGATGGGATGCTGGAAGAAGTCATCACCGATTTTCCAAAAGACAAATACGGCGAAAACCCGACATTCGACATCGGTCCACTAGGGTTGGCTTTCATCGACAAAGATACGCTCGTCGTGGGTGGCGGTGGAAAACCAGATGGCGAAGAGATGCTGCGCGTGTACAAAGTTCCTGCAATCGGAGCTGCGGCAATCAAAGCAGACAAAATGCACGGCGACGCAAAAATGCTGGTCGCCGAAGATGACGTTGTTGGCGAAGGAAATTTTTATGGAGTGGCCAAGGGCGACAAAGGGATCTATGTGACTTGCAATGGCGATGACGGTAAAGGTTGGGTCTCGATGGCCACGCTGGCTGGCGACAAACTAAATGAATTTACTCGCAAGATTCCGACGAAGGAGTTGGTCGAGGTCGATGCACCGGTCGCAATTACGATCAGCCCTGAGTTCTATGTCGCGGTCGGTCAAATGGGCGAGATCAATGTGGCCAAAGATAGCCTGCTGACGTTTTACAATCAGGAAGGCGAAATGAAAGCCAACTTTAAGACTGAACTAAATGATATTTCCGGGTTGGCGTACGGTCCAAATGCTAAACGTCTTTTTGCTACGGACTTCAATTGGCTTGATGGTGACAACGGTGGTTTGTACAAAATCATCGGGGTCGGCGAAACGCAATGTAAGACCGAAGAGATCGCCAAATTGAAACGGCCATCAGCGCTTGCTTTCACGCCAGATGGAAACCTCTTTGTCACACTTGCCGGCGATCACGATAAATCCAATGGCCAACTGGTTGTGATCAAAGGGCTGGATGTTGATCAAAAAACGATGAAGAAACAGCTGGAAGAACAGAAGATGAAAGAAGAAAAGGAAGCTGAAGAAAAAAAGGACGAGGAGTAAAGCGAGGGGTAAGCATGGGTTTGCGATAATCGCCCGCGTGCGGATTGAAATAAAAACCATTCGACAGCCTAAGTGCAATTTCATTCGAATTGCTTACAATTCTATTGCCAATATTTTATCGGTGTCGGCGAATAGAGTTGGCTGACTTTGACACATTCAATGGGATGAAAAATGATTTACGTTTTAATTGGACTTGGCGTTATCCTGCTTATCTTTATCGGATTCGCGATGTGGGCGATGGGTGTCTACAACAGTTTGGTCAAATTACGAAATCGATTTGAAAACGCATTTTCTCAAATCGACGTTCAGCTCAAACGAAGGTTTGATTTGATCCCTAACTTGGTCAATACAGCCAAGGGCTATATGAGCCACGAAAAAGATACTTTGGAAGCCGTTATTCAGGCTCGAAACATGGCGATCAGTGCCACCAGTGCCGCGGCCAAGAATCCAGGTGATGCCGAAGCGATGGGGAATCTTTCAAGTGCCGACTCTCAACTCAATGGCGCACTTAGCCGATTGATGATGATCGCGGAGTCTTATCCTGACCTCAAAGCCAATGAGAATATGCTGGCGCTTCAGGAAGAATTGACTTCGACCGAGAACAAAGTTTCGTTTTCTCGTCAAAGTTACAACGATGCGGTAACCAATTACAACACACAGCGTGATTTGTTTCCTGCCAATATGATCGCCGGAATGTTCAACTTTAATCCAGCTCGTTTGTTTGAGATCGAAGAGCAAGCCGAACGTGACGCACCCAAAGTCGAGTTTTAATCTGATGGGGTGCGTCTAGAGAAAGATGTGCCTCGCGAACTTGATAGCCGAAAATCGTTGCCGAAAAACACTGTCAATTTGAATTATCAATTTGAACAGTCGACTTTCGGCTAACGATGTGATTGCCTGATTTTATTCCGTCGACTCAATAAACAAATAAGGCGACAAGTGGATTTTTTTGCTGCCCAGGATTTGTCACGACGCAATACAAAGTGGCTCTTCCTTTTTTATGTTTTAGCCATCGTCGCGATGATCGCTGGCATTTACACCGCTTTGGCAATGGTTTTGGGGGTCGGGGCGGGCGGACAAACTGTTCCGATGATCAATTGGGAATTGTTGGGCGCGGTCACGTTTTTTACGTTGCTGGTGATCGGCGGCGGAAGCCTATACAAAACAGTTGAATTGCAATCTGGTGGAGAGCAAATTGCGGCTTCGGTAGGTGGAGTTCGAGTCCATCCCTCAACAACCAACCTACAGGAACGACGTTTGTTGAACGTGGTGGAAGAGATGGCGTTGGCTTCCGGTGTTTCGGTTCCGCCAGTTTACATTATCGAAGGCGAACCTGGCATTAACGCGTTTGCCGCCGGATATTCACCTTCCGACGCAGTGATCGGTGTCAACCGCGGTACGATTGAGACCTTGAATCGTGACGAACTACAGGGCGTGATCGCACACGAGTTCAGCCATATTCTTAACGGCGACATGCGAATGAACATTCGTCTCATCGGCGTGTTGTTTGGCATTCAAGTCCTGACGATGATCGGCTACTTCATTTTCCGTTCGATTGGCTATTCCGGCGGCGGAAGAAGACGTAACTCAGACAGGGATTCAGGCCAAGCGATTATCGTAATTCTGGTGATCGCCGGAGCCTTGATTGCGTTTGGTTTAATCGGACAAGTGTTCGCTCGATTAATCAAAGCCTCCATCTCACGACAACGCGAATTTCTGGCGGATGCTTCGGCCGTCCAATTTACAAGGGATCCCAACGGGATTGGCGGGGCGCTGAAAATGATAGGCGCATCGAGTTCAGGGTCGGCGGTCAGGTCGTGGGAAGCCGAGCAGTTGAGCCACATGTATTTTGCAAGTTGTTTTTCGTCGGGCATGGCTTCCTTGCTCGCGACGCACCCACCGCTTGTACCTCGGATTCAAAAGATCGATCACCAGTTTGACGGGGACTTTAAAGGCTATCTTTCCATTCGCCAACGGTTGGCCAGTGCCAAAGCAAAACGGCTAAGTAAAGAGCGGGAGCAAAGAGAGAAACTGGATTCAATGAATCCGCTGCGAGGAATCTTTCCGGCAAACGTCGCGGGTAAATTTTCGTTTGATCCAGCACTTTTGATCGCCACGATTGGCTCTCCGGATCGTCAAGACGTCGGCCGTTCGCGTGCGGTGATCCAAACGATACCCGATAAAATCATCATTGCGGCCAGGGATCCGTTTGGTGCTCGTTGCGTCGCGTTTGCTTTGCTTTCCAGTGACGATAAAACGATGCGGGGCGAACAGATGGCGTTGATAGGAAAGAACGAAGGGGAGGCTTCTTTGAAAGTCACTCATGAACTTTTGCCCACAATAGATACGTTGCAGTTGGTTTTCCGCCTTCCTGTGCTGGAGATGATTCAGGCGTCATTGAGTGAACTTTCGCCGCAGCAGTACAAACAATTTCGCGCGACGGTCATTCGACTCGTGCGGCTTGATAATAAAACGAGTCTGTTCGAGTTCGTCGTTCGCCATCATTTGCTAATGCACTTGGATCGTCGCTTTGAGCTCACCCGTCCCAATCGTGTGCGGTATGAATCGACCGCGAAACTGGGAAAACAGATTGAGATGATGCTTTCGGCCTTTGCTACGGCAAGTGTATCTGGAAGCGTGCTTGAGAATTCAGAGGAGCCCAATCCCGATCGTGTCTTGGAGTCGTATCGTTTGGCGATGCAGGTCGCTGGGTTTGGCGATGCAGCAGAAAGCAAAGCCGTTTTGCAGAGTTGGGAAGTTGAACAGCTTGAGGATTGCATGCGGCATCTTCACCGTGCCTCACATGCTGTAAAAAAGCAATTCTTGCATGCCGCTGCCGTTCTGATTACTTACGATCATGAGATAACAATCGCCGAGTCGGAGTTTTTCCGGGCAGTAGCAGAATCGCTTGATTGCCCCGTGCCTGTTTTAGCAGTTGGCCGGACGAAAAAAGCAAGCTTGCAGCTTCAGCCGAAAAACCGATGATCGTGGAGCTATTCGGTGTCAGAGTATGACCTAAGCGATGCGGGATGTGACGGAACAAAAAAAGCCACTGGGAAATTCCCAGTGGCTTTGGTTTTTACTAAATCAAAATCACTTGATCAAATGCTTGATTACTGGTCAGCAGAAATCGGTCCGACTGTATCTTCTTCGATCTCTTGCTGGATGATAATGCGTGGCGTCACCATCAACATGAAGTTCGAAGTTTCCTGACCGACACCAACGTTTTTGAACAAACGATTGATGTACGGGACATTGCTCAAGAATGGAACGCCCTGTTCTGCACGGCTTTCCTGCAACGTCTTGATGCCGCCCATCAGGACGGTACCACCATCAGGTACGCTGACAACGGTACTGATCGAAGTGACCGAAAGCACCGGCAATTGAACTGTCACACCTTGTGTGGATGTTTGCAATTCGTTGTCTGCAATATCAGCATTTGCTCCACCGTCAACAAGATCCAACAAGTCATCAAGAACAGAGTTTGTTGCGACTTCTGTCGTTTGCTGTCCATCAAATGTGAACGTTGAAACGGAAGTGACTTGTGAGAAGAACGGTACCAGTTGGAGACGAACGAATCGACGGTCATCGGAGACCACTGCCGTTACGTTCAAGTTTGTACCGTCTGGTAGCAATGTGATTACAGGCTGGTGAGCAACAGCGAAGTCACCCACAACAGGAATCACAGAGGTTACAAATGGTGTATTGGCACCGTCGTTGATACTCGCAGTTTGACCGTTGAACATTGTCACCGTTGGAGCCACAGTAATGTTGGTCCGGTTGTCGCCTTTACTTGCTTGGATCAGGAAGAAAACTTCGATATCCGAAAGGATCGCAAAACCGAAGTTGGCAGCCGAAGCAGCCTGGAATCCACCGAAGATCGGCTCAGCCGCGGCGAAACTACCCTGAAGAAATTGCAAGTCCAAGTCACTTGTTGGAGTGAATGGAACCGAATCAGTCGGTGCACGACCGATAACGGTACTTCCGCCAGTTGGAGTATCAGCGTTTGGATCAATGACTGCAGAGTTGTCATTAATGTTGAAGTCAAAGTCAATTCCGATACGCTCAAAGTATTCATCGTTGAGGTTGACAAAACGAACTTCGACTACGATCTGAACGTCATTGAGTTCACGAAGCTTCTTCAGGAGATCCTGAATTTCGTCTTGGATCTCCTGAGTCTGCGAAACGATCAAGCTCAAGTTTGGTACAAACGCTTCGATGGTCCCAAGGCCTTGCCCTGTGTCCTGCCAAGAATCTGGGTTGATCGTATTTTGGATCAATTCAATCAATGGCTCAAAGTCTTGCTGCGAAATACCGCCCCGACTCTGACCACCAACAACGCCGTAAACCGCATTTCCTCGCTGAGGACCACCTGTGTTTCCACCGCTGTAGTTAAGTCCGCCAAACGGATTATTTGGATTGTTTCCGCCCAATTGTTGAGCCATAGCAACCTGTGAAGTGGGCTGCGAAGTTGAAACATTCAGCAAACCACCGCCGCTACCGCCGCCCGCCATTTGCGGTGACATAAAATTCATCTGCATCGGATTTTGGGGGGATGACAAAGGCATCACCAAGTCACCGATGTAGTAAGTCTTAGGGACCAGCTTCGTCTGGCTTGCAGCCTGGCTGGTTACTTTGATGACTTCATTTTCAACAACGAAAACCAGGCCAGCCGAGTTTAGAATCACTTGCAATGCACTTCGCAATGAAATCGGCTCGCGAATCGGAATGTCGATCGGACGATCTTTTGCGATGTTCTCAGCAGTCAGTGCGATATCATCAAATACGATGTTGACACCGGCTTGGCGAGAGAGTTGATCAATCGCTTCAGCCAATGTGCCACGGTATTCACCTTGAACTCGTTGGCTTCGCAAAGCACTCCAGATTCTCTGATCAGCTTGCGAACCGTTACGGGCATCAAGGGCAATCTCACGACGCCTCGCATTGCTCAAATAGAGATCAGGATCATTGATTGTCAATAGATTGTCTGAATCCCAAGGGACCGCTGCAGCGTTAGTATCCCTTAAGAGCGATTTGTAGACGCCATCTTCTTTTGCTGCTTGAATACGATCCATTTCATTGACTCGTCTTGCGACCCTGGCTTTTTCAAGCAAGACAGTAACGACTGGATTGTCAGGATCCAAGTCAGCTGCCTGGCTGGCAACGACTGCTGCTTCTGCATGGCGCTGTTCGTCAATTAGTTTGTTGTACTCATCGATCAATTTCTGAAGCTGGGCGTCGACATCGACTCGACGCTGACGACGAAGCTCGACTGTTTCTTTTCTTTCGTCGTTTTCCTCCTGGTTGAGGATTAACGCAAGATTGTCATCGATATAGCTTTGCATTTGAGCAAGGTCACGATCAATGATTTCCAGCAAGTACTTTTGTTTTTTAGGGTCAAGTTGTGACTGAGCAATTCGGCCACGAACCATCGCCATTTTTTCCAACGCTTCACGCGGCTTGGATTCAAGCATGCGTTCGGCAGCTGCACGATCCTTGAAGACTTCTGTTTGCAAGCTACGGTAAGCAGTTTGCTGTTGCGTACGAACACCTTCAAGCTCTCCAGCCTGTTGTGAAGGGACGGTGCCAAGTGGCATCGTTGTGGAGGCTTGGCGAACTGGATTCGCAGTGCCAGTTGTTGTCAAACGCATCAACTGATCCTGAAGTGATTGACGGGTGACGTCATCGAGTTGAGCATTGTTTTTCCAAGCTCGCTCAAAGTACGAACGGGCTTCGGCAGGATTTTTGTTATCAAGAGCCTGCATGCCCAAGCGATAAAAGTCAGGCGCATCGTTTGGAAGGCGACTGAAAGCTTGTGATCGTGACTGAGCATCAAGAACAGATGTGTCGGCCGAAGCTGCGATGTTTGTTGTTGTGTCAGTACTCGGATCATAATCAGCTTGAACGACTTGCGTTGGAGCTTGATCAAGAACAGGAGTTGAAGCCTGACTGTTGAACGTTGTTTGGACAACCGCAGGATCGAACTGACGACTTAGGCCTTCTTGAACTGCAAGCTCAAGTTGCCATGGACGAACATCGTTGTCGGAAAACTCGTTCTCAGGAACACCAATCGATTTGGCTCGATCGACGAGATACTTAGCTTCGTTAAACTTCTGTTGATCTATCGCCAATTGAGCTTGGGATAGCAGTTTCATCGTTTCCGATTTCTTGGTTGGAGCGGCAGGTAGAACAGGTTGTGCAGCAACTGTTTCGCGTGTTTGGCGAGAATCAGTCTGGGCAACTGCGGCACTGCTCTTTGCTACTTCAATCAGTTTTTCCAACTGATCCGGATTGCCAGTTGACTCATTGAATTCGACCGGGAAACGTCGAGCTTCCTGGATCAACTTGGTTGCGGTGTCAAAATCCCGATAGTACATCAGGGCTTCGGCTTGCTTGAGGAAGAACGAAGCTGCACTGGCATTGAATCCAGGGTCAGCGGACTTCATCATTTGAACCAAGCTGTTTTGACGATCGATCATCGACTGAACAGTTCGTGGCGAGTCGCCAATCTGTTTGAAATCGACGTTGTACTGTTTCGCGGTCTCAAGAATTGAGCTCGCAAGTTCCATGTCGTTGCTGGCAAGTGCCTGACGTGCTTTCAACAAAGCACTTTTGGCCTCGGTAAGCGGGTTTTGCGCCGGTGCGGTCTGTTGACCCAGCGGCGAATACGAACTGGCCGTAACCGGCGGTTGTTCATATTGAAGTTGACCAAGTGCCTTGGTCGGTGACTGAGTCACTGCCAATGACACGACAAGGGCCGTAGCCCATAAACTCTGCTGAAGTCGTACGGAGACTCTCACGCAACGCTCCTTGTGTTGTGACGCCCAATACTCTGCAATGATTGTAAAACTGTTCCACGGCATTACAGAGTTGACCCCCTTGCCACTCCTGAAATCCGTTTCAGGATGTTGATGCGTTGTGTTTAAAAGTGATAAACACATCGCACCGGCGGAGCCCGTGGACAGCGCACGAAAAATTCGAGGGCGGATAATTAGCGGGTGCCGTATTTTTGGTCAACATCAGTCTCCGGGTTTTTTTAAAAAACATATCGAGGATGCAAGCAGATTTATTTGGGCGTGATCAACGGCGGGCGGTGTTGTGTTTTCGTTCGGTTTTTTAGGCCTTGGAGAGTGTTTAGTAGATTCGAGGGAAGTTTGGTTTTGAAGTGCTGGTGATGAAAATTTGTGCCGCTAGCGTTGTGGGCCGCGAAATGAAGTGCGTTTTTCGTCGGGCTGTCTCGCTGAACACCTGCCGTTATTGCGTTTTCAATGGCTTGGCGAGATTAACTGGTTGCGGAACTCGTCAAGGTCTCGTCAAGGCTTCTGCTTTTTAGAAGAGAAAACCACTGGCGCGTATGACACCAGTCTTGAGTATGACGGACTAAGCTTGAGTACGACGCCAGCTTTGTGCCAAAAATTCTTGACGAGTGAAACGCACTTACAAAAAAAGGCCGCAGCGTTTTGCTGCGGCCTTTGGTTGCTAAATTATCGAGAGTCAAAAGATTGAGATCAAAAGATTCGCTCACTCAACTCAGCTCGGTTATTGGTTAGAAGCCAAGTCCTGAGCCACCGCCCAGACCACCACCTGCTGCCGGTCCGCCTTGGCCAGCACCACCTCGACCTGCACCACCTCGACCTGCGCCACCTCGACCAGCGCCGCCTCGGCCACCACCTCCTCGACCGCCGCCCAGTCCGCCACCCAATCCAGAATCCGTTTCTGGTTCCATGACTCTCATCTTGCCAAATTGAGATTTCTCGTCGGCGAGTAGCAAGCTGTTGATGTACTCTGACCGGTCGGTCATGTCATTACGAATTTGGAATTCTCCGTTTTCGTCAAGCACCAAAATTTCGCTTGCCAGGTGGTGTCGAATTTTTTCCGATGTAGGAAGAGGCAATTCGTCGCCACCAACGATGTCAACCAACGTTTTGCCAGTTTTGATTGGGACATTGAATCTGGCAGGATTCTCAACAGAGCTATTTGGATTGGCTGCCAAGTGAACTCGGCGAGTAATCGGATTCAAAACATATGCATTGGTGTAATACTCAAGCAAGTCACCAGGGGCAACTGTTTTGCTGGTCGGCACCTCTGCACCCAGTCCAGCATCCCAAACAGAAGCCACCAATTCGATTTTAGGAAGTCCTTGGTCAAACCTCGTGGCGCCCATGCGGACTTGTTTAGGAGGAATTGACTTGCCAGCAACCACTTTGGAGTTGGAACCTTTGACCTTGATTGAAGGGGTGGTTGTCCATGCCGAAGGACGACAAAAACGCAGGAAGCTCAAGTCTTGTCCGTTCTTGGTCGTTCTTGGGACTGCGATCTTAACCCACTCAGGCTTAGCCGCGCTAGGGTCCTTCATTTCGTAAACATAATGGATTTTGGCCCCTTTGTTTTCTGGGTCCTCGATCGATTCTGCTTTGTTCAATCGTTCTCGAACTAGGAAGTGCTTCATCGGGCTCTTGATGGCGACGTATTGAGCTGGGGCCTTTTTGTCCTCTTTTTCACCTTCTTCGCCGCCTTCAGATTTATCATCGCCCATGCCGCCGCCAAGACCGGGACCGCCCATGCCGCCGCCCAGTCCAGGGCCACCCATACCGCCACCGAGTCCAGGACCGCCCATACCGCCGCCGAGTCCAGGGCCGCCCATGCCACCACGACCGCGTCCGCCACCCATGCCACCTCTACCGGTGCCG
>CAYZGP010000031.1:39966-42847 GCA_964478065.1 uncultured Pirellulaceae bacterium
GCCGCCCATGCCACCACGACCGCGTCCGCCACCCATGCCACCTCTACCGGTGCCGCCACTGGCGAAACCGCTATTTGGATCTTCGTTATTTGGATCGGCGACCCAAACACGCATTCGGTATTCGTATTCCTTGTTGTCTCTAGCTTGGACGTCAAAGAATCGTACAACACGAGCTCCTTTGATGTCTTTGGGTTTTGCTTTCAGAGCTTTAACATAATCAGTAAAGTCATCGCCAGCGCGGGTTTGTTTGGCTTCTTTTGCGCCCATGCCACGGCCTCCGCGACCACCACCCATACCACGACCTCCGCTTCCTCCAACGCCTCCGCCTAGACCTGGACCACCAAGTCCACCACCAGGTGCGCCGAGTCCGCCACGTCCAGTTGCACTATCACCACCAAATAATGCGTCATCATCTTCGGACGCGAACATATCGGCGCCAGGGTCGACGGCTTTCATTTTTTTATCTTCCACTTCTACATCAGGAAATGAGCGAATTGGAAGAGTCGAATGGTTGGCGAATTCTGTATAGTCGAACATCAAAAACGCAGGAATTGGCTTGGTGATCTCTGGATCAAAGTGATCCGGATGCACGACTTCGGGAGCGGATGGAAACATTGCTTCCGGCATTTTGTGCATCACAGGATGACGACTTGGAACTCGAAAGTTCACAAAATCAGAGATGTCGGTCCATTCTTCTTGACCGACTTCGCGTCGCATAACTTGAAGGTATCGGTAGATTGGTTTGTCACGATCTGGGTAGTATCCCATCCCATCGGCAAGCGAATTTTGGAATGAGTCATATTGAGTTTTGTATTCGACTTTTCCCGTAACGCAAACAACGTTGAAAAGTCTTGCTCTGGTCGTGCTGTTAGAAATTTTGTGCACAACGGGTTGGATACCAGGCATGGTGTCGGCATTGACAACATGCATTTTGTCACCAACGCCATCTAATTTTGGCAGGTCGTCATCTTCGCCAGCCGAATTGCCGCCGTTAAATCCACCGCCGCCAAGACCACCACCGACGCCTCCAGCACCACCGCGGCCTCCTGCGTCTTCGCCTGATTCTTCGTCTTCTCCACCTCCGCCAAGGCCACCACCCAAACCGGGGTTGCCGCCCAAGCCACCGCCCACGCCGGCCCCGCCACCTCTTCCGCCACGCGATCCACCGCTGGAAGTAGCGGCAATAGCTGGCAAGTTGGCGAAAGGATCACTGATATTAGTGTCAGTGAACAGAATTGCTTTGCTGGCCACTCGGATTTCAGGTTCAATAACCGCAAAGATTAATGGGTCTTTACGTTTGTCGAGAGTAGCTGCCACAGAGCCGCTGAGCACGCCAGTTGAAAATTTGTCAGCACTCAAAGTTCCGGTTGCAGCCTCGATGCGCTGGCGCACTTCGTCGTCGCCTTTTCGGAATTCTTTGATGGCGTCCCAGCTGGTGTCCTTGACAATATGTCTATTGGCGTTGTCGGCCAATTGTGCCAACTGATCGGGCGTTTTCTCATCGAAAGGTTTGGCTTGAAAGCCCCACCAGAAGAACACTCCAAGAAGTACAACGCACAGCGCAAGAATAAGTTTTTCCGTATGGTAAAGGAAGAACTTTTTCATTGACTGTTTGCTGAGGTCTGGCATCTTAAATTTCATAATCAAAATCTCCTGAAACGATCACAGTTTTCACTGTCGTTCAATCTTTTGGTTGGTTCAGCTTTGTCTTGGTTCGTTTTGTTCTTGTTCTTGTCGTTTGATGCTCACTGTTCATCAAAAGCGATTATCAAGTATATGTTCAAACAGTCCAGCTGTGTTTTACGACCTTGGTGACACATTTGGATTCGTCGTTGATGCTGCGTCGTTTGTAGCAGCAGCGGCACCTTCTGGGTCTTTGAGGCCAGCTGCTTTTTTCAAGTAGTCTTCTTCGACTGGATTGTAGATTTTCACAATTCCGTAAAATTCAACGTTCACATCGAAATTGGTTCGTTTTTCAACAGGCGTGGCAGTAATTCCTCCTGCTCCGCCAGGACCATCCCCATCAAGACCCATGCTAAAGCCTTCGGCTCCGCGTGCTTCGCCTGTATCGCCAGATCCGCCGCTGAGCGCGATTTCTTCGCCGCCAGGTTCATGCTTGTTCCAACGAACTTGCTGGATTTCAAAAGCGAAAGCCGAGTTTGAGCAAGCCGCCATGAATCTTGCAATCTCTCGTTCGTCCATTCTCAGTGCGATACGAAACGGGACACGTTTGGCAACAATCAATTCCAATTGTTCAGCTGGAAATGTTCCCGCTTTCATTGAATCGTTAAGCACATTCTTGACGACTTCTGAAGCAATCGGTTCAAAATTTAAATCAACGTAGCGATTGTGATAGGGGACTTTGCCCGCGTTACCACCGCCACCGCCACCTGGTGCTCCGCCGCGTCCTCCCGGATCGCCACTTCGGTCAAACATTGCCGAAAATTCGTCGCCGCTAGCGCTGGGTCTGCCGCCAAATCCCCCTGGAGCTTCTTCGGTTGCCGCCGGTGCTGAATTGGCCAATCGGGAATCCATCCGCTCCAATGCACCGAGTTTTCCGGTGACTTCTTGGCCAAAAACAACATGGTCAATTTGTTTGATCTTTGAAAGGTCGTTCGCGCTAGATCCGCCGTTGATTTGGCGAATGGTTCTAAACATGGCCTCTAGCAACCATAGGTCCTGTTGTAGCATGTAACACTGTAACGGGGTTGGTGCATTGATCTCTCGTTTGTTGTCGTGCCGTCCTTGGAATTTGGTTAGTTTTTGGTACCAAAGTTCTTGATTGATATCGCTCCATTTAACAGCGAATTTATTCAAATCGATGACCTCTGGCTTATCTTGCGAAGCACCCGCTCCGCCACCAGGACCACCGCCAACGCCC
>CAYZGP010000031.1:42947-53174 GCA_964478065.1 uncultured Pirellulaceae bacterium
GACCACCGCCAACGCCCATTCCGGCACCACCACGGCCGGCGCCAACACCGCTTTCGCTATCGGCTTCGGTGTCGGTGATCATTTTCTGGTATTTTTTATCGTACTTCCAGTAAGCACGAAGGACGTCATCACTGCACAAATAATTCATTCGCAATGGAATTTTAGACGCATAAAGCGACAACGGTTGTTCCAAGCCGTAACCAGATGCTAATGAATCTGGGAATGTTTCTGGTGGATTGTACTTACTGAAAAGTTGCTCAAATTTTTCACTCTCGATTTGTTCAGGCCATTTCAGGATATCCTGCTGGGCTTTGTACCGAATTTCCCAAGCCTCAATAATCGAATTGAGACCTTTTGTCATCTCTTCTTTCATCCCTTTCTCTGAAGAGGCGTTAGGATGAGCGTCAACTTCAACACCTTCCGCTTTGCGGGCCATGATTCCTTCGGCTTTTTTGATCGTGGAAACAACGCTGGCTTGAGCTTTTTTGGTATCAGCGCTGATGGTGCTCATGCGGTAGCCCCACATGCCGATCATTATCAAAGCAAGAAATGAACAACCCAACCAAAAGACGTTCTTTTTAAGCCAAGCAATAATGGGTGCAATTTGTTCCACGGGGGTCTCCTAACTTACTTTTTGAATTTCAAATCAGTCAAAAAAGTTAAGTCAAAACAAAGGGTGATCAAAAATCAAATACGACTGGTTACTGGTTCTTCAACGTCTTACTGAACAGCTTCTGCTTCTGCTTCAGCAGCTGCCGCGGCCGCCAGTGCTTCTTCTGCGGCTTTTCGTCGTGCAGCTCTTGCTTCGACTCGTTCTGCTTCGGTGCGTGGTGTCCAGATCATCTGAACCACGAAACGATACTCCATCACATTATACTTTTTCTCTGGGCCATCGTCCTCATCTTCAGCGCCGCCCAAGCCACCACCTAATCCTCCGCCCAAGCCCGGCGAACCAAGTCCTCCAGCACCGCCAAGGCCTCCTCGGCCACCACCAAAACCGCTGGCAGCTTCGTCTTCAGATTCTGTCGCCGTTGGGTCAAATACGATTTGTTTTTCGGTTCGTGCGGATGATTGAACAATCGTTGGAAACGAAAGCCCAATATCTGAATAAGTGAACATCTCATCATCAGGAGTAGAAGCCGTCGGTAGTTTGACGTTTTCAACTTCTGGAGCGCCCATCGAAGTATTTGACTTGCTCATCAAGTTCAGAATCAGTGACTTGAATAAATACGCCTTGTCTGAGTTTGACATACTAAGCGCTTTGTCACTGTTGTGAAAATGGTGACCTTTGATTTCGATGATCCAACCTGGTTTGTCTTTAAACGGGGTCGCAACAGCTCCGTCTTCTGAGACGACAGGTGCAGCCGTAACTGCCGCAGTTGCTTGTTCAGACAGGTCGTTTAACTTACTCTCAAGTTCATCTTGTGATTTTTGTTCCTGGTTATCGAAAATCGGTTTCGCTCTGTCGTACCAAAGAGCCAGGTCCTTTAAAAAAGCCGACTCGATATGGTCGATATAAAGCTCCTTGCGGTCTTCGAACCCAATTTCGCTGGGGTTAACTTTTTCAGCGCCGTTTTCTTTGGCTGCCAGGATTTTGTCATCTGTCGGGAACGCTTGAACGAGTGCCGAATAGACTTCCAGCCAAGTCGCCTTTCCTTCTGACGCAGAGCTCAATTCTTTGGCAAGCAAATTGAATTTGTCCTGGCTTTCCTTGAGTGCCTTATCCGTTTCAAGAAAGTCATTACTTCTTCTGTCCTCGGCTGTAACAAGACTGATCGACTTTTTCCACGAGTTCTTGTTACCCCCAACGTAATCTTCGTGGACGCGCCACCAAGCGTTGGTGTTAAAGATATAGCCAAGCATTAAACCAAGCGCCACTGCACTTACGGCGGCAAGCACCCATGGCTTTTTCGCACGAATGATTCGCTCAACCACGATCTCTTCGGGAAGCAAGTTTGTTTTGATGTGTCCCTTTTTCAAGCCTTGAATACACAGGCCATAACAAGGGGCAAACGAAAGCAAGTTATTGGTAAACGTCGCCTGGCCAACCACATCGGCACCACGAAGTTTCTTGAACTCATTGACCTTGGCGATGTCAATCTCAAGCTGCTTGCTCAAGAACTGACGCAAACCTGGAAGTTTCGCTGCATTGCCGAGCAACACGATCTCTGAAAGATTCGCAGATTTTTCCATCGACTGGAAAAACGTCAACGATCGTTGGACTTCGTTAACAAGGTCGTTAAACACAGGACGCATCGCTTTGAAAATCGCTTTTGGATTTTCCGAAACACGCGTATTGCGTTTTAGATGTTCGGCTTTGGCTTGCGTAAGTTTCATCTCACGCGAAAGTTGTTTTGTAAAGTGGTTTCCACCGATCGGAATGTTACGCAACCAAAGCTTGATGCCGTTGGTAACGATCAAGTCCGTGGTGTCGGTGCCCATCGACATCACTACAACCGACTCAGGAGGATTCTCTGGGTCAAAATCCTCAGGGTCTGGCAATTGATCAATCGTATCGTGGCAAATGACATTGAAAATCGAAAGCGGAGACAGTTGCACGAAATCGACTTCTACGTCGGCTTCATCGAACGGGTGCAAGGCGCGGAAAACGGCTTCACGCTTCATCGCGAACAAACCGACTTCGGCGTCGATCGCGCGACCTTCGACAACCGTGCCGCCCAACTGTTGCCAGTCCCAGATAACGTCTTCGATTGGAAACGGGATCTGCTGCTTGACTTCGTACTTCACGATATCGGGAAGCGTTTTGACTTCGACCGGTGGTGGCTTGAAGAAACGTGACAATCCGGCCTGACCAGAAACACTGATCGCGACTCGGTCACCGACCACATCGTTGCGCGACAGGAATTGCTCCAAAGCCTCTTTGATCAGTTCTTCAGGATCAGCTTCGGGCTGACTGAGAATTTTTGGGTACTCGATAAAGTCATATTTGTCCGCAGTGACGGTCTCACCATCTGCGTCCAAGGTGCAGCGAAGCGCCTTCAGAGCACACTGACCAATATCAATTCCCCAAACGGCAGTTGTCTTTGCCATCGTTTTTGCCTATCGCGTTGGTAATGTAAAAGGACGGAATCCAAGAGAATCTCGGACAATTACCACAATTGCCCACTATTAACTGTAACCACAAATGTCGGTGGCGCCAGCGATATACTCAATTCCATGCAACCTTCATTATAGGTTGAATCGGGTTGTTTCGTTAAGTTTGGTTGAGTCGCTTTTTGTGAGTCGTTCAACTCAAGCCGTTGGAAGTGGCGTTTTGAACGAGAAAGAGGAGCGGATTGGGCGCCAAAACCTCAATCTTGGCTTAAATCGGGTCCACTTCACCCACACAGTAATGTACTGGACGTTCTTTGAGATTGTCAAATTTTCCCGAGAAAACAGCGGTTTTCGCGCCAATCGTGCCCGCTAAGTTTTGATCAGGCTAACCCCATCAGTCGAACCGAAGTTTTCGACGTGGGGGAGCTTAGCGATAACCCGATTGGTTTCCGTTTGTATCAATTGTTTGAATTAGATTACTTGTAAAGAAATAATCGGCCGCGCGAGCGTCCTTTTTGGTTTTTGATCCAAAACCTGATTTGATCCACCCTGAAAACCAAACGACTTTGGTATCTTCACGACCAAATGCAAAAGTACTCGAAACTTCTGATTGTGCTTCCGTGTCACTCACTCGAAGACTTCCCAATCCACCATGTCGGCGCCGACGCGGATAATCTCCTGGCCAATTGGACCGCCATCTGGCATCCAAGCCTCATTGCGTCCGCTCTGCAAACCCCTCGTTTCCACTCAGCCGACAATCCCGACGTTAGCGACATTGTTCTCGATGGCGAAACGCAAGATGAACACGGCGCTCCACAATCACTTTGCCTATGCGTGATTCCATCGGTGTCACATTCAGCATTGGATTCAGAGTTGCGGCAAAATCTGGAAAAGCAAGACGCGATCGTGATCGATGATCAGTCTTGTCGCGAAGACATTATAAAATTCGCATTCCAAGCCAATGTCGCAGCACAATCGTTGGCTGAAAAAGTCGACCCCGAAATCGCGCAAGACTTTTGCGCGCTCGGTTACGCCTACTTGCAAATCCAAATCATGACTCGGCAGTTGCGCTACTCCAGCAATTTAAGCGATGAGTATTTTCGAGACGCGTTAGTCGAAGCGGCCCAAGCTGCAGTCGCCGGCGAGCATGACAAAGCCAGAGCAGGGCTCACACAATGTTTCGATTATTTGCTGGACGAAAAAAACAACTACTACCCCGTCCAGCCAGATTTGATGGACGTCGTGCTGACCGCCGACACGACGTTAGGCAAATCACTTCAGCGGCAACTCGATGTTGGGCACACGCTCAACCTGTTAATGACAGGCAGCACCCTGCGAAAAGCGTTTGCGGATCACGCCCCGTCAGCACAAAAACTTAAATCCGCGATTGAAGAAGACCGCGTCACGTTGATCGGCGGTTTGGAAAACGAGCTGCCGGAGTCTTTGGTCTCGACCGAGACAACGATCAATCAAATCCAAACCGGGCTCGCAACGTTTAAGGAAATGCTTGACGCAGAACCAAGTATTTTTATGCGGAGACGTTTTGGTTTGACGCCTGCCACGCCGGGCGTGCTTGATCATTTCAATTTCAATGGCGCGATTCACGCGACTCTCGATGATGGCTCGTTTCCTCGTTGCTCAAGCTCAAACGTTCGCTGGACAGGTGACGACGATCGGTCCATTCTCGCATTTGGTGAAATTCCACTGAGCGCGGCGGACAGCGGTTCGTTTATAGGCCTGGGCGTAAAACTCGGCGAAGCGATCGATTCAGCCCATGTCGCATCGATCGTGTTCGTTCATTGGCCCGACAAAAGTTGCGAGTCTTTCAAAGACCTGATGCGCATCTCACAGTACGGCCCGTTGTTTGGTCAGTTTGTCGACATCGAAGAATATTTTGAATTGCTTTACGATCCAGGATACGGCGATACGTTTGAGTCAGACGAGTACCGCTCGCCGTATTTGAAACAATCCGTGCAGCAGGAATCGCCAAACCCGATTTCAAAATACACTTCTTACTGGACGCAGTTTTACGAGTTGTCGGCTTGCCGATCTTTGCTGACTCAAGTCTGTGCGCGAACGGCAATCTCATCAGGCGCCGTGGACGACTTGCAAAAACGGATGGGTGAATTCCAAACAAAAATGGAATCGGCTTTAAACGTTGAACCCAAAACAGATTTGAATCTTCAGCTCAAGCAAATGAAGCATGAAATCGAAGCGTATCTGAAACCGCAAGCCATTGCCCAGCCCGAAAACTCAAAATCCGTTGAAGTCATCAACTCCACAAACTTCAAACGCCGAATTGAATTGGGGTGTGTTGGCGAGAAAGCCGAAATCAAATCGAGAAACGGCACGTTAAAAAACGAGTCGCCAGTTGTGTTGTGTGACACGACTGGGAACAGTGAAACATGGATGCTTGAATTGCCCGCAATGGGATCGGCAACCGTTGACTTGCAGTCGCCACAATCAAAAGATCTTTTTAAAAGTGATCCAAAGGTTGCGGACCCAGAAAAACGAATTTTGCGCAATGAATTTTTCGAAGTCCACATTCATGAAATCAACGGCGGCATCCGTTCCATTCAGCTTTACAATCAACGGATCAATCTTGCCAGCCAGCAGCTTGCGATGCGAATTCCTTCTCAGCGTGATTCACGAAACCAACCACTCACACGTGCGCGGTACAGTGAAATGGTCGCCGACAAAATCGAAATTCGATCCGATTCACGAATGGCCGCACGTGCAGTTTCCACGGGACGATTGCTGGACGGCGAAAAATTAGTGGCCGAGTTTAAGCAGACGATTCGCGTTGTGCGCGGCAAGTCATTGATTGATTTGGAAATCGAAATCAATCCAAAAATCCCGATGACTTCTTCGTTCCAACATTACATTTGTTCGCGGCTCGCCTGGAAAAACGAAACTTCTCGCATAATTGCCAACTCTCAAGAAACGAATCAGGAGATTTCTTCTGAGTGGTTCCCCGCAACGAACTTTATGCGAGTCATTCAGGAAGATAACAGTCTCACGATGCTAACTGGCGGATTGCCGTTCCATCGCCGAGCGTCTCGGCGGATGGTGGATAGCTTGCTGGTCGTTGGCAAGGAACAGCAAACCAAATTCCGATTCGGGTTGGCCGTCAATGCGGCTTATTCGTTGGCGGCGGCGGTGGATTACATGACCCCCGCTGTTGAAGTTGGTTCAAGCGAAGAAAGCAAAAATAAAACGGGTTGGTTGTTTCATTTTGACTGCAAGAATATCTTGGCTACTTGGTGGAAGCCTGTTTTTGATGGCCAGTCACGTTGGGCCGGCGTTGAAATCCGACTTCGCGAAACCGAAGGACGTAACGGGAAGCTGAAAATCAGTTGTCCGCGTGCGGTCTCAGGTGCAGAGCGTGTTAATTTTGGCGGCGATTTTTTGCAGTCGATTGAGGTGCTCGCCCAAGACAAAATCGAACTTGAGTTTGAGCGATTCGAGTTCTTTCAAATATCAATTCACTGGAAGCTATGATTGTTACGATAGATGGTCCCGCGGGAGCCGGCAAAAGCACGGTGACCCGGCTGTTGGCCAAACAACTTGATTTCGAATTCCTCGATACCGGAGCCATGTATCGCGCTGTCACTTGGTGTGCGTTGGAGCAAGGCGTCGATCTAAAGAACCAGGCCGCACTCAGCCTGTTGGCCCAAGCAATCGAGATCGAGTTCGATGATGACCAGGTTTCCGTTAACGGCAAAAATGTGACGTCGAAAATTCGAGAGGCTGAAGTCACGCGAAACGTGGTTGCGATTGCGGACGCTCCGGCTGTGCGCGAACACTTGGTCAATCTCCAACGCCGGATCGCGGAAAAGGGGGATTTTGTTTGCGAAGGAAGAGACCAAGGCACCGTCGCGTTCCCGGATGCGTTTTGCAAAATCTATTTGACGGCATCATCGCAATTTCGTGCCCTTCGGCGAGTTGAACAAATGCAAGCCGCTGGAGAATTTGTTGATTTCGATCAAGTCATCCGCGAGCAAGACATCCGCGATGAACAGGACTTGAATCGCAAGGTCGGGCGGTTGATGAAAGCCGAAGACGCGATCGAGGTTAATACTGATGACCAAACTCTTGAACAGGTCGTTGATAATTTGATAGCCATCGTTAAGGAACGAATGGCCGAAACACAATCGACCTAATGGTTTTATTCATGAAAGTGGCCAGCGCAACGAAATGCCAACGTAGCGAAATTACCAACTGATGAAATGTCGAACGTTAGCCTACCACGGCATCTGCATTTCGCTGACTACGTCTCTCGCGATTTTTTCGATGAGGCTTTGCTGTGCCGTCGCGTTTGACTGACCGCCTTCGGGGACGAAAGCGGCTTCACGACTGATGCTGACCAACTGCTTCTGCATTAATGGGACGCCAGCCCGATCGACCCAGTCGACTTCCAGCGTCCAACCAAGCCTCAATGATCGTGGTTCGTCATTAATATTCTCGCCGGTAGGACGCTTCGTTTCTCGCACCAATCGGCCGCGGACAAAGCTGTCAGAGATCTGCGGGTCGGTGATGGTGAGTGGGGTGTTGAGTTCAATTTCTTTTACCACCGCTTCGGTAAGTCTTTGGCCGAGATATCGTCGATCGGAATCAGATTCGAACATCATCACATGGGCGGAGCGGATGTCGCTTCGATAAAGAAACTGATTGCCAAGGTGATACGAAGCACAACCGGTCGACGGCAAGCAAACAAAAACCGCGAGCACACAAATCGCAAACCATCGCCGCGTGCTGGTTTTCAGCTTCAAATTGTCATTGGGGCTATCCATCTTGTTCTCGCCGGACTCACAATTTCAAGAACGAAAAATCAAACATCAAAAATCGGAACGACTTATCACCTTTTCAAAATCGACTCATTGTTGCCAGCCAGAATCACTGGCTTTTCGTCTGCAGGATTTGGGAATAAATCAACCAACCACTGGGCATGTTGTTCTGGTTTTGGGGGTTTCTTGGCAACTTCGGCGATGCGTTGCTGGATGGTTTTGGCCAGCTCGGTGTCTTGGAATTGTTTTGCTACTTTGTCATATGACATCTTTGCAGCAAGGTTCTCGCCACGACTTTCAAAGTACTGTCCTGTTCTGTAATCACGTTCAGCAATCTGATTGCGTATCAACGTTGCTTGTTTTTTAATGTACGGCAGTTCTTCTTCAGCTTGTTTTGGGAATTGTTTCACGATCGTTGTCAGAATCTCATCCGCTTTTTTAAGCGGCGTCCCGTCGTAGCTTGGTCCCTGATAACCTTCCAGTCGCGCCTGCAATTCCAGCATGTGTGCCTTGAACTGATGCTTGCTGCCTGGGTAGTTGCGTCGTAAATCTTCGAACGTATCGGCGGCTTCGTAATAGCTTTGAGCTTGCATAAAAGCCTGACCCAGCGCGATAGTCGCATCGTCGGCGAGTTTGCCTGTCGGATCGTCGATGCGAATTCGGTGCAGTACTCGTCGGGCTTCGGCCGCCAATTTCATGGTCGGCCGCTTTGAGTCGTTGAACGAAATCGCGGCGCCATTTTCGGAAAGTTGAAGCCAGTAAATCGCGATTGCGTATCGCCTGTTCTGAGCAAGGTCCAAGTACTTTGAACCCGAGTAGTTAGCAACCAATTTTTCAAACGCTCGATTGGACTGAACGTAACGGTCTGCAAAAAAGTACGCTTCGCCTTCGAAATAGTTCGAGTCTTCTTCGATTTGAGAGTCGGGCCAACTGGCGGCTGCCAGACGAAATGAATTCGCTGCTTGAGCAAATGTTTCTTTGTGAGCTTCACCCGTTGGTTCAGCATCGAGTTGTGCGATCCCTTGGTTGTACTGCTGTTGGCCTTGGGCATAGTACCGCTCTGCCGCGGCTTGATCGGGGCCGCTTGTACGCGTTTTGAGTGTCGTTGCAAATTGGCTGGGCGAAAGATCGTCCAGCAAAAGCCGGTTGGAGTCGCGCGCACCGAGTGGATCAAGAATCTCATCTGGATCAACACTCCGATTTGGTTTGAGTCCCGGAACCGAGATATTGGAAAGCGTACGGCGAAACGACGTACAGCCTGACGATAAAGGAACCATCAAGGCAATCAGTGTTAGGTATATTAACCACGATCTCATTTCGACTTCCTTGTCGACGTGAAGGTCTTTGTAGATGGGTAGTGTTTTGTTAGGTGCTAAATGTTTTTCAGGAACTTATGGAGCCGCGGAGGGAATCCCAACAAGTGCGTAATGTACTTGTTGACCAATTGCCGAACTTCCTTGTCGGCCTTTTTTAAGTCGTGAAATTGTTCGTCTGTGTCTGTTTTTAATTCTGTAGCTGTTTCAATGGTCGAAGTCCGCGATGTTTCATGATTTTTATCGCGAATCGGCCAAAGCTCGCCAGGCGTTTCTTTTACTTTAAGTGTTTTGCTGTTCCAGTTATCCGAGTTTTTTTCATTGGCTCCAATTTGCCCGCCGACTTTGGAAAGCAAATTTTGTAATCCGTTTGGACTTAAGCTCACAACATGGGTTTGGCCACGTCGACAACTTGCACAAAGGATTCCGCCTGCGTTTAATCCAAAACTGACTCGAGCAAGCGTCGTTTTTTCTTTGCCGCAACTAACGCATTTGGTGAGCATGGGTAGGTGGCCCAAAATCTCAAGCGTTTTTAGTTCGAAGTCCATCAATGTGTTCGCCAAGTCTGATTCTCGTGTATCAATATCCTTGATCGTTTGATCGGCGAGTTCAAAAAGATCAGGTTGTGGATCTCCGTCATCGGTTAGTGAGTTCAATAGTTCAACGACATAATATCCCGCATACAGCCGATCCAAATCGGTTGCACTGCTGCGAAAACGTCGTTCGAGTTTGGCTTCGGTGAGCAAACTCATGGTTCCGTTTGTTTTGTGGAGGAACACTATTCGAACGCTCGCAAGCACGTCAAGGGCAGCCTCAAACGCACTCTTGGGCCGTCGAGCCCCTTTTGCCATTACCGTGATCTTGCCAAAATCGCGCGTCATCATGGTCACAATACAGCTTGTTTCACTGAATTCGATCACTCGCAAGACGATCGCAGTTGATTTTTCAGCAGCCATGGCAACGAAAACGAAGTTGTTTCAAAAGTTACGAAGTCGATCGGGGTTTGTTCGACCAGATTCAATAATGTAGCAGAAAAAGCAACTCGCTATCACGTCAATGCTGTCGTGTTTTTT
>CAYZGP010000032.1:0-7840 GCA_964478065.1 uncultured Pirellulaceae bacterium
CAAAAGCTGGCCACAAAAGCTGGCCGAAAGCAGGCGGCGTGATCTGCTTTGGACAACTCCAGTGTGTGGATTGCCCATGATGCAGCATCTCCGACGCGCAGATTGATCAGAACACTCTCAGAGCGGATGGGCATTTGTTTGTCTGTAAAGGACAACACCAACAATTCCGAAACCTATACCCGTTGAATTTACCCAATCGCTTGATCTTCTAATGCATGTCTCAAATGTCACCCAAATCTGAAAAAGTCAGGTTCATCAACTAGATAACAAGTTCGCGAAATCGTATGATCTAAGTTCGTTAACACTTTCTGATTAACGTTTGAAACACTCAACTTAGGAGTCCATTCATGTCACCTCGAAAAGGTTCTGATTTTGCTGGTTTGTCTGTCGCCCTTGTTACGCCGTTCAAAGACGGAAAACTGGATGTCGATCGGCTTAAACAGCAAATCGAATTCCAAGTCGAAGCCGGCACGAACTGCGTTGTCCCCTGTGGAACGACGGGTGAATCTCCGACGCTTTCGCACCCTGAACATGAGCGAATGATTTCCGAAACGATTCAGTTTGCGGCAGGACGTGTCAAAGTCATGGCGGGTACGGGCTCCAACAGCACCGACGAAGCAATCAGCTTGACCGAGTGGGCAGCCAAAGAAGGTGCCGACGCGTCATTGCAAGTCGCTCCGTATTACAACAAACCGACCCAAGAAGGATTTTACCAACACTACAAAGCCATCGCTGAGGCGGTCGACGTTCCAATCTGTGTCTACAACATTCCTGGACGAACGGGTAAGAACATTGAACCCGAAACGATTGCTCGAATCGCCGAGTTCGACAATGTAACGATGGTCAAAGAAGCAACAGGGTCGCTTGATCAGGCTTCGCAAATTTTGTCGTTGACCGATCTCACAGTGTTGAGTGGTGACGATAGCTTGACGTTGCCTTTGATGTCGATCGGCGGCGAGGGTGTTGTGTCTGTCGTCGGAAACATCGTTCCGCAAGACATGATTGCGATGGTGAACGCGTTCCGAAGTGGCGATATCGCGGAAGCCCAGCGTTGGCACCACAAACTGTTTCCGCTGTGCCGAGACATGCTTGGTTTGGCGACCAACCCAGTACCGCTCAAAGCAGCGATGGCCGAGATGGGCCGCGACACTGGCGATCTGAGATTGCCAATGACACCGTTGAATGCGGACGAACTTGAGTCGCTACGGAAAACTCTGGCGACTTACGGAATCGGTGCGGTTGCTGTTTAGTCCGCTGCTTTTTAGTTGGCTGGTGCTGAGGTGATTGGCCGTCAAAAATTGGTTATACTTGGGGTTCAATAGAATCTTTCCAGGTAACCAATTATGACCATTGACCGACGACGATTTTTACAAGGCTCCGCTTGTCTCTCGGCAACCGGGGCTTTTTCATGCGCAAACGCCATCGCAAATGCGAAAATGGAAACCGAGCGTCCTGCCCCCAACGCAAAACGTAAACGGCCTTTGTTCATTGCGACTTGGCCGTTTGGAAAATTGTCTTGTGAAGCAGCCGTAAAAATCGCAACTGAATCTGGCTCAATGCTCGACGCGATTGAGAAAGGCATTTGGGTAACCGAGAAAGACGTGGCCAACGCTTCGGTTGGAATCGGAGGCATTCCCAACGCAGCCGGCGCTGTTGAATTGGACGCGTGTATTATGTCTGGTCCCGATCACAACGCGGGGAGCGTAGGCGGGCTTCAAGATATCTTGCATCCGATTTCCGTTGCACGTTTGGTGATGGAAAAAACGCCACACGTGATGTTGGTAGGTGAAGGCGCAAGACAATTCGCGATCGAGCACGGTCACGCGGCGACTGACTTGCTTACCGATAAACAAAAAGAGAAATGGGAGGCGTGGAAAAAACAACAGGCTGCTCCACCCAGCGTCAGCGAAGACAATCACGATACGATTGCGATGTTGGGCATTGACGAAAAAGGCGATCTTTACGGCGGCTGCTCAACCAGCGGCTGGGGTTATAAGATCCCCGGTCGAATTGGAGACTCGCCCATCATCGGAAGCGGTTTGTACGTCGACAATAAAGTCGGCGCTGCCGGTGCGACGGGGCTTGGCGAAAACGTGATGCGCCACTGCGGCTCGTTCTTGGTGGTGGAGATGATGCGGAACGGAGCCAGCCCAGTGCAGGCTTGTGAAAAAGCCGTCGATCGCATCGCGGAACTTGATCCCAAGAAACTCGACAATCTCGATATCAACTTTATCGCGTTGAATAAGAAAGGCGAGTACGGCGCGGCCGGCACCAGTAAAGGCTTCAAGTATTCCGTGGCCGAAGTTGGTTCAAGTGAAGTCTTGGAAGCCAAAGCCATGTCCGAAAAGAAGATCGGACCAGAAGGCGGAAACACGAAATAGATTCTGTATTTGTTTTAAACGCCATCAGTCTCAACATGGGCGCCATTAATTGTCGTCGTTTCGCTTTAGCAAACCGGCACTGGTTTTGTAGAATTTTTCGCGTCGAGTTTTTGACATCTCGGCACTTTCGCTTTGCTGAGTTTGTAGATCGTTGTACATCGCCAGTGTGAATGGGCAGCGAAGTTGCTCCATGCGGAAATTGATGTAATCAGATTCCTCGTCAGGCAGAACGCCCAGCAGGAAATTTCCCATCGTTTCGACTGTCGGAACACCGATTTGGTTTCGCCGCCAAATCTCACCCAGCGTGTGAACGCCCGCATCTCGTCGACCGTTTATCATCGACAGGCGTCGCAGCAACTCTTTGTCGGTTTTAATTGCCTCTTCAATTTCAGTCGAACGCGCCGAATCTAGAGACTCATCTAAGTACGCTTCGAGTTCGGCATCAGTGAATGGAGTTGACACAGCAATCCGGGTGTTAAGAAAACATTAATAATAGTTGCTAATCCGTTAACGATTATTCTAGAACAAGGTTTGATTTTCATCAATTCAACATCGAAAATCAGCAGGCTGGTAAATCGGATAATAGAGAACGGCGAATTAACGTTGAATGACGTGAATGAAACTGGATTTTACATTCGCGTTTACTCGCGTCCATTTGGCGGTACAAAATGCGCTATCAAATCCTGAATTCTTCGAAATCATGATATTTTGTCAAAACCAATCTGTCAGCATCTCTTCTTCGTTGAAAAACGAACCAACTCAATCAGGATAAAGCTAACCCATTCTTTACTTTAGCATCGGTCCCAAATGACATACGAACTTGCAACCATCCGCTCACTTTGTCGCATCAGTCTGTTTTCAGCGGCGGTTTGCTTTATCGTCTGTCCAATTTCAAACGCAAACTGTTTCCAGCAAACGGTCAGCGCAGCCAATCCTGGGTTTCAGCAAATCGCTCAAGGCACCGATAATTCCGCCCCACCGAGACCACAACCAGACGACGCGCCGGAAACAAAACAAGAACCAAAAAAAGGTGTCGCAGAGGCGCGGGCTGTCGTTCCTGAAAAACCTAAAAAACCAAAAGGTCCGATGGCGCGTGGGCGTGTGTTTAGTGACTTGGACGGAGATGGAAAATTCACTGACAACGACGCTCCGTTTGCCAATGTCAAAGTCTCAAACGGCAAAGAGATTGTTGCGACCAACAAAAAGGGTGAGTACGAGCTTCCGATCGAAAACGACTCTGCGATTTTCGTGATCAAGCCCACGGGCTATCGAACGGCGTTGGATGAGAATAACTTGCCAAAGTTTTATTACCTCCATAAACCAAACGGCTCGCCAAAATTCAAATTTGCTGGCGTCGCACCAACCGGGCCGCTGCCCCAATCAATTGATTTTCCGCTGTACGCACAAGACGAACCCGAGGCGTTCAAGATCCTGTTGTTTGGCGATCCGCAACCTCGAAACAACACCGAAGTCGATTACATCTCACACGATGTCGTTTCAGAACTGATCGGTGCTGATGACAATGCATTTGGGGTAACGTTGGGCGATATCGCTTTCGACAACCTTGATACTTTCAAGCCACTGAATCAATCGATTGGGATGATTGGAATTCCTTGGTACAACGTGATTGGCAATCACGATATCAACTTGGATGCGAAATCTCGCAAAAATATCAACGAGACGTTCGAGGCGACTTATGGTCCGTCCTATTATTCGTTTGACTACGGACAAGTGCACTTCGTCGTTTTGGACAACATTGATTGGACGATGGAACCCAAGCCTCATTACTTCACGAATTTTGGCAAGCAGCAAATGGAGTTCTTGAAAAAAGATCTTGCGATGATTCCTGAAACGCAAATGGTTGCCTTGTTTATGCACGTTCCTATCATTCAGGCAAAAGACAAAGGCGAATTTTTTAAGCTAATCGAAAAACGTCCTTTTTGCGTTTCCGTTTCGGGGCACACGCATGACCACCGACATTTGTTCCTTGGCAAAAAAGATGGTTTCAATGGGAAGGAACCTCACCACCACATCATCAACGTTACCGTAAGTGGAAGTTGGTGGAGTGGCGCGAAAAATGAAAACAATGTCCCACATACAACGATGGCTGACGGTGCTCCGAATGGTTACTCGATCATGAACTTCGACGCGGATGGCTATCGATTGGATTTTAAAGCAGCGGGTCGCCCAGCCAGTGAACAGCTTCGTGTTGAAGTTGCCAGCGCAATGGATACTAATGAAACGGCTAAAGAAAAAGTTTGGGTCAATGTTTACAACGGCTCAGAAAAATCGACCGTGAAAATGTCGCTCGATAACAGCGGGGAGTGGATTGAGCTGGAGAAGAAGAATGTCGTCGATCCGTACTACCGAAAGCTTTTTGAGCGTGACGCGGATGTACTCCCGAAACTATATAAACCAAAAGCCTCCACGCACTTGTGGTCTGCGAATTTACCCGCTGACATCGCGCCTGGAGCTCACTTGCTAAAGGTCAAAACGACGGACTGGCACGGTCGGACTTTCTACGCTCATCGAAGCATTCGGGTAACGGGCACACCGAAGGAAAAAATGGCAAAGGAAAAAACGGCCGAGGAAAACGTAGCTTCAGAGCCATCCGAAAAGCCAGGCTCTTAGGAAGCCCGACGCGCAAGTTTGAATTTGCAGTCTTAGGTATATGGACATTCATTCTTTCTTGTCCGTCTTATTCAAATTCGCGAAGGATGCCAACTTACTTATTTGTAGCCAGAACGACACTTGCGCAGCTTCAAAAAACGCGTAAGCGAGAAATCAGCCGCTCCAGTCACCCAGCCAAAGTAGTACCATCGGCAGGTTTATGTGTTTTGGCGTATCGCATTGTGATCAAAATAAGTAATTCTGTAAAAGATCGCGCATTGGTTGCGGTGATTGGTCAGCCCCTGACTAAAATGGCTGTTTTCGTTATACTCGGCGAATTGCTGTCCGAAACTGGTTCACGGAGAGTGCACTTTAATCAATCCAAGAATGGAAAAACTGTGAGCGCCAAACACATCCCTCATCCGTCCATTGACCTCGAAACAATGAAGGAAGCTGTTCGGATGATTCTCATTGCGATCGGTGAGGATCCTGATCGCCCTGGGCTTCTTGAGACTCCTCGTCGCGTTGCTCATATGTACGCTGAAATGTTTTCTGGGCTTAAGCTTGAACCGACTCGTCATTTAGCCGTTACTTTCCCGGAAGAATATGACGAGATGGTTTTGGTGCGAGACATCACTTTTACAAGCATGTGCGAGCATCATTTGTTGCCGTTTTCCGGCGTAGCTCACGTGGCTTATATCCCGGATGGAAAAGTCACTGGTCTGAGCAAGATCGCTCGTGTGGTCGAAGAAGTTTCCCGAAGGCCGCAAGTCCAGGAGCGAATGACTTCGACGATCGCAGAGATGGTTAACGATCATTTGAAAACAAAAGGCGTTGCGGTCGTCGTAAGTGCCGAGCATACTTGCATGGCGATTCGTGGAATTCGCAAACCGGGTAGCCAAACAGTGACCAGTGCACTGCGAGGAGAGTTCAAAGACAACCAATCGACTCGAGCCGAGTTCATGTCTTTGATTTCGAAAAACAAATAACAATAAAAAACACGATTAATGACCGTGTTCAACTTCAACTAAATTAAAAGAGAAAAATGACAACCAAGCGCATTAGTAAAGGGATCACACGACACGACGTGGACGGCACTGTTGGATTCAACGTTCGAATCACGCGTAGCGGTAAGACTCACAATAAGTTTTTTGCTGATTCGGTCCACGGTGGCAAACGGAAGGCAAAGAAAAAAGCGGAAGCTTATTACGATTCAATTGCCAAAAAAATGGGGCCCGTTAAATCGACAAGAGGACTCAAGCACCCGAATAATACTTCGGGTGTTGCAGGCGTCCATGCGGCTATTTACGTCGCGGCAAATGGCGAAGAAACCACGTCTTGGGTGGCGTCATGGCAAACCGACGGCAAGCGTTTCAAGATTGGATTTGTCGAGACTAAGTACGGCAAGCGAAAGTCGAAGCAACTTGCTTGTATCGCTCGGGAGCTCGAGAGCAACGACCGCGACAAAGTTGTTCGGGCTTTTGAACGTCGTGCTAAATCGAAAAAGAAACGTACAAAGAAGTAGGTTTAGTCTCGAGTCAGTACGCGATCAAGTGAACTTGGCCAACGGTATACTTCTTTAGCGGCAAATTTGGTAAGTGGTGATTTTCCGATCTTTGTGAATTCAACACGTGAGCTAATCTAACGGATGGGGCTGAGCTGGTTCAGCCTCTTCTTCCCTTCGTTTGGCTGGATTGTCAGCTCCATAGATGAAATCCGGCTCGCCATGAACTACCGTGGTATTGGCGATCAAATCGCCCATTCTGCGCCGGTCCATTCTTAAACTAGCTACGGCAAGTTCAACAAAGATGGCAAACGGGATTAGGAATATGAAATTGCGAGCCATTGATTCGGCGGCTCCGATTGGCTCTCCGCTAAAATGATTCACAACACGGCAATCGACAAGTCGCTTGCCCCAACTTCTCCCACGCACGGAATCTTTCAACAGGATATAGATCCCAAGCATGAATGTCACGAGCGCTATGAGCGAAGTCGCCATTTGACTGAAAAGGCTGGTGGTGAAGTATCCACTTGAGGTCAATGAAACCGACCAGAATACAAGAGCGTTGATCGCAACCGCAGGAAGAACGTCGGCTGTAAATGCCCACTCTCTTTTTCGCAAAATGTTGATGCGAGAAACCGCGGAAAGATCAGTTTTCCAAGACTCGGCAAACGCTCCTTGGTTGTTTGAGGGGATCGAACTGTCTGGATTGTCATTTACCGGGGCAGAATGCTCAAGGAAGCTGTTGGAGTGTGCTGCCACATTGTTTCGCAATCGTAATGCCAGAACGAGTACCAGAGAAATTGCAATAGTTGGCAGTAGTGGCTGCAAATAGTACATGCCGGAAAATAGCAAGGAAAACAGACTATTTGGACGTCTAAAGAATTGAGGAGAGTCTAGGATGATAGCCGTAAACAAAAACATGAACGCTGATCTGACTACGAAGCATGCTGCAATCGCTGCGAAAAGAATGCGTTCAATAGACGGTTTCCATTGCGAAAGAACGATGGTCAACGCAGCAACGCCAACGATGAGCTCGAGTAAAATCGAAAAGAGTTGAAAAATTGAGTTCATGGAAATCCAATGGCTCGCGGGCTAAGTCGATCTCTCAAGAGTCCGTAGATGTTTTGAGGCGTCGTGCGTGATTGAGCACAGAATAACATCGTAGCGGATTCAAAGTAGCGGTAGCAGTGCTTGAGTCGAAGAATATCAACCGAAGTTCGGTGGTTGTGGCTTGATGATCAAAGAGCCGGTATGTCGGGTTAAAGTCACGAAGGCGGAAACGCTCTCGATTACTGGAAGCGATCAGGATCTTGGCTCGTCCTTGCTGGCGAAGTGGTTCGGTTTC
>CAYZGP010000032.1:7940-33717 GCA_964478065.1 uncultured Pirellulaceae bacterium
TTGCAAAACGGAAGGAAGCAAAAGAAGACTCAAGTTCCCAAGGTTGCCAGGCCTTGGTCCAGAACCTCGGTAGCTTTTTGATCCAGTTCATTATTGACTCCCGTTAGTCCCTCCACGACTTGGGAAGCCCATTGGAAATACTCAAGCTGCCGCGCCACCGACCAACCGCTGGGAGGATCAGCCAGGATTGAAAGAAGGTTGCAGGTTTTGTCGGCAAGTTTGATTTGCTTTGCGCCCGGACTTTTCTTTGGCGCGTTGACGATTTGCAAACGCTTTCTCTCGGCTTTTTCGAGTCGTTTGTCGTCTGTGCATTCTAGAACGAGTTTCAGTACCGTTTCGCCAAACGCATCCCGGATTTCGGATTCGGTTGTGTCGGTGTCTTCGATCGTATCGTGAAGCAACGCGGCAATCAGGATCGATTCGTCGCTAACGCCCCCGACTCGTTGCAGGTACTCGGCCACTTCGATCGGATGGTTGATGTAAGGCGTGGCCGCCGTGTTCTTGCGCCGTTGTTCTGAGTGCTTTTCCGCTGCGAACCAAGTCGCTTTCAAAAGATTTGACATGTTTTTCAGATTGAAAAGTGGGTTTTGTTTATCTGGTTTATTGAGCCGCGCGGCAAAGTTCTTTCATCTCGCGGACGGCAGTTTCAAAGCCAACAAAAACCGCTCGCGAAACAATGCTGTGACCGATATTCAGTTCTTCCATTCCAGGAATCGCAGCGACCGGAGTCACGTTTGTGTAGGTCAATCCATGCCCCGCGTGAACCGCCAATCCCTGCTCCATTGCAATTTGCGTCGCGTCATGCAGCAATTGCAATTGACGTTCGCGTTCCTTTGGATCGTGTCCAGGTTCGTTGTGGGAAATCGCGTGATGGGCAACCGCATAGGTTCCGGTGTGAAGCTCAACAGCACCCGCACCGATTTGTTTCGAAAGTTCAATCTGCTCTCGGTCGGGATCGATGAAGAGGCTTACAAAAATCCCAGCCTCAGTTAGTTGCTTGATCGCATCTTCAACACGCGACCGGTTGGATACAACGTCCAATCCGCCTTCGGTCGTGACCTCTTCGCGTTTTTCAGGGACCACGCAGACTTGATGGGGCTTTAGCTCGCAAGCGATTTTTAGCATCTCGTCGGCGCAGGCGCACTCAAGATTCAATCGTACGTTGACGGTCTCCCGAAGAATTCGAATGTCGCGGTCCTGAATGTGACGGCGGTCTTCACGTAAGTGAACGGTGATCTGGTCGGCGCCGCCGAGCTCAGCCATTGCGGCGGCCCAAACGGGATCGGGTTCTGTCGTACGACGCGCTTGACGGATCGTGGCGACATGGTCGATGTTGACTCCAAGTGTTGGCATGTGCTGGTCGCTGGTTTGGGGTTAAGAAAAAATGAGCGTTGGTTCAAACGTTATTGGATGAGAGAACTTCAGCGCCTGAATTGTCCGCAAAAGTAATCTCGGTTTCACACTGATCTGAGTATTCTGATTCTACAAAACTTACCAAATCAGCTGCCGTTTTATCGTCGCGTGTGATCGCAAAAACGCAAGGTCCCCATGAGCTTTGTCCGACGGCTGGGATGCCAAATTCGCGAATTTGGTTCACTAGTTTTTCAATTCGTTGTCCATTGTATGGCCCGTTCTGGATCGGCTCATACATCATGCCACTTCGTCTTCCGTATTCGAAAATACCGCCCGCGAAAAGTTCGTAGTCGACTTGTGTTACGCCAGGAATCATTTGGTTGCGAACCAAATCGATCATTTGTTCGCGATCGAATTTTGATGTGGCTGGCAGGTTGTTGAAAGCATCAACTTCCAAGCGACCGGATAAACCAGATTCGTCTTTTAGTATCAAAGTCACGATCGGCCACTGAGTTGGAAATTCACTTTGAAAATCCAGCGGAGCAAGTGGAACCGAGCTTCCTTCGATTGACGCTTCATTGACCGCATCTCTGTCTTTGCCACGGTCGACGAGAAAGCCACCATTGTAAAATCCGTGTGAACCGATTCCTGATCGCGCACCCCGTGAAACCGAAGCGGCCAATTCCATCGGCCCGGGAATCGCGAGATCAAAAAACTGAGTGGCAGCCATGGCCGAACAAAGCGCCAATTGAGTGCCGGTTCCAAAGCCCGAATGTCGCGGAGGGACTGTTTCGATTGTTAATTCAATCGGTAGTTCGGAAACCGATTTAAACGGGAATTTGTCTGAAAGCGTTTGATGTTTGAACCAACTCTTGAGTGCTTTTTCAGCCGCACTTGCGCTTGGTCCGGAAATTGAGAATGTATCCGCTTGGGAAATCGTCACCCTCGTTCGCGGTGACTGAATCATTAATCCAACGCCACCGTATTTTCGCGCGACCACATCACCAATGGAAAATAATCCGAAGTGCAAACGGGAGGGAGCGGAAATAGTAAGCGGAGAACGCATGTTGAGTTGGGATTACGTTTTTTGAGTGTTTACGAAATTCGAAAGCAACTGGAATGCAGATTTTTCTTTCGCGCCACCGGCTTTGTTAACGATCGTCGCCAAGCGGATATACTGCTCTTCAATTTCTTGCGCTGGAAGAAAATCCAAACGAGTTGCCAGAATCGCGGCTTCCAGCACAGCGTGCTTTCCGCGGTTGAATCCCCAGAAGTCTCTCATCCGATGCGACTTAACCGTTTGGCAGTTCAAGTGCATTCGCTGTCCCGTTTCGTCGATGTATTCGACTGTAAACTCATAGGCTCGACACGCGTCCGCAATAATGTTGCCTTTGATTTGTTCAGCTGAACGAATCGATGGCAGAGGGTCGAGTTTCCCAATCGCTGAACGGGCGAACAACTCCACATCATCGGTCACGTGAAGCACGCCAGATTTCGTACGCTTCAAATTCGCAAATGTACGCGACGTGTCGAACGGACGAAGTTCAAATTTGTCGATGCCATTAGGTACCAGTGGACCCATCGGCGAAACGTTGGGCGTGCCGTCTTGGTTGACCGTGGTGACGATTGATTCAAGGATCATGACGCATCCTTGGTTGGAAGACTTTGCTCGGAAACGCCTTTGGTTGAAAGGCGTTTGGAAAGCGCCGGTTTCGCTGTGGAATATTCCCAGTCGTTGGAAGGAAGTTCAGACTGTGAGTTTTCGAGTTTAATTTTTGCGAGCTTTAAAAAGTTTACCAGCAACTGATAGCCACACTCGGTCAAGATGGATTCAGGATGAAACTGAAGTCCAACTATCGGCAATGTTGTATGTTCCACCGCCATGATCACGCCTTCGTCGGTTCTTGCAGTCGCGATTAAGTCAGCGGGCAAATCAGTTTTCAACGCGATCAATGAATGGTACCGGCCAGCAACAAACGGAGAATGGATCTGGGCAAAAATTGGCGAGTCGGTGTGCGAGATTTTGCTTTGGCGACCGTGGATTGGTTCGTTGGCGCGGACGATGGTTCCGCCGAACGCTTCAACGATGGCTTGATGACCGAGGCAAATTCCAAGCATCGGAATGGTGGCGTTGAATTTTCTGATGACATCAAGGCAACAACCAGCTTCGGTTGGGGTGCACGGACCTGGTGAGATCACAATGGCTTGTGGAGCCAGTTTTTCGATCGTTTCAACGGTAACTTCGTCGTTGCGCATCACGATCGTTTCGCAGCCGAGCCGGCGCAAATACCGCGCGAGGTTGTGAACGAAGCTGTCGTAGTTGTCGATAACGAGGATCATAAGATTGCGAGGTTGGTCGATGGAAATGTCATCATATCAACCGTCGGTGCCTCCATCCATCGTCACAGCGCGGAGCATTCCTGCGGCTTTGGTCCACGTCTCAGCGTATTCCTTTTCTGGGTCGGACTGACTGACAATTCCACCGCCCACGGGGATTTGCCACCAGCCTTGGGACGCCGTAATTGTACGGATCAAGATGCTGAGATCGGCGCTACCATCGAAACCGAGATAGCCAAGTGCGCCGCAATACGGACCGCGCGCCGTTGGTTCAAGCTCTGCAATGATTTCCATCGCGCGGATTTTTGGCGCGCCCGTGATGGAGCCGCCGGGGAATACGACTTTGAGAAGGTCGACGAGATCGTTGTCTTTTTTCAATCGACCTTCCACTGCCGAAACCAGATGCAGTACGCTTTGGTATTCTTCCAATTCACAAAGCTGCGTCACGCGAATGGAGTCGTCTTCGCAAACACGTGAAAGATCGTTTCTCATCAGGTCTACGATCATCGTGTTCTCCGCGAGATCTTTGACACTGCTGAGCAATTCTTCTTTGGCTTGGATATCAACCATCGGCCTGCCCGATCGACGCCTCGTGCCTTTGATCGGGCGAGTTTCAACCACGTCGTTTTGCACCGAGATAAAACGCTCAGGCGAAGCGCTGATAATCTGAGCATCGCATTCGCTGATTTGGCTTAAATCAAAATAGCCACTGAAAGGAGCCGGGTTGCATTGGCGAAGTCGTTGGTAAAGTTCAACCGATGAGCAGTTCGCCGGGTGCAGCAGCCGCTGGGTCAAATTAATTTGAAAAACGTCGCCGGCGTGGATGTAGTCGATACATTTTTGAACAGCCGCGAGATATTGCTTTCGAGAAAAATCACTTTTCAATTGCGGAATTCGATCGACATCGAACGTCGGTGCGGGGTCCGCTAGTTGATTTGTAGTTGACGGTGTGGTTGCGTTTAATTTGTGACGCTGGTTGAGTTTTTCGGCAAAGAAATTCAAGCGAGTTTCGGCCCGTTGCTTCCGTTTTTCCGAGTCGGTTTCAGGTAGGCCTTGCGAGATGATCCAACAACGGTCTTGTTCGTGATCCCATGCGATCACTGTGTCATAAATTCCAACCGCAATGGCAGGCAATTGAAACTCGTCATGCCGAGCCGCCGGGATTTTTTCGAATGATCGATTCAAGTCGTAACTAAACTGTCCGGCGATTCCGCCTTGCATCGGGGGCAGGTCCGGGAGGTGCTGAATCTCAAACTGTTTCAAGCGTTCCTGGATTAGCGCAAGTGGTTGGTCCGAGCCGACAGGCTGAATGATTGATTCAAATGGATCGGCCATCAAGAATGAGTAGCGGCCAAGCGACATTTTCATCGAGCTATCAAGCAAGAGGCAACCTGGAAGGTCGCTCATTTTTTGCAAAGCGGATTCCACCGCAGGCGCAGGAGTTAGCTCACGAACGGCAGGGGGAATGTGCATCGAAGCAGGTTTCGGTTGGTAGCTAGTCTGTGTCACCCAAACATTAATGTCCAATGCCCTGTAAAAAGCAAGTGGACCAAGCGAAAACTGTGCTTTTACTCTCTGGTCTTTCTGGCGCTACTTTTCTTGCAATGCCATTTTCAGGAAATGTTGGACGGCTCGTCCGCTGATGGTTTCTTTGACGATGAGTTCATTGGCGATCAATTCAATTGCTTTGGCGTGCCCATGGTCGGCCAGTAGATACTCCGTTTTGTCCAGCATTCGCCGCTCAAGTTTCTCCAGCTGCTTTTCATTTTTTGCTCGCGATTCCAGCAACCTCCGAACGTCGCGCAGGTCTTGGCTGGCTCCCATGTCGCAGTAGTGATCAGTCAAATGCGACTCAGCGACCATCCCCGCGAGCAGGATCAGGACTTCGTCTTCCAGCCAATCCTTGGTTGCCTTGGTTCGTCCTTTTTTGAATCTGACTGCGCCGAGGCGCGTTCCACCCGTTTGAAGGTTGGCGGGAGAGATCGTGACTTTGTGCACGTCGCGACCGAGTACGATGGCCATCACGGCATGACCGGCTTCGTGGTAGGCGGTGGCAAGCAATTCAAGTGATACTTTGTCTGGCTTTTTTGCTTTTTCTTCTTTTGGCGGTTCAGTCATTTCCGGACTCCGGTTCATTCGACTTCCGTTGAGGCGAATCGTTGTCCTTAGCCGCGCGGTTTGACGCCCGTGTTTTTTTCAAGCGATGCCGATCGACTTCTGGAGCGGTTAAGAATCCCCAATCCAACGCTTCGTCTTGCGTGTACTGTTTGCCCAATTGGTTCGCGATCATCGCCTTGCACATTTCATAGCCAAGATAAAACGCATGTGACGCGTCGACATTTTTTGGATTGGATTCCATGAGTTGGTCAAAAGCCACGAACGGATCGGCGTCGTGAAAATGTTTGCCGCTGCCGAGCAAGTGGACTTTGTTCGCTTCGGCAATGATTCTGTAATTGTTGTCTTTGATTTGGTTGGCCAGATTTGCGATTTGCTCTTCGCCGAATTCCATCAAGCGACTGTCGCGGGTGATCAACAGTTTTTCAGTCAAATGCTTAGGCGGGATTTTTTGGTTGACTGAAAAGTAAACCAATCGACGCGCGATGTCACATTCTTTGACGCTGGTTCGAGCCCAGTTGATGACTTGCGTTGTGAGAACGCTGCGGATGCCAAGCTCCTGACAGATGGCGAGCAGCAAAACGTTAATGCCGGCGGAATCGACGTCGGTGAGTTCGGTGATGTTGCCGATTCCCATCATCATTTCGGCTTCGGGCCAACGCTCTCGGGCAATCATGTAACGATTGAGACTGTTGGTGAAACCAAGTCCGATTGGTTCGAGAATCGGATCGATCCTAAGCGAGACGTTGCGGCTGGCAAGGAATTCGATCGTGTCTTCCATCGAATAAATGTCGCGAATGTCGTCGGGAATCACAACAACTTCGCAGCCCCAATCAACGGCCGCTTCACGATTGGAAGAATTAACGGACAGTACGAGTTGCGCACCTGCACGGGCGGCGGGCTCGATTTCTTTTGGGTTAAGGCTGTCAACCGAAACGTTGAGGCCTTCTGATTTAAGTGCTTTGACACAATCGGCGACGCCGGACCAGGTTGCATTGGGCTCGCAGCCGACATCGATTAGCGTTGCACCGTCGGCTTGCATTTGTTTGGCTTGGTCGATGATTTTCGTAAGCGATAGACGCGGGGCGTGATTGATTTCGGCAATGATATCGATATCCCACTTGCCGTAGTCACCCCGATCGGTGGCTTGTCCAAAATGTTCTGGTAAACGACGAAGGTCTTTCGGGCCACGTTCAACGGGCAGCATTGTCACGTCGTTGATCGGATCAAGGTCGCCCAAACAGTACCCCGGCAGGATGATGCGGCTGGTTGTCGGTGGGATCTCCAGTCGCGGCGCAATCCACTTTGGCGTTAAAAGCGCCGCCACCGTGATGGGTAGGACTTGGATTGAGTAATCGAAATTTGCTTTCTCGGAGATCTTTGGCAAGATCGCTCTGAGTGCCGATTCGGCTAATCGCCCGGTAACGAAGTGAATTGATTCTCGTGACATTACGACCAATAGAGGAATTTGTGTTCGGTTTTAAAAGCAACCGAGCCGATGAAAGTTATATCCAATTGCGAAGATTGAGTACAATTCCCGCAATCCCCTTTGAACCTTAGAGTATTTACTTGTTAGAAGTTTGCACGTTGCTTATTTTGGAAAGGTTGGAACGCTCAAGTTTATAAGACGAATTCCTGCCTCAATCTTATTTTAAATTCGTCTTGAATTGAGCCAACAGTTAGGCCCCACATGAAAGCTCTCAGGTACGCGAAACGTCTTATTGGTTTTGACTCCACCAGTCACCTTTCTAATCGGTTGATTAGTAAGTATCTCGAAATGAAGTTGACGAAGCATGGATTCGTCGTTGAGAAAGTTGAGTACACCGACGCTAACGGAGTTGTTAAAACAAACTTAGTCGCAAAAAAGGGTGGCGGCTATGGTGGGCTGGCGTATTTCGCTCATTCAGATGTTGTTCCAGCAGTAAATTGGTTTACCGAAAAATTCGGGCCCTTTGAACCGGCGATCGCACGCGAGCGTTTGTACGGCCGTGGGAGCTGCGATATGAAGGGTTCGATTGCGTGCATGTTGACGGCGGCTCAAGGCGTGGCTTGGGACGATTTGAAGCAGCCGCTCTATTTTGTTGTGACAGCCGACGAAGAAGTTGGTTTTCACGGTGCGCGGTGCGTCGTCGAAGAGAGTAAGCTTTATCGCGAAATGGCTGAGCACGCCACCAAAGCAATTATCGGCGAACCGACTTCGCTGGAAGTCGTTCACGCACACAAAGGCTCAGTTGAGATCATTGCGGTTGCACGAGGAAAGGCTGGGCACTCCAGCAGTCGAGCTGGCGTCAATGCGAATTTGGCGATGATTCCGTTTCTGGCTGAAATGAAAGCGATTCATGATCTCGTCGAAACAGAACCGAAATGGCAAAACGATATTTTCGATCCACCCACGCTTAGTTGGAACATCAGCGTCAAGGATAATGCTCCGGCGCTCAATGTCACGGCGAGCAAAAGTACTTGTCATATGTATCTTCGGCCAATGCCGGGTATCGATGTGAAACCGTTACTTTCGCGCGTCAAGGATGCGGCGCTGGAACATGGAGTCAAATTGAAAATTAACAAGTGGGGCAAAGGCATGTTCATGAGCCCCGGTTCAGAATTTGTAATGGAATCTCTTAAGCTGGCCCATCGTCCGAAATCAAAAACGGTTTCGTACGGAACCGATGGCGGCGTGTTTACCGAGATCGCGGACAAGATCGTGTTTGGGCCGGGGAGCATTGAGCAGGCGCACACAAACAACGAATGGATTGCTTTGGAGCAACTTTCTCAAGGAACGGAGATGTACGCGAAAATGATTCGGCACTGGTGTTGCCAATCGGTTCAGTAGTTCAATAATATTTTGCAACTCGAACTAACCATTAAGCTACCCAGTAATTAACCCGCTACTCGCAACAAATTTTTTTCATCCGTTGAGGAGTTTGCTCCAGCGGAATTCACTTCAAAAGCGACGACATGGACGACAAACCTGACTTTCAAATTGCGGACGTCGATCGTAACAAAGACCTTGCTGCTGTTCAGGCGTTTCTTGAGCCGTTTATGGACGACAAGCAATTGCTCAAGCGTGCTTCATTGGACCTTGAATTACTTTTGAAGCATTCCTTCAAAGCGGTTGATTCAAATGGAAAAATCGTGGGATTCTGTGCGTTGGAAATCTATTCGAAAAAGCTGGCGGAGCTTCAATGTCTTGCCGTTGATGAGTCGTTTCGGCGAAAGGGCGTCGGGCGAGATTTGGTGCGATGTTGTATTGAACGTGCCAAAGAGGAAAAGGTGCTTGAGCTAATGGCGATTTCGGCTTCGGATGAAATGTTCAAAGCGTGTGGGTTCGACTATTCGTTGCCCAACCAAAAACGGGCTTTGTTTATTCAGCCGTAGAGTGGAATTGATCTGCAAAGTGGGACCTTTCTGTTTAAGTCAGAAGGTCTTTGACCAGAAAATATCCCACTGCAAAAATTCCAGCGTCAACAATCATATGGCTGATCCATGGCGCACGGAGTTTGGCTGTCTTTTTAAATTGCCAAGCCCAAAACGCGCCGCCCACTGCGACTCCTGCGGACAACAAATAAGTCCAGAAGCTCCAGTTGAAATAGAAGCCAAGCAAAATGACATGATGTGCCATGAATCCAATGCTTGAGAGCAAATTTGCCCACAGCGTCGAAACGTATTTTTGTAAGAAGTCAAATACGAACCAGCGCCAGTAATACTCTTCCAGAAACGAATGGCATAGTGCGTAAAAAATTCCAACGCCTAAATACATCCAAAATGAGTCCAGCCCCATTTTCGCAATCTTGGCTTTAGCGGTTTCACCTAGTCGCGCCCCAGTTTCCGTTGGCGCGAGCACGAAAAAGTACATCACCGCCATCGCGGCAACGACTAAAAATCCAAATCCGACTCCGATAAAGATATCGGATTGCGAGAACGTGCGGAATTTTGGCTTCCGGAAGATCTTTTCTCGATGGCGAAACCAAACCCAAGCGATTGGGAATGCGAACTGGATGGTTTTGCCAATTCCGAATGCGATTTGTTGGATTGACGACTCGGAATCCTGAAGCCACTGGAAATAAACCAGTGTGACAATCGTCGGAAACACCATCGTGAAAATCAAGGCGGCCAAATCAAGTCGATCGTATGGCGAATCTAAATTCTTGGTACTGATCGAAGGAATTTGAGGTGTGGACATTCGGAGAAGGGAATTCGTTTAAGGTCGTTTAATGAACTAAGGTTTTAATTTTTAGGTTGCTGAAGAAACGAATTTCGATTGCGTCTTGTCTACGGCGAATTGGCAACCACTTTCGCAATGGCATCTGCAACCTTGGAAATCTGTTCTTGGGTTTGTAACAGAATCGGATGGTGAAGTACAACCGTTTGTTGAGCTGCGATTTGACAATTTACCAATGTCCCAACTTTTCGACAGCGGCGAGGGGAACGTCGCAGGAATCCACGAAAGCCTTCACCGATTGAGAGGCCTTCGGCAATTAGGGCTTGCACGAATTCGGCGCGAGTCCAGCCAGGCGTGCGATCTTGAAGCAACCAAGGCAATTTGTAAAACGCCGGGAGTGTATCAGGCACGACTTGCTCTAATCCGACCAGGACATCCAAACTTTTTGTGTTTTTGATCAACCAGCTCGCATTTGAGTACCGCGTTTGGGTCATCGCTTTTAAGGTATCGAGTTGCGGCATGAGAACGGCGGCTTGGAGCTGGGAAAGCGGAAAAGCATCATTGCCTCGCTGAGCATAAATCTTCGCTCGTTGCAAAATGCCCGCGTCGGTCGACATGATTGCCCCGCCCCGCCCTGCCGACAAAAGTTTGCTTCCTCCAAAACTAAACGCCGATACGTCGCCGAATGTCCCAAGCGGTTTGCCGTTGAGTTGTCCGCCGGGGACCTGGCAGACGTCTTCTACGATGGAGATTTTTTTCGCTGACGATGCCGAATCAGCAACGGATCGAATCGCTTCAATTTTGGCTGTTTGCCCATGAAGGTGGGAGACGATCACCGCACTCGTTTTCTCTGTAATGGCTTCGGCGACTTGATCTGGATCGAGGACCCAGCCATTGGAAACGACATCGGCGAGAACTGGGCGAGCGCCGATTGACTCGATCGCGCGAAAGTTTCCAGGGAAATCGTAGCCAGCCAGAATAACTTCGTCATCAGGTTTAACATCGACGCCACGGAGAGCAAGTTCAACCGCAATCGTGCCGCTTGAGCACAGCATCGTGCTATATGTTGTTTCTGAAATTGAATGGAAAGATCCCAACTTTTCAGTTAGCTGCTCAGTCCAACGGCTTTCGTATTGGCCCCATGAACCGTCCTCGATCGCGAGTAAAACGGCCGCGCGAATTGCTTCATCTGCAATGGGCCATGGAAGCTCCGCCGATTCAATCATGGGAGTCCCGCCGTTGATAGCCAATGTTTCAGCTGCCAATTGTAATCCTGCTTTGTTGGTTCGTTCGGTTGGTCCGAGCGGTCGATGACGAATCGAAACCGGTTTAACGTACTTGAGTTAACGCAACACAAACTTGGAGTTTGAAATTGCGTCAAACCAAGCACATCAAAATCGAAATTGAGTATAATCGTGTTTTCAATGAAAGACACGGTGTAAGGTTTTAAATGAAGTCAATTCGTTTTTTGATGATCGGCGGGTTTTTGGGCGCTGGTAAAACAACGACCATTGGTCGATTGGCTGCCCATTATGTTGCGCAGGGTCTTAATGTAGCATTGGTCACCAACGATCAAGCTTACGATTTGGTGGACACCCACACATTGCGAGCGCAGGGTTTCCAAGTCGGTGAAGTTCCTGGCGCGTGTTTCTGCTGCAAATTCGATGACTTGATCGATACCGTTGGTTCGCTTTCGGATGAAAAAGTTCCCGACATCGTGATCGCTGAGCCAGTTGGAAGTTGCACCGATCTGGTCGCGACCGTCATTCAGCCAATGCGAGAACTGTTTGGCGATCGTTTTGAAATGGGTCCGCTGGTTGTGTTACTTAAGCCAGTTCATGGAAAGAAAATTTTGTCCGCTGAAAAAGGCAAAGGGTTTTCGCCAAAAGCTGAATACATTTTCCTTAAGCAACTCGAAGAAGCTGATGCGATCGCGGTCAACAAGATTGATCGGCTTTCCCCTGAAGAGCAGGAAACTCTTTTGCGTTTGATTGGCGAACGGTTCGAAGGAGTGCCTGCGTTCGGAATTTCGGCTCGTGAAGGAACCGGTTTTGAGAGATTGGTTGAAGCCACCAATGCCCAGCCCGTCAAACGTGATCGAATGATGGAAATGGATTATGTGACCTATGCTGAAGGAGAGGCCGAACTTGGCTGGCTCAATTGCCAAACAAGAGCCGAGTCTGAAGAGCGTTTTGAGCTGGATGATCTTGTGCTGAAGATGGTCCAAAGAATCGGCGATCAGTTGAAAGCAGATGGGCACGAAGTCGCACATTTGAAAGTGCTTGGCCAAACAATGCATGATGCAGCTGTCGCGAATTTGGTTGGATCGTCTGTTCAAAGCGAGTTAAGTCTGTCCAGCGAAATCAAAACGCTTGGGGCGGATCTATTGGTTAACGCCAGGGTTGCCGCGGGCCCAGAAGAGTTGGAGTCCATTGTCCAAACGGTAACTGCGAAGCTCGCATCGGAATTGAATATTCAGCTAACCGTTGGAAATATGCAAGCCTTCAGGCCGGGCAAACCCGAGCCAACCCACCGCGCGACGTAGACTCATCTCGCAACGTAAGCTCACCGCGCGATCTCGACGATGTGGGTGCTGAGAATTTCAGTTTCATTTTTGCTTGACCACTTTGGCGGTCTTGTTCACCAAACGGTAAGCAGGCAAAGAGGTTGGGGTGAGACAGGCGCCCGTTCATAGTCCTCATGGCAACGTCGCTAGCACAAATGACGTTGACGATTAAGCCGTCAATCAACTACTCCTTTGTGTCCAGAATGCGCGAATTCCGCGTCTTTTCCAATTAAACACGATCGACGACGCTTTCCAATTGCTTGGCTGAGCCCATGGCCATTTGGCTGAAGACAACTAAACCAAATTCGCAGCGAACAATCGGCGTTGGCCCGTTTGAATTTGCATCGCGGTATGTCTTGGGATCGAGGCAGACTCGTCGGCCAACGCATTTTGCTGCACTTTCGATATTGGCAATCCTGTGTTCGATTTTGTCAGGCTGTGCCATCAACCCCAATGGGCTTCCCCGCGCATCACGGCTTGCAAATATCGGCAGCCAGCCAGTTGTTCGAGTTAAACATTTCGACCGCGGCCAAACGACTCCGTATCTTTGGCGATTAACAAAAACAATTCCGCTGCCATCTGAGCGAACGCAATTGTTGATCCGACGGTACGATCTGGAAAGTCAATACCAACAAAACCCGGACGGTGTGATCCGCTGGTTTCAGCAACTTGCAAAAACTCGTCCGACGATTGACGAAGTTCATGCGCTGGCAGAGATTGCCGAAATCCAGGCCAACTGGGCGGTCGAAATTGGCGACCCTCAGCGTGCAGCCGGGCTTTACGCGATCGCTGTTGTACACGCGTATCAATTTTTGTTCGACGAAAAACTCAACGTTGCACGTAACGCTTACGATCCGCAGTTCCGAAGCATTTGCGATGTTTACAACCGCTCGCTCGAAGGTGTGTTAAGAGAAATCTGTAAAAACGGTGATTTGCGAACCGGTCAGACGGTGACCGTTGGAAACCAGCAACAAGGGATTGAGTTTGTACTCGAAATCGACGGTCGATGGAACCAACAAGAGTTTGAGCGGTTCGAGCTGGTCAATGATTACGAAGCTCAGGGAATCGACAATCACTATCACACTTACGGTCTGGGCGTTCCCTTGATCGCCGTTCGGAAGCAGCGGCAAGTCGATCATGGATTTGAAAAATTTTACCCGCCAGAGTTAACGTTGCCGATGACCGCGTTTATGCATCTGTTGCCTGGTGACCAATCAGGCAAAGGGCGAAAAGCTGTTTTGACCCTTTATGATCCGCTTGAGAAAACACAGGTCACGATTGATTCCAAAGTTGTCCCACTCGAAAGTGACATAACGACTCCGTTGGCATACGGCTTGCGTGATCCGCTGCTCAATAGCGGCTTGTTGGCGACGGCTTCGCTATTGAATGCCGATTTTGCTCCCGAAGCATACGGAATGTTTATGCTTGAGCCGTACGACCCTAATAAAATTCCGGTCGTCATGGTGCACGGACTTTGGTCCAACCCAGTGACTTGGGTTCACATGTTCAATGACTTGCGAGCAAATCCTGACATCCACGACAACTGTCAGTTTTGGTTTTACTCGTATCCTACAGGTCAGCCGTTTTGGATTTCGGCTCAGCAAATGCGGCGAGACTTAGCCCAGGTTCGCCGTGAGTTGGATCCTAACGGTGACTCAAAACCGCTTGATCAAATGGTCATGGTCGGACACAGCATGGGCGGATTGATTTCGATCTTGCAAACGATGGAAAGCGAAGACAATTTTTGGAACATCATCAGTGACCAGCCTATCGAGAGTCTGAGGGGCGATCGAGATACGATTGAATTGCTGCGAGATACTTTTTACTTTCACCCCAACTCGTCAATCGATCGGATCGTGACGCTCGCCACACCGCTTCGTGGCAGCGAAGTCGCAAACACGGCCACGCGCTGGGTCAGTCAAAGGTTGTTCACGTTGCCGGCGATCGTGACCAATGATTTTGAAAGGATTGCCAAACAGAACCGAGACAAACTCAAGAGTTCCTCGTTTTTGACGACTGCAACGAGCATCGATTCATTGGCCGCCACCAATCCGGTTTTTAAAGCGTTTGAAAAAGCCAAACAAGACAGCGCAGTAAAGATGCATACCATCATCGGCCGTCTTCCAAAGAAGTCCTTGCTGGGAACCAGTAGGGAATTCACAGGCGATGGAATCGTCTCAATCGAGAGCGCTCAAAACGAAAAAGCCATTTCCCAAATCTATGTCCCGGTCGAACACTCGGACATTCACCATCACCCAAGTGCGATTTACGAAGTGCAAAGGATCTTGCTTGAGCATCTAGCCAGCTACGATCGAATCCGCGTTCGCGAAATTCCAAAAGTTCCAACCGTGCAGCAGGCAACTTTGTTGGAACCTATCAACCGTTAGTGCCATTAGCCTGCCTAGTGGAATTCATCTGATAGCACTGCCATGCTGGCTCGCGAAGGCAGCAACGCAAACAGACGGATGTGTTAGCGCTTTAGCAATCCAGTCGTTGGGTCAACTTGAGACAAATCGTGTCAACCTGCTTGGAAATATGAAAAAATGACACAGTCAAAATTGCAAAAGCGATGCTGGCACATTTTGTAGTCATACCGAAAAAGCAGCGTTTTGATTTGGATATCTGACAAATCCAATCATTTGTACTCATTTGGCATAGCTGATGCAGAGTACTTGAGCAGTGGCGGACAATCAGTTTTGTCCGCACGAAGTAAACACAGCAAAGGAATGTAAAATGCTAGTACTTTCACGGAAGCTAAAACAGGAAATTCTAATCGGTGAGAACATCAAAATCACCGTTCTTAAAGTCAAGGGAAACACCGTTCGCTTGGGCATCGAAGCCCCACGCGATATTCATGTGGTTCGGGGCGAATTGCCTCAGGACAAAAAGCCCGCTGCTGTTCCCGTTACAAATGAAGATGGTGACACGGCAGAATTCACAATTGTGTTTAGCAACAATAGTGAATTGGAAACGGAGCAGACTGAAGCATCCAATGTGATCCCATTTGAAAATGCATCAAAGTCGGCTCCCAAGAGCTCACGCAATGTTTCTGGACCCAAACCTAAGCGGAGTACGCAGGCACCTGACTCAATCAAGTTCAGTGGTCGGCTACCAACGTCGCTGCACAATAATCGGTTGAAGGAAATCGTCAGTCAGTTGACGACGAAATCACGTAACCAGTAAGAACCGATCGCTGACACCAGGAACTAGGAAAATTAGTTAGTTCAAAATCAGCTTAACTTATTACGACCATCACGTAGCATGGATGCTGCGAAAAATGGTTCATAAAACCAACCGTATGCACGACAGAAGTTCGGATGCCAGATGCAGACTTTTTCGCGGGTCTATCAGGGCGAATTCTCGCCTTTGCCCTCGCGTTTAGAAAGTTCATCGCGAAGTTGTCCGGCAAGCTCGTAATCTTCGTTGGCGATCGCCGTATCAAAACGCTCTCTCAACGTTGCACCCACCTCGTACTTCTCACGAAGCCCTTCGCGGAACTCAGTTAGACGTTGAACAAGTTCATCGTCATCGTATTGTTCCTCTGCGTCATATTCGACGAATAGCTCGCGAAGTTTTTCCAGGCCTACGTTGACTTCTTCGATAGCCAAATCCGCTCCATTTGGAGTTTCTTCGTCTTCACCTTCAATGTGCGCCAAAGCCGCAGCCTGCGTTCGATGATAAAGCACAAAAGGTCGGTACTGCTCATGGGAGATGGTCCACTGCTCATCGTCGGAATGCTCTTTGCAAAAATCCATCAATCCCAACGTATGATCCGCGTCGAGAACGGCTAACTTGAATTCTTTAAGCTGAAGCCAGCAGACTCGGCGGTGATAAAACTGAACGAACTCACGGTCGATTTCCAGGCAACTATCTTCGTCCAGCGTAAATCCGGTTGCGGATTGCCGGGATTTTTCTTGAAGATACTCGAAGTAGGTTTTGGCACCTTGGAATTGATTTCCGTCAGGTCGGCCTTCTGTCTCCAACTGCAGGATTCCCATATCGACACGCATTTGAAGAACTCGGTGTTGAGCCGATTCAAGCATTCGAACATTGACGCTCATTGGATCGAACGGCCACTGCTTCAAAATTTCGTTGATGTCTTCTTCTTTTCGATCCATAAAATTCTCCCTGTGGGATTGGTCGGTCGGTCAACGTATTGCAACCAAGTCATGTTGCAAAGGCGAGCAATTCTCCAGACGGTCGATCAAAAGTCAATTCAGCCATGCCCTATGAGTCATGCTTTCGAACAGGCTTATTGAACTATATCAGTGTTATTGGGGCGGTTTATTCAAGCGAACAGCCAATGACGGTCGGTTTCGGTACCAAACCGGAATTACAATCGTTACAGTTTGTCACCATAGAACCGCAAAACCAGCACCACCCTCGCAATTTATTGCGGCTTTTCAATTTGGGAAGCAAGGAATCTAACAGATTCTTGGCCAACGTTAAGGCCCTTGGTGAAACTGCCAACAGCCGATCCGAGTATTGGTTAACTCAGGGAACATTCCTTTTACAAGGACACGTTGTGGTTGAAAAAGTTCTCTAACGTAAAGCAATCGAAATCGAATTTATTTGCATATCAGGCACGAAAAATGAAACTTGTGATTGAGAGTCTTTCCAAAACTTACGCTAACGGAGTGAAGGCTCTGAGTGAGGTTTCGATGACGATTCCCACCGGAATGTTCGGCTTGCTGGGACCCAACGGAGCAGGCAAATCGACGCTAATGCGAACGATAGCCACACTCCAGGAAGCCGATTCGGGCTCGGTGATGCTTGACGATCTGGACGTACTAAATCAAAAAACCGAAGTCCGTAAGATTCTCGGTTATCTTCCTCAAGAGTTTGGCGTTTATCCGAAAGTCAGCGCGCAAGCGATGCTTGACCATATTTCGATTCTCAAAGGAATCACCAACCGTGGCCAACGCAAGGAGTTGGTGGAGGCGATGCTGAATCGGGTTAATTTGTATCAGCATCGCAAGAAGGCTATCGCAGGTTTCTCTGGCGGAATGAAGCAACGTTTTGGAATTGCTCAGGCGTTGCTTGGTGATCCCAAACTCTTGATCGTAGACGAGCCAACGGCTGGTTTGGATCCTGGAGAGCGGAACCGTTTTTACAACTTGCTGGCCGAAATTGGTGAGAACATCATTGTGATTCTTTCAACTCACATCGTTCAAGACGTAAAAGAGCTGTGTACAAACATGGCGATCATTCACGAGGGTGAATTGCGATTTGCTGGGGCGCCAGATGAAGCCGAGGCGGAAATCGCTGGCAAGGTCTGGCGAAAGTCGATTGAAAAATCTGAACTGGATGGAATCAAAAACGAATTTAATGTGCTTTCGACAAAACTAGTTGCCGGTCGACCATTGGTTCACATTATCAGTGAGTTCGACCCTGGAAATGGGTTCGTGGAAATCGAGCCTGATCTTGAACATGTTTTCTTTGCGAAATTAGACAAACTCTCAGCGTGACGATTGGCGTTAAATCGGTTCTTGTAAGCGTCAAGCCATTTTGTTGAAGCCTTACAAAACCGGTGCTTTCAATGCACTACTTTCTTCCAACGCAATATATCCTGCCCACGCGGCAAAAACTTAGTCGGACCAATCATGTTTAGTACGTTTTTCGGATTTGAAGTTCGCTACTGGCTCAAAAGAGCAATGCTCTACATCTTCCTAGTCATCATCACGAGCTTGGCGGTTGGGGCGATGTCTACCGATGATATTGTTATCGGCGGAGCGCTTGAAAACACGGATCGAAATGCGCCCTATGCCATTCAGTCGTTCTACTCAATCATCTGGATTTTGACTTGTTTGATGACGACGGCTTTTGTGAACGACGCCGCGTCGCGTGATTTCGCGCATAAGTCCAGCCAGATCATTTTTACCAAACCGATCAGCAAACTTTCGTACCTGATGGGGCGATTTTGGGGCGCTGTTTTGATTGCGCTGATTCCACTGTTAGGCATTTCGATTGGCGTTCTTGTGGCACCCTACATGCCGTGGAACGATGCGAAACATTTTGGTCCAATCGTATGGGGAGCACATTTTTGGGGGATCGTTGTGTTTGCGATTCCCAATACGCTTTTTATCTCAGCGATTATTTTCGCAATCGCAATTTGGCTTCGAAGTACGTTTGCATCGTTCATCGGTATCATTGTTTTGCTGATGGCATACGGGCTTTCGCAAAGCTTGGTAGGGAATCTGGATAACGAAACGATTCAACAACTCGCCGACCCTTTTGGGCTGGCTTTGTTTAATACGCAAACAAAGTATTGGACGCTGGCAGACAGAAGTACTCTGTCTTTGACGCTCAGCAATCCAATGGTTCTGACCAACCGATTGATCTGGGGCGTAACCAGTTTGTTGATTCTCGCTGGAGCCTGCGCGCGGTTCTCTTTCGCTGAACGCGTTGCGAGATCGAAGAAAGTCATTGGCCCTGCTCCGCTGGCATCTGATCAAATTGTCACTATTCCCAGGGTTGGTTTTAACTACGGCTTTGGCGCTCAAGTGACACAATTCATAAGCCAGTTCAAAGTGGATTTTTTCAGCACAATAAAAAGTCCTGTTTTTCTTGTGATTGTATTTGCTGGTATGGTCGACACGTTCTTCAGTTTGCGTTCGGTCGCGTCCGAAGGATTTGGGCTGAGTGCGCTACCGGTTACTTATACGATCATCGAATTGATTCAGGCCAGTTTGCTGGTTTATCTCGGGGCGGTGATTGTGTTTTACGCGGGCGTTCTCGTTTGGAAAGAGCGAGACGCGAAACTGGATGAAGTCTACGATGCGCTCCCGCATTCAACCTGGATTTCATACACCGCAAAACTCTGCTCCATTCTCGCGATTGTATTGATTGTTTTGTTCGCCGATATGCTGATGGGAATCGCTAACCAGGCGATGGCTGGTTACAACCGGTTCCAGTTGGGCCTTTATGCAAAAGAGCTTTTTGTGATTTCATTCGGGCAGATGTTCGCCTTCACCGTGTTGGCATTCATGGCTCACATTTTCTCACCCAACAAATACGTGGGCTACTTTGCTTTCGTGATTTTTCTCATCGTCAACACGTTTATCTGGAACGGGCTGTCGGTTGAAACGCACTTGGTGCAATTTGCAAGCCTGCCATCGTACACATATTCCGATCTCTTCCAATTTGCTCCATTTACCAAAGCGTTGGCTTGGTTTGGAAGCTACTGGGTATTGTTCTGCGTTTTTCTTTCTTGCGTCGGTATCTTGTTTTGGCAGCGCGGACGAGATCGTGGATTTTTCAAACGATTGTCGCTTGGGGCAAGTCGTTTCAAAGGCAAGATCGCCGCGACAACGGTGGCAGCCTTTGCAGCTTGGTTGGCAGTTGGCGGTTGGATTTTCTACAACACCAATGTCGTGAACACTTATCGAAACAATAGACAAACTGAAAAAATGAGCTTCGATTACGAGACGAAATTCAAGGTTTACGAAGGGATCGGTCAGCCGCGGATTACAAAGGTCAAATTCGACATAGAAATTTTCCCTTACAAGCGAGGGTTGAGGTTGAAAGGCGAACAGGAGATCGAAAACAAAACCGATGGGCCGATCGAAGAGTTGTTCCTTAACGTCGCCGACGATTATGAAACCGAATTGGAAATCGACAATGCGAAACTGAAGGAAGATCTGGCTGATTTTAACGTTCGCGTTTACAGCTTCGATCCGCCTTTGGCGCCTGGTGCGACGGCGAAAATGAAGTATGCCGTTTCGTATTTTGCCAAAGGATTTGAGAATGACGTATCGCAGCTTTCGATCGTGCAGAACGGCACGTTTTTCAATAATGACATCGTGCCGAAGATTGGCTATCAGCCAGCGTTCGAACTTACTAACAAAAACGACCGCATTAAATTTGGTCTCGAACCTAATGACGTGATGCCGGCATTGGAGCCTGATAATCTTGAGGCACGTCAGAATACGTATGTTGGTGATTCAAGCGATTGGGTCGATGTCGAAACGGTAATCAGTACGTCCGATGATCAAATTGCAATCGCGCCTGGGACGCTGATCGACAAGTGGAAGAAAGATGGCCGTCGCTATTTCCATTACAAAGTCGATCACCAATCGTTGAATATGTACTCGTTCGTTTCTGCCAATTATAAAGTAGCCCACCGCCGGCTTAACGATGTCGATATCGAAGTTTACTACCATCCTGAGCATGAGTGGAACGTCGATAAAATGTTGCGATCAATTCGCAAGTCGCTTGAATACTTCACAAAGGAGTTTGGGCCCTACGAACATAAACAGGCGCGGATTATTGAGTTTCCACGTACCAGCGATTTTGCTCAGGCGTTTCCGGGCACGATGCCTTACAGCGAAGGCATCGGATTTATCGCCGACATCAAGAACGATGACGATATTGACATGGTTTATTATGTCGTGGCTCATGAAATGGCGCACCAGTGGTGGGCGCATCAAGTGATCGGCGCCAATATGCTTGGGGCCACGGCGTTGTCAGAAACGCTTGCGCAGTATTCATCATTGATGGTGATGGAAAAAGAATACGGTCGCGATATCATGCGAAAATTTCTGCGATACGAAATGGACAATTACCTTTCGAGTCGCGGCCGCGAGTTGCTTGAAGAACGGCCGTTGATGAAAGTCGCTTCACAGCAAGGCTACATTCACTATCGCAAAGGCAGTGTGGTGATGTATTACTTGAAAGAGATGATTGGTGAGGACAAAGTAAACGCGGCGCTGCGGCGGTTGATCAAGAAGTTCGCTTACAAAACTGCCCCCTATCCGACGTCCGTTGACTTGGTCGACGCGCTCCGAGCGGAAACGCCAGAGGAGTTGCAATATCTACTCAAAGATCTTTTTGAAGAGATTACGCTTTTCGAAAATCGTGTCGTCAATTCTTCTTACCATTCAACCGAAGGCGGGAAATACCAAGTCACCATAGAAATTGAGTGTGCAAAATTTCAAGCGGACAAAGAAGGAAAACAAACGAAAGTCCAATTCAATGACTGGATCGAAATCGGCGCGTTTGCTTATCCCGATAAAGACAGTTCCAGCGAGTACGGGAAAACGCTTTACCGCGAGCGAATCAAAATGGAAGACCAACCATCTGAAGACGGCGAAATGTCCGAGCCACTCGTCAAGACGTTTACGTTTGTCGTCGATGAAGAGCCAGCTCTGGCCGGTGTCGATCCGTTCAATCTTTTGATCGATCGGCTACCGGAAGATAACTTGAAGAAACCGACAAAGAAAATTTCGAATTAGTAGTTTGGCTCAGGGTTCTGGGGCCATGTTCACACGCAGCATGAGCATGCTTACGCTTCGTGTAAACATGCCCCGTCAACTCAGCTTTGACGCACTGCTAAAACCGCAACCGCGCTAGTCCAGTTTGGGTGGTCTGCGCGAAGCCTTTGTTGCTGAATTGCGTTTCTTGTTTTCAAGCCGTCTTTGTTTTGCGCCGTACGAAATTTTTCTCTTTTTCCGTTTTTTTGGTTCGGGCACTACAACCAAAATTAATTCACGGAGTTTAGCAAGACAATCGGCGACGTTGCGGCCTTGATCGCGAAAACGGTGGCTTGAAAGGACGAGTAATCCATCTTGTGAAATGCGATTGGCGTATTTTGTGACGAAACGTTGCTTGACCGCTTCGGGCAACGCCTTGGTTTTTTCCACCGACCACTTCAAAATAACCTTCGAATTGACTTTGTTTACGTTTTGCCCGCCTGGGCCCGGCGAACGCGCGTAACTGAATTTAAATTCGGTCAGCCGGATCGAGATTTTTTCGTTTACGTTTAACATGGTGATTCGGGATGAGCCAAAACTTGAATTGAACTGGTAGGGATTATGAAACGAATTTCGGTACTTGCTGTGATGTTGTTGGGATGTTTCGTTGCCACGGTTAGCCACACTGTAGCTCAAACTGCCAGTCAGACCCAATCCCAAGACGCCGCTGCCAATGATCAAACCCAATCCAAAAATCTCTGGACACGAACAGTGGGAGAAGATTGGAAGACTTTTCTTGGGCCAACGGGGGACGGAAAATCAACGGAAACCGGAATCTTAAAAGACTGGTCAAAGGGGAAATTAAAAGTTCTATGGAAAATTGACGCTGATCAAGGGTACGGGATCGGCTCGGTTGCCAACGGTCGGTTTTATCATTTCTCACGAGGGAAAGCCAAAACTGACAAGGCGACACTCAATTGTTTGAATGCAGAAACGGGCGAATCAATTTGGAAGTTCGAGTACGAGTCAAATTACCGCGATTTGTATGGGTACGACAGCGGTCCGCGTGCCAGTCCCCTCATCGACGACGGGCGCGTTTACGTGTTCGGTGTTGAAGGCATGATGCATTGTCTCGATGCGGTGACTGGTAAAGAAATATGGAAACTCAATACGGCTGAAAAGTTCGGGGTAATTCAAAACTTTTTTGGCGTGGCCAGTACGCCCGTTATTTACAACGACCTGCTGATCGTGATGATCGGTGGCAGTCCTGAAGAGTCAAAGAAGGTCGCGCCAGGTGCGTTGAATAAAGTGATCCCCAACGGTTCGGGGGTCGTTGCGTTTGACAAAATGACTGGCGAAGTGAAATACAAAGTGGTCGATGACCTGGCCAGCTACGCTTCATTGAAGCTGACGACGATCAATGACGAGCCGATGTTGTTGGCTTGGATGAGAGGATCCCTGTTCGGCTTAAAACCAGAGACGGGCGAATCAATGTTCGAGTTTCCATGGCGCTCCAGAAAGCTCGAAAGCGTTAACGCGAGTACGCCAATTGTGATTGAGAACAAGATTTTGATCACTGAGTGCTACGGAATGGGAAGCGCGTTCTTGAAATTCGATGGCGAAAACATCGAGCCGGTTTGGACGGACAAAGAAAAAGGGCGCGACAAAGCGCTTGAAGCTCATTGGAATACGCCGATTCGGGTTGGCGATTGGGTTTTCGGCTGTAGCGGCCGACACTCTGCTCCCGCTGAATTGCGTTGTGTCAATTGGCGAACAGAAGAAGTCCTGTGGAAGAAGGCTGGCCTTTCACGTTCGTCAATGACGTTGATTGAGGGCCATTTGATCGTGATGGGAGAAAAGGGCGATCTCGTGTTGGTCAAAGCCGACTCAAGTTCGTACCAAGAGGTAACTCGATACGAAGCTGGCGCGGATGGGGTTAAATTTGCCAATCCGTGTTGGGCCGCGCCGGTTGTTTCGCATGGTTTGCTTTACGTGCGAGGTCGAGACCAGCTAGTTTGCTTTGAGCTGATCCCGCAATAGGAATGAAGCGCATCGTCTCAATGTTGAGAGGTAGCTAATTTCCAATAGATAATGGCAGCGATCAATGCGCGAATGGAACGCCCGCTTGCGGGCGACTTCTCACGTCCGCGCCGGATGAATTGCCCGGGTGTGAATTAGATTTGGTCGTTGTTCTTAAGTTGGAACCGACGATCGAATTCAACTTTTTCAATCGGCTTGATAAGTGAATTGAGTTTGGGTTGAGAGAAATAGTTGGCGGTTTGTTCAAGCGTTCCGTGGTAGTCTTTGCGAGGTGTGAGGCTGCCATGGACTTCTAGTTCAAAGAAACCGTTGTAGGCGAGTCGATGGAGTTTGCTTAACCAAGCTTCAATTGGAACTTCTCCATTACCCAGTGGCAGCCGGAACGACTCACCACGGCGACTGGTCACAAACTCTTCAATGGTCAGTTTTCGATCAGCCAATTGAACCAATTCGACGCGGTCAATAAATTCGTCAAGGAATTCGTAAACGCTTGCGTCGAATCCAATGTGATAAAGATCCAGGACTAAACCAAGGCTTGGGAATCGTTCGAGGACTTCAAGCGACTCTTGGAATGAACTGAAAAAAGTCCAAGGCGAACATGGCTGTTCTTGGACCGGCTCAATCGCCAATTTGACTCCGTAGTCATCGGCGATTGGGAGAAGTTTCGAGAGAGCCGAATCAAATAGTCGGTTCGCGTGAGAGGTCGTATGTCCGTTTCGCGACCCTGGGTGAAGAATCAAGCAATTGGCGTTAAAGCGACTGGCTAGTTGAATAGATTCGATCGCGTCTTCGATGGCGTCGGAGAAAGATTGGCCATCGCCAGTAAATCCACCAGCCCAATGCAAGCTGGAAACCGACATTTTCATCTCATGTAATAGATCGGCCGCGGCTTCGGCACCAAAATCGTCGATCTTGCGGCGCCAGACGCCAATTGAATTAAAACCATGATTGGAATATCGAACGATGTCTTCGAAAAACGACCAGCGATAACTTGAAAACTGACATATCGAGAGGCGTTTCATGTCGTGGGGCAACATATGAACTTCCAATTTGGGGCAAATCAAATCTGGGAACAGTATGCCTCTTTAAGCTGAGTGTGTAAAGCGAAGTTAATTTTTTGAAAAACAGTTGCTTTTTGCAGGAACTATTTAGGCTCCAGGTGCTTTGGGCGATGGATCCAGAATCTGTTGTTGGTTCACTTTTAAAACAATAACAAGTAGATGAGCGTAAGCAATGCGCTTCACTTGAAGTAGTTCGCAATGATATCTTGTTGCGCTGAACAATCAGGATTTGTTCGATAAGTAAACGTGATAACCGCCCTGATTACCTAATCCTTCCCAGTTATTGCCAAGCCGTGATGTTCGGCCGGAGATTTTTGCATTGGCGGCGAAGAGTGATAGCACATTTTGAAAAATTTGGTTTTTTGCAGTGGCGAAACGATTTTGTCGAAACGGATTTTGTATGTTTTGTTTAGAATTCTCAATCGTCGATTACGATGCAACTTTGAGAGACAACTTGAAATTCGTCGCCGTGTGAAAGGAATGTTTATAAGTCACTTTGTTTCGCTGATGACAAAGAAATTCAAAATCAAAACGAATGAATTAGTTAAATGAACCAATTGATTTCAGTTACGTATTTTGAAATTCTTGTTTGAAAAGCACACTTTGAAGGACCATACCGTGAAGACATCATCTCAAATACGTATCGATTATCCAGACGATGACGTAAAGAACCGAGTGTCTAAGTTCCTCTACAGCCGACATTTTCCGGCGTTTCGAAATCTCGAAATCATGGTTACACACGGAACGGTAACGCTAACTGGCCAGGTTCAGTCGTACTACGAAAAGCAAGTCGCAATGACGTCTTGCCAACACGTCGCCGGGGTTTTGTTAATCATTGACGAAATTGATGTTGAAGACGAATTGGGGCAATTGAGTGCTTCACCCGAGGCGGTCTGTTAAAAACTGCGGTCTGCTAGAAACTAACCATTCTTATTTGGCCGCGAAAATCTGGATT
>CAYZGP010000032.1:33817-52035 GCA_964478065.1 uncultured Pirellulaceae bacterium
AAACTGCGGTCTGCTAGAAACTAACCATTCTTATTTGGCCGCGAAAATCTGGATTCTTTACCGCAATTTGCGAAGTGAGCCCGTGTTGTCCGGTTGATTTTTTTGCAACGCTGCCAATTCGTTGGATTCTGCTCGTAAAATCTGAGAAAGCTGCTGAATTTGCTGCACTACCTGAGTATCCAACACTTTGAGTTGGGTTGCTAACTGCTCGTCCAGCTTTTGTTTGTGTTCGGCAATTCTAATTTTGCCTTTTTGAGTCAAAACCTTGTTGACGGAACTTGAGAATCGACTGCCTAGGTCACTGGTGAAATTGTATTGGTAGTCATCAAATGTTCCCGACAGGGTGACTCTTGACTCGAAACGGTCCACATCCAACAAACCTTGGTTCATTTGGAGGGCAACGGGTTTTCCGCCCGCCATATCGTGAAGCTCGTCAACGTGCAGTGCTACGTTTGAGTGACGAAAAACCAGTTCGCCCGAAATTTTTTCACCATTGGCTTGAATTTGAATGTCGGCTTGCATGCGGTTGCCCGATCCCATCGTCACGAGCATGCTTTCGGCATCTCCGAGCAATTGGCTATCCAATTCCAAATCAGGACAAAGAACCTTTAATTTGTCGATCGGCTCATCGGCTCGACGATCCAAAGTGCAAAACACTACGACGTGCTGGTCGCCTTGGGCTCGCAACTCAATTGAAGTCGGTTGGTCGTGGCGTTTGGGTTGCAGGGTAACATTTTCTGCGCTGCCAGCGAAATTGAAATGCCGACTGGCAAATCTGCCTTCGCCTTCGAGCTCAATTGACTTGATCAGGAAGTCGGGGGCTTTCTTGGGTAGCAATAAGTCTTGGCCTCGTTCGTGGCTTGCTTGAGCATCTTTGTCGCAGTCAGGGATGGCTGAACGAAACCAGTGGAACCAGCGTATGATTTCGTTGACTTGGTTTTCCTGAACTTTGGTTAGCAACAGTTGTGAGATTGCGTTGCTATCGAAGGTTGGGATTTCGATAGACTGTCGCAGTTTTTGAATGTCTCTTTGGTGCGCGAGAGTCAACGAATCACGATTTTCTGCTGCCACCTGCTGGAGTTCAAAAAGTCGTGTTTGAATCTGTTGTGTCCGATTGGCGATCGCTTTGAATTTGTCATCCAGATTGACATACTTTGTTCGAAGCGTGTTGGTGGTATCGGTTTGAACGGAACTGGCCGCTGTGCGAACCGCCGCATTGTCTTGCTGAAGCGTTTTGATCAGGCTTGAAAGTTGTTTGAATTCCGGCGCCCAGAATTGATTGATCTTTTCAATGGTTTGATTCAATTCATAATCGATATTGCCGTTAACTTGAACGTTGTTTGAAAGGCCGTCGAGCCAGTGTTGGCTTATTTCTTCCACCGATTCAAACGTCTTTGGCTTCCAGGCAGGTTGTTCCTCCAGCGTCATATTTGGGTCGAGTTGTCCGCTTTGAGAACGCGGGGTGCCAAACATGACGCCTGACATTTGGCTTTTTTCGATGACAACGTGTCGAAAAAGAAGGCTTTGAAGGTCAAATTCAGCATATGCCAGTTCGGCTTGAACCATATTTTGCATTGGAAATCGCGCGTCGGTGATCGCGATGTCTTTTAGGAAGATCTTCTGATCGCCAAGAGAGCTTCGCAGTTGTCCGATTTCCACTTTGGCACCGATAGCGCGCTCAAGTCGTGACGTGACAATGTTCCTGATCAACGGATCAGAGCCAGCAATCAGCGCAAGGGCTATCAAGGCGATGATAATAATTCGTGGAATGAGATACGTGAACCGTATCATGATGTATTAGCTCTTTTGTAGGTTTGGTGACTGTTCGCTTACGATCCAGCGGGCAAATCGGTTGTTAAGTACCAGGTTGGAAATGCTTGCCCCAAATTTTTCGTAAAGCCTGTAGCTCAATGAATAGACTGGAATAGCGAGCAAGATTCCGAGCATTAGCGTTCCCATAACCACGGTATTTTCGATCCGCGTCCACGGAACGATAGGCGTTTGATAAAGCGATATCCATATCGATTCCAAAGGATCGAAAGTCAAAATCCAGGCTCCCAATGGATGGGTGATTGGATCAAGCAGTGGACTTAATTGACTGAAAATCAGAGTTGAAACTATAAGGCTCAGCAAGTTTGCGTTTGTTAGCAATGCAAGCAACGCAACTCCATAGGGAAGCAAAGAGTCTTTTGGGATCAAGCCAATCATCATTCCCAACGCAACGCCCAGCGCGATTTGGTGCGAGGAGTCAAAGCCTTTTACAGTGCTCCTGAATGCTTGCCATGGTTCACGTAAGAAGTTCATTTGATGTGTTTCTCCGCCAGATTGCGGACGTTGGTTGTAAAAAGGGAAAAATTTGCAAAGGATCTGTACCGAAAATCTAAACCTGTGTCGATGCGATTTAGTAGATGCCGAAATTTTATTTTACGAGGGAACCTAATAAATCCTTGATACGTCAGGTTGGCGTCTTGAGATGTTAAGACAGGTAAAGCTCGTTAGCGGCTGCTGGAATTTCACAGAATTTGGCGGGAGCGATTGAAGGCAGATGTCACTCTGGTTTTTAATGGCATATTCTGCTATCTAGTTACCGACTGCATCAGAATTCACGATGTTCGCGTCCAGTTGTTATCGATTGATAGCGATCGGTTTTCGAAATTGGGAGTTAGTCGAAGTGGTGTTGAGGCTTGGATGTAAGTGTCCAGCCAATTTTTGAATCCCAGAGATATAACTAACTAAATCAAAATTCAGGAGAAGAATATGTCAGAGCAAAAAGAGTTTTTCGCGGACGGAATTGGCGAGATCAACTTGTCGGGCGGGATGGTCCGGTTGGATTTGGTCACCCTTAGCGGATCTCAAAATGATCCTGAAAACAAACCACGGCTTGAGTTTTCAAAGCGGATCGTGATGCCGCCAGATGGGTTCCTTCGTAGCTTTAGCGCCATGGAAAACTTGGTAAAGCAGTTGATTGATGCTGGTTTGGTGAAGCCAAGAGACGGAGAGCAGGCCGCAGTATCGGAAAAACCTGCACCTGAAGCGGGGGCTAAATCTCCTAATTTCTAACGAGAATCCATTTTCTTTACCTAATCGTAAATATAATGGAAACTTCCTGACCTCGAGCGTGTCTAACGATTTCAGGATAAAACTCCATTATTTGCCTGTTTAACAGGCCATTTGTCACGAGAGGTTCTCCAAGAATGGACAACAACAATAACCCACCAGAAGTCGTCATTGAGCCGCAAGCTATTCAAACCCGAGAGCGATTGCGGTTTCTTGACATGTTTGAAGTTAGAGATATCGATCCAGAATCTGTGGTGACTCGATTTCAATTCCGCGATAACACAGTTGGCGGTGGCAATTTTGAGCTTGGTAACCGAACCCTAGCGGCCAATGTATGGCACGAGGTTCCTTTCCAACAGGTCGGGAGCGTGGGGTTTCGTGGCGCAGATCAGTTTGTCCGTGATGGGTTTAGCATTCGAGTTTTCGATGGCCAATTCTGGAGTAACGTTACCACAAGTGTTATTACTTCGGGAAACAGTTCGCCTGTTCTCCAAGTAACCCCTGGTCGGGTGTCTGCGTTTGATACGACTCCGATTGCCAACCGGCTCAACTTTATTGATGCCGATGGCGATGCACCAGTTAGGTATCAATTTTTTGACGATGATGCCTCACCCGAAGGCGGACAATTCTTGCTTCGTGGAGTTCCGTTACCACAGCGGGAATTTTTCACAATCGAAGCATCTGAACTCAGTGGTTTGGCCTATCGTGGTGCCGTTGAGGGACGTGAACAAGAAGTTATTACTGCTCGCGCCTTTGATGGTTTTAGTTGGAGCGAGTTTTCTCAATTCCAAATTACTACGACCACCGAGCCGGTTGTTGTTCAAGAGATAGAGGATGTATTGGTCAACCAGCGGCGTCACGCTTCCGTGTTTTTCAGTGTTCTCGACCAGGACGCGGACCCGACACAACTTTATGTCATTACGGATCTTGGTTTCGCTGATGATAGCGGATTTTGGGAATTCCGAGGTGAAAGGCTGACGGCCGGTGAATTCACTGTTGTTCGCGCCGAAGACTTTAACGAGCTGTTTTATGTTGGTGCATCGAGAGGTCCACAACAAGAAGAAGTTTTAGTCCAGGTCTTTGATGGATTTCAGTTTAGCGATATTTCCCGACTGACAATTAGAACGGTGACGCCTCCGACTATCACCGCTAATGACGCCTCTGTACAGGCGAATCACTATTTGAATTTTGCGACCGGTGGAAGTGCTAACGTTCCAGGTACCGTGCCAGACGGCACTACGTTCCTGACTGCTTCGGATGCTGATGGCGATGCGATTGATCAGTACCTGTTCCGCGATCATCGTTTCAACCTAAATGGTGGACAATTCTTTGTCGATGGAACGCCGATTCCCCAAGGTGATTTCTTTCGGGTGGCGGCTGATCAACTCGACACGGTTGAGTATCGTGGTGGAGTCGTAGGTCCTCAGCAAGAGCTGATCACGGTACAAGTGCTTGCCAATGGCGTGTGGAGTGAGCAAACGACTTTCTCGCTCTCAACTCTCGAGAATCGTTTCCGGCCAACGGTTGATATCGTAAACGTTACTGCTCGGACGGGTACTGTTCAACGTTTGGACAGCCTCTTCTCATGGGAAGACCTGGACGGCGATATCTTGCAGACGTTTAGTTTCTTTGATACCGGTGATTCGCCAGAGAGTGGATTCTTTACGGTAAACAATGTTGTTCAGCCTGCAAGACAATTTATCACGCTTCCGTTTGACCAGCTTTCGACCGTTAGATATCACCTTTCTGACTTTGCTAATACTGAGAATATTCGCTTGATCGTTAGTGATGGGCGTTTGACCAGTCAGTTGGTAACTTCAACGATTACGTCTGTTGCCAAGCCTGAAATTGATGCCACAGTCAACGATATTTCGTTGGATACACTTCAAAGTGTTCCTGCATCAAGTCTTATTAGAAAAGTAGACAATGGCCCGGCGTTCACCCAATATCAGGTTTACGATGAGAGTTTTGATGAGGATCCGCTAAACCCTCCTGCTGATCGAACTGGCCGGCTATTTTTGCGATCACCAGGCCCTGGAAATAGTGGCGAGCAACTGCAGGGGGGAGTCGTTCATACACTTACAGCTGAAGAGTTTTCTCGACTTGAATTTCAAGGAGCAGAAACAGACTTTGGTCGATCGCTTGATCCATTTATCATTCGGGCAGATAACGGAGTTACAGGTTGGACTGAATGGGAGCGGGTTAACGTTAACACTGACCCAGGTGGTGCCAATGCACTGATATCAGGCCAGCAATGGTTTGATCCACGTGGCGGCCCTAAAACTACAATTGAATATACATTTATCGATGGTATTGCTGCTCCAAGACCAACGTACTATGCGTGTGGCGCAACTCCTGATGAAGAATGCAATACAGGGGATGATGTTGCGTTGAGTCAAATTCAACGTGAAGCAGTACGTGAAGCATTGCAATACTACGAGAACTTTGCAGATGTTGATTTCGTTGAAGTTGCCTACACTGGAACAGCTGCAAATGCTGCAATCACGTTTGGTGCGGCAATTCCCGATCCAAACCTTCGACGCGCTACTACTATTGCTTATGGCCAAGGCCACATTGATATCCCGCTAGGAAATGTATTTTCAGCTTATGGGGCATATGGGGGAGACGTTTGGTTTGACACCCCCGTCTTTGCTCCAGCCACCACAACTGATGTTGGTCTTGGTTCTGAGTTCCGAGCTCAAGCGCTTGAGTTGATTGGCGGGGTCCTCGGGCTAAGTGGATCAGGTCGTTTATCCATTTTCCAGAACTTTGACTACAACACAATCGTATCTCCTCAACGTGATAGTGCTGACAATCCACTTGAGGGATATGATGAGGCCCCGTCTACTGCACAGCTATATGATGTTGTCCAAATTCAACGGCTTTATGGTGCTAATGCGGAATTCAGGACTGGAAATGACCATTGGGGTAATTTCTTTGCTGGCAGCTACCCGCACTTTATCAACAACGACGAATCTCACCAGACAACTCTCTGGGATGCCGGCGGAATTGATACACTGAACTACACCAATCATGAAGCAGATGAATCGATCGACCTTCGCGAAGGTTCCTTTTCTACAATCAACGGTGTCGTTCAATCGCTTCGGATTGCATATGGCACTGTGATTGAGAATGCTCGCGGTGGTACAGGCGACGATACGATTCGTGGAAATGAAATTCCAAACCTTCTGTTTGGAAATGATGGCGACGATGTCCTGCGTGGCGGCGGTGATAACGATATTAGCCGCGGTGGTGCGGGCAGTGATACTTACATTTGGAGCCTTGGTGACGGACGTGATATCGTTCGCGAAGAAGGCAACGGTGGAATTGATACGGTTGAATTCTTCGATCCTTCAGGGTCGATTGATTCTCTTGAAGATGACTTCGTGTTCCGACGGTTCGGCGATGAGCTTCGGATTGACCTGACGCTTAATCAAGGTGAAGGCCAAGGAACAGTTGTGATCGCAGATTTTGGTCAAGCCGGCTCAGAAGTTGAGTTGATGCGATTCCACGGTTTGCTTGGAGATCAGATCGGTCCAGATATCGACTTGCTCTCAATCTTCGAAACCGCAACGTCGGTCGCACAGACCTATACTGTCACCAACCAAATTGGACAGAATGGCGGATTCATTGCCGTGCCTGTCTAAGTCTGATAACCGTTAAAATTTAAACAATCAAAACCCCTTCGTGACTTTTGAAGTCCGGAGGGGTTTTTTTAATCGATTCATATGCGCTAAATTCGGAACTAAGCACCTCAGTCACAGTCAAATTTCGTGAATGTCTGTAACAATGTTCTACACTTGCCCTCAAGTACCACACCGAATGAGTCGGTTCTTGCTTGTCAAATACGAGTCAAAGGAAACAATGCAAAAATCTTGGCCTGTTACCTTTAAAATTCTCACGCAATAACATCAACCGGTTCAATCAACGTTCATCAAAATGTCCGATAAGAACAACTCAAATATCTCAGATGCATTCGAGGGCTATGATCCAGAGAATGAAGGTGCGGACGATTATGATGAATCAGGCTTTGATCACTCGGAATTTGATGATGATCCAGTAGATGAGCATTCTTCCGAGCCTCGCTATACCGAAGACAAAACAGACTACGAAGAATCACTGGCTGAGGAAGACTCCCCCCAGGATGAGGCCGCCGAAGATCTACCCGAGAAAAAAGCAGACCATACCGCAATCAAGTGCTTGGCCTTGCTGGCTCGCCATCACAGTCTCGAGGTCAGCGCCGATCGCCTGATTCACGATTATTCGCTTGAGTTTGAAGATCCAAGCCTCCGCCGTTTGCTACGGATTGCAAAAGACACAGGTCTCAAAGCACGACATGCGCGACTTACCTGGAAACAGCTTCGCAAGATGGCATTCCCGGCAATGGCTCGGCTGACCAATGGCAACTACGTCATCATGGTTGGATTGCGCAAAATCGAAAACGATGAAGGCATCCCGACCGAACAAATTGCTGTCTTTGATCCGCTTGCCGACCAATCTGGCTTTATCTATCTCGAACAGGCTCAATTCGAAAAGTCGTGGAAGGGCGAAACTATTCTCGCCAAAAAAACGTTTTCGATGTTTGACACGAACCAGCCGTTTAGCCTTAAGTGGTTCATTCCCGAAATCGTCAAACAGCGCACTGCGTTCACTGACGTTGCGGTGGCTGCTTTATTCATTCACCTGATCGCTTTGGTGGTCCCGCTTTACTTTCAAATCGTGATCGATAAAGTCCTTGTCAACAACGCGACTGAGACGCTTCGTGTGTTGACGATTGGTATTTGTATCGCACTTGTGTTCGATGCGGCCCTTGGTTACTTGCGAAGCTATTTGTTGCTTCACGCAACCAGCAAGATCGATATCAGGGTGGCGACGCGCACGTTTGGGCACATGCTCAAGCTGCCCATGAATTTCTTTGAACATACTACTGCGGGTGTTTTGACGAAACACATGCAGCAAACTAATCAAATTCGTGAGTTCCTGACGGGAAGCCTGTTCCTGACAATGCTGGATTCGACAGCGTTGTTTATCTTTTTGCCCATTTTGTATTTCTACAGCGTGGAGTTGACGTTAGTCGTACTTGGATTCTCATTGGCATTGGCTATCAACATCGGTGTTTTGCTCGGCCCATATCGCCGACGCTTGGAAGCGCTTTATAACGCCGAAGGTGAGCGTCAAGCAAAACTTGTTGAAACGATTCACGGAATCCAAACCGTCAAAGCTCTCAGCATGGAACCGGTTCAGCGAAAGAACTGGGACCAAAGTTCAGCTCAAGCCGTCGCGATGCAATTTAAGGTTGGCGAGATTTCAATCAAAGCCACCACGATTTCGAAACTGTTGGAAAAGCTTCTAACCGTCATCGTTGTTTGGTATGGCGCTTCATTGATTTTCGGAAAAAATCTTTCGGTTGGTGAGTTGGTCGCGTTCCAAATGATTTCAGGTCGCGTGACTGGCCCGTTGGTTCAACTAGTGAGTTTGGTCCATTCTTACCAGCAGTGTGCTTTGTCGGTTCGGATGCTTGGTACGGTGATGAACAGCGATATCGAAGCCGGTGTTGGCAAAGGCCTACGTCCGGTCATCCAAGGCCACATGGAATTCGAAGACGTAAGATTTCAGTACGCCCCAACGCTTCCACCAGCCCTTGACGGTGTTTCATTCGAAATCCCAGCCGGAAAAGTCATCGGGTTGGTTGGTCGAAGTGGATCCGGAAAAACGACTTTGACTCGAATGATGCAAGGCATGCATCAGCCGCAAGGTGGTTTGATGCGATTGGACAAACTCGACATGCGTGAGCTGGATATTGCTCACGTTCGCCACAATATTGGCGTCGTGTTGCAGGATAACTTCCTGTTTCGCGGGACGGTAAAAGAAAACATTGCAATGGCCAAACCGAACTCAAGCTTCCAAGAGGTCGTTTATGTCGCTCGCATGGCGGGTGCTTCGGAGTTCATAGAGCGGTTGCCACAGTCATACGACACAATGCTGGAAGAAAACGGATCCAACCTGTCTGGTGGTCAGAAACAACGATTGGCGATTGCTCGTGCGTTGTTGAAGGACCCACGGATTCTGATTTTCGACGAAGCCACAAGTGCTTTGGATCCAGAAAGCGAAGGTATTATTCAGGCGAACCTCAAAACAATCGCCAAAGGCCGAACGGTGATCCTCGTTTCCCATCGTCTTTCGACGTTGACCGACTGCGATGCGATCATTGTATTAGACCGCGGAAAAATTGAAGCGATGGGAAATCATCGCCAACTTCTTGAACGATGTAAGGTTTATCAAGAGCTATGGTATCAGCAAATGGGACAGGCGTAAAAGAAGAAACTGTCAAAGAGCAACGTTTACGTCGCCGCCGAGAAGCGAGAACAGAATCGCATCGACGACGCACAAACAACGATCGCCTTTTGAATGAGTTTCAGCCTGATGCAGTTGAAATTGAAAAACAAACAGTGCCCGGTGGCGCGCGGTGGACGCTTTATACCGTCGCTGGGTTGATCTGCGCTTTTGTAGGTTGGGCCTCTTGGGCAGAAGTCGACAAAATCGTCACGGCTCAAGGCAAACTGATTACTACTGAATCAGCCGTCGTGATCGATACGAAACTTCAATCTCCCATCTCAAACATCAATGCAAAGTTTGGAGACCGCGTTTCAGCAGGATTCGTAATCGCAACGCTTGACCCTACTTTCTCTGAGGCAGATCTATCACAGTTGCAGTCTCAACAGGAAGCTCTATTTGCCGTTCAAGCACGCTTGATCGCCGAACGAGATGGAACACCATTATCAATCGAAGGTAAAGAAGACAAAATTGATTGGATTCGTCAAAACGGGCTTTTCATTGAACGCAAGCGCTTGTTCAGCGCTGAGATGCGCAAGTATGAAAGCAAGCGAAGTACTTTGAACGTTCAAATCAAAAACGTGCAGATGGAAAAGCAAAGTGCGCTGGTTACTTACTCGAAAATGAAAGATCTTGAACAGTCGTTCAAGAACCTCGAAAGCAGAGGCAGTAAGTCGGGTATGGACGTCATGAGCCGTGAACTGCAAGTTGACGAGGCGCGAGATGAATACAACAACGCTGAAAGTCGCCGGCTTGATTTAAGTGAACAAAAGAAAGGTGTCACAGCTGAGCAGGAAGCTTTCACTGCCAACTGGCGGAACGAAATTTTTGAGAAACTGGTTACGACCAGCAACGAATTGGTGAAAATCGAACAGGAAATCAACAAGGCCAGACGTTCCAATGAGTTTGTCGAATTAAGAGTGCCTGAGAATCTTGGCTACGATGAGTTCGTGGTTTTCGAAGTCGCCGATAAATCAGTTGGCTCGATCATGAAACCGGGCGAGCCACTTTTTCGTTTGATTCCAATCGGTGTTGCGATGGAAGCAGAGGTTGAGATTGAAGGGAAAGACATTGCGATCATCAAGGCAGCTACCCAAGCCGAAATGGACAGCAACGACTTGCCAACAGGAAGTGACGTTCGTGTCAAACTTGCTTCGTTCCCGTACCAAAAACATGGCACGTTGGACGGTATTGTGCGGACGATTAGCGAAGGCTCGTTTGAAAAACAATCTCAGGGACTAGCCACCGGAATCACAACTTACAAAGCTCGTATCCGACTGCCGAATCCAGATCAGCTAGAACAGCTTCCAGAAGGTTTCCGGTTAATGCCTGGCATGACAACCACATGCGAAATCAAAGTCGGACGTCGGAAAGTGATCGAGTACTTCCTGTATCCACTGATTCGATACTTGGGAGAATCCGTTCGCGAACCGTAATTCGACTGTTCGTTGGCCGTGCCGTGACTTTCATTTGTAAATCATTTACTGGCAGCTAAACCGCTCGACGTTTCAACGCAGGCTGCGTTGAGTTTAAAATTCAAACACAACGTAGGTCGACTTTTCGTTCGAATCCTCTGGGTAAATTCGCTTAAGTTTTGTGGGTACCCTATACAACTCATGCGAGTCAACATGGCGTTGTGGAACCAGCAAATGAGTCGCGCCGTGGCGCTTCGCAAGGTCTTCAAGTTGTTTATCCGAGTAAGACATTAATCCGATCTCACTGCGACGTTGCGGATCGTAAATTTCAACAAGCCGATTTTGCCATTTGATAATTCCTTCGGCGTCTTGGGGAATGTCCTTCCAGCAGACGACTTCGCTGCGCCCCGCGTACCATTTAAACGTTTGTTGTTGGGCAGGTGTGATAAAAGTCGCGTCCTCTGCCGTGTTGGCCGCGATCCATGCACAAACCTTCTGCCAATTACGATAAGTATCCTTCGTTCTAGTTTCCGATTCATACACGGGTAAGGAACGACGGTCAGCTCTTGGGCGAGGATCTTGATGTTTTTCTGCAATCATCAATCCGCTGGCCGCGATGATACAACCAAGGAATACCCAGCAACTGATTCGTGTCGTGATTCGTTTGTCTCTTTCCATCCAAAACCATACAACGGCACAAGTTGCCAACGAAGCCCCTGCAGGAATGGCGAAATCGGAAATGCGAAACCAGTAAAATCTGAGTAAGCCAGATGCCCATTCGGCCGATCGCTCGTCTTGCTCCGCGATACCACTCAATAGTAAACCACCTAGCGAAATCAACAGAGTTGCTAGACAGAAAAAGTAAATGGGCGCAATCCGTTTTGCGACCAAGTGCTTGCGATTTACCAACCAGCGACTAATCAAATACCAAAACAACACGATCAAAACGAAACGCGCGATATGAAAAGTCGGAAAGGCACCAAAGGTCAAGTGGTGAGCAATTCGGCTGTTTACGTAAATCATTTGGGCCTGAGTCGCCATCTCGGGTGGGGCAGCTCGATCAGCCAGCAGCGGAGGAATGGCTCCGACCAACCCCAACGCAGCACCCGCGACCAGTGGCAACAGTTGCATTTTGATTTTGCCTGCTAGTTTTTTCGTCGCGAATTTTCCGCGTGTTCCGCCTGCATAATCTCGAACGAACTCAGCCCAGCGCAACACAATCCAGGCAATCATAAGACTGATCAACGCCCATCCTCCAACGAGGACATGAAACGCCATTGCCCCGCCGAGCGCTGGCCAACACCATTTCCAATCGTTGGAAACCGCGCTGCCTAGAGCCAGCAACACAAAAAAGTAAGCGATCCCTTTGGCTTCGAAACCTCCCACAACCCATTCGCCAGCCAGATGAAAACGCTCGTTGAGTAGTAGGAAGAAAATGGCTGAGACAACCGCAGCCAAACGATTGGGAATCAATTTGAAACTTAGACGCTGCCATGCCCATGCCAACAGAGCCCAAGTAAAGATTCGCCCAATCCAAGCGACGACGGAAAGAGAAAAGAACTTGGTGAGCCAGCCAAATGTTACGTAAAACACGAGGTGGGAAAATGATGAGCCAAGGAAAATGTCGCCTGCGCACCAATCCGGATTCCAATAGTGTTTTGCTTTCGTCAAATAGTGGGACTCATTCACATCGGGCGGGAGCTGGCCTGAGAAGAGCGCGAAAACGAGAAAAATCATGCAGGCCTCAAGTACTGCTTGGAGATTCTCGCGAGGTGAGCGTCCATCGTGCGGACCACCACGGTTAGCTTCTAAATTTGTTGCCAAATCGGATTTGTTGTGCGGCTCCTCTGTCGAAGCCTGCCCGCCTCGGTTAATCTGAAAGTTCGTTAGAAGCCATCTCAAATTCGAAACCATGACGTCCGCTGGATTGAATGCAAAAAAAACTTGGAAGAAATACTGTTGTACTGTTAGGCGTTGGCCACACCAACGCCCATGTGTTGCGGATGTGGAAAATGAAACCGCTCGACAACGCGCAGCTTGTTTGTGTGTCGAATTTTCCGCAGGCGACCTATTCCGGAATGATGCCGGGGGTGTTAGCGGGTCAGTATGATCCGTCCGCCATGGAAATCGACCTGGTGCGATTGTGCGCTTCGGCTGGAGCACGTCTGATTATTGACGAAGTCACCGGAATCGACCATGCGGAACGCCGACTCATTTTCCGTAATCGCCCTTCCCTGTCCTTTGACGCTTTGTCGATTGGAATTGGTTCAAGGCCGAGTTTTTCGGGGGTCGAGCTCGCTGATGACAACGCAATGGTGGCTGTGAAGCCGATGCAGACTTTCTTGGAACGATTCCGAAAAAAGATGCAGGACGTTTCGGCGACACAAAAAACGGTAAAAATCTCGGTGGTCGGCGGCGGCATCGGAAGCATCGAAATCGCGTTGTGTCTTGATGAGCGTTTGAAAAAAGATTCGGCCAGCCTCGGATTGGAACCCACAAGCTGCGAAGTGGAAATTACGTTGGTTACGGGTAGTCCGCGCGTGGGAGCCGGATTGCTAGAGTCGACCCAAGACCGCGTTCTGGGCCAGCTCAATCGGCGAGACATCAAAACCAGTGTTGGTTCGCGAGTGGCCAGTGTCCAATCCGATCACTTGATGCTCAAAAATGAAGACAAGGTTGATGCCGATCTCGTGATTTGGGCGACCAGCGCGGTCGGGCCAGAGTTGCTGGGCAAACTTGATCTTGAGCTGGATGAGAAGGGTTTTCTGTCCACGCGACCGACCCTTCAGACGGTTACAAATGATCGAATTTTTGCAGTCGGTGATTCGGGAACGATTGTAGGAAGCAACTTGGTAAAAGCTGGTGTCTACGCCGTGCGACAAGGGCCTGTCCTGTGGGACAACATTCGCCGTTTGTTGTGGAGTCGAAAGCTGACGGATTACGTTCCGCAAAGTGGTTTTTTGAAACTGGTCAACACGGCTGATGGGAAATCGATTGCCGAGTTCAAAGGCAAAAGTTTCTACGGCGGTTGGTGTTGGAGACTGAAAAACCGCATCGATGTGAAGTTCATGAAAATGTATCAGGACTACACTCTGATGGAGATGGCTCCAGAAAAACCTGATGCCGAGGACGTGATGCGATGCTTGGGCTGTGGTGGCAAGATCGGCAGCCAGTTGCTGAGCCAGGTTCTGGATGAACTCGAGGTTCCGCCGCACGAGGACGTGGTCATTGGGCTTGAGAATCCAGATGATGCTGCGGTCGTGAAAACGCATGGCGGCAGCGTAACGGTGACGACTGACTTTTTCGCAAGCCCGATGGACGACCCGTATTTGGTTGGCCGGATCGCAATGCTTAACTCGGCCAGTGATTGTTGTGTGATGGGAGCTCAGCCAACGACGGCATTGGCAATCGTACAATTGCCGCTGGGGCATCCACGAGCTCAACTACAAGTCATGCGTGAATTGATGGCGGGAAGTATTCATGAGCTTAAGAAAATGAATGCGACAATTGTGGGAGGCCATTCGATTGAAGGCCCCCGGATGACGATCGGATTCACGATTCTTGGGAATCAATTGACGGATGCGAAAACGAAAGGCATGTTGCAGGTTGGTGATCGTTTGGTTTTGACAAAGCCAATCGGCACTGGAGTTTTGCTGGCGGCGTTGATGCAGGGAAAACTTCCTGGATCTGCCTACCAACCGTTGGTCGATGCGATGCTTCAAAGTAACTACATTGCGCTTCGTTTGATTCAGGAGCATCACGTTTCGGGTATCACTGATGTGACTGGTTTTGGGTTGGCGGGCCATCTTGCAGAGATGCTTCGGGCGAGCCAAAAATCAGCCGAGATCAAAATGGCCGACGTTGCGGTTTTGCCGGAATGTCAGTCACTGATTGAAGCTGGAATCGAGAGTACGCTGGCTCCTGACAACCGTCATGTTGCCGAAAAAGTGAACTTGGAAGGAGATGTGGATTCCAACCGAATTGCGAGTTTGTTTGACCCCCAGACCAGCGGTGGGCTGCTGTTTGGGATTTCCGAAGACCGTACCGAAAGCGTGCTCAAATTCCTGGCCAGCGAAGGGTTTGGTGATTCGGTTGTGATCGGTGAAGTGATTGAGAAATCAGGGGATCGTGAGACGTTGCGGGTTGTTTAGGCTCGTGGTGTTTGAGTGAAGTGGGCGACTGACTTTGAGTTCGATTGGAAACTCGGTGTCTCTTGCTTGCTGCTATGCGTGCCAAACGCGGTCGCTTGGCTCATGTGAACGGTCGCCTGCCGGCTCGTCGTTAAACTGCGGCCGTGCGGCCCGTGAATAAATATTAAGGCATAAAAAAAGCGTCCCATTGGGACGCTTTGATGTTTCAAGTTGCCAAGTGAATTAACGCTTGGAGAACTGAGTTCCACGGCGAGCACCGTGCAAACCTGGCTTCTTACGTTCTTTCATTCGTGAGTCACGAGTCAAGAAGCTACCGTCACGAAGTGCGGCGAAATGCTCGGTGTCAAAGTTGACCAACGCACGGGCGATGCCCATTTTGCAAGCACCTGACTGGCCCGTTGAGCCACCGCCGGAAACCGAAATGCGAAGATCAACAGAATCTTTCACGCCACACGCGTTTAGGGTGTCGATGACAGCTCGCTGATCTTGGGCAGATGGAAAGTAGTTTTCCAACGTCTTGCCATTGATAACGATGTTACCTGTACCCCCTTTGAGGCGTACACGAGCAACGGAAGATTTTCGACGCCCGGTTCCAAGGGCTTCACCTGTTTTTTGATCTGTCTTTGCCATGCTTCTTGCAGTTTGTGATGATTTGATTTGTTATTAACGTTAACGGTTTCAATGAACTCAATGGCTTCATCAAGTTACTTACTTAAGCGTGCGACCGCCTTTGAGTGGTTGCGGGTTCTGAGCTTGATGGGAGTGCTCAGGGCCGGCGAAAACTTTCAGCTTGGTAAGCATCTGGCGGCCAAGTTTATTTTTCGGAAGCATTCGGCGAACAGCATCGTATATGATCTGCTCTGGCTTGCGATTCAAACGGGCTTGAGCCGTTTCTTTGCGAAGTCCTGTATAGCCTGTGTACCAGGTGTAAGTTTTCTGATCCAGCTTGTTGCCGGAAAACTTGACTTTCTCGCAATTGGTCACGACAACGAAATCGCCTGTGTCCATGTTGGGCGAGTAAGTCGGGCGATGCTTGCCCATCAAAACCATGGCGATATCCGAAGCGATTCGGCCGACAATTTGGTCTTCGCAATCGACAATCCACCATGATTTTTCGAGTGCGTCTTTTTGTGGGTTATATGATTTTGTGCCAGGCACAGGTCTTCTCCAAAATGGGCATCGCTGAGAGGTCAGCTTGGTCTAATTAATGATGTCGGAAGATTCTCAAGCCGAAGGCCGAAATTTAATTCCAATCAGAATCGCGGATTTTATCGGTTTTTTGGTTTCACCACAAGGGTCAACTTGCTGTGAAAACCGGGTTCTTTTGCTGTTTGAATGTCGTGAATCGCGGCAATTCCGTCGGGTTCTGTGACTGCCGCCTCGTAGCATAGTCAAGTCCCTTTTTATCGCCGCTTCAACTGCCAGTTCTTCGGCTCAAAAAAGTGTTTCGCGAATCATTTTCCCACAAAGCGATTAAGCAAGTTGACGGTCACCAGAATGTGGGCGCGAGTAATCAAGAGAAAGCAGATCCAGCGATGGTTAGTTTGTGTCTCGAGGTTGATGGGCCATCCTCTCGCGCAGCATGAGCATGCTTACGCTCGCGTAAACATGCCCAACATTGCACCGTCAATTCAGGTTTGTGGTACGCCTGGTAACCGTGGCTATCGCTAAAACGGCTCAACTTTTTGCCGCAAGAGCGTCACGGCCAAGAGCGTTTAACGCTTCATTTAGCTCAGCGATCGCCTGCACAATCGGAACAATTGGTCGAACTTACCCAGTGAAAATAAATTCGCACAAATTCGTTGGGGTTAGGTAATCCAGTGAGACTCTACGCACGATAAGTATCACTGCACGGCTGCGTTTTACCTGAATGCCATTGGATGGTACTCAACTCCAACATGATGGCGAAACCGATGTTGCAATCTAATAATGGCGAAATCCGCTCACAAATTCCTTTCACTGTTGTTTCAGCGAAACCCGCGAACGACACATTCGACGCCCCCTGCCCTGTCTCAGCCGAACTGATGAATCTTTTCGAAGACATCACAGGATGGAAAATCGAATTCGCAGAATCAAGGGCAAGCCATAGTCGTCGCAAAATGGCCGAGGAACAGGGAGCCGAGGAACAGGGAGCTGACGATCAAGCAATCATCGAAGGGATTTTTTCGATCGTTGACATGTCGGAGAAATGGCCCGCCCAAAAACCGACTTGTCACCGAGCCAAGTGTGATGACTTGGTGAAGCTGTTTGATTCACTCTACGGCGAGCTTCAGGCTACAAAACAAGATTTGCACCAAACTCGATCAGCACTTGCCGGAATTGCGCCCGAAGCCATCGAAGTAGATCAAAACGAAATTCTCACCGATAGTTTTGTACCAAAATTCAATCACAATCGCCGTTGGGATGACTCAAGCTTTGAGTTGGCAACTGACCCTGCCAATTCTGGTGTGGCGATCGACACTCAGGAAACTGCTTATCCGATCGAAATCGACACCGATCCAAACACCGGTTCACCGGTAGCGCCACCTTTCGAAGGCTGGGCTTTGGGTGGCCAAACAGGCGTTGCCGAAAAAGCTTATGTCGATTGGCTTGTAAGTAATAACGAAAAAATTGTGGTAACGTCGGGTAAGATCGAAAGCAGCTTTGGCACTGGCGACTCTCAAACGATCGTCGAAGTTGACCCATTGACAAACGAGTATTGTGTTTCAGGAAGCGAAGACCTTGGGACGTTTTACCTTTGGGATTCAAAAACAAAAACCGTTTCACCGCTTGAAGTCTCACCCCAGTGGCTTCGTTTGAAATCAGGCCAGGCGATTGTCGCAACCACGTCAGTCAAATTCTGCGAATTAGTTGGCGTCGGAAAAATTGATGCACGAGTAGCGCCGCCCGTCCAGCCGAATTCGACAACCAACACCAGCTCTCCCAAGCCATTCACGGCCCAGCGAATCTCAGAGTTGCTTAGTCAGAAACTGGACGCGTTAGAGGAGTTCGAAGAATTCAATTCACAACAGGACAAGTTGTTGGTTCTGATGCGAGAGTCAAGAACCGTTTAGTGCCTGTTAGCATTTAATGTGCGGTGCTTCATACCGGGTAGCAAGTCGCTTCGAAGTCATTTTTGCTGAGAGTCTTGTTTGTAAAAAGCCACTATTGACTAAGGCAGTTTTTCCTTCATAATTTCGCATCTGCAATTCATACCCCAAACTAAATGCGGCTGTGGCGGAATTGGCAGACGCGCTAGGTTGAGGGCCTAGTGGGAGATAAT
>CAYZGP010000033.1:0-14514 GCA_964478065.1 uncultured Pirellulaceae bacterium
ACGCTCGGACGGTTGAAAATGCTTTAATTCTCGGCTGCTTTAAAAGTGGACCCGATCGGGATCGAACCGACGACCTCTACACTGCCAGTGTAGCGCTCTCCCAGCTGAGCTACGGGCCCCTAATTAGATTCTTTCTGGAAACCCCAACAGCAAATTGGCGCTTCATGAAAGACAAAACGTTATCACTGCGACCAAATACTGTCAAGGACGAATTTACCGACATTTGCTGATCGCTGTGACTTTGGACTTAAGCCTTGCCTCATGGCGATCTTTCTGAGTGCTTCCGCTTCTCAATGCGGTAAACACAACCTGCCGCTTCGACTATTCAGATCAATTCAACTTGATCACTGGTATAATCATTTCGTCTTCGAAATTGACACGCTTCAATAGACCAAAGTTCACTTTTTCGCGCGATTAATAATGACAAATCCACCAACCTCTCGTTTGCATTTTGCCCTGCTCAATCGCCTTTTGTTCAAGTGTTTGTTCCAGCGTTTGTTCAGACTCACTCTCTGTAAGCTGTCTAGGGGATCTTTGTCCAAGGCCCGTTTGCTTAAGCTTGGTTCAAGCAACCCGATCTGGAGCTCGATGGCGGTTGCCTTTGTGGTTGGTTTGGCGGCAGCAAATTTGCTTGGCCAAGACGGTAAAGAAAAAGCAACCTCAGATGCAGCAAAAAATGAAGCCAAGATCGTTAGTCAAATCCAAGATGGCAAAGCTCAAGACGGCCAAACTGATTCTCAAGCCCCGAAAGAAAATCCCGACACCAAGTCTGCTAAAAAAACTTCGGTTGAACTGATCGTTTTAGGCATCGCTCAAGACGCCGGTTTTCCGCAAGCAGGATGCGCAAAATCCTGTTGCTCGGCGGCTTGGAAAGACAAATCATTGCGGCGACTTGTTGCGAGTATTGGCATCATCGACCATGCCTCGAAACAACGTTGGCTGCTGGATTGCACACCCGATTTTCCAGATCAACTACGGATGCTTGATGAAGCGTGTCCTGTCGAAAAAACGCCTGGGCTTGATGGAATCTTTTTGACCCACGCTCACATCGGTCACTACTCTGGTTTGATCCATCTTGGCCGCGAAGCCATTGGGGCCAAGCAAGTTCCTACTTTTGTGATGCCCAAGATGAAACATTTTTTGACAACCAATGGCCCATGGAGCCAACTGGTGAAACTTGAAAACCTGTCGTTACAAACGATGAAAAATGATGAAACGATCAAGCTAAATAAGCGGGTGTCGATTACGCCTTTTTTGGTGCCGCATCGAGATGAGTTTTCCGAAACGGTTGGCTTCAAAATATCTGGTCCTGACAAAACGGTTGTTTTCTTACCCGATATTGACAAGTGGTCTCGTTGGGATCGGTCGATCGAAAAATTTATCCAGGCTTGTGACATTGCCTATTTGGATGGGTCATTTTTTGAAAACGGTGAAATCCCGGGGCGAGACATGGCGCTAATACCACATCCATTTGTGGCCGAGTCAATTAATCGGTTTGCTGCACTCGACGAAACCGAGCGCAAAAAGGTAAGATTTATTCACTTCAATCATACCAATCCGGTTCTCCAGCCAAAAAGCCCTGCCGCGGCAAGCGTTCATCGAGCGGGCATGGCGATCGCGTCAGAAGGGGAAATGATTGAACTCTGATGGTTTGTAAATTTTAGCTCCAATATTGGGTCTACATTTTCGAATCACTTCCGGTTTTTAATTCAACAATGGGATGGACGATGAGTATTGATAACGGCGGTTCACAATTTGGAATGGACAATCCAATCGGCAACGTACAGCAGCCAAAATCCAAAGCCAAGTTTTGGTTGTTCGGTGGTTGCGGTTGCCTAAGTATGATCGCACTTGTTTGTGTCGGTGGTGGGGCTTTTCTTTGGTTCCAATTCGGGCAACCAATGGTGGCCTTTATGAATGAAAATGTCACACTTGTTGAGACGTCTCCCAAGGCAAAAGAAATTCTCGGGGACCCTGTTACTGTGGATGTGAGCTCCCCACAACAGTCTTCATCTGGTGGTAATTTCTCGTTTACCTACCCGATTTCTGGTCCTAAAGCCAAAGGGACTTACACGTTCAAAGGTCGAATGAATCCTGAGACTTTTAAATTCGAGGGAACTGAGAACTACATCGAAGTCGACGGAGTCAAAACAGATCTCGACCCCGATGCGATGTTTGAAGGATTCGAGGATGGAATCGACGACGGCAACTAGTGAAATTCGAATCCAGTTGAATTAATCGACATCAAAGTCGGTTTCCAAGACGTACTTGGGTTTGGTAGATTTAAGAAACAACTCATCGCTGGCGTTGGGGCAATTGGGTCGCAGTGCTCACGATACTTTTTAATGAAACACTTACAGTTGAAAGATAAGAAATGGCGAACATTACACTTAAAGGAAATCCGATCAACACTTCGGGCGACCTTCCGGCAGTAGGCAGCAGTGCACCAAACTTTAATTTGGTTGCGGCCGACTTGAGCGAAAAAACACTTGCCGATTTCGCTGGCAAGAACGTGATCATAAACATCGTGCCGAGTTTCGACACACCGACGTGTGCAATGTCGGTCAAGCGATTCAATGAAGCAGTTGGCGAGTTGGGCGAAACAGTTATCGTCAACGTTTCCAAAGATCTACCATTTGCGCAAAAACGTTTTTGTGCAGACAATAGTCTTGAGCACATCACTAACCTCTCTGCTTTCCGCTGCAATAAATTCGGCGAAGATTACGGCATCGCGTTTGCCGACGGGCCGTTGTTAGGCTTGCTTGCTCGTGGCATCGTTGTTCTTGATGGCGAAGGCAAAGTGACTTACACAGAGCTCACCCCCGAAATCGCAGACGAGCCGAACTACGATGCTGCTTTGGATGCGGTTAAGCAATTGGCTTAGAGGTAAAATAGGCTTAGATACAAATCTGGCGCAAATATAATTTTTAGCTTAAACGCAGTTTGCTTTAGCCGCTTGTTAAATTTTGCCAAAGCCGGTTTTTGAATTTTAAATCTGAAAAGCCAGTCGAATTTTTCGGCTGGCTTTTTTTTGTGACAAACGCAAGTAAGTTGGACATTCCTTCCTGTCCGACCCGTAGCAGAGAATGTCGATCTTACTACTGGCTGGAATTTGGCTCGTCGATCGTTTTGATCTTCAGGACGATCGGTTGCTTAGTAGAATTCCACGCGATCATCCGGTCGCTTTTGATTTCACCAAAGCAAAAACAGAGGGTCGTTTTTAAGAATCGAATTGCCAAAACGGTGCCGGGCGAACGGAACGACTGCCTTTTGTGGACGTAATTCGAACCTCCGTTGTCTGGATTGACCGCAACAATCTGATGGACATGCCCTTGCTCGGCCAATGCAGGGAGGATGAATTTCAAAATTGACGAATAGGCTTTGGCATTGCGAAATTGTTTATCGATAACGGCCGCAAAAAGCCAAACTTGTCCTGCATCAAGCTGATAATTGATCCCCAACTCGCTCTCGGTGAATTGCTTGGTCGCCGACCAGAATCCACCGACCAATTCGCCTTTTAACTTTGCCTGACATGCCTGGGCATCACCTGGACAAGTCTCACGACGAAAATAAGTCACTTGTTCAACCGCTTCTAAATCGGCCGCTGTTTCGCACCAACTTGCATCGACGTCGGGATTGGCGGTGATTTCTTTTTGCGTTGACAACTGATAGACCACAAATCGCCGACATCGAAAAAGCCATTCAGGTACGATACGATTGAACGCGAGCGCGAACGAGTAACGGAGACCGGTTTGTTTGATTTTTTGAAGCAAGTCAGTGTCTTGGTTTCGGGATTCGTTTTTGGTTAGCAAATAGAAGGAAGTTGAAGTTACGCCTGGCCGAAGGGGTCTTCGATTGAATGCGAAGGCTCAGTAAACCAAACGGGACCTGATTCGGTCATATAGAAATGGTCTTCCAAGCGAACACCGAATTCATCGGGGATGACCATCATGGGTTCGCTGCTAAAAACCATGCCGATATCTAACGGCGTTTTTTCTCCGCGAACAAGATTTGGGCCTTCGTGAATGTCCAACCCACATCCGTGTCCAGTTCGGTGAGGCAGCCCCGGTAGTTGATAGTCGGGACCGTAACCCGCTGCTTCGATAACGTCTCGGGCGGCTTGGTCGCAGACTTCGCATGGCTGGCCGATTTTTGCCGCTTCGAACGCGGCGATCTGTGCGGCTTTTTCGATTGTCCAAATTTCGCGATGCCGGTCGGTCGGATTCCCAAACGCGAAACTGCGAGTGATGTCGGAGTTGTATCCGTCGAGCAAGCATCCCGTGTCGATCAATACCCAGTCATCGTCTTTTAAAATCTGTGGATCTTTCACGCCATGTGGAAACGATGTTGCGACTCCGAAAAGTACAATGCAAAAGAATGAACCGGCAGGCGCGCCGACTTTGCGATGAGCGTCATCAATGAACTCGACGACTTCGCTGGTCGAAATTCCTGGCTTGAGCATCGCAGCGGCAGCGCGATGGACTTCCAGTGTCATCTCGTGGGCTCGCTTGATCAAAGCAATTTCGGATTCCGTTTTGCGGCTGCGAATTGCTTGCGTTAATGGCTGAGCGTGCTGCAATTGCAAATCCGGATTGGCTGCCTGAATTCCATTGACAATAAAATAAGGCGTGACTTCGTCAATCATCAGTGGCTTGGATTCGCCGTCATCGATTTGCTTCATCAAACGACCGACGACTTCGTATGGACTTTCGTGTTCTTCCCAAGCGTGAATCTCGGCAGGTATTTGCCAGTAGTCTCTCAGCGTATCCAATTCGAATTGCGGTGCGATGTAACAAATGTCACCCGACGCCGGAACGATCGCCGCGACCATCCGTTCGCTGGGACTCCATTTTAAACCGGTGAAGTAAAACAGATTGGTGCCGGCATGCAGATAAGCCGCGCTGGCCCCGGACTCGCGAAGTTTCGCTTGCAAACGCGCCAATCGGCTTTCAAATTCAGGCTTTGTAATAAAGTTTACATCTGCCGTCATGTCGCTTAGCGAATCAAAGGCTTCTTCTCGCGTTTTTGTTCCGACACCGATTGTCATTTCGAATCTCACTTGGCTGTTTGTGATTGGATCGTTCGCGTGCGACTCTGCATGGGTGAGCACGCTGCAATAGTTTAATTTATTCGCTACTAAGTTGCAGGCAGGGCCGCTTGCGAAATTATCGGCAAATCGCTCGCCATCCACGTTGAGATTACTTTGTATCGGTTCTAGCCTTCTGGGTTGTTAGGAAAATGAGTCAGGCAAGTTGAAATAGAGCGACGAACCGGTCTAATGATGTTCTGACTCGAACTGAATCGAGCCAAAATCAATAGAAATTCAACTTGGAGATTAAAAATGAGAAAAATACTTGGGCTAACTTGCTGTGCGCTGGCAATTTGTACGATGGCCACATTTGCGAATTCAACGGAACCGCTTCAGCCAAACGAAGGCGTTACAACGAGCGAAACAACAGCAACGACGATTTCAGCTGCTGCAAAAGTCAAAGTACATTGCGAAGTCCCTTGTGGAATTTACGCTGACCAACGTCGTTTTGAAGAGATGCTTGAAGACACCGCGACGATTGCCAAGTCGATTGCAAGTATCAAAGAAATCACTGCCGGTTTTGGATCTGGTGGACCAACACCAACGGGCGTCAATCAGCTGACACGCTGGGTTAACACCAAAGAAAGTCACGCAACCAACACGCAGCACATTGTTGCTCAATACTTTTTGACTCAGCGCATCAAATCTGACAAAGAAAATTACGTTGACCAACTCAAGGCCGCACACGGTGTGATGGTCGCGGCAATGAAATGCAAGCAAGACGCCAAAGCTGAAACGGCCGACGCATTAAAAGTCGCCATCGGAAAACTTTACCGCGCCTACGAAGGCAAGGATCCTGATTTTGAAAAAGATCACAAGTAATGAAAAGTGACCGCTAATTGGCTGAAGTCAGTTGGCAGTTAAAAAGAGTTCGGATGGGACGGTCGGTGGCCGTCCCATTTGTTTTATTGAAGTAGGAATTTTTTGGTGGCTAACTCAGAATCAAACGCAGAAAAAAATGCAGAAGTTATTTTGGAGCTTGCCCGACTCACGGAGGTCAAGCTGAATCCACCAGCAACCGAATTGGAAATCAAAGAGGCTGAGAAGGAGTTAGGGTTTGATCTACCCAAGGAGATCAAACAATATTTGCGACTGTTTAATGGAGAAGTTAGCAACAGTAGTGACAAAGTGCTGGGCATGATAGCGGGCGGAACTCTTCACTCAACAGATCAGATTGTTGAGTGGTACAAATTCTGCCAAGACGAACTACCGAACTGGAATTTGCAATCGGATTGCAAACGATTGGGCAAAACTGAAAAATCAATGCGAAACTGGATCCCAATCACTTGGGGCTACGATCTCGAGTTTCTATTTTTTGATAATTCTCATCCAAAACAGGATGGAGGAACCGGTTGCCACGGTCAAATCTTTTTATCTTCGCCTGTGAGTTGTGGAACTTGCGTTGTTGGTGAGAACCTTGCAAACGTATTGGAAAGAATCAAAGCGAGTTTGAGCGTTACCGAAGACGAGGAAATTGAGTGGGATCTAACTGGAATATAGTTGGGCTCCCATAACTCTCTGGTTTTCGCCTCGTCACATGTTGGATTGCGTTGCGAATCAATGAGCCAATAAATCGAAATACGCACCAGAAACGAGCTGCGTTTCATCGATCCCAAGTTGGTGCATCAACTCTTTGGCTACTGCTTCGCCAGCTTCAATCGAATCGTTGTCTTGTAGTACGACCTCCAGTTCAAGAAAAGTGCCCAGCCCATCAACATCATCCAAGTGCACTCGCGTTTGGTCAACAAAAAAGACTTCGCGATTTTTCTGCACGACTCCAGATATCCCGATCGCACCGGCCAAGGCTGCCTTCATCGTTTCGGCGTCGCATTGCGAGCGGACGTAGTTTGAAGTTTTCGGGCCTTCGCAATCCGGGCGTTGGTAGAAAATTAGCTCTGCGGTTGCGTCGTCAAACTCTCGCAGCTTTAGTCTTCCTTGGCGAGCGTTGAAAAATGTATCGGTTTGAACCAATTTTATCGGGCCACTGGTAGCCAATGCTTTGGCGCGTTCGCGAAGGCTCGCGAAATTTTCGGCGGGAATCATTGCCTTGATTTCTACGTTCCGTGCCATTGAATTTATCGGTGAATATTGCGGGTTGTGAATTCCAGGCTGGACTCGTGGTCCCTTTGCTGCCGTTCACTTAATGAGCCGTTTAGACGATAGCCTCGGTTGTCTATTTCGCTGCTTCTAAATTTTCGCATGGGCCAACGACTACCGTCATGTTTTTGTCCAGCGGGTATTTTTGAAGTGCATTGTTGACTTGGTCTAGCGTCAACGATTCGTAAATCTGCGCGATCTCGCCGACGGTTTTGTACTTTTTCTCGTTCAGCCATTGGGAACCGATGGAGAACATTCGGCTGCCCGTTCGTTCACTGGCCAGCACGATGTGGGAAGCAATTTTTCGCTTGGCCAGATTGAGTTCTTTTTGAGTGATGCCTTCTTCGCGGATGCGTCGTTGCAAATCGGCAAGCCGCTGAATGTTCGACTGGGCTTGATCGGGAGCACAGCATATGTAAGTCATGATGGAGCCGCAGCCCTGATACTCGTACGCGCCCATCCCAGCCGACTCAGCCAATCCAGAATCGAGGAATTCCCAATAAAGCCGACTGCCACCATCGTCACCAATAATCGCGGCCATGACCGAAGTTGCGTATCGAATTTCTTCTTCGCTCGATGGGCCAGGAGCCATCTGCAAAATATATTGCTGATGCGAGCTTGGTTTGTGGATCGTAACAAAACCGGAACGGTAGTTCGCTGGGGTTTTTGCCCGCTGTGGGTCAAACTTTTTCCAGCTTCCACAACACTTGTTGACGTCAGCGACGAGTTGATCGAAATCAATATTCCCTGCGCCTGCAAAGCAAATATTAGAAGGCGAATAGCGCTGTTGGAAGTAATTCATCATGCCTTCGGGCGTCATTGCCGACACGGTTTCTTCCGTACCAAGGACGCTTTGACCAAGCGGATGGTCGCCGAAATACTCAGACATGATTCGCTCGTAGCCGCCGAACGGAGGCTGGTCTTCATACATCTTGATCTCTTCGATGATGACCTTTTTCTCCATTTCAAAATCTTCAGTGCGCAGCGACGGTCGCATGATATCGCTTAGCAAATCGACGACTTGCGATTGGAATTCAGGCAGCACGGTCGCATGGTAAATGGTGCTTTCTTCTCCCGTTCGCGCATTGCTGCTTGATCCCATCTCATCAAGTTCAAGGTTGACTTGAGCCGCGGTTCGGTTTGGCGTGCCTTTGAAAACCATGTGCTCCAGAAAATGACTAACGCCTCCGATTTCAGATGTCTCATCGCGCGAACCGGTGCGAACAAAAAATCCAAACGCCGAAGTGTACGCACGCGGATTGCATTCAGCCAATATTTGAAGCCCGTTTTCGAGCGTGTGTTGTTTATACTCCATTGGCTTTTTCTCCCAATTTCGACTCGTCAAATACCAATGGCTGCTGGCCCAACGTTACGACGTCAAATTTGCCTGGCGGATTGGCTGCCAAATACTCGTTGATCGATGCAACCGTCAGCCCGTTGACGTTTGCGTTGACTTCATCCAAAGTTCGCACGCGCCCAAGATGAAACCAATCGCCCGCAATTGAACTGGCTCGCGAGCGAGACGATTCCTGCTGCATCACCAAGCCACTGCGGATTTGAACTTTCAATCGTCGAAGCTCCGCCTCTGTGATTCCCGCAGCGAGTTTTTGCACCTCTTCGATGATGACGTCCAGCGTTTCCTGGGCACGGTCATTGGACGTGCCGCTATAACAAAGCACTGCACCTTTGTTCTTAAGCGTATGGCAGGAAGCAAAAACGGTATAACACAACCCACGATTTTCTCGGACTTCGGTGAATAGCCGAGAGCTCATCCCGCCACTGAGCACACCGATCGCACCCCGATTGAGATAGTAATTGTCATGCGAATAGGCCACGCCGGGATAAGCAATTCCGATGTGCGTTTGTTCGCTTTCATGTTGAATGTGATCGACACCATGCGAGGGCGGCGTTGACTCAATGTTCGGATCGTCTTTTGGGGCCCAATCGTCAAACAGTTGACCGACATGCGACTTAAGTGATTCCCAGTCGAGTTTTCCGGCACACGCGATGATCATGCCGTTGGGACGGTACATCGATTCGTAAAATGCTTTGAGGTCGTCAAGCGTAATCGAAGCGACCGACTCCATTGTACCTTCGCAACTACGTCCATCGGTCGTGCCGTAGAAGTTCGAACGCAAATGACGAAGCGTTCGTTGGGCCAGGTCGTCACCGAGTGCGGCGATTTCCTGATAACAAACCATACGACCGTCTTCGAGTTGGGTTTCGGGAAAATGGGGCCGGCGAAAAACGTCTGCGTAAACCGAGATCGCGTCGTGCAGCTGAGCCGCTTGCATCGCGCCGCCAAAATTCGTGTTGTACAGCGAAGCCGAAGACGTGTAGTCACAGCCTAGCGACTCCAACGCTTCGATGAATTCTCGGCTGTCATATTTTCCGGCTCCTCGTTGGACCATTTCGCAGGCAAAGTTAGCCGTGCCAATTTTTCCGTCGGGATCGAATCGACAACCTGCCGGAACGGCAAACGAAAAAGCCGCCGACTCCAGCCACGGCATCCGCTGAGCGATTAACGTCAGTCCGTTTTCGTATGTGTGGTGAAAGATGTTTTCTTGCATCGTTGTTTAAACTTGACCTAATAAGAAATCACAGCAATCCATTATTTTAGACTTGTTTGCCCTGACGCGAAGGGGTGCGAACGACGTGGCAAGCCCCCGCTTATTTGGGCAATGCTATAACCCAAACTACAGCCACGCATCACGCAAAATCTCAATCGGATGCAGTGCTTTTTTGCCCGTCCCATCGGAAATCTGATGCCGGCAGCTGGTTCCTGGTGCTGCAATTAAACTCTCGGTGGGCTCGGCTCGTACCGTTGGAAACAAAACCAGTTCGCCAATCTGCATCGAAACATCGTAGTGCTCAGATTCGTATCCAAACGAGCCTGCCATCCCGCAACACCCAGATGGAATCAGACGGACACGATAACCTTTCGGCAATTGGAGCATTTGGACCGTCGGTTTGAGAGAAGCAAGAGCCTTTTGGTGGCAGTGCCCGTGAAGCCGGATCGTCTGATCTCTTTCACGAAACATCGTCGAGTTGAGTTGATCTGATTCAATCAGCCGCCCAACAAACTCATCAAACATTAACGCGTTTTTGGCAAGCGTTTTGGATTGTTCTTTTAGGTCCTCGGAAACCAACTGCGGATACTCGTCACGAAAACTCAAAATCGCAGATGGTTCGATGCCAATTAAAGGAGCATTTTCGGATACCAATGGCCCAAGCGCTCGAACATTTTGCTCCGCGTACTCCCGAGCCATTCGCAACAATCCTTTTGAAATCGCAGCCCGACCACTTTCGACATGCTTTGGAATTTCAACCGAAAATCCGATTCGCTCAAGCAACTCAACCGCCGCGATTCCGATTTTTGTATCGTTGAAGTTCGTAAACTCGTCGCAGAACAACAACACTTTTCCCTTCGTGCCGGCGTTGGCATGTGGTTTGTGGCTGGCAAACCATTTTTGAAGTGTCACCGAGGAAAGTTTTGGCAATGAACGCTTGATCGCGAAACCGGAAAACCACTTGATCGCTGGACCTGTGATTGGATTGCCGGTGGCGAAATTGAAAAACCAAGGTGCCTTTGAGGCGAGCCTCATGTTCTTCGAAAACGCCGCAATCGTTTTGGCTCGACGTGGCACGCCATGCACATCGTAGTATCCCTGCAGGAATTCAGCCTTCATTTTTCCAACGTCGACATTGGATGGACATTCGCGTTTACAGCCTTTGCAGGAAAGGCAAAGATCCATAACTTGCTTCAAACCTTCATTGTCAAACGGATTCGATTCATTGGTTGGGTGAGTCAAAACATGACGCAGCATGTTCGCACGACCGCGAGTCGAGTCGGCTTCGTCGCGCGTCGCCATGTAGCTTGGGCACATCGTTCCACCGGACAAATGCGTCTTGCGACAATCTCCTGAACCGCTGCAAAGTTCAGCCGCGCGCAAGACGCCTTGTTCGTTTGAGAAATCAAAAACCGTTTCCACCTCGCGCGTCCGCTGCCCTGGCTCGTACCGCAGCTGGGTGTTCATGGGTGGTGTGTCGACAATTTTGTTAGGATTGAAAATATTATTCGGATCCCAAAGTCGTTTTATTTGTTTGATCAGCTCATAATTTTTTGTGCCGACCATTCGTTCGAGAAACTCACCACGCAATCGTCCGTCACCATGTTCACCGCTAAGTGAGCCTTTGTATTTTTTGACCAAGTCCGCAATCGCCGAAGCGATCTCGCGAAACTGCTGATTGCCTTTGGCAGTTTTTAAATTCAAGATTGGCCGCAAGTGAATTTCGCCCGAGCCGGCATGCGCATAGTGCACGCACTGCAAACCGAACTGGTCGTCGAGAATTTGGTTGAACTCACGGATGAATTCCGGAAGGTCAGCAACCGCAACCGCCGTGTCTTCGACGACCGCACACGGTTTTTCGTCGCCCGGAATGTTGGCCACGATTCCGAGTCCGGCCTTTCTTAAGTCCCAAACCTTTTTCGTTTCGTCGCCCATCAAAACAGGAAAGCTGTATCCTAGCCCCGCCGATTGCATTTGAGTTTTGATTTTTTCGGTGATCGAAAGCACTTCCTCCTGAAATTCGCCTCGGATCGCCGTGATTAAAATCGCCCCTGGTTTCCCTTCGACAAAATCTGCGTTCTTTGCCTGTTCGCGATTGCGCGCGGCTCCTTCGAGAATGAATTGATCGATCAACTCGACGGCATAAGGCTCGTATTCGACGGCAATCTGCGTCGCATGCAACGCGGCATCAACACTTTTGAAATGTGCACACTGGAGCCCAAGTACTGGTGGCGGAACAGGCAAACAATTCAGTTTAATTTCCGTCGAAAAAAACAACGTCCCTTCGGATCCGGTCAGAAGTTTGCAAAAATCAATTTGAAGTTCACTATCGGGATCGAATACCGCTGCGTCCATTAGCAAATCAACGGCATAGCCCGTGTTGCGGCGAGGGATTTCGGGCTTGGGAAATTCACGCCGGATTTCTGCGCGTATTTCTCTATCAGAAAGCATTTCCTGGACGCCTCGGCAAATATCGCTGAGAAGTGAGCCGTCATCTGGATCGCAAGCTTCTGCAAAGACGTTCTCACTCCATGTCGAAAACTTGCCCCGGCTTCCGTCGCTTAAGATTCCGCTAATCGACAAAACGTGATCGCGTGTGCTTCCATATTTAATCGAATTGGAGCCGCATGAATTGTTACCAACCATCCCGCCAATCATGGCTCGGTTGGACGTGGAAGTTTCTGGGCCAAACATCAATCCATGTTTCGCCAGTTCCATGTTGAGTTCATCGCGAATCACACCCGGCTGAACACGAACCCATTTTTCTTCTGCGTTAATCTCCAGGATCTTTGTCATGTGACGAGAGACGTCAACCACGATGCCAGACCCGACGACTTGGCCGGCTAAAGAAGTTCCGGCTGTTCTGGGAATGATCCCGACCGAATTGTCTCGCGCGAGTTCGATCAGATTTTCGATGTCGGATTCGGATTTTGGAAACGCAACCGCCAGGGGCATTTCTTGATAAGCAGACGCATCGGTCGAATAGATGGTTCGCGTGAGATCATCCATCTGAATTTCGCCCTCGAATTTGTTTGCGAGCGTTCGAAGGGCTTGGATGATTTGCGGAGGATGCATATTGAGTTGTTGGGAAACAACCGGCTGTTACTTAAAGTTCGCAATACGATGTGTCGTCGGTCAGTCGCCGGCAAGGATCTCGCCAGGTCAATTCAGCAGGTTCGATCAAGTTGTTGGCAACCTCCGGCCCCCAGGTTCCCGCGGGGTAACCATAAACGGGAATGCTAGAGTCATTTTTCCAGGCGTCCAAAATCGGTTTTACGAATTCCCACGAATGTTCAACGCTGTCGCCATGTGCATAAAGTGTTGCGTCGCCGCGCATGCAGTCAAGCAGCAACCGTTCGTAGGCTTTGGGGACATCGTTTTCGGCGAGATCCGAATAATGAAAATCCATTCCAACGTTTTTGACATTGAAACCTTCACCAGGAACTTTCATTCCGAAATTTAGCAGCAATCCTTCGTCGGGTTGAATGCGAATGATCAATTGATTGTGTGCCCGCGAGTCTAGCATGTCTTGCTGCCGACGAAACAAAGTGTGCGGCGGTTTTTTAAACGTGATTGTGACTTCGGTGACTTTCGCGGGAAGTCGTTTTCCTGTACGAGCGTAAAACGGAACTCCTGACCAACGCCAATTGTCGATAAAAAACTTTACAGCGGCAAACGTTTCTGTTTTTGAAGCATCAGGCACGCCTTCTTCTTCGCGATAGCCGTTGACTTCTTCGCCGCGGACTGATGAACGCGTATATTGACCGCGGATGGCGTGTGTTGCGATTTCGGATTCCTTGATCGGGCGAAGCGATTCAAAAAGCTTCGTCTTTTCATTGCGAATCGATTTGGCATCTGGAGAAATGGGCGGTTCCATTGCGAGATGGGCCACGACTTGCATCAAGTGATTTTGAAACATGTCTCTCAGTGCACCCGACGTATCGTAATACCCACCGCGCGAGCCAACTCCGATGTTCTCGGCGTTGGTGATTTCAATATGGTGAATGTAATTGCGATTCCAAAGCGGTTCGAAAACGCCATTTGAAAAACGTGTCACCAACAGGTTTTGAACGGTTTCTTTTCCGAGGTAATGATCAATACGATAGATGTCGTCTTCGTCAAAGTGTTCTTTCAGACTGGTGTTTAACGCCCGAGCCGACTCAAGGTCGTAGCCAAACGGTTTCTCAATTACCAATCGACGGTAGCTGCCTTCTTTTTTATGCAGTCCATGGTGTGCAAGAAAGCGCGGAATTTTATCGTACAGAATCGGCGGCGTCGAAAGATAAAAAATCGCGTTGCCCTGCGTCTGGAAATCTTTGTCCAGCGATTCGACTCGATCTTTGACCAAACTGTAATCATCAACTGAATTGGTATCGATCGGTTGATAGAACAAGCACTTTGCAAACGCCTGTTGGACGTCGTCGGCAACATTGGAAAGATCGATGAACTCGTTTTCGAAAAAGACTCTGTTGCGAAAGTCATCATCTGAGAGTTTGCTGCGGCTAATACCCAGGATCGCAAAATGTTCCGGCAAGTACTTTCGCTCGTACAAGTCAAAAATCGCCGGGATTAATTTACGTTTTGCCAAATCACCAGAAGCCCCGAAAATCGCGAGGATTAGTGGTTCAGGATTGGAGTTTTTCACAGATCATTCCTTGTATGTGTGCATTTTTCCGCAACGCGTCAGCGTGGAACGCTTTGAAAAAGCGATTAAGCTTGGTCAATCGATTAAGCGTTGTAAGTCGACGACGATGTCGT
>CAYZGP010000033.1:14614-16235 GCA_964478065.1 uncultured Pirellulaceae bacterium
AAAGCGATTAAGCTTGGTCAATCGATTAAGCGTTGTAAGTCGACGACGATGTCGTGCCGCCGCGTCCAGTCCAGTTGGTATGGAAAAATTCTCCACGTGGTTTGTCCACGCGCTCGTAAGTGTGTGCGCCAAAGTAATCCCGCTGAGCCTGCAGCAGGTTGGCTGGTAATCGGCCTGTTCGGTAACCGTCGAAATAAGCCAGCGCCGCACTGATCGCTGGCATCGGAACACCGATCGTCACTGCTGTTGCAACAACACGGCGCCAAGCGCCTTGTGCATTTTCAACCGCTTTCTCAAAGAACGGATCAAGCAGCAGGTTGGTGAGCTGAGCGTCTTTTTCAAATGCATCTCGAATATTGTTGAGGAATGCGGAACGAATGATGCAACCGCCACGCCACATCAAAGCGATTGCGCCGTAGTTTAGGTTCCAGTCTTTTTCATCAGAGATCGCTCGCATCAATTGGTAGCCCTGGGCGTAGGAAACAATTTTTGAAGCGTAAAGCGCCTGCTCAAGATCGTCCACAAACGCTGCGGCGTCGCCTTCGAATTTTGTGGCAGGACCATTGAGTACTTTGGCCGCTTCGACTCGTTCATCCTTAAGTGCCGAAAGGCATCGAGAGAAAACGGCTTCCCCGATCAAGGTCAGCGGTTGGCCAACGTCCAGCGCCGTGATCGCAGTCCACTTTCCCGTTCCCTTTTGTCCGGCTTTGTCGAGGATCAAGTCGACAGTTTCATTTCCGTCTTCGTCTTTATACGCAAAAATGTCACGTGTAATTTCGATCAGGTAGCTATCCAGCACGCCGTTGTTCCATTTCGCAAACACTTCGTGCATTTGCGAATTCGACATGCCCAATCCGTCTTTCATCATCTGATAAGTTTCGCAGATCAATTGCATGTCGCCATACTCGATCCCGTTGTGAACCATTTTCACAAAGTGACCTGCTCCGCCGGAACCAACCCAATCGCAACACGGTTCTCCTTTGTCAGTTTTAGCGGAGATCGCCTGAAAGATCGGTTTGACGTGCGGCCAAGCGTCCGGGTTTCCACCAGGCATGATACTTGGCCCTTTGAGGGCACCTTCTTCGCCGCCGGAAACACCTGTCCCGATGTAAAGAAAACCTTTTTCGGCAAGGTCATTTGTTCGCCGAATGCTGTCTGGAAATTCGCTGTTGCCGCCGTCGATAATGATGTCACCTTTGTCCAGATGCGGCACAAGGCTATCGATGACTTTGTCAACTGCAGCTCCGGCTTTGACCATGATCATCACGCGACGCGGGCTTTTCAGTTTTGAACAAAGCTCTTCTGCCGAGTGAGCACCGACGATCGATTTGCCTTGGGCGCGACCGGCGATGAAATTGTCAACCTTCGACGTTGTGCGATTGTAAACGGCAACGGTGTAGCCATTGTTGGCCATATTTAAAACCAGGTTTTCGCCCATTACGGCGAGTCCAATCAAACCAATATCTGCATCAGCCAAGGTAAGTTCCTTCAAAGAATTCTGTTTTGGGCGAATTGTATGGCTAGATGTTACAAGTCGACAAATAGCTCAATCTTTAGAAGGTTGATGTTAGCTCATTGGCAGAAAATCGAAAAGCTCACAGGCGACGAGGAAAGAAGGCCA
>CAYZGP010000033.1:16335-51782 GCA_964478065.1 uncultured Pirellulaceae bacterium
GCCGATATTAAGACCGCACGACGTCGCAAAAGGGATCTTGGCCCATTTCGAAATGTCGCTCTTGCCGCTCCTTGTCTTGCTTGAGCAAAACCATTCGATCGATCAAGTGCTTGCGCTCGAGTTTCTGCTGGGCTTGGTTAAAGTGTCGAAACAGGTGGCGAGGGAGCCGTTTGGGTTTCGACGAATCGCCTGACGAATTTCGGTTGTATGTTTTGAAAAGCGATTCAGACTTTTTGGGCCCAAGTCCAAACTTCAAGACTTCATCGTCCATGGCCAGGAAAATTCGAAAGCTCCCGGGATCGCCTTGTCGCGAACCGCGTCCAATCAATTGCCAATCGATCCGCTGGCTTTCGTGAATCTCAGTCAAAATCACATGCAGTCCGCCGGCCTTGCGCACGGAGTCTTCGAGCATAATATCCGTTCCGCGACCTGCCATATTTGTCGCCACCGTCACGCAGCCAGGCTGGCCACTCTTCGCAACAATTTCTGCTTCACGCTCGTGGTTGTTCGCGTTGAGGACTTCGTGGGTGATACCCAGCTCGGTGAGGGCACGTGAAAGTGCTTCCGATTTGTCAACGTTTTTGGTGCCAATCAAAACGGCTCGGCCGGCCGCGATCATGAGTTGGGATTCTTCGACCACAGCTGCGATTTTTGATTCGAAATTCGAATAGATTTGCGTTGGAAGCTTAATGCGTTGAACTGGTCGATTGGTCGGCACGCGAACGACTTTCTTTTTATAGACCTTTTTAAATTCGGAGCGACTTGTCCAACACGTTCCGGTCATCCCGCCAAAATACTCATAGCGACGAAAGAAGGTTTGGAGCGTGATGGTTGCACCTTGACCTGTGGCAGGGCTGATCTCGAGATTCTCTTTGGCTTCGACGGACTGGTGGATGCCACCCTGCCATTGACGGCCTTCGGCAACGCGCCCCGTGAATTGATCAACGATCGCGATTTTGCCATCTCGCACGATGTAGTGTTCGTCCAGATGAAAATCGCGACGAACTTTAATTGCGTTTTCCATGTAGTTGTAAAGTTGCCGGATAGGGACCATTCGCGTGAAATCCGTTTGTGGCAAGTGGCGGAGTTTTTCGATTCCACTGGGCTCAAGTGTTACCTTTTGGCGGTCGTGATCGTATTGGTAGTCAGATGTTTCTTGCATCGTGGTCACGTGTTTTGCTGCCCACTGGAAACAGGCTTGCTTTTTTTGTTCTTCATTAGCGTCGACGATTCCAATGATCAGTGGAGTACGGGCTTCATCGATCAAAACACTATCTGCCTCATCGACCAACACAAAATGCAAGCCACGCATTGTCAGGTCAGAATGCGATGAAATTCGCGAACTCGAACCGGCAAGCTTCAGCCTGTCACGCAAGAAATCAAAACCAAATTCTTTTGCTGTCCCGTACGTGATATCCTTTCGGTACGCGACTTGACGTTGCTCGGGTGTATCATCCGATTGGATCACGCCTGTGCTTAATCCTAAACGCTCATAGACGGGGCTCATTATTTCAAAATCGCGTTTGGCAAGATAATCGTTAACCGTGACAACGTGTGCGCCTCGGTCGAAAAGGGCATGAAGAAAAGTTGGAAGGCAGGCAGTAAGCGTTTTGCCTTCTCCAGTTTTCATTTCTGCAACGTGTTCACGTGCGATTTGAATCCCAGCAAATAATTGCACGTCGTAGGGCACCATGTTGATGCTTCGCCGTGCCGATTCGCAAACAAGCGCAAACGCTTGTGGGATTAGATCGTTGATTTTACCGCCGGTGGTGGCGCGATATTTCAACGACAATCCTTGCTTGCACAGCTCTTGGTCCGTGCAGGATTCGAGTTTTTTCGCCAGTCGACGTATTCGATTGGCGATGGAAAAATCATAAGCGTTCAAAAAGGATCCCAAAGCTCATAGAAATGAAAAGAAAGTGGGGTTTCGCTCAAAACAAAAGGCAACGATTGATTATAGTTTAAGAGGGTCAATTCGCGCAATATTAGCAATCCCGCCATCAGTTTTTCTCAGTCTTCGACCCTTTGGATGATCCAAATCCATGAGCCTTACCATCAATGACTCAGTCAAGAAAATCGCCCAAGAAGCGCCAACGCGGTTAGCTTTCTTTCAGGCGTTTTTGCGCTTTGCCGGATCGCAAACGAATGCACTTAGCGGTATTGCCTGGAATTGTAGTGCGACTCCGTTTCAACCGATTTCTCAAATTCAATCGCGTGACCGTGAGGTTTTGAAAATTGGCATCAGTGAGCAAGTGCACCTTGGCTTGATTCACCAAACGCTGGGACTTACGCCAAGCAAGACACTGGTCACAAAGCCAAAGCCGAATGCGTCAGGTCAAATCCCATTCGAACATCCCGTAATCATGATGGCTGCCGTGCGGGCAAAGTCGTCAACGACCGGCAGGCCAACCGTCGATCTGATTGAGTTGTTTTTCCCACAAGGCCTCGTTCCCCACGTTTACGCCGAGCATGCAAATACGCTTGAGGCATTGTGCCAAGCGGCCAGCGAATGTGAGATACCAAGTGCACCTGCGAATTCTGGAGTTGCCAAAACTCCAGGCGTACCGATTGGGCGCGATGTAGAAAATCAAATGAACGAGCCGCAGAGCGCGGTCAAAAAAATCGGTCCGTCGCAGTTGGACGAGTACGTTCACCAAATTCATCGTTCGCTTGACCCAGCAGAGACGGCAAAGCAAATTGCCAACGAAGCCCGCCGTGTTCTCGACTGCGATCGTGTCTCCGTTGTTTTGACCAAAGGAAATCGCTGTGTGGTCAAAGCGATTAGCGGTCAGGCATCCGTCAACAACCGCAGCAACAACGTGCACTTGTTGCGAAAAGTCGTCCAACGCGTTTTGCCTACCAAACAAGATTTTTGGTATCCCGCGGAAAATCAACTGCCACCAGAAATTGAAAGCCCTCTGCAAGAATATCTTGCCATCGCTGCCACCCGTTCTTTGGTTGTGGTTCCGATTTACGACCAGCCGCCTCAGTTTCAAGAACGTCCCGATGCGGTCAAAGCCAAAAATCGGGTCATTGGCGGTTTAGTGATTGAACATTGTGGCGAAGAATGGACGCGATCGTCAGTCGCCAATGCTGTCGATGTCGTGTCGCGCCACGCCGCCGACGCGTATCGCAACGCTTACAGCCATCGTCAGTTGTTGTTTTATCCCGTTTGGCATTGGCTGGGTAAATCAACAGTCGTTTTGGCAGCGCGAAACCTCTCCAAAACGGCTTTGGTATCCGCTGTCGTTTTGATAACCGGTTTGTTACTCGCTTTGATGCCTACCAATTTCAAAGTCTCCTGCGATGGGGTCTTGGTTCCAAAAAATCGCAGCAATGTTTTCGCTCCATTGGAAGGCACCGTCGCCGACATCGCGGTTTCACATGGCTCGATGGTTAAAAAAGGCCAAACGCTTGTGTCGATGGTCAACATTACTCTTGAATCGCAGGCAGCCGAGTTAAAAGGAAAGATTGACGAGATCCAACAGCAGATTCTCTCAACGGAAACTCTGTTGCTTACACGTGGCGATGCAGAAGAACAATTGGGCGAACAAAATTTGAACGCTCAAAAGGCAGAATTGGCCAGCTATGAGCGGCAGCGGGATTTGGTTCAACGCAAGCTCGACAAACTTAACGTGACGAGTCCGCGAGATGGGCGTGTGATTACCTGGAACGTCGAAGAGCGTTTTAAAATGCGGCCGCTTTCTCGTGGCGAGTTGCTTATGGAAGTCGTCGATGCGGATGGCAAGTGGCAGCTTGAGTTGAATTTGCCCGATCAGAAAATCGGCCACTTGCTTTCAGCTTACCAAAAGAACGATGGCAAACCGCTTGATGTCGAGTTTATCCTTGCGGCAGATCCTGAACGTAAATTGAAAGGCCAGTTGGTCGATATTGGTAACGCGACGGTAGTGACGCCTGATCAAGGCCAGTGTGTTCGTTTGAAAGTCGAAATCGAAAATGATCAGCTTGATATTCACCAAGTCAAATCGGGCGTTTCCGCAAATGTGATTTGCGGAAAAACGTCACTGGGCTATTCGCTGTTTCACGGAGTAAAAGAGTTTGTTCAAAAACAGTGGTTCAAACTTTTTTGATTGCTGGTTACTGGGCAATGTTCAACAGTCAATGTTCAACAGTCAATTTTCATTGATTCGTTTATGCGGTCGTTCTTTTTTCTAAATTCTTGAGGTCATCGTGTCGGTCATTGATCATTCAATGCAAACGTCGGAGCAGCGCCCTATTCGGCTGCGCGTCCGTCGAGACCTCGTGATACAGGAAACGGTCTATCAAGGTGAACAGTCGTGGATCGTCAAAGATCCGGTGGCCATGAAATACTTCCGCGTTCAAGAGCCTGAACGGATTGCCTTGGAGATGCTCGACGAATCGAACAGTTACCAGGACATTTGCGACGAACTGGCACGGCGTTTTCCGGAAGTACAAGTTCGAGTCGAAGACGTGCACATGCTCGTCAACTCGTTCCATAAAAACGGCTTGCTGATTTCAAATGCCCCAGGTCAAGCCGCTCCGCTGCAGATCAAACGCAACAAAGAGCTTAAGCAAAAAGCGATGCAGCTCTTGATGAGCGTGATGTCTCTCAAGTTTCCAGGCGTTGACCCAGAGCGATTTTTGAGTTGGCTCTATCCCAAAGTCAGTTGGTTCTTTTCTAAATCCTGTTTCTATCTCTGTTTGTTCATTTGCACCGCAGCGCTCGTGTTGGTGATGCAAAATCTGGATGAATTTTACCGACGTCTCCCAGAGTTTGGGCAGTTTTTCAATTTGAATAACATCTTCTTCATGGGCGCGATCATGATTGTGACCAAGTCGATTCACGAACTTGGCCACGGATTGATGTGTAAGCACTTTGGCGGAGAATGCCATGAAATTGGGTTCATGCTGCTTGTGATGACTCCGGCGATGTACTGTAACACTTCCGATTCGTGGTTGCTGCCAAACAAATGGCATCGAATCGCAATCGGTGCAGCAGGAATGTACGTCGAAGTTATATTGGCGTCCATTTGCACATTCATTTGGTGGTACACGCAGCCTGGCGTCATTCATTACATCGCGCTGAACACAATTTTCCTGTGCGGCGTAAGTACGTTGCTGTTCAACGCCAATCCGTTGCTGCGTTACGACGGCTATTACATGCTTTCGGATTTCCTTGAGATCCCGAACTTGGCGCAGAAATCAAAAACATCATTGGTCAGCAAACTCAAAGTAACATGCCTTGGTATGCAGCCTGTCAATTCGCGAATGTTGCCGACGCGACACCAAATTTCGTTTGCGGTTTATAGCGTGGCTTCGTTTGTCTACCGCTGGTTCGTGATGCTGTTGATTTTTTGGTTTCTGGTGAAAATTTTCGAGCCGTATGGCGTGTCAATTATTGGTCACATCATGATTGTGTTCTCACTTATCGGAATGGTCGTTATTCCGCTTTTTAAAATGGTCAAATTCTTTTGGTACCCGGGAAGGTTTAGAGAAGTGAAGAAAGTAAGATTTGCCATTTCGTGTTTGGTCGTCGCGTTAGTGGCTTGCGGGCTGTTTATGATTCCGGTGCCACACAATGTGCAAGCGAGCTTTGTCGTAATGCCTATCGGTTCCGAGCAGATCTACGTGAGCCAGCCAGGATCGTTGAAGGAAGTTTATTTTCAGGCTGGTGACCGTGTAAAAAAAGGCGACGTGATCGCGTTGCTTGAAAATGCAGATCTGGAGATGAGACTTGAGGAACTCAACGGCCTGTTGGCGAAAGCTCAGTCACAGTTGGCTGACTTTCGTTTGAATGAAAAAAGAATCGAAGATAGCTCTCGCTTAATCAAGCGAGCTGAATCGCAGATTTCTGATCTCGAAAACCGTATTGCGTTGCAGACTCGGTTAGTGGGCGAGTTGAAATTAGTAGCTACGCGTGAGGGCGTGATTATCCCTCCTCCCAACAAACCGGTTGAGCCGGTTGATGTTTTGGAGGACCAAAGAACGCTTGTTAGTTGGTCTGGAACGCCTTTGGATGCGGAAAATCGAAATGCGTTTTTGGAGTATCAGACTTTGTATTGCTTGATTGGCGAGCCCACCGAGATGAAAGCGATGTTGGTGATCGAACAATCCAATGCCAAATTTATCGAACCCGATCAGCCCGTAACCATGATGGTGGACGAGCGGATTGGGGCGAAAATTAAAGGCAATATTGAATTTGTCTCTCGTGATCCGCTGGATACTGTTCCGCGTGAACTTTCAGTCAACAATGGTGGCTCAATCGCGACCAAACCCGTAGCGGGTGGTAAGGAAGTGCCCATGTTTCCTTCTTACGAAGCAAGTGTGCCCTTGGATCACGTCGATGTTGTGTTGCTCAATGGGTTTCGCGGTCAAGCCAAAGTTCGCGTTGGAGCCTCGCCGCTGGGCAAGCGATTTGTTCGCTACTTGAAAACGGTAATTAACTTTCGATAGTCTGTCTACGCAAAACTTATACGCCCCAAATCGTGCGGCTGCGGCAAGCATCATGCGGGACTGTTTGTTAAGATGAAACCTCACATATCCACTTGGGCTTCCTATGGCAAAGTTTATCTTTAGTTTCTCGGCGCTGTTGTTCGCGATGTTTTGCGGTTCTGTTTGTACTGGTCTGCGAGCTGACGAAGCGACCATCGACAAACCGAATATCGTATTTATTATGGCGGACGATCTTGGGTATGGTGAGCTTGGCAGCTACGGCCAGGAGAAAATCAAGACGCCTCATTTAGACGGGCTGGCAAAACAAGGCCTACGTTTCACACAGCATTACACCGGGGCCCCAGTATGTGCTCCAGCACGTTGTGTTTTGATGACGGGGCAACATTTGGCTCATGCTGAAATTCGCGGCAATCGTGATTCGGGTAATGGAAGAATCTTTCCAGGTCAGTGGCCGATCACCGATGAAGTCGTGACCATTGCTGAAGTTTTAAAAGACGCAGGTTATCGAACGGGAGCGTTTGGGAAATGGGGACTTGGCCCGTCCAATACAACCGGATCGCCGATGAAGCAAGGTTTCGATCGCTACTACGGCTACAACTGCCAACGTAACGCCCATAGTTTCTATCCGCCGTTTCTCGACAGTGACGAAAAAGAAGTCAGGGTCAATGGTTTTCCGATTCCGGGCCATCATCGCCAGCCCGAAGGCGAAGTGCTTGCCGAAACGTATCGATCCAAAAACTACGCACCGAATTTGATTCTCAGACAAGCTCTCAAGTTTCTTGATTCCAACAAAGACGAACCGTTCTTTCTTTATCTACCGTTTGTCGAGCCGCATGTTTCAATGCAGCCACCGCAGGAATGGCTTGATCGATATCCGGAGGAGTGGGATGCCGAGTTTGGAGCTTATCGTGGGCAGAATGGTTACTTGCCTCACCCGCGTCCACGAGCGGCGTACGCTTCGATGATCTCCGACCTTGATGAGCATGTCGGTACGATTTTAAAGCGACTTAAGAAACATGGACTCGAAGAAAAAACGATTGTCATTTTCACTTCTGACAATGGACCGACCCATGGCGGAAAAGATCCGAATTTTCACATCGGCGGAGCGGCTTGTACTTTCTTTAACTCCAATGACGGAATGAAAGGGTATAAGGGAAGCTGTTACGAAGGCGGCATTCGAATCCCATGCATCGTCCGCTGGCCAGGAAAGACAAAACCAGGAACGATTTGCGAAGTCCCTTCCTATTTTCCCGATTGGTTTCCAACGCTGACTGAAATTGGTGGTGGAAAAACACCTGAAAATCAGCAATTGGATGGGATCAATTTGACTGATGTACTGCAAGGCGAACCTGCTCCCAAACGAACCGAACCGATGATTTGGGAGTTTAGTGGTTACGGAGGAATCGTTGCGATCCGTGACGGAAAATGGAAAGCGATTCGCACAGCGGTTCGTAAAAAGAACCCGGGCGACTGGCAGCTATACGACTTGGAAAGTGATCGCAATGAAACAAATAACGTTGCGGGAAACAATCCTGAAATTGTCGAGCGTTTGGAAAAAGCGTTTTTGAAAACGCGAACGGCTGAGCCAGATTTTCCTTCGCCGCTTTATGACACGAAGTAACAATATTCGTTTCGCAGAGCTGGATCGCTTGAGTCGCGACTGCCTGGCACTTAATTAAAAAAGCAACATGCCATCTACTGAAAAACAGTTTTCAATCGGAACGTTAATCTACATGACTGCGTTTGTAGCGACGATCGTTGCATCCTTGCTGTCAAAGTATCCGTATGGCTTTATTTACCCGATCGGGTTTGTGCTGATCACTTCGGCTTATGTTATCTGGTTCGTCACAAAGCCGATGCCTGATGTCGCTGATTCGATCGTGCATGAATGGGAAATGGAGCGTTTGGCTGAGGAAGAGCAGGATGCGAATTCAGATTTAGATTCAGATTCGAAATCAGTTGAGAACCAAACTTGAAAAAGTGAAGCATGAATGCGACCGAGGAATTGCAGCCGCGCTGTTTCACTCATCAGACTTCGACACCAATTTTCTCTCTTCCCTCTTCTTAATCCGTTTCAGTGCAAAAGTGGCGTCTTGAGCAACCTCGACTTCTTCATGGCCGTTTGCAATTTGCTTTAACAATTTAATGCTACGAGGCGTGTTGCGAAGTTCTAAAGCAAATACGATTCTGCCCCAACGACGTGTTTCGACGTGCTCACGAATGCGGGATTTGAATTTCTTTTTCAGAATAATCCCGATACGATATCTGAGTTCGGGGGATTGCGATTCTACCAATAGCTCACGAAGTCTTGGTTCAGCTCTGGTCCGTATGAGCATCAATTGCTCCGTAGCGTTTTGACGAACTTGAAATTCCGGGTCATTGAGTTTGGTGATCAATTCATCAAGCGTGCTTGACGCTCCTGAATCAATCGGATCTGGCAATCGAAATTCCAACTCGTCCATGATGGCTGAATCGCCATAAACCAAACTGGCGGTGCCCCGCAGGGATGACCTGATCGTGCTGGCTCCCAGTCTCTTCCAGATCTTACTAAAGTCTTTGGCTTCAGATTTTTCTACGAATGCTTTTTCTTCTGGCGGGATCAACATCTCTTGAACATCCCATCCGATCACCGAACAATCGTTGACCCCTGAAGCTCCCGTCGCAAAACGATTTTCAAGCGAGTCAAAGGCAACGGACGTCACATGCGCCGCGTGGCCTTTAAATTTCCCAATAGATTGCCGTACCAACAGATCCCAAACCACTGCAGTCTGATCCCAGCTGGTCGAAACAAGAAAACGGCTGTCCCCTGAGAACGCCAACGACTGAACGATTTCAGTATGTTTTCGCATCGTATAGACTCTTCGTTTTGAGTCACGTAAATCCCAAAGTCGAACGTTTTCGTCACGGTAGGTTCCGGCAACCCAAAACCGATTGGGTGAAACGACAACCGATCTGGGGATTTGCGTCGGACCGTCCAGTTGGACTTTGACTTTTTCTTCAAGGTCAATCACCAACGTTTGGTAAATTCCGCTTTTCAATCTGCAGTAGCTGACGACCAGCCGGCCATCTTGCGACATGGCAGAGCGAGTTTCATTGCTCCGTGTTTTCCATTTTCGTTGCGTGGTCATTTGCACGCCCGGCCACGAATAAGTCTCTACGTGCGTTTCGCCTAAAACATTGATCGCATTTCCGACTGAATTAAAGTAGGCCGCCGTTCCATCGGTTTCGATTTCCGACTCAAGTTTTCCCGTTTTCGTGTTCCAGATTTTGACTTTGGGGCCCAGCCCAGCGGTAGCAAAGAACTCGGAATCAGGAGAAAAGTCAATTGAGTCAACGCGTTCATCCAATTGGATTTCGCAAATGACTTTTTGTTTTTCAATGTCGTAAATGTTGATTTCAAAATCGCGATTTCTGGTCGCAAGAAACTTTCCGTTTTCGGAATAAGCCAACCGGTAGATGCCATTTGCTTTGGGCGTTCGACCGTGTTCACCAAATCGCCAAAGCGAATGATCAGGGAGTTCACCGGCAAGTTTTTTAGGATCTTGGACGCTGTCTTGTTTTTCGTCTTTCTCGCTCTCTTCAGACTCTCGTTCGTCTAATTCCGGGTCATCCAACAGCGAATGAAACGGCTGTTGGAAATGGACTGCCGCAACAGCCAGATCCCCCAATCCGATGGTCATCAATGCGCAACCAATCGCAGCCATCATCAAGAGATTGGGAAATAAGAGCTTCATCTAGCAAGTTTCTGGGTGAACGTAACAAAGTCAAAATTGAGGATCGGTTGGAATACCACGAAAAACCAACATCTGTTTCAAGTTTAGCAGAAAAATGCGGTTAATCTCGATTTGTTTCTAATGGATTTTCACCTAGTTCGTTAACCTAATAGCCATTGCAATTTGGTATCTTTGAAGCACCGGATATATTCGGAACTAGCGCGATTGGAATCGCGTCAAAGGAAAAAATCGAACTAAGCGTGCGGGAAATGAAACAAAGCTTTTTTAAATCAAGCATCACACCGAGATTGTTGCTCGTGGTCGCAGGACTTTCTCTGGGATGGCTAGCACGGCTGATCCTTGGTGCGCCCGTCGAAGACCCAAAACCATCTCGCGAAATTGTACGGCCAGTTTCCGAGCCATCTGAAGAAGTAATCGACTTGCCGATTATCAAGGAATCGGCCTACCGGGATGAATCTGGTATTGTTCCGCCGATCCAAATTCCGGGTCAATTGCCAACTGGGCTGGCCAGTTTCAATGTCACGCCCGCGGCGATTGGTACGACTGAATTTGGCCACGATGCCAGTGCAATTTTTGAGCCGCATGGCGAAGAGGTTTGTGCCTCAGGCTGTGCAGCCAGCCGACATCCCACAGAACATTTGAACGAAGAAACATTCAAGCAACTCCTGACCGCATACACTTACGAACCGATTGATCAAACCAACAACGCGTTGGAAGAGCTTTTGTATTACGGCCCGCAAACGCGAAAGTGGATTGAAACCGTTGGCGTGGGCGACTTGGATTCCAAGCGAGCGGAATTCCTCTGGGAAGAGCTGAAGCTTACCCACGCTAACGTCACCATTCGCGTGACCGATCAATCGGGAGTTATCCGGTCCTGGATCGAGCCCACTCGTGTGCCGCTAGACCGTCGTCATGTATTTTCGATGGAAACAAAACAAGTTCAATCGCTGGTCACCAGCGGCACGGTCAAACGTGTTGGGCTCAATCACGCTTGGGTCCGATTGTGACTCGAAGGCGTCCACTTTGTTGGCGGACCGTGGTTCACGGTTCTAAAAGATAAAGACGATTGGCAAACGCTGGGACAACTTTGGATCAGTAACGGCAATAAAGATATCCAAGGCACGATTGAAATCAAAATCGAACTGGAGGCAGACGATGAACTTGATTCCTAACAAACAGAATTCCTTACAAGGACAGGACGCCGCTCAATTGAAAACAAAAACAGCTCCGGGGCGTCCTCTGAAAATGGGTTTAATCGGCATCATTGCTTTCTTGATGATCGCGGTGCTTTACGTTAGCCCTGCAAAATCAGATCCCTGCGGCATGGTCCCGCCGATCTTTACTGGCAAGGGCTCGCCCATCAAACGCATCGGGTTGCAGCAGACTTATGTTTACTTTGACAAAGGCGTTGAGTCGTTTGTGATTCGACCAGGGTTTCAAGGCAAGGTCGATAACTTCGGCATGTTAATTCCTTTCCCTTCGCCCCCCGCGCTTCGCAAAGTGCCAGACAATGTGTTTGACCAAATTGCAGCAGCAGTCGATCCGCCAGAAGTGGTTGTCGATTTACGTCCGAAGCCGGAATTCATGATGGATATGGCCGCCGAAGGTGCTGCACCCATGTCATTCTCTGCGTCTCGAAAAAAGAGCGGGGTTAAAGTTCTTAAAGAAGAAGCTGTTGGAATGTACGAAGTCGCCGTTCTCGAAGCTGGCAGTGCGGCCGCGTTAAAGAAATGGATGGACAAAAACAAATTCCAATACCCCAAAGGCATGGATTCGGTCTGTGAAGAATACATCACCGAAGGTTGGTGCTTTGTGGCGGTTAAAACAAAAGTCGGAACCAAGAAAGGTGCCGACCCACGAGCCGGACAACGAAGTGCCAAAACGGAACTTCCCACCGGCAGTGTTTTTGACGGGACCGTCCAGGGCCTGGGCTTTCGATTTAAAACTGACGAACTGGTCGTACCGATGCGGTTGTCAGCTTTCAACCCTGGAGACATGCGAAACGTTGTTTATATGTTGACGCGCGGCGGGAAGAAAATCCGATCCATTCCTGAAGAATATGTCGTTCGCCAACTCAAAGGGAAGCAGTTGGTTAAGCATCTGACCATGCCACTGCCACTTCGAATCATCGGCGGCACGAACAAAGACATTCCCGACCATCGTCGCAAACGATTGGCAACCGATCGAGATCCGAACCCAAAAAACGGGGTTGCGAAACATCTTTTCGTTTCCGATATCGTCGCCACCAACACCGAAGGCTACTCGCTCGAGTATGAAGAATCGGAGAAAGAGCTTTTGCGAGTCGGTGAGCATTTCGGTTTGCGTGGAGTCGAGATCGACAAAATCATGGAAAAGGTAACAGCCGAAGAAGCGGAAAAGCTGGTCGCCAAAACGATGCCACAACTGGCCGAGTTGACTTTAACGGTTGTCGATGGCGACTTTCCTCGAGAGATCGTTGCGAAACAAAATCTTAAGTTCGATGATTTTGCGATCGCTTCCAGCCGTAACAAACGCGAGCTTTATGATACAAAACGACATGCTCCAGGCGGGAAGCAGGAAGGGATACTGATTAGTTCTTACGATGCTTCGCAAAATTTCAACACGGAAACACAATTCGCGAGTGCTGAAAAGCCGTCGCCCAACGTGACACCATCTTTGACGTCAAGGCTTTTTGTCACACTACTTGGCTTGGTCGGGCTGGTTGGTTTGCTGTTTAAATTTTCAGCTCAACTCATCCGGTTTTAGGTCATCGCGCCGGCCCAACGATATTGATCACAACGACATTGCTCACAACGATATTGCAAACTTTAACATTCAAAAACGATCCAACTGAGAATCGAATCATGAGACGAATCCAAATCAAACTAATGGTTCCTGTGCTTGTTTGCATTATGATGCTTTCCAGCGTGAACGCTGATCCTTGCGGGATGGTTCCGCCGATCTTCACCGGAAAAAAATCGCCGATTGCCCGAATCGGTTTGCAGAAAACCTATGTCTTTCACAAAGACGGTGTTGAGTCGTTTGTGATTCGGCCTGGCTTTACCGGCAACGTTGATAATTTCGGCATGCTGATCCCTTTTCCCACGCCTCCAGAGATTCGCAAAGTCGCGGACAACGTATTCGAGCATGTCGCCAACGCAGTTGATCCGCCAGAAGTTGTGGTCGATTTGAGAATGCGTCGCATGATGCGTGGCGGCATAGGTGGCGGGGGCGGTGGCTTGGCGATGGCAGCGGACAGTAAAAAGATGAAATCCAGTCTTACCGTACTCAAAGAAGAAGCCGTCGGGATGTACGAAGTCGCCGTCCTCGAAGCAGGTAGTGCAGCCGTCTTAAAAAAATGGATGGACGCCAACGGTTATAAATACCCTGACGGCATGGATAAAGTCACCACTGATTATGTCGAAGCCGGTTGGTGTTTTGTTGCAGTCAAAACCAAAGTCGGAGTCAAATCTGGTGTCGCCCCGAAAGCAGGACAGCGTCGCGTCAAAGCCGATGTCCCCAAAGGCAGCGTGTTCGATGGCAACGTTCAGGGGATGGGTTTCCGTTTCAAGTCAGACGAACTGGTCGTTCCAATGCGACTGTCGGCTTTCAACGAGGGCGACCTTCGAAATGTGGTTTATCTTTTGACAGATGGCCCTCGCAAGATCCGTTCCATCCCCGAAGAATACGTCGTCCGTCAGATTCCTGGCAAGAAAATGTTCGACAATGTGACCGAGCTTTTGCCTCTAAGAATCATTGGAGGGACTGAGAAAGACATTCCAGAATTTCAACGAAAGACACTTCCAACGCGTCGCAACCCAGTTTCTAAAAACGGAATCGCCAAGGAATTATTCGCATCGGATTTACTTGCCGTTTCCAGTGGCAACCTTTCGCTTGAACATGAAGAAACAGAAAAAGAGCTTTTGCGAATAGGTGAGCATTTTGGTTTGCGTGGCGAAGAAGTCGACCGGGAAAACGCTTTAGCTTTGACCGATGATCGAGCCAAAACGGAAAAGTTGGGCTTGGACATGCTCAAAGACATGACGCTGACGGTTGTCGATGGTGATTTTCCTCGTGCCGTGATTTCCAAAGAGAACTTGAAGTTTGCTGAATTCAAAATGCCAGCCAGCCGCAATAACAACGTGAACTACGATGCGACTCAGTTTGGGCCAGGCCTAAAAAAGGAAGGCGTTTTGAAACTTGGTGCCATTGATTGGAAGCAAGTCGATGCTCAAATCGCAGCCGACACTCGCAACACCGGTTTCGGATTCAGCGCCCTGCTTGGCTTGGGGTTGTTGGGGATGATTGGAACAATGATTTACCGTCGTCCGAAAACTACCATCAAAACCATTGTCATGCTTGCTGTTGGATTTGGATTATTGGGAACTGCATTTGCGAGTGAAAGCGCTGACAACACCGCTACCGACGACCAGATGATCAGTCAGCTTGAGAATTCAAAAACCGCCCAAGCAGGTATCCAGGCGATTACTGAATTTGCAAAACAGAGTGAAGCGAACCGCGAAAAAATGATCGACGATTTGCTGAACGTAGTTAAGACCGACGATAGCATTTCCAAACGTGGCTGGGCCATCGCTGCGATGGTCGAGATCGGTGGACAAGACGTAGACGAATATCTTTTGAATGTTCATGCCGACGAGAACCAGAAACAAATTGTGCGAACTTGGGCCGCGGCCGCACGCGTGACGATGACGCGAACGGTCAATGGACTGATCGAAAAAGCGAACTTGATTAAAAAATTCCCGGCGCTGGGTCGACCGATTGGAATCCGAATCGTGGAAAAGCTTTCTAAAGACTCGGACAAAGCGGATCCAGAACAGGTCATCAGCGTGACGCAAAAAGTTCCTCAGCTTCAACAAGCTCTTGCACCTACGATCATGATGTTTGGAGCCGAAAAACTGACCAAAGTAATGAGCACTGCGACAGACCAAAACGTACGGCGAATGGCTGCGGGGTATCTGGGTTCGCTTTCTCAGTCGGGCGACAGTGCAAAGGTCGCCAAAGCTGTGATCGCTCGTTTGAAGTTTTCTGGTGACGCTTCGGATGTTGCCTGGAAAGGCGGTCCATTGTTCTTGCCTGGAATTCAGTGGTCAAAAGAAGAAGCCCGAGAACTGACTGGCAACATGATACAATGGCATTTGTGGTGCGACATCAACAAAAAAGAAGCCGAACAAAACCAGATCCACAATAATATTCGCAGCCTCGGTTTGGCACGAGCAGCCGGTTACACTTCGCCCGGTTGGCGAAACGTAGGTTGCGTCCAATGGCTGGAGGCTTGGAAAGCCGTGGTTGGAAAAGAAGGAATCGAATCGATTTTGAAAGAGCAAGGCGTTGAGTCAGACGAGAAATACTCCGGGGTGATTCGGTAGTTGATAGTTTGTCACGTCTGGGCTGATTTTCGTTTTAACAACGGCATGCACAGCATAGCCTGATTTATATGAGCTTGAAAAAACACGATTCTCGGTAATGTCAACCAAAAAACATTGAAAAAACTCGGTTAAAAATCACATCAAGAATTTCTATAAACCAAATTGGGCAATAACAGGTATATTAGAGAGGTAAAGTTTCGTTCGCGTTAAAGTTCGTCGCGATGAACTGAGTTTATTCAAACCAGAGTTTTGTCGATGGATTCGAAAAGCAATCCTGAATTTGATTCGCCTCAAAACCCAAGTGGCCCAAAACCCACGAAGGTTCCGCGGAGCAAACCATCGATGAATCGCCCTTCGATTCTCATCACTGGTGACGGTTCTAAATCGAATCCTGTTCCGCCGGCATCTCCCCCAACTCACACGACGCCTAAGCCTATTTTGCCGCGTTCCAAAACGCATCCGACCCAGCCAGCCGAGACAACGTTTGGCGCGGCCGCCAACAACTCTTCGCCAGTGCGACGCGTCGACCCAGTAGCTTCGGAAAGAAACGAAATTCGCGAGCGACACGAGGTCAACCAACGACGCCGCGAAACCAAGTCAAACCCAATCGCGCGAACTCGTCCCGTCGCCACGCCGCAAAACACGGCAAAAGACACCGGGATGGGCGGGCTTTATTTCCTGCTCGCGTCAGCATCGTTGATGTTTGGCATCTGGTTTATTGGACCACGGTTGGTCGAAGAGTACCACTACGCGGCTGCCCTTGGCCGAGCTCGCGGCGAGTATGAAAACGCCGTTTCGCAGTTGGATAAATTACCGCTTGGAAACGTTTCGCAAGCTTTTCAACTGGTCGCGCAAAAAATTCGGCCAAGCGTCGTTAGTATCAATGCGGTGAAATCGCGCCGAGATGGCAGTGGACTTGGTTCGGGAGTGATCATGACGACCGACGGTTACATCATGACCAACGCCCATGTGCTTGAAGAAGCCCGCAGGTACTTTGTTGAGCTTCATGACCGCCGGCGCTACGAAGCAACGCTAGTTGGCTTGGATCCGACCAGCGACTTGGCCGTTTTAAAAATTAACGCACCGAATTTAATTCCAGCCGATTGGGGCGATAGCGATCACGTCAATGTCGGCTCAATCGTTTGGGCCATCGGAAGTCCTTATGGCTTCCAGCAAACCGTCACGTCAGGAATTCTCAGCGGCAAAGACCGTCCTGGCGATCCGCAGCATCGAAAACAAAGTTTGCTGCAAACTGACGCTGCCGTTAATCCTGGCAATAGCGGAGGACCACTGGTCGATTCCCAAGGCCGCGTCATTGGAATCAACACATCCATTTTCGGCGAAACGTTTCAAGGAATCAGCTTTGCGGTCCCAAGTGAAACTGCAAAATTCGTTTTTCAGGAATTGGTCGATAATGGAGCCGTCACCCGAGGTTACTTGGGCGTGTTGCCGTCAGAAGTCGATTACCACGATGCAGTGCAAATGCAACTCCCGGATCTTCATGGAGCCAAACTTCGCGATGTCCTCAATGGATCGCCGGCTTACCGAGCAGGCATTCGCCCAAACGATATCATTCGAAGTTGGAATGGGACGGAAATCAAAGAGTTCAAAAACCTGTTTCGTTTAGCCGAAACAACTCGGCCCAACACCCGCGTGAAAGTCACTTTGTTGCGTGATGGTCGAGAGCATGAAACCGAAGTCATAATCGGCACACCTCCAGTTGTGGCCCCAGTAAGGTAGCCCCCGGTCTTTGTTTGGCCAAAGGCCTCTTTCACCGTAGCCTAGGGCATCGCCCTAGGTATGGAATGCAACTCACTGTTTTGGCTGTAGGCCAAACTCATCACGCACTTGGTACCGTTTGAATATGGCCTTCAGCCAAAGTTGTTTTGTTGCTTTCGATTTCCTAGGGCGATGCCCTAGGCTACGGTGAAATTGGCCTTTGGCCAAACTAGGATGGCCTTTGGCCAAAACAAAACATTGAGACGAAACACGCCCCTTGGTCAAAAAGCATCGTTGAGACGAAACATGGCTCTTGGCCAACCCTACTCGACGTCAATCGCCAGATCATCGGTTCGCAACTTCGAACGCCAGAGATTCCATTATTGAGCGTGCGTCATCCACCAATCGCATTTATTCGCGGAGCAAGTTTGGCGCCAACAACATTTGGCCAAGAGCCATGTTCACCGTAACTTTTTTGGACGCCATGCCCCCACGTTTCGTTGGCAGCCATGGCTGCTCCGTCGCTTGCTTACGATTTTCGCCACCGTGAGATGTAGACCAATGCGATGAAGTCATACAGCGCGTGCGCGACGGCTGGGACTAACCAGTTGTCCGTCGCGATCATGAGCCAGCCGAGATAGAGCCCAATTGCAAACGTGATGATTACGTATGTTTTGTTTACCCAATGACAAACGGCGAACAAGGCGCTGGCGATAATCAAGGCAATCAGATTGGCTGCGCCGGGTTCGAGTTCCGCTGTCAACCAGGACGCAATGCCGCCTTGTAAACTCCAGCGAAAAAAAACTTCCTCGCAAAAACCGGCCATCAACGAAATGACCAATAGCTCAATCAGGCTTGAGCTGCGAAACATTGGTTTTAGTTTTTCATCAACTACCTCTCTCATCGCCGCAAAAAACTTGGGCTTCCAATAATGAAATGCAACCAGATAGAGGAGCGGCGGAACTGTTGCGACTGTCCCCCATATCAATCCAAATTTCCAATGCGGCCAAAGCCCCAATTGAGAAAGCGGTTGATCGCGTTGGTAGAAATTGCCCCAGGCGAAGATCAATGCGAGCACAACTAAACCGCCTTCGACGATCAAGCTAACCCAGAAAATATTGACGTCCGGGGAATCGACTTTTAAATCAGTTTCAGGATTTGAGTTGGGATAGCTCATGGAATGAGTTTATGCTTTTTGTGTTTTGCTTTGCGTTTGATTGAAGGCCATATTCCCCCCTACTAAGCTACGATAAACAACCGCGATAAAAGAATGCACCCCGTGATCGGTGCATAAAATGTCATGCACAGCATAACCCACGTGTAGTAATTTCGCGATGAAGATGAGGCCGGTTGGGAATCGCTTGGAGGTTTGAAACGGTTGCGTTCATCGAACTAGCCTCAAAAAATGTAACTTTATTCCAAAAAAATCAGCATCAACAAGAAGTAGAACGCGGAGTGCAAGGATCGGAAATGACTATTAGACCTGAAACTGAAAAATCAGGAATTTTAATTGAATCCCGGGGTACTTTGGCTCGTTTTGGTGCGCTTGAAAGTTTGGCGATGGATTGATTGCTGGTGGCAGAATTCGGCATTGGGACCATCAAATTGTTACATGCTACCTGGGATTTCGGGACGACCTTGTTGACACTGCTAACAGCAACGCATAACGTCTTACGAGTTTCTTTACGCCGTGTTTTTACGATTCTTAGAGATAGGAGACCCCCTTGATGAATCGCGTAATTTGTTCGCTGATTGTAATCAGCATGATGACGGCAGCGAATTCCGCCGAAGCTGGAATTTTCGACTGCCTTAGAAAGAAGTGTGCACCTAATCCTTGCTGTGCCCCAGCACCGGTTTGTGCTCCCCCCACTCGAGTTGTTCGGTGTCGGCCAAAGTGCCCACCACCAGTTCGAGTTTGTCGTCCGGCTTGCCCGGCACCGGCACCCGCACCTGTTTGCTGTCCGGCACCTGCTCCAGCACCCGTCTGTTGCCCTGCACCTGCGCCGGCACCAGCACCTGTTTGCTGCCCTGCTCCTGCACCAGCGCCAGCTCCCGTTTGCTGCCCAGCACCTGCTCCAGCACCCGTTTGTTGCCCTGCACCTGCTCCGGTTTGTGCACCAGCTTGTCCTGCTCCGCGGGTGCGAGTCTGCCCTCCACCACGTGTAAGAGTTTGCCGTGCACCTCGCACTCAATGTCGGCCAGCTTGCCCACCAAAGCCAGTTTGCAAAACGTCTTGTCGCCCACGGCGAACAGGCTGTCTAGCAAAATTGTTTAATCGTTGCCGTTAATCATTGGTCAATCATTTGACTAAATGACCGAAGAGTTTCTTTCGTTAAACCTAATGTTTGCGAAAGAATCTTTGATAGCGACAAGCCGAACTTGAATTTTTCAGGTTCGGCTTTTTTCGTTTTGTTTTTTCACGATTGATACATCGCTGGATGCGTTGCTGTTTCGGTCACTCCTTGACGTGGCTACAATGCGCGTTCACCAACCTCCTGAAACCGACAGCATTTCTGATATGACTGCAAAATTTGGCCTTGGGCTGGCTGCACTTGGCCGACCGGGCTACATCAACCTGGGCCACGGGTCGGATCTCGAAAACAACTATTCAATTCGAGCGATGGAAAAACGAGCACACCAAGTGCTTGATGAAGCTTGGCAGTTGGGCGTCCGGTACTTTGACGCGGCTCGGTCTTACGGGCGGGCGGAGGAGTTTCTGGGTAACTGGATTCGAGACCGAAATATTGAGCACAGTGAAATTACCGTCGGCTCAAAATGGGGCTACACATACACCGCGGCCTGGCAAGTTCAAACTCCCGAAGGCGTAGCTCATGAGATCAAGCGACATGAGCTCAAAGTCTTGAAAAGCCAATATATGACCTCGATGAAAAGTTTAGGCGCCCATCTGAAGCTCTACCAGATTCATTCTGCGACTCTCGAAAGCGGAGTTCTGGAAAATGCGGAAGTTCTTGAGTGCCTCAACAGTTTGCAAAAAATTGGAATCCGCATCGGTCTGTCCGTCAGCGGTCCCGCGCAGGCGGCAACCATTGAAAAAGCCATCTCAATCAAGTTTGAAGAAGAACCGTTGTTTGACTCGGTCCAAGCAACTTGGAATTTGCTGGAAATATCCGCTGGGGCTGCACTTCAGCTGGCTCATGACGCCGGCTTGCACGTGATTGTAAAAGAAGGGCTGGCCAATGGGCGACTGACTTCGCGAAACGATGAGGCAGCATTCTCTGAGAAAATGGCCGTGTTAAAAAATCTGGCCGCAGCACGAGAAACCAGCGTGGACGCATTGGCGCTGGCGGTAGTATTGAACAAGCCGTGGGCGGGCACTGTGTTGAGTGGTGCCTGTACGCCAGAACAAATGCGTTCAAATTTCGCGGCATCCACAGTGAATTGCGAAAATGTACAAACACAATTGGCATCGATTTCCGAACCGGCTGATGAGTACTGGAAGTTTCGTTCCAGCCTTGCATGGAATTAAAACCGTTGGTTGGCTCTAACTTTAGCTCGAACGATCAAGCATTATCTCTGGACACCGCGAGCCGTGGTCGGAGAGGAACTTTTATTCGCCAGATTGGCTGAATTGCGCGTTTATTGCTGCGAAGGCAGGTTTTGGTTTTCGCGACGCAGCACGTCGTTGTAAAATTGACTCCGCAAATCGAAACTATTTTCAGATTCCACAGGAGAGAGCATTGAAGGTTATTCGTATTTCTTGGGCCTGCTTACTCGTCTTATTTTGCCTTCCCGATATGGGACTGCTGGCTGACGAAGATCGCCCTAATATTTTATTTATTGCCGTGGATGACCTTCGCCCGGCGATGGGATGTTACGGTGACGATGTTGCGATCACACCCAATATGGATCGCTTGGCTGGAAAGGGATTATTATTCAATCAAGCCTATTGCCAAGTCGCCGTTTGTAATCCTTCACGCGCCAGTCTAATGACCGGTCAACGTCCAGACAAACTGGGCGTGTGGACGCTGCCGATTCACTTTCGCGAAGCCAAACCCAACGCGGTAACGCTTCCTCAGTGGTTTCGAAAGTTTGGCTATACCGCGGTGAGCCATGGAAAAATTTATCACAATCCCACCCCGGATCCTCAGTCATGGAGTGAGCCGATTCGAAGCTTGCCGTCGCTGCCGTATCCTTATCCCGATGGGACAAGAGCGTTAATCAAATCTGCAAGAGCGGCTCTTCCCCAAAACGATTGGCGCAAGAGAAACCTTCGCCCACCTTCGACAGCCGCACCTGAACTGCCCGATAGTCAAGTTCTCGATGGGGCGCGAACTGATATGGCGATCGAAGATTTGCGACGGCTTGGCAAGCAAAAAGAGCCATTCTTTTTGGCGATGGGCTACATTCGTCCGCACTTGGCTTGGGTGGCTCCGAAAAAATATTGGGACATGCACGATCCGGCTAAACTACCTGTCGTAGCCAACCCTACGATTACTCCAGACACGCCCAAGTATGCTTTACACAACAACAGTGAGCTTTCTCATTACGTTGACCTCAAAGACATGCCAAAGCCCTGGGATGATGAAACCGTTTCGCTTGAAAAGGCTCGCCACCTGGTTCATGGCTACTATGCCTGCGTCAGTTACGTTGACGCTCAAATCGGCCGATTGATGGATGCTTTGGAAGAAGAAGGATTGGCTGAAAACACGATTGTTGTATTGTGGAGCGATCACGGTTGGAAGCTTGGCGAGTATCGTGGCTGGGGAAAAATGACCAACTACGAAATCGACGCTCGGGTTCCAATGATCATTTCAGCGCCAGGGATGAAGTCGAAATTTCCCACCGCAGGAAAAAAGACGGACCAACTGGCCGAATTGCTGGATATTTTTCCAACGCTTTGCGAGATGGCCGATATCGAGGTACCTGATTTCGTCGATGGCAAGAGTCTCGTTCCAATGTTGGTTGACGAAAAAACGAAAGTCCACGACGCAGCGATCAGTCAATATTACCGCAGGTTCCAACAGCGAGAGTACATGGGGTATTCGATTCGAACGTTAACTCATCGGATGGTCGAGTGGCGTGACTTTGGAACGGGAGAAGTCGTCGAGCGAGAATTGTTTGATCACCAAAATGACCACAGCGAATCGGTGAACCTAATAAATTCGGTTTCTGGTAAAATGGTCGATGAATTGTCAAAACTTCTTTCTCAGACTCATCCACCCAAACGACTGGTGATGACTCCAGCCGTTCATTCCAACCCAAACGGTGGTCGCTGGCCAGCGGATATTTCATTTTCCAACCAGTACCAAACCGATGTTTCGGTCTACGGGATCACACCCGCGGGAAAACGGGCGCGACCGAAAAAGCTAAAACCTGGTGAATCGTTAACGATCAAGGCGAGGATCGGCGGAGTATTTGTTGTCGAGAGTGTCGATGGAAAGCTCCATCAAATTCACTCGCCGTCGATGCCTTCTAAAGAGATTGAGATTAAGTAGCTGAAGATTAAATAAGTACGCCGAATGTTGGGGCTTTTAGAGTTCTCAGAAAGTAGCTCGATTCTCCGAATCGTTTGTTGATTTGAGTTACGATTCGGAGAATCAATCGTGCTACTGTCGGCGAATGTCAAATTCTAGATATCAGTTTGCGGCAGCGCAAAAAAACGCCCAGCGAAATTCGCTGGGCGTTTAATGTGTTTAGCTATTATCTATCAATCGAATGATTAGCGACCACCACCATCATCCATGCCAGCCTTCATTGATTGTGGGCCACGACTACGACCCTTCTTCATCTTTTTGTCATCCCCACCCATACCAGCTTTCATTGACTGTGGGCCGCGACCACGACTTGTGCCGCTGGATGCTTCACGACTAGAGCTACCAGACATAGTGCCGTCTAGACGCTTGATACGAATCTTGCGGTACCAAACTTCATCGCCATGATCTTGGAAAGCGATGTGGCCTTTGGTGTTCTTGGCGAACTTTTCCCAGTCCTTGAACTTGCTGTCTGCCATTTTAGCTTTCCAATCGTCGCTTCCGATTTCAGCTTCGACAACTTTGACTTTGTTCAAGTAGTGAGTGATCTTGTTGCCAACAACTTTGATTTTAGCTTGATTCCAAGCACCAGCTTCTTTTGTCTTTTTCTCTTTAGGTGCGTACAACGCGTAAAGAGAGCCAACAGATGTCATTTCATTTTTTCCGTCGTCATGATTTGCATCGTCAAGCACTTGGTACTCAGGTCCACTCATATAAGGGGCGTTGTCTCCAAGCGAGACACGATACATCACACCGCTGTTTCCGCCTTCAGTGATTTTGAATTCGAACTGTAATTCGAAATCGCCGTAAACCTCTTTGGTGATAATGTCGCCAGTGTCACTTGAGCCATCAAAGTGCAAGTAACGTCCGTCAATGCCCCAGCCATCGCCGATTTCTTCGCTGGCATAACCGCGGAACGCACTAAGGTCTCTTGAATCAAGAAGCTCTTCAAACTTTGGTCGTTTTGGAGCATCAGATTTTGCAGAACCTCTGCCTCCTCTTCCATCACGACTCATCCCTGGAGGCTGACCACCACCATTGGCTCGCCAGTCACCGCCGGGGGCTCGACGACCACCAGATTTTGCACCACCATCGTCACCGCCAAGTGTTGGTCTTCCTAGTTGAGGAACTCCTTGAGCGTTGATTGTTGTGCTTAAAGAAAACAGCGTGAGCGCTAACAAGCTCAACGAGAACACCGAAAAACGTAGTATCGGTCGCAATGACATTCTTATCTCCTGTGAATTGGACGGCATTTTGAGCCGTGGTGGTGGCTGTTTGATGGCCAGAATTTGGGTTCGCTCCCCAAACATACGTCCATTGAATTCTAATGTGAAACCGGCAAACTGTCGAATGCGATAATGGAAAACTGGCTTTTTCCCGAACAATTTCAAGTTCACGAAAAAGCTACCACTTGCCAAAGAGCATTTGAAAGCAGCGAATGGATATTATTTCACCAATCATGCTACCCCAAATTGCGCATGCTTATGACTCAACAAGCAAGCTCGCCGAATCCTTTTTTGAGACGGAATTGGCAGACTCTTTTTTATTGTTCGTTTTTGTGTATCAAAGTTGTGCTTTTGCAAATCCCGTCTGTCTTTTTCAGACTTGCGACTGGCGTCAATAATGAATGTCCAAGTTATTTAAGCTCATCTGAATCTGGCTTATCGGCAGATCCATCGGTGGTTGGCTCAGCACCAGACTTTTTATCGATCACAATGATGTTCTCAGTAGGAGCGTTGGGGGCAGGTGGTGGATTGTAAGTCATTATGGCTGCCAATAGGAACGACATAATTACGAAGCCCAGGAACCAATAACGAGGCCAGTTTTGCGCCGGGCGTTCTCCTTTTTCTCGCGTGCTGATTCCAACACACCAAAAAGTAATCGCGGTTCCCAGAACGATGGCAATGATGTTCACAAAGAACAACAGCGTCGCGCCACCACTCAAAACGAAATCGCCCATCGTTAGCGCTAGTCCGGCGGTGGCGATCGGTGGAACCAACGCCGCTGCGATCGCAACACCGGGTAACGCAGAAATCAAATTGGGACGGCCCATCGCGTAGGCTCCCGCAACTCCACTGGCCAATGCGACGAAGAGGTCCAGAAGGTTGGGTGCTCCCCGGGCATACATTTCCGGGCTAATAGGAGTTCCGGATGAAAATATGGACAGTAGCAAACCCAAAACCGCTCCGATCGATAACGCAACGGTGAACCCAAGCAATACAGATTTTAAAGCGTTGCGAATCAGTTTGTCGTTGCCTTGAACCAGCGCAAACCCCATGCCGACCAGCGGAGTCATCAACGGTGCAACCAGCATCGCACCAATCACAACGGCAGCCGAATTGCGCACCAATCCCAAAGCTGCAATCAATGTCGAAAGCGAGATCAGAGCAACGAAGTCAAAATCAAATTTCGAATTGCTCTGAAGTCGATCGACCAAAGACACTCGTTGCTCGCGATCAAGCTGAGGAACCCTTTCGCGAACCGCCGATTTGATACGGCTCCACATGCGATCAGCAATCGGGACGGCTTCTCGAATCGCTACGACAGCAACGCAAGGGCCTTCTTCTTTTTGGTCTAAATCTCGAAACAGAGAGCGGATAGTTTTTAGCGATCGAGTTCCTGTGATGACCAGGTCAAACGATTCCAAGTCCATCTTTTTGATGCCGTTGACCATTGAATCGGAAAGTTGAATCCGTTTCTCAATGCTAACTTTTTTCTCCGTGAAATGCTTGGCCAATTGATTCAAGTGTTTTTCGGCGACTTGTCTGGCAACCATGTCATCGTCCGGCCGCACGTAGAGTAGCGTGACAGATTCGCTTTGGGAGCTTTGGGCCAGCTGACCGGCGCTTTCGATCGCAATTGAATCCGCGGGAGAAGTTTCGCCTTGGCAAGTCACTAAAACAGAAATTGGCGTTTCGCACTCAGGTGGATAACCGCGCACGATTGCGACTTGGCAAGGGGCGTGCATGAAAAGTTTTTGCGCCCATGACATCTCTTCGACTTTAGCGTTCTGGATCGGTTCGTGTGCTGGCAGCAACAACATCCGAACGCCCAAGTCATTGATCTCTTCGACGAAAGCGTCTTCTGGTGACGGCGCAACGATCTCGCGAGTTTCAATCGCGACTCGATCCAAGTCCGATGGTTCCGTGCCAGCAGCGATGGCTTGTTTTAAAACAACTCGTTCTGGATCCTGATTGTTCAGAATTTCAAACACAGTTCGGTAAAGCGAATTGTCATCTTTTTCGGAGGCCTCAAGCGGATCCCATCCACGCTTCCCTTTGGATTTTCGTGGGCAAACGACCAAGAGTTCTGTGTGATCGGCACGGGCAAACTGAACGCCCCATGGAATCAAATAAGCGGCGTCGGATTCATTGTTTACAAAAACGGCAATCGTCATAAACGAGACTCTCTGGAAAGTACCTTTGATGACGCGAACCTTCAGCTGTTTGAAGTGCGTGTTCTATAAAGGCGTTTTGAAAGTGTTGGCTCGGTTAGCGATTGTAGCCGACTGAAAAAGAAATGCCACGTACGCCAAAATCGTCTTGCGCATCAATGGCAGAGCCGCCGCCCAGCCAGGACTGGTAAAGGAATCCGGCACGCACGAAAAAGGCTCGATTCTCAGCGATTAACTTCTTGTACTGGACTCCCGTCCCCAAATCAAAAGTCGTTATGAGTTCGTCCGCTCCGACACGGCTGAAGTCATTGGAAACGGTGTTGCCGATGAACTGATCACGTTGCCCAAACAGGATGCCCACTCCAAGGGTTGTGATAAACTCCAACTTGGTATGGCCGACGGGGCGATAGTATTCGAATCCAAATTTTGGCCCGTAAGCACGCATATCAGACCTGGACGTCAACGATCCAATTTCCGTTCCACCATTGGTCAATATCGCGTTTTGCGATTGGGCAATGCTTGTGTATTGCAACCCGAACATGCCATTGATACGTGCAATGGGAAGTTTGACCTCTTTGAAAAACGAAACGCCTAACACCTCAACGTCGATGCTGTGATTGGTGACGAGTGTTTCGCCGGCATTTGCAGCCGTTAAACCGCTGAATTGATTGGGGCCGATTACAAATCCGCTTGTCGAGCCCGTGATCACGCCGTCGCTGACAAAACTCGCGTCATTGGAAGTTTCATCAAACTGCCAATAGTTGAACTCGATGCCAGGACCAAATTTTGATTCAAATCCAAACCTGAAATTTGGCGCGGCTTCGTAATCGAAGTCGTAGGGCGTGCTTTCTGCGAATCCGGATCCAAGCGTTGAGATCGCTGTGTTGTTTTGGAATGAAGGGCGCAGAAAAAGTAGCCTTGCCGAACCGAAATACCTGCCCGTCGCAAAAATTTCGCTTAGAGGAGGATATTCTTTCTTCTTGTCTTCAAAGTCATATTTTTTACCAGAGTCAAATGATCCGTGATGGCGTACCGTCGGAGCTGGCGATCGAAATCCAACGTCTCCTCCGAAAGTTGGAACCGTAGCCGACGCGCCTTCTTGCCCAAATACTGATTGAAAAGTGCCATTTGATTGGTCACCAAAAACTGGCTGAGATTCAAGAACTGGTTGAGATTCAAAAACTGGAGATCCCTGGATCTGTTCACCAGTAACCACGGTCGAGCCGGTTAAATCGTAGGATACCCCTTGAGGGACGCTGAACTGGCTATTTGGAGAACTGGAAAACTGTGGGCTGCTCGCGCCCAGATTTTGCGATGGCGGAAATGTATTGGCGGAAGGCGCAAAAGGATTCGCGTTCGATGTTTCGACTGGGTTGCCGTTGTGGAATTGCGCGGCTTCAAAATGCTTAATGCTCAGTTCACCATTGTTTGCAAAAGAAGTTTTTGACGCTGATAGACCATTTTCGCTGCTCAATGGATAGCGGCTGTTGCCAGATGAAGCAGCTTTGTTTTGGAATACCGAATTCTCCCCTTTTTCGTTTAGAGTTTTTTGCGAGTTGGGAAGCGTTGTCGCCCTGTTGGCGTTGTTATTGGCTGTACTAAAACTGCTGGATTGAAACGGGGAGTTTTGTTTGAGGTCTGGAACACTTGGCGTTTCCATTTTCTCAAAACCGTATTCAGTACGGGGGCCATTGGCGATTGGCGGATTAGTCGGAGCAAAACGAGGTTGGAAACTGTTGTTCCCGCCAACAACTGGCTGACCCCAGCTGTCCGGCGACATCGCGGTATGGTCTGCGATGCCATTGGCTTGAGGTAAGTCAGGAAAGGGTTGGCCGGTTGCAAAGTCTCCACCGCTAACGATGGGTGAACCAAATCCGTTGTATTGCGTGCTGGGATAATGTTGGGCTTCAAGCGAAGTTACAGTAACGCAACCAAGCAACAAGCTCATTGCGAAAACACTTGGCTTCCAGCATTTAACGATCGAATTTCGGCTTCGTTTTGAGAACATCTTTGTACCTTAGGGTCAGCGGTTCATCGCTAGAATTGGATAAACCGCACTTTTAAGCAAAATCGGAACAATCGATAGAGTTGACTAAAAAAATCCGATCAACCGGTTCGACCGGAACGATTGGAATAATCCTTACAATCCGCAAATTTTGACAGCGCTCGATTTGCCTCGGTTTTTTAAAGGGTTTTCGCCGTTGCTTGCATTTTCAGGTCACAATTTCGATTTTAACTTTGCAACACAAAGTAAACGTTGCTACATTTACTCTGCGATACAAAGTAATTTAAGAGAAGGAGTAATTGTGAAAATCGACCAGAGTGGCAACGAAGTTTTAGCGTCTCCAGAAACAGGGCAGCGCCCCCATGCTCAAACATTTTCTGAGCAGTCCGCGAATTGGACTCGGTATTTCGAAAGAAACCGAAACCACATGGAACATGTTCCCTGGAACCGTGATGTCAATTTAAGCGATGGTGAACGCAAAACCATTGCCAAATCGATTGCAACATTTCAGCTTGGCGAAAACGCAGAAGGAAATGCGTTCAAGAAAGCGGGCCGAGCTTATGCCCAGCGTACTGGCGATTTTGAGTATTTGAGAGCTTTGAAGCTGTTCATTGAAGAAGAGCAAAATCACTCAGCCGTATTGGGACGGTTTATGGAGCAACAACACATTCCAAGAATCGAAAAGGAGTGGACGGATTCAACGTTCCGGTTTGTGCGAAAGCTGGCTGGTTTGAATGTTTGTATCACCGTGTTGATTACGGCAGAGATTATTGCAGCCGTTTATTACCGGGCGCTTGGTCAAGCAACCCGTTCACCTGTGTTGCGTGCGATTTGCGGCCAGATTTTGATCGATGAAGCGCATCATCTTCAGTTCCAAGCCGGCACGCTTGCGAAAGAACGAGCAAGCTGGAACCCAATCAAGCGTTGGTTCTTTCGTCAGCTGCACCGAGTATTCTTGTTAGGAACGATTTTGGTCGTTTGGAAAGAGCATCGTTCTGTCTACCGCGCAGGCCACTTGAGTTTTTTCCAATGGATGGCAATGACTTGGTCGGTTCTCGAAGACGTTTTGTTGACAATTCAAAACGGTGCGAAACAGCAGTCTGATGGCACACATGATTTGCCGCTTCCTCCTGAAACAGTCACAACCCATGTTCCCGGTTTGCCTTCAATGCAATTTCGAGAAATTAAGAACGGATTCGTTTGCCGACCCAGTTCGACCAATAACAAGTCGCTGCAAGGGTTGGCGGAAATCGTGGCAATTTTCGAATGAAATAAAAAATAGTCGCCAGGGCCGATCTTGGTCGTAGCTGCTTCAAAACGGATGGCATGAACTGGCGGTTTTTATATCGTCGTCTATGTAAGTTTTCACTGACAACGAATTTTTACAATCGACTGTTTTCGAAAACGAACTGCCGAACCTTTGCACCATTGCTAAGGATCTTTCTGGTGTTCTTGCGAAGCCAGTTTTGGTCTTCTTCGCAAAGTCTGTCGATGCCAACAACAATTTCAGTGTTGTTCATTGCGTTTAACAAAACGACCGACGAGGAAGCGAATCCAATGGCATAGGCGTCGAACTCAAAACGTTTCGATTTGTCAACGAACTTTCGACGGTACGTCATAACGGCGGCCATCGTACTGTCAGTCGGATTTGATTTTGCTTGCCTGGAAACGGGAGAACCATTTTTTCGATCCGAAAGCTGTGGTTTTTGTGGGTTCGCAACTTTTGCCGTTTGTTCGGACGAAGCTTTTTTCCTGTTCTGGGCAATCTTACTTGGCAATTCGGTTCTTGGTTTGTATCCAGCTTTTGCCTTCTTACGTGCAACGTCCATTGACATTACGCCGTTTGGTAGCCGAGTAAAACTGGGTACATTCGAAGTCATGCAGTGCAATGCGCCTTCCAGTTTTTGCATGGAAGTCATGTTGACCGTCTCGACAGCGACTCCTGGGAGCAGTCGTTTGTAAGTGTTGACAGCATTTCGAATCAACGCCGGAGGATCGGAATCGTATACTGGCATCAAGACCAGATCGTTTGCGAAAATGATATTTGTATACGGGCTCCAATATTTCGATTGCCGCGGCGGGATCATGATACGATCGACTCGCATCGGTTTCCCGTCGACTTTTATTTGAGAAAGACGTTTGGCATTTTCGTCCAGAATTCTGGCATTGGAAGGATCTTTTCGCGGATCCAGTTTGGCAACGAGAACATGGTCGGCGGCCAGGAAAGTCGCAAACATATCAACGTGGCGGGTGGCTTCTGGATGAAGCGGTTCGAGGATCATTAACTGATCAATGTTGCAGTCTTTTTTAAATCCTTCGACAACAATCTTTCGTCGTTCATATTCGACGTTCATGTTTTGAGTCGGATTGGGAAAACGAATATAGTTGTCTTCAAAAATTCGCGTGGTAACGAGCGCCAATCCTTTACCATTGCTGAGCAAATTGCCGCCTTGAAGTGTCCACTCAACTTTTTGTGGCTTGGCTTGGCTCAGCTTGCCCCAAGTTGTCGGGAATCGATCATCCTTGGGACGTTGGCCATTGTAAAAGAAGTCCATTGAAACCGAGCCGTTTTCAGTCTCGGCAAGTCGTGGCCCAAAATCGCGCAACCAGATTGTATCAAGATTCAATTCGTATAGTGATACATGCGAAAGGTCGCATTCGATCTCATCAAGGAGTTTGACGGTGCTCTTTAGTTGTTTTTCATCGTTAAACAGAATCACCAGCGGTATGTTGTGGCCCGCTGATTTTTTTACGATCTCCTGAAGAATCGCATTGTGTTGGTACTGAAGGTCGCTGACGCTCAGCAGAATTGCAGATTGCTTTTCAAATTCTCCAGACAGTCGCGGAAACGGGTTGCCTTTCTCTTTGGAAGGCTTTGAAAAGTTTGCTTCGATGGTCCGGATCGTAGCGTTCTGTTGTGCTGGATTGTAAGGGCGATTTCCTATCGGCGCTTGAAGGTTGGTTTGTGGCGGCTTTTGTCCGTATGGATTAACCAACGGAGTATAGGGTTGCCCCGTTGGTCTTCGGTATACCGGTGGTCGATACGGCTGTTGATATCTAGGTTGATAGTATCGTTGTTGATAGCCGGGCCGGTAAAATTGCGCGTTGGTATGGCCAAGCTGAAACGAAAAAGCGAAAGACCCAACAAGGACAACAACAGCTTTGTGAAACAGGAAATTCTTCATCAAGGAATTCGCAATACGAGGTGGATTTTGTGTTGAGACGTCAGCCAGTGGGCGTGAGGAAGTGAAGTCTCAACCAAACCAATTTAATAACTGGCACAGTTAAATTCTAGTTCCGATTGGGGGATTCTCCTACCCAGTCCCCGCATACGAAATTTGCCTAATAGTAACAACACATACAAGTGGAATACCCCTTGCCTTCGAGCAAACACTAACTTTGGTTTTGTCAAACTTATTCGGCAATCAAAAAGCCGATTCTTCAATTACCGGGTGAATATTCGGAATCTCTTTTTTGGGCAAGGATGCCAATCATGAACGGACTTAAGCAACTTCGAAAACTCGGTGCCATTCTTTGGGCAGACGATTCTGGCTTCATTATCACAATGGAAATTATCTTAATAGCGACCATTACCGTCTTGGGATTGATCGTAGGGCTGACTGCTGTTCGTGATGCATTAGTGGCTGAGCTTAGCGACGTGGCAGCTGCGATTGAGAACTCAAACCTGTTCAGCGATGCTGCCCCTGCCACCACCCCTGCAACAGCAGCCAACTCCTGTATCGATTTCTCGGTGCCACCAACGGACGAAATTTAATCAGCCAAACGTCAAAGCTCTAAATTCATGCTCTGAAAAAACTGTACTAAGAAAGCGCCGACAGTATTTTCAGCAAAATGTCATCTGCAGAATCCAAATCACTTTTGTGAATTGTGTTCACTGGCAACGAGACATCGTCATTCCGACAATACTCACCTGATTCGGTCAGTCCGGGGACACCAACTTCGAATACAACGTCGCTTGGGAAATTCGGAATCGGACTGATGGCAATTTTCGGAATGGAAGCCAAGTGATCCTTGGCTGTTCGAGATAAACTGGCAAAACAAGTCTGCAAATCGGCCCCGGTGGCAAACAAGATCGCGTCACATTCGTTGCGCAATAGCAAAGTCTCTGCCGAGTATTCCAGTTGGTTGTATCGCGGAAAAGAATGATTGTAGTTGACCGCCATCGGGTAGCCGGAGCTCCACGCCAACACATTTTCGCCGCTGTGGGCATTGCCGTCGGTTCGAAGTTTCATTCCTACAAACCGAGTATGGTTGTTGAGCAGTCGAATCAATGAAGCCAGCGAGTCGTTCGCTAAATCAAACGTGGAATCCTCATTTGTTTGGCCATGCAAGAGCGAGCCGTATTTTGCCGCTTTGAGTTTACCTGCAAGATTCTCCAGCTGCGAATGTCCCAATCCAGTAACCGATTCCGCCATTTCTCGGTCGTACTTTTTATCGTCTATGATCGCCCGTAAGACTGCCAGTAAGCCGACCTCTGAATTGCGAGCGACTTTGATTGTCTTTGAATCCTTCCATCCGTTGGCCTCGCCAATTACGAGGACTTCGCGGCCTGCGCCTTCGCGAGCAAGTCGTTCCAGCAAACGCGGATGTGATTGCTCCGGGTCGCAAAACCAAAACACGATCAAATCGGAACGACTTGCGATCTCGCCAATCGTCGCGGTCACTTTGCCAACACGTTGAAGTGAAAACATGCTCGAGCGACCGTTGTTGCTAAACGTCGTGTCGATCGTGGCGCCCAAACGATCTGCGATTTTCCAAGCCGTTTGTTGGGCTTGGGTCGTTAGTTGGTCCAAGCCACAAATCAATGGAGCCTTTGAGCGGTTGAGGATCTCGACCGAGGCAGCGACCGCTTCTTTTAGTTGGGCCGGTGCCCCTGTAACAAGGTGGGTGCTTTTTTGATTCCACTGAATTTCAAAAAACGACTGGCCTTTCGCGCAAGCGTTCTTGGCTTTCAACCGCGACGCATCTTGGGAAATCTCAATGTCATCACAGAGCAAACTACACGCGGGGCAAACTGCGTTTTTGATTGGTTCCATTACAACAGATGCCGAGCTTTGATTTCAAGATATTGATTCACCAATTGCGATGACAATTGATTGGGAAACAAGTCCATCGCCAAAACACCTTGGTGTTTGAGATCGCGAATAACCTGATGTCGCCAGCTTAGCACTTCCGCAGCTGCGGCCGCCTGATAGACCGTTGAATTGTTGGGAGAGGTAGTCGCCTCGTACTCATCGACCGCGCCATAGATCTCCTGGTCTCGAAGCAAAACCGCCAGTGGCAAATGCCGACCAGTCAGCGAGCTCATGTATTGTTTGATCTGATGCGAGTTAATTTCGTCGATCACATTGGTGACCAGCACAACCAAAGAACGCTTCAGGCAATTTCTGCGAAGATACAAAAACGCATCGTCGTATCGCGATTCAACATACTCAGCATGCTGATTATAAGACGCGTGAAGCAAGCGATTGATGTGCTTCACGCCGCTTTTTGCTGGTGTGAAATTGTGAATTCGATTGCTGAAGCTAATCATCCCAACCGAGTCGCCTTGGCGAAGAGCCACGTAACTGAGCATCAACATCGCGTTGAGTGAATGATCAAGCAAACTGATATCGCCCGCCGTGCCCGTCATCATGCGGCCGCAATCGACCATGAAAATAATTCGTTGGCTTTGGTTTGCCTGGAAATCGCGCACGGTTAACTTTTGACGCCGGGCCGTTGTGCGCCAATCAATGTGTTTGTAATTGTCGTCTTGTGTATAGTCTCGCAGTCTCTCGAATTCGTTGTCTTGTCCAATTTTTCGACTTCGCCGCATCCCCAGCAAGCTCAAGCGATTGGTGCGGGCCAGCAAATCGTATTCGGCAATTTGTTTCATGTCCGGATAGACATTGACCGTTGACTCAAACGGAATCTGATAAAACCCACGCCACAACCGAAGCGGACTGTTGACCAGCAAGTGCACACACTCAAGTTCCGATTGTCCGCGTGAGTTGCAAACAAAGTCATAATTAAATTGCGTTTTGCTTTGGCCATCGATCCACGTGTCAAACCGTTCAGGCTGGGCGGAAAAACTGTGTGGCAGATCGTCTTGAAGTGCAATCGAACATCCACGTTTGGACCGATTGATCAATTCAAGTTCTACGTCATGCGGTTTACCCTGTGACGCGACTCGCATCATTTTACGAGTACAAGAGAAATTTTTTGCGCGAACCGCAAAGCACATGTCTGCAATGCAAATCAGTACAATCACGACATCAACGATTCCGATCAAAACCAGCATCCATTGCTTATACGGCAGCCCAAAAACGGTGGCTCCGGCTGTGGGATCATGAATCAAGAATATCGTAAGCACCGCTGGAACAGACGCCAAATAAAGCATCCTTCGACTTGGGAAAAGTCCGAGCATTCGCGAACAGATTAACATCGGAATCGCGAGCAGAACCAGCAACAGGATAGGGCGGTTTATCAGTGAATCAAAAATTTGCTCAAACACACGCGACTCTGAAAATGACTAACGATGGAATGGCTTACGGCAAAGTGACTTAACGACGAAATAGCTTAATAGTTTTGCCTAACGTTTCTTTGTTTGATGAAGTTCAGATGCTGGGATCTATTTCAACCGTGGAACTTCAATCGTACGAATTAAGTCTCTCAGCAACTGGTCAACACTTTGGCCTTCAACTTCGGCCTCAGCAGTCAGCTGAACGCGATGCCGCAGCGAAGGAATCGCGATTTGAATCACATCATCGGGCACGGCATAGTCACGTCCGCAAAACGCGGCCAATGTGCGAGCGCCTTGCATCAAACTAATTCCCGCACGCGGAGACGCTCCCATGTAAAACTGTGGCCACTCCCGAGTTAGCCGCACAATTTTGTTGATGTAGCCCACCAACAAAGGGTCAATTCGAACATTGCCAGTCTCCTGAGTGATGCGATTGATCTCTTCAGGCGAAGTAATCTGTTCGATGTCTTCATCAAGCTGTTGATTGACGTTCGTTTGGCCACCGTGCTTCATCAAGATCTGTGCTTCCTGCTCCTCGGTCGGATAACCGGCCGCCAGTTTGAACATAAAGCGATCCAATTGAGCTTCGGGTAAGTTATACGTTCCCTCTGATTCAATCGGATTTTGTGTCGCCACGACCAGAAACGGAAGCTTCAAAGGATGCGTTTTGCCGTCAATGGTAACCCGTTTTTCCTGCATGATTTCAAGCAAAGCGGCGTGAGTTTTCGCTGGCGAGCGGTTGATCTCGTCAGCAAGTAACAATTGAGTGAACACAGGGC
>CAYZGP010000034.1:0-36872 GCA_964478065.1 uncultured Pirellulaceae bacterium
TTACCCCCCCAAACACCCCACCCAACAACACGTCTGGCGGAGGGGACGGTCGACCGCCGCGACAATCAAAAATATCTCGCTACGTTTCGTTCGCGTTGCTGCTGGGCATTATCGTTTTGTTTACAATCCTCTTTTATGAGGTGATGGCCAAATTCCTGGTTCCGCTTTTCCTGGCCGCGATTTTGGTCGTTGTGTTTCGACCCGTTCACCGCTGGCTGTTGATCAAAATGGGGGGCCGCGAAAAGTCAGCTGCATTGGTGACCACAATCGGTGTCCTATTGGCTGTTTTGATTCCTATCGCCGCCCTATTCGCGATTGCCGGCGCTGAAGGGCACGCGATCTTTCGCCAATTCAATGCGACCAAAGTTACCGAGGGCGTCAAACAGATTCGCACGAACTTGAAATTGGACATGCCGTCGCAAGTAGACCTCACGCTGATTGGGACCGAGCTTGCAAAAATTCAAGACGAACCCGTATCGGACTACCGCAAGAACGAAGAGCACCGCGCGCTGCTCTATGAAATCGAGCTGTATGCGAAATCGTTAGCCGAAGAACAAGGACTGGATTGGCCCGAAAAAACGGTTGAGCCAGATGACGATCCAAGCGTAGAAAACGAAGAAAATCAACAGAAGGCCGACAACAATTCCGAGAATTCAGATCCAGCAAGCGAAGTCGAGCCACCCAAATCGGCCTGGGAAGAATTTGTCAGCAACCTTTATTTGGCGAGGGATCTACATGGAAAACTTGCATTCCCTGACGACGAGGACGAAGCGGCGAAAGAAAAACGTGTCATACAATCGCACGACTATCAACTTCAAGTAAACAAGACGGCGGAAGATTTTGAGAAGTTCAAAATAGGTTTGCTCGGAGGAAAAAACAAAGCGCGCTGGATTGAGTTAGCCAACCCTTCAAACGACCGAATGAGCGAATACGCCACTCAATTCGTCGCCATTTTAAAAGACAAACTGCCCTCCATTGGTGGTGCTGGAATCGCTTATATGGGAAGCCTTCTGGTAGGAATCGCGATCATGATTATCGCGTTCTACTTTTTCTTGCTTGACGGTCCCAAAATGATCGAGTCGTTCAAAGGCCTCTCGCCGATCGACGACGAACATGAACAGGAATTGGTTAGCGAGTTTTCAAAAGTCAGTCGTGCGGTCGTTGTCGCAACGCTGCTGTCCGCGTTAGTCCAAGGCATTTTGGCCGGCATCGGTTTTTACTTTTGCGGGTTGGAATCCATTATCCTGCTGACAGTTTTGTCCGCCGTGTTGGCGATGGTTCCGTTTGTTGGAGCCGCCGCGGTTTGGATTCCATGCGCTTTGTATTTGTATTTTTTCGATCACAACCTGCCCGCCGCGATTGGACTGGCTATCTACGGCGTAGCCGTTATTTCGATGGCGGACAACTTGATCAAGCCATACATTTTGCATGGGCAATCAAACCTCCACCCGCTATTCGCATTGTTAAGTGTCATCGGAGGAGTTGCTGCCTTGGGTCCCATTGGAATTTTGATCGGCCCCATGATCGTCGCATTCTTGCAAACGTTATTGAAGATCTTGCAACGAGAAATGACCGACATGGAAAAATGGGCTCAGGATTCCTCGGGTTAAATTCATATCATGCCGGAACCATTTTGCAAAACATTGCCTCCTGATGAAGTATCACTTTCATTCGTCGATGCCGTCAAATCTCGACAGGCCGAAATCGTTGACAGACTGCTTACTAAAAACGAGTCGTTACGGGCTAACATCAACGAGCCTTGGTTTTCGTTTGACTCACCCGCAGTCGTTTCTTGCAAAGACAGCGAAACGACGTTGAAAGTCCTATTGAAACACGGCGCCGACATCAACTGCAGATCACAGTGGTGGGCTGGCTCGTTCGGCGTGTTGGATGGCGCGAGTCCTGAGATAGCTCAGTTTCTCATTGAGCGTGGCGCTAAACTGGATATCCATTCGGCAGCCGAGCAAGGCAAAACAGAATTGGTCACCGACTTCCTGGACGCTGATGAGGATTTGGTTAACGCCCGTGGAGGTGACGGACAAACGCCGCTTCACACCGCCTCCACAATCGAGATCGTTAATATTCTGCTCGACCGCGGTGCCGATCCATCGATTCGTTGTCTTGATCACTCTGCAACCGCGGCACAGTACGCCGTTTCGGATCCGCAAAAATGCCGCCATCTGGTAATGCGTGGTTCAACGCCCGATATTTTCATGGCGTGTGCGATTGGTGATCGGGAGATGCTTGAGAATATTCTGGCAGTCGATCCGGAAGCGATTTCATCGCGCGTTGGAAGTTGCCCGCACACGCGGCCCATCGACCATCGTTCGCACAATCACATTTATTTCTGGAAGCTCCTCTCGGCAGCCACCCCACTGGATGTTGCGAGAGAGTTCAACCATACGCATTTGTATGAAGCGATTTATCAGCGAAGTCCTGCGGCAAAACAATTTCTGGCCGCGTGTTGGGACGGCAATCGAGCAAGAGCCAAATCCGTGATCGACGCAAATCCAAACGTGATCGAAACGTTAAATGAAATTGAGAAAAAAGAACTTGCCCGAGCGGCTTGGCATGGCAAACTGGATTCCGTCCGCGTGATGCTGGAATTCGGATTCGATCCACATTTGCCGGGTGACGAAAATTCAACACCGCTTGACCGGGCTTCGTTTCATGGTTTCCGCGAAGTGGTAGAATTATTGCTGGAAAATGATCCCAATCCACCGCTGGAATTTAAAAACAGTTACGGCGGAACTCCGCTGGGAGCTTGTGTTCACGGCGCAGTACATAGTTGGATGCAAAACACCGATCACGTTGGAACTGCGAGGGCGCTTTTAAAAGCCGGCGCAATCGCCAATCCCGACTGGATTCCACTGGAGGCGCATCGAGAAATGGAAGAACTGTTAAAGGATCACCTCAACAGCTAACGTTGAGCCAGCAGTTTTTAGATTAGATAAATGATCCATTTCTGGTAACAATCAGTTTCCGGTAAACGAATCCCAGGACTGAATAACACTTGAGCGATTGATCAGGTACGGAATCAAAGGGTTAAGCCGACGTCCGCAATCGGTGACGCCGTTACAAATCTCTTCCGAATTCACCCAGATATTTGCTGAGTCTTCGTCAAGCATTTCAATGACTTTCGAGCGATAGATCTCGACGTTGTAAAAAGCAATTTGATTGAGCGACTCTTCATACTGACCAGGAAGCAGGTCAACGAACTCGAGATTCATTTGAGCCATGTTGGAAACAAGAAAATCACGACTGCGATCCAAACCCAATTGCCAAGCAACTTCTCGAGTGGCTGCTTCCCGGTAAGATTCATCTTCCAACCGTTGGCCAACTACGAAATCCAATTGAAGAGTTGAAGGATTAAGCCGCGCCAACCAGCGAAGCGTTTGGTTTTGCGTTTTCCGAATTAACGCGACTGAAAAAGTCAGATTGCCCATCAATAAGTTTCCTTGGTCTTGGCCGTTTGCTTTTGCAGCAAATCCATTTTACTGCAATGCAAAGATTGGAATGTTTATCCCTTCAGAAAACAAGCCGCGGTCAGACGATCAAACCGAACCAATTCAAAGATCGAATTTTCGTTACCCACAGACGCAGATAACGGTTTGACTTAACGACTTCCCTAGCAGTCGTTCAATACAGACGTTGAGGGAAAACCTGATAGAATTACAGCGACCAGTCAAAATCGCAGCCAACAAACAACCATCACGAATTAAACACTGTCAATTTCAGATATGTCTCAGAGTAATGAAACCAATTCCCTCGAAGCCAGTTCAGCCGATCCGAATTCATACGGCTCAAAATCAACCCGAACGTCAAACCGCCCAAGCTATTTAAATCGAGTCGCAAGACGACTTGCTCTGTTTCCGTTTATCGCAATTGCCGGACTGTATTTACTCAGCTTCACCGCTGCTCAACCTGACAATCTGGGAGTCGTTGATGGCAAGCTAGCCAAATGTCCTCCAACGCCAAATTGCGTTTCAACTCAATCCGAGCTGGAATCCCAAGCCATGGATCCCATTCAATATGTGGGAAGCTCAACAGAGTTGCTCAAAAAAATCAAGACAATCATCGATTCCAAGTTTTCTCGGGCTACGATTGTGAAAGAATCAAATGTCTATTTGCGGTACGAGTTCAAAAGCCTAATCTTTCGTTTCATTGACGATGTAGAATTTATGGTCGATGATGAAAAGTCGGTTGTTCACTTTCGATCGGCTTCTCGTGTAGGGCACTCGGACTTGGGTGCCAACCGAAAACGAATGAATAAAATTGTAGAGGGATTAAAATAATGAGTCGTCTAATCTTCCCCGTAGTCTTTCTGATTACCGCAGCCGGTATCATCTATTACTCATCGCAAAAAGCTGCAGAGGAAGAAAACGCGAAAAAGTCAGACCTGACTGGACAGGTTGTGCCGGAAAACCAAAATGCAGCACAGGGCGATGATTCCTTCTCGTACGATGACACCGAAAACCAATTTGCAAGTTCCAACACTCAGAACGAACTGGAAAACGACAGCAACAACCAACACATGAAAACTTCCGAGGAATCCGTGAGCAAAGAGTACAACAAACTGACCGAACAAGAAGCTTATGTCATTCTTCGCAAAGGAACTGAACGGCGTGGAACCGGTGAGTACACGAAGAACAAATCAGCTGGCATTTACGTTTGCCGACAATGCAACGCGAGACTCTATAACTCAACAGATAAGTTTGAATCCGATTGTGGCTGGCCAAGCTTTGACGACGAAATCGAAGGAGCCGTACACCGCGTGCTGGACGCGGATGGATACCGTATTGAAATCGTTTGCGACAATTGCAAAGGCCACTTGGGACACGTTTTCGAAGGCGAAGGATACACCAAGAAAAACACTCGCCACTGCGTCAACTCAATCTCGATGAAGTTCTACCCAACCGGCGAAACACCGCCAGCAGTGATCAAGCAAGAGTAAGCTTCAATACGCGTTTAGCTCTGAAGACTGGGAATTTTTTACTTTGAAATTGCTTGTCTTGAATTGGCGACCATGGTGACTTCGTCGCCGCATTGAATGGTTCCGCCGGTGACGACCCTGGCGGTAATGCCACCGTGACCTCGCATGGCGTTGTATCCACCTGCCCCGAGATTCTCTTCCATTCGGTTGCACGGCGGACAGTTTCCCGTTGCAAACAAAACGACATTGCCTATTCGCAACTCGGCGTTCTTAAGAGCCGTTAAATTGATCCCGGACACCACGATGTTGCGACGAAGCAACGCAGGATCGATTTCGTCTTTTTGTAAAATTGAACTGACCGCGTCAATGTGTTCCTTTTGAATCAAAGTCACCATGCGCGGCCCGTCAGTTGGCCCCTTGAAGCGATCACCGACCAGCCCCTGATCGTCGACCTCGGCAGTTTGCACCACTTTGATGGCTTCACGTCTCGCCGGACGCAAACCAATCCATTCGACCTTTCCGATCTGGGGCATCGATTCCAAAAGTTCTTTCATTTCCAAACCCATTGGTCTCTTTCAAACTGAACGCTGATCACCAAAGGCTGATTTTACCCTCGCCATCGGTTTTGTTTAAGCAGAGACCAAGCGAGTTTGTTCAGATAATTCAAGCCTAACGCAATACTCATTCCATCAAGCTGCCTTTTCACTTTGCAATCAGTAGCAGTAGAATGGAAGACACATTGAACTAAGATACGACTAACTCAGACATACACTTGATACACATGAAGTGAGATGATTGAACTGAGCTACCAATAACTGAACTGTTAACCACCCAATCAAAAAATAATACGACTATGAATAAAAGCAAATACATCTGGATGAACGGCAAAATGATCCCTTGGGAGAGTGCCACCGTACATGTCATGTCCCACGCACTCCATTACGGCTCAAGCGTTTTCGAAGGCATTCGCTGCTACGACACGCCCGGTGGTCGCTGCATTTTCAGGTTGGGAGCCCACATCAAACGGCTTTTCGATTCCGCAAAACTTTATCGTTACAAAATCCCGTTCAGCCAATCCGACATTGAGCGAGGTTGTTGCGAGTCGATCGTTGAAAACGAACTCAAAAGCGCCTACATCCGTCCTTTGGTTTTCCTGGGAGCCGGTTCACTGGGCGTTGTTCCCAATGACGACGTTCCAACCGACGTGATCATTGGCGCGATGGAATGGGGTTCGTATCTGGGTGAAGAAGGACTCAAAAACGGAATCGATGTTTGTGTTTCGTCCTGGACACGAACGACCAGCGCGGCACTTCCAATTCTATCCAAAGCAGGCGGGCATTATTTGAACGCTCAGTTGATTGGCGGCGAAGCACGTCGTCTTGGGTTCGCAGAAGGAATTTCTGTGACAGCGCGCGGCACCGTAAGCGAAGGATCAGCTGAAAATATTTTCGTGATTCGTGACGGAAAAATTTATACGCCACCTTTAGCGGCTGCGATCCTAAATGGAATCACACGTGACTCAGCCATTACACTGGCAAAGCATTTAGGATACGAAGTCATCGAGCGAGAGATTCCGCGCGAGTTGCTATACGTTTCCGATGAATTGTTTTTCACTGGAACGGCCGCCGAAGTCACACCTGTCCGAAGCGTTGACGGCATCGAAATCGGATCCGGATCGCGTGGTCCAATTACCGAAGCCATTCAGTCCGCATTCTTTGGATTGTTTGATGGAAGCACCAAAGACGAATGGGGCTGGCTCGATTCGGTCGAAAAAGGCGCCGCAGTTTCTTAGCCGAAAATCACGAACGAAGTAAACCGACCCCAGCGACCTCGGTGGCTTGGGTCGGTAATTGCGAAGCATCAATCAACACAAAATTGATGCGCGAGCTGAATTTGCGCCAGCGTCGTTTTCGCTAGTTTCGCAATTAGATGCCAAAACAAATTGGTCATAATTCGGCAATCGTGGACTGCAATCGCCAATTTTTGCGAAGTGCCTCTAACCGATTGCTCTGGCAACACTTACACGTTTGCATGCAATCTCATCACTTTATGCTGGCTTTGGGTTAAGCGTGTGTTTTACGAATTCACGCAAATCGCCGATTTTAAAACTACTTGAAAACTCGTTTTGGCTGTGCGATATTGCCGAAACAGGAGATCAATCGTTTGGTCTCTGTCTCGGAACAAACCATTTTTGGGCAAGGCAGCATTCATTTGCCACGGCGAATAAAAATCGTCGTCAACCGAGCTTGGTTAAATATCCGCAAACCATATTTTAAAAAAATAACATCAGGAGCGCCGACGACAACAACGATTATTCAACAACCTTGATCTCACTTTGCGGCATTCCTGAACACTACCTGAATACGACGAAGGACTTTATTCGAATTTGATCTAACGAAAAAAGGGGACCAAAATGGCCACTGTTGAATCGATCAGGAACGTTGTCTTGTGCGGTCACGGATCGGCGGGCAAAACCACGCTCGCCGACTCATTCTTGACTTTGACCGATGTGGTTAAGGGGTCGCACAGTGTCGAAAACGGCACCAGCATTTGCGACTTTGACCCCGAAGAAAAAAAACACAAATACTCAATCGAAGCAGCCGCCATTCACTTTGAAAATGGCGGCTTTCGTTTTAATGTGATCGACACTCCCGGCTATCCCGATTTCATTGGCCAAGTCATCGGGCCCATGCAAGCCGTCGACAACGCACTCGTCGTGATCAACGGGCACAGTGGGATCGAAGTCAACACCCGCCGCGTTTTCAAAGAGGCAGGTCTCGAAGGACTTGGCCGGATGATCGTGATCAACAAAATGGACGACCCTACGGTCAACTATTCCCATTTGATTGATTCGATTCAGGAAATCTGGGGTAAGCAATGTATGCCACTCAATGTTCCTGTTGGTGTAGGAGACAATTTCAAGAGCGTTATCAGCACTTTGAATCCCCCTGATGATGCCGCCAAGGTCGCAGCGGTCGACCCGCACGAGTTCCGCCAGTCGGTTGTGGAGTCGATCATCGAATCCGACGACGAAGTGATGGAGCGATATTTCGATGGCATTGAACCGACGAGAAAAGAGCTGACACGACTTCTGTCCCAAGCCATCAAATCGGGATCTTTGATTCCCATCGTTTGCTGTAGTGGCAAAACAGGAGTCGGCGTGCGCGAGTTGCTTGACACGATTGGAGATTGCGGACTTTCGCCTGCAGAGTTTCTTCGATCGGCAACCAATGGAGAAGGGCCTGTTGAAATAAAGCCAGACGCCAATGGGCCACTCGTCGCCAAGGTATTCCGAACTCGCATCGATCCGTTCGTGCAAAAGTTGAACTTCATTCGAATCTTTTCCGGCACTCTGCGTCGAGACGATTCCGTTCACGCTTCGACGGCTCGGAAAAACATCAAGCTTGGCCCACTGCTAGAAGTTCAAGGCGAATCAACCAACCCAGTCGACGTTGCGGGTCCCGGCGATATCGTTGCGATCGCGAAAATGGATGACTTACACACCGGAACTGTTCTTGGCGATTTAGAATTGCCCGACACAAAATTCCCTGCACCGATGGTCAGCCTTGCGGTACTGCCCAAATCGCGTGGCGACGAAACCAAGCTTTCAGGTGCGCTTCACAAAGTGCTTGAAGAGGACCCAACGTTTCATCTTGATCGTGACGCGCAAACCAAAGAGCTCGTGATGACTGGAATGAGCGAGTTGCACTTGAACGTAATTCAGGAACGATTGATTCGACGCGACAAATTGGAAGTCCAAACCAAAGAACCTCGAATCGCGTTTCGCGAGACCATTCTCAAGAGTGCAGATGGAAACTACCGGCATCGAAAACAATCCGGTGGCCGCGGTCAGTTTGGCGAGATCCATGTTCGCATGCAACCACTTCCACGCGGCACCGATATCGCCGAGTTTGCGACCAAGAAAAATTTCCACTCGATCAAGAATTATCACTACGACGAGAAAGCGAATTTTCTGTGGGTTGATTCGGTGGTTGGCGGCGTGATTCCACATAACTTTATGCCAGCAATCGGCAAAGGTTTTTCAGAGCGGATCGCCAACGGTGTAATCGCGGGCTATCCGATTCAAGACGTTTGTGTCGAAGTCCATTTTGGCAAACACCATCCCGTCGACTCCAGCGAAGCCGCTTTCAAGCTGGCCGCGAAATATGTGTTCAAAGAAGTTTTCGAAAACGCCAGCCCAAGTTTGCTTGAGCCGATCGTTCACATGGATATCACCGTTCCCGAATCAAACATGGGCGACGTCTACAGTGACATGTCCAGTCGCAGTGGCCGAGTGCTCGGAAACGATCCGGCCGGTGGAAATTTCACGTCAATTCATTGCGAAGTTCCACTGCGGGAAGTCACAACGTATTCCCGAACGCTCTCCAGTATCACCGGTGGACTGGGGAGTTTCACAATGGAATTCTGTCATTACGACACGATGCCTGTTAACATTCAGCAGGACGTGATTTCAAAGGCAACCATGAGCGACGAAGACGACGAGTGATATTAGTCGCGAAGGAAGATTAAGTCACGGTTGGCTTAATCTTCCAGCGTTGGCAAACGATAGACAACGTAGACGCCGACAATGGCTGCGAGAAAGACTGCCGATTTGAAAGGCCAGGTGAGGCTGCTGAGTACGAGCGACAATCCAACCAGCAGCGTCACCATCGCGTAGGCGGTGACTTTTACACGCGGACGAACGCCGCCTTTTTCCTGCCAGTCACGAATTGGCTTGCCGACCAACGGCCAAGCTAAAACTTTCTGATTCAGCGCTGGAGAAACGCGAATCAAGAAATAGCTCATTAGTAACAAGAATGGTGTTGTAGGGATTCCCGGTAGTGCAACGCCGATCATACCCAGAATGAAAAAGAAAACTGCCAGAACGATAAAAACCAATTTGCGCAATCCTGTTACCGCGCCTGCACTGGAATAGCCAGAATTTGCGTTAGCGTGGGATTGGTTGGGTTGCGACTCGTCCATGACGGATCATCTTAATCGATCACGGCTGCTTGGGAATCAAAATCGAGTCGCGGATTTCGGCGCTGTGAATTTGTTGCGTTATTCAATCGCCACTGAGAATGCTACGCGATGTTCAATCGGCTAAGCCGCTTTTCCCAATCCACCATTAGCTGCTGGGTTGGGAAATTCCGATCCAAGTTCTTGAATCTCCGGCCGACGTTGCTTGCGCGTTTTGGAAGGGATCATGCTTCGCATTGACTCAAGTCGTCCAAAACAAAGGAGCCGATCGCCACCCTCCAAACGCCGTTTTAAACGCGGGTTGGGAATGACAGTCGTGCCGCGATAGAGCGTCAGCACATTAATGTCTTGCTCTGGTAAACCTGACTCGTCGATCGTTTTTCCAACGAACTCCGAACCTTCTGGAATACTGATCTCGGTCACGCCATAACCGCGGCTGACGGTTAAACGTTGGCGAATATCAATCTCTGGAAAATCGACTTGAGCTGCCAGATAGTCAATGATCGCGCCGGCGATATCCAACTGCGTACATGCTTCAATCCCTTGAAGTCCAGGCGAGGAATTCACTTCCATAATCTGTGGGCCGGATTTTGATTCCAACATATCGACGCCGGCAACGCGAAGCCCCATGATCTGGGCGGCGCGGACGGCGGTACGTTTGTCTTCATCGTTCAGCTCAACCTCTTCGGTGATCCCGCCACGATGAACGTTGCTGCGGAATTCGTTTCCTTGAGCCACCCTTCGCATTGAAGCCACTACGCGATCGCCAACAACAAAGGCGCGAATGTCGCGGCCCTTGCTTTCGGAAACGAATTTTTGCACGAGCACGTTCTGCCGAGTGCTTTGCATCGTTTCGATGATCGCCTCGGCGACTTTGTCAGACTCAGCCAAAATCACGCCGACGCCTTGAGTGCCTTCGAGTAGCTTGATCACGACTGGCGCTCCACCGACGCGCTGAATCGCTGGAAGCACATCTCGTTGGCTGCGAACAAACGTCGTCTGAGGCATGCCGATATTGTGACGGCTGAGAATTTGCAAAGCTCGGAGCTTGTCGCGCGAATTGGCAATTCCGTGGGAACTGTTGGCGCAAAAGACATCCATTTGCTCAAACTGTCGAACTACGGCCGTTCCAAAGTGCGTTATCGATGCGCCGATTCGGGGAATGACCGCGTCGAATTCATCAAGCAAACGAGAATTGTGATAAAGCTCAGGGCTGCCTTGTGCGAGTTCAATCGAAAACTGAATGGTATCGAGAACCGTTGCTTCATGGCCACGCGTTTCAGCCGCCTCAAGCAGTCGCTGAGTGCTGTAACATTGTTTGTGACGAGAAAGGATCGCAAGCTTCATTTAGTTTTCAAACGACAACAATAGCGCGGAAAAAGTGACTATGTTCGTTGTTCGACGCTACGTAAAAGAATCTTGAATCGAACCTTCTTTGGCTATTTTTCATCGGAAAAACGAGATGAAATTTTGTTGTTGAAATCTCAACTTTGATTCAAGTTCCAGACTGCCTTGATTTAGTAGTGAGGCGGTTTCTCGTCCTCAGCATTGCGTTGCTCAACCGGTTCGGTCACGGCCTCAATTCGACTGGTCAATTTCTGCAGTAACGAACTCAATTTGTCCAGCCTTTTCGCGTTTTCAAGCACGACGTCGTTAAGCGAATCGTAATCGCTTTGGAGGTGCATCAGCGAAGTCTCCAATTCGGTCAAACGGTCTGTATTTTGACTTACCTTAAGTTCTACTTCGCGTTCCTGCTCTTTTTTGTCTTGGTTCAACTTTTCAATCTCCGGGAATTTCGCCAGCATTTCGAAAAATCCTGATGAATCATCGCCATTGGCGACAAACATGGCATATCGCACGTCAAAAACTCAGCTGTTGATAACTTAACAGCCCAAGCGTCCGTGAACATACCACGCAATCTTCGTATCTCGAATTGTGGATTCTGGGGACTTCTAAGGCTAATAATCAACTCTGAGCGTTTTGCGATTGAAAACTGCAAAGCATACGAAACAATGAACATTGCCGATCCTTCACTGAAGACGACAAGTCCGTTGCTTATCGGAATCAGTCCGCAAACCCTTTTTTGATTTTGAGCAACATGGCTACACACGTGAAAACCGAAGAACCAAGTTCATTGGATGACGTCGCCTCCGAGATTGTGGCTTCGCTTAAGTTCTCTGAAGGCAAGGCTCACACTGCCCCGATTCCCGAATTCGAGTCAATGGTCGACTTGATCTACCGCTTGAAAGCGATTGTCTATCCAGGATTTCGCTCAAACGAATCGTCACCAGAAAAAGTCTTTGGCGAATTGAAGTCTCAACTAGCCGACCTCCACCAGGTTTTGTCTCGCGAGATCGCGATCGCCATTGCGCGGCATCACGAAGCGTGCGAAGACATGAAGTATTCGGATTGCAGTGACGCAGGCGAAACGAAAATTGAAAAGAGTCCAGATTGCATTGCTGCTCACAGCCGCGAGATTGCAACACAGTACATCTCGCGACTGCCTCGGATTCGAGAGTCACTTTTGACTGACGTCAAAGCAGCCTATCTGGGCGATCCGGCTTGCAAGAATCTGGACGAAGTGATTTTGTGTTACCCAGGATTGAACGCAATTACGGTTTATCGTTTAGCCCGTCAGCTTCATCTTTTGAAAGTTCCATTCCTGCCACGCATGATGACTGAGTGGGTTCACGGAAAAACGGGAGTCGACATTCACCCAGGCGCGACGATTGCCGATCACTTTTTCATCGATCACGGAACGGGCGTCGTCATCGGCGAGACGTGCGTCATTGGTGAGAACGTCAAAATTTACCAAGGCGTTACGCTGGGTGCATTGAGTTTTCCGCAAGACGAAATGGGGCAGCTCGTCCGTGATTCAAAACGTCATCCAACCATCGAAGACAACGTTGTGATCTACGCCAACGCCACCGTGTTGGGCGGAACGACAGTTGTCGGTCGTGACTCGATTATCGGCTCCAGCGTCTGGCTAACGCATAGTGTCGATCCTTCGACGACCGTAATCATGGAGAAACCCAAACTTCGTTTGAAGAGTCAGGTGAGAAGCGAGTTTGAAATTCCTTTGGATTTTCAGATTTAGTTGTATCGGTGCGTTACGACAGGAGCAGCTTTGACTTTCTGGCGTTGGAACCTCAGAATTGTTTCCGCAATCCAATTTCGCCACGCTTCAGACAAACGGAGCAATCGCATGCCGGTATAAGCTGACTTGCTTACAGTTTTTGGTTGGCATTTGGAATTGATATTGCCCAGCAACTGGATCATTGTGAAAATAGGCAGGTCCGCAAGCTTTCACAACTTAAAGATCCAATGAACTCGGCAGAACAACCCAGTCCAGACCAAGAAATTCCAGAAGGCGACCAAAGTCTTCTTCGCCAATGTTGGCTTCACGTTCACGTTCCCAAAGCGGGCGGTTCGACGTTGCGGCAGTTGATGAACCGAAATTTTGGTGACGGATACTACAACTCGCAGTCGCTTTTGGAAACGAAACAGTACACTTGCAATGACGTCAGCGAGATCATTCGCTGCCATCCCGCCGTGGCTTGTTTCAGCGATCACAAGCTTTCGTTGGATTTGCCATTTCAACACCTGCACGCCAACGTGTTCGCGCTATCCTACGTTCGCAATCCGGTTGAGCGATTTGTCTCTCGTTATTTTTTTCATCGGCATTTTGAAGAGGTCAACTGCATCGCACAGCGAATGAGCTTTCGCGAATTCGCAACCGCAGAGCTGGTCGAGCAGGAAGTCCACCCACAAACCAACAGCCAAATCTATTTTCTCAACGGTGGAAAATCGTTTGACGACCTGACCATCATCAACTCGGCATTGGACACCGGGAAAGCATTTTTGTTTCCGATTGAACGATTTGACGAATCTTGCATTTGCCTTGAGCGAATGTTCCCGACGGTTTTCTCAGACCTGTCTTACGTACGCGCGAACGTTTCAAAACGTGACGCTGAGATCACTGAGGCCGATCGACAACTTGCCTATCGGTATTTGAAAGCTGACGATCCTGTGTTTCAGGTGGCCGAAGATTTCCTCAACAAGACATTGGAAACGGCTTTTCATTCTGACGATGACCGCAACTCGGCGCTGGCAGAATTCAAAGACCGTTGTTCTCGGCGGTATCACAATTTCTATCCACCGGTAAAACCTGGTGAGCCGGTTCCGCCAGTGGGCACTATTCCCGAATTCCCTAAACCAACGCAGCCAGCCGAACCGACGGAACCAACTGAACATGACCCAGGATCCAAGGACGCGGCAGTCGAAGCCAAGCCCACACTCAAGGCCATCGAGCCATTGGATGAACGAGAGGTCGAAAAAGAAGGCGCGTAGATTTCAACGGCTGGGCCGCTGAATGCTCATCGCAGACTTTGAAACTGACGACTTTAAAACCCCATCCCTTTGGTTTTGGTTTTCACGCGACAAACGCGATCACTGGAGGTGATGTAAAGCGTCGATCCATCGTCGCCGAAAGCGCAGTTTGCGGTAGCTTTGCCCATCATGATGCGACCGAGCAATTTGCCTTCTGGTGAGATAATTAAAACGCCACCTGGACCGGTCGCCCACAGATTCCCTTTGACGTCAACACACATTCCGTCTGGCATTCCCGGATCGCCCGCTTCAGCAAACTTCGTCGCATTGAACAAAGTCTTGCCTTCGTTGTCAGTCGTTCCGTCTTCTTTGATCGCGTAGGCTTTATAGATCGGGGCAGGGCGGTGTGATTGGGCGACGTAAAGCGTTTTTTCATCTGGCGAAAGTGCGATTCCATTAGGACGCTCCAACTCCTTGGTCATCAACGTCACTGTGCCGTCGACTGACAAACGGTAAACGCCAAAGAAACCGATCTCTCGTTTCGACACGTCTTTAAGACCGTATGGTGGGTCGGTGAAATAGATATCGCCTTTTTTGTTGATCACCAAATCATTGGGGCTGTTAAATCGCTTGCCATCGTAACGCTCGGTCAATGTTGTTTTCGTACCGTCTTTTTCAAGCCGATAAATTCTTCGGTTTCCATGATCACACGCAATCAAACGGCCTTCGCTATCCAACATCAAACCGTTGGTGCCTTGTTCGCGCTCGCCGTTATCAACTTCACAGCCGCTTGGGTCCATAAAAACAGAGTGGCCAGTTTTCGGGCTCCATTTGTGCATTTTATTTTTTGGCACGTCGGAAAAGAGAAGGTGTGCTTCCACGTCATCTATCGCTGGAACCCAGACAGGCCCCTCGGTCCACTGATGCCCGGTGGTTAGCACTTCGATCTCTGAATCCGTGTCGATCAACTCGGTAAACCCATCACGGACTTCCACAATCCTTCCGACAGTTTGTCTTTTGACGGTTTCCTGGGCTTGGCAAAACCCGTTGATTGAGATTGCAAGTGTGAAACTAAAAATGAAGGCTAAACAGACCTTGGACATTAAATTCCCTTTTCTTGGTGTGAATTCGATGGCTTGCAGTTTAACAAACAACAACGGATGACAAAAGCAATTTCTGGCCCATGTTGCGCCGGACGGTTGCTACTTTACGTTGCCACACAAGAGCCAATGATCCCACGAATTCCAATATATTCACAAACGGGGGCACTTCGTTAAAGAATTAACGTTGATAGTGCTGACTTCCGCCGATCACCATCAGCCAACCAATACCGCTAACCCAAGCTCCGATCCAAAACTCGATTGGACTGTACTTGAACTCGATTTCATACTCGCCAGGTTCTAACTTCAAATCAAAACCAATCCCGCTTTCCCTGGGATTCAGGATTGTTGGCTTGGGTTGGTTACTGGACGAATCAGTCACCGTTGCTTGCCAACCGCTATCCGCAAAAACGAAAAAATGCAAAGTGCTTGGCAATTCCAATCGGCTGGATACAAGTACTCGATTGGCAGAAAATTCTTTGACGGTGCTAATTCCTATCTCGTCGGAGCTGCGACCTTTGATAGTCATCTCGACAATCCCAAATTCATGTAAATCGCGATTGCGCTTAAGCCGCAATTCCGGATCGGCTACCACTCTCGTTCTAAGAAGGTTCCTTCCGGATTGTTCGAACTTAAATATCCTTTGCGAGGAGGCCTCACGCTTTAATATATCAAGACCCTGTAACAGCATCTCATATGACTTCGGCCATACCGAGCTAAAACTCCCGACCAGGATAACGTCTTCATTGAGATGCCATTTTGGGTACAACGATTCTCGTTGCCATTTCACTACTTCTGCCAGACGATCGTTTGATGATGTATCTAACCAATGCGCTGGTTCCATATTAAAATCTCGATCTCGAAAAATCCTTAGTGGTTCGATATCGTTTTCATCTAAATTTTTGATCCCCAAAGAGATCTGTGTTTCGTTTGTAAACACTGTCGTTGGGACTTGAGCAAGCAACCAATGATTCGCGACAACGACATCAAAAATGCAAAGCGTCACAATCACAGGGCCAAATCTCACCTTCCAGTGATCGCGACCGGAGTAAGCAAACAAACACACCACCGCAAGCACGATCAGGATCGGTTGCACCAAAGAGAAGTACAAACCAAATTCAGCTCCAAACGCATCGAACTGCCCAAACCACGCGTCAGGACGCAGTTGTTCCAGCATGGGTCGAAAATACAGCAACAGTCCAACGATACCCGCGGTCGAGATCGCCAGAAAAACCGCAGCGATTTTCGAAGTCAACCTGGACCTGCGTAGCCTTTCTGAACGAAGATTGAGCCCTGCCAACAAAGAAATTGCCAATGCGGCGATAACAAATAGCTTGGCAGGATATCGAAACGCGAAATACTTTGGCAGCAGCATGTTCATCGCCCAATACACGCCTCCGACCTGCGGACCAATGCCGCTAAACGTCCCGCTATTTGGAAAGAATTCATTGCTTAACCAGACAGCACCATACCAACCAAACGACGCGATTGTGAAAAACAAAAACAGGTACGTCGCCCACACTTGCTTTCGCCTTCGCCCCCAGAATCGAATACCAAGGAGGCCCAGCACAGCAACCAACACTCCGGGATACAACGATGGATTCCAAACTCGCTCCGCTCCCGGTAGTGAATTCGTCCATCGCTGGTGTCGAGGAAATGGCTTGCCAGAAATGTTTGGCCAAAACAGTTCCGTCAGTGACCAAGGCGGTTGGCTAAACTGATATGAATGGTCGATCGTTCCGACTGGCTCGCCAAGTAGTGACTTATAAACTTCAGGGCCTTTGATGGGCTTTGGCGGCGTTAGAATTTGGACCTTGTCACCAAAAATATTTTTGATCGAATTAGCGACGTTAAGCTCTTGGTTGGCCTCTTTGTATTGATCAGCCGCATGCCGAACACTCGACGTACTGATCGCTTGATAAATATTTGCCGGTGAATCGGGATGCATTCTCTCACTGTGCTGAGACCAAATCATCGTCGGCAACAACTGAATCGCGCTCAGGAGACTTGTTACGATCACCATTGCCGTAATACGCAAAGTTGATTGAACGATCCAACGGTAGGGTCGCCTATTACCCAATCCAGAATCAGAAGTTTGTTTGGCTTTTAAGTGTCGCCTACGTCGCCGAACAAACTCGCCAACCGTGGTTGCCAAAGCGATCAATCCAACGTGGTAAACCATTTGCGGGTCGCCACCGAGAATCATCAAAGCACAACAAACGCCGCCCGCGACTGACCATTTGAGCTTGCCGGTCTTGACCATTTTCCAAACGCAACAAAGTGCGAATGGTAGCCAGGCCGCACTTACCAAAAAGATTACGTTGGTGACTTGAAATAAAACGCTGCCGCCAAATGCGAATGAAAATGCAGCAAGTGCTGCACCGGCTTGATTGGCTCGCAGTGTTCTTGCAAACCAATACGTTCCAAGTGCAGCAATCGGAATATGGATCGCAAGATAAATTCCATAGCGTGCCGGATAACTCAAAAATCGGCAAAAGAAAATAAGTTTACCGGGATAGAAAACGCTGGACGAGCCATCGGCGACAACTGGCATCCCAAAATTGCAATACGGATTCCAAAGCGGAATTTCACCGGCCGCCCACTGAGCGTCGATCCATTGGAACAAAGGGTAATACAGATAAGCCGAGTCACGAAAGCCTACAACCGTTTGGCCCGACATCATTGGCCAGAACATCCAAACCCAAGTTGCACCAATCAGCAGCAATGGCCAGAATCTGGCGAGCAAAGTTTCCTGTTTTGGCTGGGTTTGAGACACTTTTATATCCTATCCCCCCGAGTAGTTTGATACGACGTTTAATTGTTAGAATGTCGGCTTGTTTAGACCCGAAATCCATTGCGGATTGAGGATTTCATGATCTTGTTTGGAGAGCGATGTGGGTTGGCTGATCGTATTTGGAATTATATTGTTGCTTGTTGTCGCCCTGGCGATTCACGATTACTTTCAAAAGCGGCATCCGATCCTGCGTAACTTTCCGGTCGTCGGACACGCCCGGTACTTCCTGGAAGAACTTGGGCCCAAGATTCGTCAGTATATTGTTGCCGGCAATGATGAAGAACGCCCATTCACGCGCGACCAGCGGCACTGGGTTTATCGTTCGGCCGATAAAGAGAATAACTACTTCGGTTTTGGTACTGATAACGACATCGAAAATGCGTCCAGTTATTTGATCATCAAACAAGCCGCATTTCCGATTACCGATTCGAGAAAAGGCGATCCGGACTATGACCCGCAGTATCGAATCCCGTGTGCAAAAACGCTTGGCGAATCACGAGGCCGTGCAAAGGCATTCCGCCCTAACTCGATCGTCAATATTTCGGCGATGAGCTACGGATCACTAAGTGCCGCTGCCGTGGAAGCGATGAACCGCGGTTGCAAAATCGCTGGCTGTATTCAAAACACTGGAGAGGGCGGCGTCTCCCCGGAGCATCACAATCATGGCGGCGATTTGATTTGGCAACTTGGGACAGGATACTACGGTGCTCGCCAGGAAAATGGTCGTTTTGATGAGAAGCTTTTTGTGGACACGTGTTTAGCGTTTCCGATCAAAGCCGTCGAAGTAAAACTTTCTCAAGGTGCCAAACCGGGCCGCGGTGGCGTTTTGCCAAGTAGCAAAATCACGGCGGAGATTTCAAGAGTCCGCGCCGTTCCAATGGGCAAAGATTGCGTTAGCCCAGCGGCTCATCTGGAGTTTAGTAACGCAGATGAGATGCTGGATTTTGTCGAACGACTGGCGGACATCACGGGCGGACTTCCGATCGGGATTAAGTCCGCGGTCGGAGAAATGGATTTTTGGCGCGACCTTGTTCAGTTAATGCAGTCTGGCGATCGCGGTGTTGACTTCATTCAGATTGACGGAGGCGAAGGCGGAACGGGTGCAGCACCGTTGACTTTTTCGGATCACGTTTCGCTTCCGTTCAAGATGGGTTTCTCGCGCGTGTTTCGTGAGTTCTCTGATTGTGGACTTCACGAAAAAGTCGTCTTTATCGGCTCGGGTAAACTTGGATTTCCACAAGAGTCGTTACTTGCCATGGCGATGGGCTGCGACATGATCAACATTGCAAGAGAAGCCATGATGGCGATCGGTTGTATCCAGGCACAAATTTGCCAAACAGGAAAATGCCCGACGGGTGTTGCCACGCATAACAAATGGTTGATGCGTGGATTGGATCCGACTGATAAATCCGCCCGACTGGCCAACTACATCACAACGCTTCGCAAAGAGATTTTGCAACTCTGTCATGCGTGCGGAACCAATCACCCGGCGATGATCACGACCGACAGTTTCGAGATCCTGCAAGAAGGTTACCAATCAAGAAGCGTAAAAGAGTGTTTCCGTTTGCAAGGAATCACAACAATGCCGTCGGAAGAAGACCGAGCAGCGATTGCGGAGTTGATGAAGAATCTGCCGCCGGTTAAGGGATAGCACCCTGACTCTGTCTCACCCATTGACTGGCTGCATTTCACCAAACTGTTAACCAAATGATTGAATCTGAGGAACTTAGTACGGCTCTCACAGCGGCAAAAACGGGAGAGGCGATTCTAAAAAAGTATTTTGCCGATCTTGCTTCCGCGGGAATCGAAAATAAGTCGACTGACCAGCAGTACCAAGGCATCGTCACGCAAGCCGATGTTGAATCGGAGCAGGCGATTATCCAAACAATTCGAAATGCGTTTCCCGACCATCAGTTTATGGCCGAAGAAGAGCACGCCGATAGCGCCACCGAAAATGCGGAACATGTTTGGATCATCGACCCGCTCGATGGCACGAATAATTTTGCCCATGGCATTCCGCACTTTGCCGTTTCAATTGCTTACTACCAAAATGGGTCTGCCCAGACTGGGGTTATTTTGAATCCTAGTACAGGTGATTTATTCGTTGCAGAAAAGGGTAGGGGAGCTTGGTGGAATGGAAATCAAGTCAAAGTTAACCAACATAAATCGCTTGCTGAAACAATGATCGCTGTCGGTTTTTACTATGACCGCGGTGCGATGATGAAAGCCACCCTAAGCGCGATCGAAGAGTGCTTTTCCAACAACGTTCATGGTGTGCGCCGATTCGGAACAGCGGCACTTGATCTGGTACAGGTTGGGCTGGGGCGATTTGGCGGTTACTTTGAGTACCAGCTGTCGCCTTGGGATTTTGCGGCTGCGCGTTTGTTTCTTGAAGAAGCCGGTGGCAAGCTCACGACATGCACGGGCAAGGATTTACCGCTTACAAAGACTTCTGTGCTTGCCACCAACGGAGTTTTACACGATCAGATGCTTGAAATCGTTAACAAATACGCCGATTATGGTTCATGAGTTCAACGGCTCGAGAATGAAATACGATTCTTGGCTACTCACCAAAAAAGACTTCTAGGTAACAGTTATGACTTATCTTTTTTCTCGACGTCAAATTCAATTCGCAACCGTTACGCTTGCAATAACGTGTTTGCTTTCAGTCGCGACAATTACCCAAGCCCAACAAGACAATGGGACGGATGAATCTCCTTCACTGGGGCGGCTAACTGGAGTTGTTGTAAGTGTGAGGCTTAAGGACGGATCGACGATCACGGATGTAACTGTCGAATCAGCGTCAAAAGGAAAGTTGGACGACAGCGTCAAGTCTTTGAAAGTTCTACCGTCGGGCACAAAACGTCGAACGACCATTTCAGGCGCAAAGATCGAAGAGATCTTTGTTGGCGACCAACCGTTGGACATTATTTACGACCGCAAGAATCGCTGCTTGGTACACAGTCCTGAAAAACGGCTCGATCGTAGAGAACATCGACGCAATGTTGAGAAACGCCTGGCTGAGAAACGGCATCGTTTTTGGAAGAAGCTAACGCCCGAAGACCATGAGCGTTTTATGACGGAACACAAAGAGTTCTTGAAAAAATCCCAAGAAGTCATGTCGCACATTTCGTTTCGCCTGGTCGAGACCGAGTACTTTTTGTTTCTCACTGACCTGCCGCCGGCGGAAGTCGATGGCTATATCGTTTACCTTGACGCGATGTACAAACAGCTTTGCGGCGCGTTTGGACTTTCACCAACTCAGAACCACTGGTGTGGCAAATGTGTCGTCGTCGCATTTGGACGCAAATTGGACTTCTTAAATTTCGAAGCCACAGTAATGAAGAATCCGAACGCCGAAGGAGCACAGGGGCTTTGTCATCAATACGGTGATGGAAGAGTCATTTTCACCGGCTACAAAGGTGACAATGGATTTTTTGCGCACGTATTGGTTCACGAAACTGCCCACGGTTTTGTCCATCGTTATATGACGTCGGCAAAAGCTCCGTCTTGGCTTAACGAAGGGATGTCGGATTGGCTCGCGAACGTGATTGTTAAGGGAGACCAAATTCCCCGTCGGCAGAAAGGCTCGGCTCGAACCATTTTTCGCCAAGGCGGCTGGGGCGATTTCCTGACCACGCCGAGGATTGGAAGTGACTATTACGGGTCAGCTTCGACGATGATTGAAATTTTGCTTGCTCAAGACAAAGGCGGACAATTCAAAAACTTCTTTGACGGTATCAAAGAAGGCAAGGACGGTGAGGAAGCACTAAAAGATGCGTTTGGGCTGAGCTACCAAAATTTGCAAATACTCTATACCGAGCGAATGAAATCGTTGTTGAAATAAAACACGATTCAAAATCAAGGCAATCGGCTTTCAGAGATTCTGTCCACGAACCCTCTGTGCCCTGCGTCTCCGCGTTTCAAAACCTCCGCTGCTCACACTAGGGACAAAAACTTGGAAAAACCCAACGATTTAAAGCTTAAAGCACCGCAAAAAATTAAGTAAGCAACCGACTGGTAACGCGTCAAAACGACGTGATTCCGTTTTAGATCCGCTAACTTGTGGAAGCGAGCGAGATGGGTGACTTATGCTATCCCCCAATCTCTTGAAATTTGTATGAGTTCAGGATTTATGATGTCAGTGAACAGCGAATCTCGACGCGAAGAAGCGGGTGGGCGAAGATCCACTGACAACCTGCGCGACGGCGAATCGCTTTTCCTTTCACTGGTTCACAGCATTCCAGCTTGCTTTGTCAGAAAAGACCGAGACGGAAAAATCGTTTTCGTCAATGAACGATTCGCCAAGCTGACGGGAACCGCTTCTGAAGACATGATCGGCAAGACGGTCGCCGATTTTTACCCAGAACAATTTGCGATTGACGCTCGACGAGAAGACGAAAGAGTGATGCGGTCTGGCGAAGTCATCGAAGACGTTTTCGATGATGAGGTTAACGGCAAAGTTCGTTATTTCGCCTCGCGAAAAGGTCCCGTCTGGAACGACGAAAATGAGGTCATTGGGATCCAGACCATTTTCTGGGACATCACCGAACAACGACTTGCCGAAAACGCACTGTTGGCCGAACGGGAAGAATTGCGAATCGCCAAAGACGCTGCAGACAAAGCGAAAGACGCAGCCGATCAAGCCAATCGTTCCAAAAGCGATTTCCTCGCAAACATGAGTCATGAAATTCGCACCCCGATGAATGCGATCATTGGGATGACGGACTTGTTGCTTGAGACTCAACTAACACAAACGCAACAAGAATACCTGAGCATGGTTCAGGATTCAGGGGAAGCTCTTTTGACCCTGATCAACGACATTCTTGATTTCTCAAAAATCGAAGCCGGTAAATTCGAGCTTGAAAACTCAACGTTCGACATTCGCGATTCGCTTGGTGACACGATGAAAGGGCTTGGCTTTCGAGCCCATGACAAAGGCCTTGAGTTGGCAATCCGTGTCGACCAGAAAATTCCAAGACATGTCCGTGGTGACGTTGGCCGAATCCGCCAAATCGTTGTCAACCTTGTTGGCAATGCGATCAAGTTTACCGACAAAGGCGAAGTCGTTTTGCATATCGAGGCCAAAGAAGTTCTGGATGACCACGTGATTTTGAAATTCTCAGTCATCGATACTGGAATCGGAATTGAAAAAGAACATTGCAGCAGAGTATTCAAAGAGTTCGAACAGGCCGATGCTTCGACGACTCGAAGATTTGGCGGAACGGGTTTAGGGCTGGCGATTTCGTCACGACTGTTGGAATTGATGGGCGGGCGAATTTGGGTTGAGAGCGAAATTGGCAAAGGCAGCAACTTCCAATTCGAACTTCCGCTGACCATCGACCATTCGCAGCCAAACTCTCAGATGGTTCAAACTCATATCAATATTCAAGGCGTCCGAGTCCTGGTAGTCGATGACAATGCGACCAATCGCCGGATCTTGAAAGACATGCTTTCAAATTGGGGCATGCAGCCAACAACATCGTCAGGTGGAAAAGCTGCGATTCAAGCTTTGTTCGATGCCGCCGAAGAAGACGATTCGTTTCAACTGATTATTTCAGACGTGAACATGCCGAACATGAACGGCGTTTCAATGGCCAAAGAGATTTTGGAGAAATCACTAATAGAATCGGGAAGCATCATCATGCTGTCTTCTGGCCTCCGCTCAACGGATACCAAAGATCTAAATGCGCTAGGAATCTCACAGCTTCTGCTAAAACCTGCAAAACAATCAGAGATTTATGATGCGATCGTTTCTTCATTGAGCGCTTCAGGCATGGCGGTCCTCGCCCCAGCATTACCGGCAATCACAAATCTGGCCACAACCAGTGAATTGCAGGTTCTGCTTGCCGAAGACAACATCGTCAATCAAAAACTTGCCATCGGAATTTTGCAAAAACTAGGGCATCGCGTAACGGTTGCCGGAGATGGCAAAGAGGCATTGGATATCCTTCAAGACAAAGAGTTTGACCTCGTGTTGATGGACGTTCAAATGCCAGAGATGGACGGGTTAGCTGCGACACGCGAGATCAGGCGTCGCGAGTCGGGCACAAGCAATCACGTTTCGGTCGTCGCGATGACGGCTCATGCGATGAAAGGGGATCGTGAAAATTGTCTTGATGCGGGCATGGATGACTACTTGAGTAAACCGATCCGATTGAAAGAAATGGCGAACAAACTGGCGGAGCTGTTTCCTGGAAAAGAAAAGACCGTTGAGATAAATCCCGATTTGAACGACAAGAACGATCCAATTCAATGGAGTGAAGCGCTGGCCAATGTGGCGAATGACGAAAGCCTGTTGTGCGACCTGCTGAGAGTTTTTGCAGCGGAAACTCCGATCTTGATGACCCAAGCAGAAAAAGCAGTCACCGAAAACAACGCCAAAGGTCTTTCGACGGTCGCCCATTCACTTAAGGGGTCCATGCTGTTCCTCAATCCAAAATCTGCTTTGGAATCAGCTCAAAAAGTCGAAGACTACGCCGCGATGGGTGATTTGGATTCAGCCAAACAATCATTACGCCAATTGCAAACTCAGTTTCCAACCTTGCTAAATTCAATCGAGTTGTATTTGGACAATTCGTAATTCTTGAAAGCCGCTCAGAATTCCCATGATGCTGACCGGCCTATGCCCAAAACCTATTTCGCTTTTCGCTTGAGCTTGATGCTAATCAGGTCTCGTTGATCTTGAGGAACACTCGCGGCGGATTCAGACTGGTCAAAAACCATCAAGAGTGGGATTTCGTCGTCCACCCCAAAGGACTTCACTTCACCATGGCACAAAGAAGTATGGTGCGATTTGTTTTCGTATCGCCCTAAGGCGCCTTGATACGTAACCGAATGAGATTTCGGCCACCTTATGCCATGTCGCGTTATTGAATTGGGTTCTGTGTGCTTGTCGACAACACCAACGACAAAACATTGCAACGGTGTGCGATTTGGGTTTACCAAATCTACCGCCTCGTAAACCGTCAACTTAAACTGCCCTGACGATGGGCCTCCTTCAACCGATCGATATTCTGGATCTGAGTTGTCACCCATCGTGATTTCAAAGTCCATCCCATGACCCGGTGGGAGGTAGATTCGGTATTCCCAATGCGAATCCCCTTCGCTGTGAAGTGGACGAAGATAGACCCGCGTGGGGTCTTCAACTTCGATGAAACCCATGTCTTCTTTTAATTGGTTGCCCAACTCAATCGCCTGTTGGCTTTTCCGTTTTTCGAAAACCAAAGTAATCACAAGGCCAATGATGGCCATTAATAGCAACGTGCTCAAGATTGAAAATTGCTTTAACTTCATGGCGTAGAAACGGTTCGTGAATTATTGCTTTTGCGCTCAATCTAAACGGTTTTTACCTCAGGTGTCAAAATTTGTTCGGTGCCTTGCATAACCTAAGCCGAGGAGAGGTTCGGGAAGAAAACCCCGACGTGCTTTTTTGCAAGCCACTTCGATCCGGTGTAACATCTTGAAACACTCGTCATTTGTCACAAGAGAGCAAAAAAACCAAAGGTGAGCGGCCTTCTGGTTCGTCATGCGTCATTGGCAAATGTGACGGTGATCGTTCGGGCTGGATCTCATCCACCGAACATCCGAATAACTTGGCTGATGTTTGAAAAAAAAGCAAAGAAAATGGTGGGGCAAGCGAATTGGTGCAGGGGATGAGAATCCAAATCGAATTGAGCTCCAGGCAGTAGATATTCGATCGTTGAAATCAGTAATTTGTAAAAAGGTGGATGATGTTAAAGTTGCAGACAGAGTTTATTTTCGCAATTACTGGGTGCCTTTTGGTTGCCTTATTTGCCCAAGATTCGCAGGCTCAAGAGATCCCGAAGCTTGAAGAGCACCAAAAATCAGTGGCCTTATTTGATTTTCGAGTCAATAAGTTGCTGGAACAATCCAAAGAGTACGGAGGAGCCGAGGCATTATCCAGCATTCCAATGGAGGGCGTTTTCAGTGACATTAAACTAACCGATGTAAAACGGCTTTTTGGTGCAGCGTCATTGCCGAAGGACATGAGTGGTTTTATGGTTTTCATGGGACCTCCTCCTGAAGAATTCCCGCTGGAGTTTTTTCTGCGCGTTGAATTCAACAACGCGGATGCGCTCGAGAAACTAGAAGCGGAAATGGCCAAAATGGGCGGCAAGACAACTATCAACGGCCAGGAATACCTGACGGCACCACAAGGTCCAATGATACTGGCACATCGAATTGGCGAGACCACTTTTGAAATTGGCACCAAAGCATACTGCCTTCAAGCGAAGCGAGACTTTTTTACCGACCGTCTTAAAGCTGCATTTAAATCAGTTCCCAACGACCCCGCACGAATCGTCATCGATCTGGAGTCGCGAGCAGCGTTGATCGCGGAAGTCGTCGCATTGGGAAAGCAGCAAATGGCCGATCCGGTTGGAGCGGCTTACCTGGATTTAATTGACAACGCTAAATCAGTGGTCTTAACCCAAGGCATGGGCGAAAAGATGGTTACCCTTTTGATCGAAGGCGTTGATGAAAACAATGCCACGGAACTAAAAGCTGGACTTGATTCGGCCTTGGGTACGTTAAAAATTGCCGGCGGGCCAATGTTGGGGATGATATCGGAGCAAATGGGCCTGAGTGATGAGACTTCAAGCGTGGCCAAAACGTTACTTGAACAATTGGCTGCCAAGCAAGATGGAACGACGGTCAGTGTTGTGGTTGAAAAACCCAAGGGCTTCAAAGAGGCGATGATCGAGTTTCAAACGATTGCTAGAGCCCAAGCCAAGAAGGCTCAAAGACAAAACAACTTTCGTCAGGCGGCACTAGCTGCGTTGAATTTCGAATCAGCCCACAGAGAATTTCCATTCCGAAACATCGATGGATTTCACGATGATTTGAGTTGGCGTGTCAAACTGCTTCCCTTTATTGAACAAGGCGAGATGCTGGACCAGATCGATAAAACTAAAGGTCCAACCGAAAAACCGAATACAGATTTTGTAGATAAGATGCCCAAGTTGTTTGGGACGGATGGCAAAAACGCGAACATCTCATGGATTCAATCGACTGTAACTGGCTTCGGTAACATTACAGATGGTTCTTCAAATACGATCATGCTGATCGAGAATCCAAATGCAGGACCATGGCTCAAGAACGACCCAATTTCGGTTGAGGGAGCAATGAAACTGGTTGCAGATCTGAAAGACGGAGAAGAGTTGGTCATCGTTATGTATGATGGTTCATCACGAATGATCAGCAACAAAATTGATCAAGAGAATTTGAAAAATCTTCTTCAGCCGACTGATGGAAACATCGTGAACCGTGATTTTTGACACTCAGAGCAGGGAACTATTGGAGCAGCGGGACGTTTTGAAACGTTGATCAACGAAACCTAAAGGAACTGGGGGCTTGATGCGGCTACGCCGCGCCGATAACAAATTGCAATCAATATCCAATTCTGCGGTCACGAAAATATCGTGACCTTGAATTCGCTGCTTTTGGAAATTAGATCGGCCGGCCGGTTTAACCTAATCGCGGGTTTTTAACCTAATCGCTTATCCCGGCGGATTCCAAAATACTTTCTGCCTTTTCCTTTAGATCGTTGGCGCAAAGTACAAATACCGTTCCGAATCCAACTTTAATCTTCAACTGCCAGAGCTTGGGAGTTTCAATCCACTCATAGCTCTTAACGGAATGCCAGCGAATGAAACGTATGCCGGATACGCAGAGTCCTTTTTGGTATAGCTCTGCTCCAAACCAAGACAGACCCCAGAAAAAGACGATCAGGTTGTGTGTGCCGGCGACAAGCGGGAATATCGAAACTGAGAAAGTCCCAATGTACATCATGCGAGTAAGTCCAAACCCACCCGGAAATTCATTCATATCACCAGCCAGCGGGGCGAACGTTAAAATCACGAAAGCCAAAATGCCAGCGAATATTACAATCGTAGTTAGCATCCAGAATAAATTGACTGCCGGTGAATTCGGGTTGACGTATAGCATGAATTCTCCGGCCTTGGCTTTGACTCGACGTCGCAACATATAGAGCAGTGAAACCAAGATGGCACTGACAAGAATATGGAAAACCAAGATTGTGCAAACATAGAATTTGCCATCTGATTCCAACCGGGAAAACCATGGAGCAAGAAGTGCGCAGATGCCACAAAGAATGGTCGTGAAAATCAGCAGGGACCTAAGACTGAATCGCTGATTGACTTCTCCGTTTTTTTTCATAATACGACCAGAAATCAATCAGTAAGTCGACGACTTATGAGCGTTCGGCCATACGGATTTGGGCACGGGCTTGAGCGACAGCTTTTTGTTTGATCGCAGCTAGATCGGTGTTTCCGGATTCTTGCTTTTCGGCCTCTGCGAGCGCCTCTTTGGCTTTGGCGAGATCAATTTCGCTTGCTGGCATACTGCGGCCAGTTAAAACGGAAACGACCGTCCCCTCAACTTGAACAAATCCACCATCAACGTAAAAACGTTCGGGGGATGAGCCATGGGTTCGGACTTCGCCAGGGCCAAGCCGACCGATCATGGCTGAGTGGCCGGGCAAAATTCCAGCTTCACCATCGATCAACGGAAGCGTGACGCCATCAACCATTTGGTCGAATGTCGTTGATTCAGGTGTAACGATGACAAGTTGTAGTTGTGCCATGACTGACTTTTTCTGCGGCGGAAAGGTCTTGGATTAAGAGGGAGAAAGAACACGGCGGATGGACCACCGTGCTACGAATTTCTTGACTACTTGGCCATTGCCTTGGCTTGTTCTTCTGCCTGCTCAATTGAACCGACGTACATGAACGCGTTTTCTGGCAGGTGATCCCACTTACCTTCGCAAAGCTCATCAAAGCTGCGAATGGTATCGGCGAGCGACGTGAATTCACCTTTCTTACCGGTGAAGACTTCCGCCACGAAGAATGGCTGTGAAAGGAATCGCTCGATACGACGAGCACGATGTACGATCAATTTGTCTTGCTCGCTCAACTCGTCAACACCAAGAATCGCGATAATGTCTTGAAGTTCGCGGTAACGCTGAAGTGTCGTTTGAACTTTTCGAGCAACGGCGTAATGATGATCACCAACGTAAGCCGGATCGAGAATACGTGATGACGAAGCCAACGGATCAACCGCAGGGTAAATACCTTTTTCCGAAATCGAACGCTCAAGATAAAGGAACGCATCCAACTGGCCAAACGCGGTCGCAGGAGCTGGATCGGTCGGATCATCCGCAGGAACGTAAACGGCTTGCACTGAGGTAATCGCACCTTTGTTGGTCGACGCAATACGCTCTTGAAGAGCACCCATTTCTGTCGCCAGTGTTGGCTGGTAACCCACCGCAGATGGCATACGACCGAGGAGAGCAGACACCTCAGAACCCGCTTGTGAAAAGCGGAAAATGTTGTCGACGAACAACAATGTGTCAGCACCAGTTGAATCACGAAAGTATTCCGCCATGGTCAAAGCGGATAGAGCAACACGCAAACGAGCACCCGGCGGCTCATTCATCTGGCCAAAGACCATCGCTGTTTGCTCAATAACTTTACGGCCTGTTGAACCGATTTCTGTCTCTTGCATTTCCAACCAAAGGTCAGTTCCTTCACGTGTTCGCTCACCAACACCAGCGAACACTGAGTAACCACCGTGCTGACTAGCAATACGAGCGATCAACTCGGTCAGAATAACTGTTTTCCCAAGACCCGCACCACCGAACAATCCGGCTTTACCACCACGAACAAACGGGGTAAGCAAGTCAACCACTTTGATACCTGTTTCGAACAACTCAGTGTTGGTCGAAAGCTCGGCGATTGGAGGAGCAGCTCGATGAATCGAACGTTTCTCTTTTGTTCCAACTTCGCCACGGCCATCAACTGGCTCGCCAAGCATGTTGAACACGCGGCCGAGAGTTTCATCACCTACAGGCACCTGAACAGGTCCGCCTGTATCAACGCAGTCTGAACCACGTCGAAGACCTTCAGTTGATCCAAGAGCAACGCAACGTACGCGTCCGCCGCCAAGGTGTTTCGAGATCTCGCCGTAAAGCGTTCGCTGGTTTCCGCCCGCGTCGATTTCAGCGGTTACGGCGTTGTAGATCGCCGGCATGTTTGAATCGCTGAATTCAGCATCAAAAGTCGAACCGATCACCTGGGTGATTTTACCGATGTTTGCCATAGGATTTTATTCTTAGTTAACAGTTTTCAAATATGTTTATTGTGTTTGAATTCCGAATTCCGCATTCCGAATTCCGTTTTGTTTTTTTAGCCTTCAAGAGCCTCGACGCCGCCGATGACTTCCATGATCTCGCCCGTAATCTGCGATTGGCGGGCACGGTTATAAGTTCTCGAAAGGTCTTTAATCATTTCGTTCGCGTTTTCAGTCGCACTCTTCATCGCAACCATACGAGCAACTTGCTCACTGACTGCCGCGTCAAGAAAACACTTGAACAGTTTGATTTTGAAACTCGTTGGTACAACTTCTTCCAAAATGCTTTCGGCAGAAGGGACGAATTCGTAAAGCGAAACGTTTCCAGCGGCGACTTCTGGATCGACGGGCGTGTCAGCCCCTTCGATATTGCCAAGTGGAAGCAATGTTTCGGTAACCGTTTCCTGTCGGGCAACGGTATAAAATTTTGTATAAGTCACATCAAGTCGGTGCAGATTGCCTGCGGCGTACTCTCGCAAGTAACGTTCGGCGATGGCTTCGACTTCGGAGTATTGCGGTTGGTCATCAAACTGTTGAAACGATTCGTCCACTGGAATTTCGCGAAACTTGAATCCAGAGATTCCACGCTTGCCACTGACTTCGGTGCGAACTTCGCCAACGTCTTTTTTCAAAGCGTCACGAGTTTTGACACCCAGGCGAAGTGCGTTTCCGTTGTAGCCACCACAAAGCCCACGGTTTCCGGTCAGCACCAACAACGTTGCTTTTTCGGTTTTCTCAGGGGCTTCGAGAAGCGGATGAGAGACTTCCAAGCCGGCGCGAGCCAAGTCAGAAACAACCGCTGTGATGCGTTTGGTGTAGTCGTTGGCCGAAGTCGCTCGATCCATCGCTTTCTTGAATCGCGCAGTCGCGATCAACTCCATCGTTCGCGTGATCTTCTTGATGTTGCGAATGGATTTGCGACGTTTATCTAGTGATCTGGCACTGGCCATTTTTCAAATGCGGAATGGAATTGTGAAAGGAGAATTGATGATCGCTGTTGATTCAAAAAACTCGCTATTCGACTTCCTTTTTCCGTCCTTTCTTTGCCTACACTTTTACTTGACTTAATCTAAATTGCCCAAGCACTTGCTTGGACACATCTGCAGCAGTTGTTTTTATAATGCTGCGGATCAATTGGTAACGAGCTATTTAAACGTTTTGTTAAATTCGTCGATCGCTTCATCAACCATAATCGTTGTTTCGTTGTCGGCTTTCTTCATCGTAGCGCCGACGTCTTTATTGGTGTCGAGGTTATCCCAGACGTCCTGCTTTTTGGAGTGAATGAACTCAAGGAATTCAGCTTCCCAGCGTCGCACGTCTTCAACAGCAACACCGTCGATCTTGCCGGAGGTACCCGCGTGGATCACCATGATCTGATCGCATACGTGCAGCGGTTTGTATTGTGGCTGTTTTAGCAATTCAACCATGCGGTAACCACGATCAAGGTCAGCCTGAGTGGCTGCATCAAGATCTGTTCCAAGCTGAGCAAAGGCTTCCAACGCACGGAAAGCAGCCAACTGAAGTCGCAAACCACCGGCGACGTTTTTCATCGCAGCAACTTGAGCGTTACCACCCACACGAGAAACGGAGATACCCGCATTCATCGCCGGACGCACACCTGAGAAGAACAAGTCCGGTTGCAGGTAGATCTGACCGTCGGTAATCGAAATAACGTTGGTTGGAATGTACGCCGAAACTTCGCCTTCTTGCGTTTCAATGATCGGCAAAGAAGTAATCGAACCACCACCAAGGTCATCACTCAATTTCACTGAACGCTCAAGCAAACGTGAGTGACAGTAAAACACGTCACCAGGGTAGGCTTCACGTCCAGGAGGACGACGCATCAAGAGTGACAATTCGCGATAGGCAACGGCTTGTTTTGAAAGGTCATCGTAAACGACCAAGCAGTGCCCGCCGTTGTACATGAAATGCTCAGCCATCGCGGTTCCAGCATAAGGAGCGATGTACTGCATCGGAGCAGGAGCACTTGCACCTGAAACGATAACGGTCGTGTAATCCATGGCTCCTTTTTCTTCGAGCTCTTTGATCACACCGGCAACCGATGAATCTTTCTGACCAACAGCGATGTAGAAACATTTCACGCCGGTCGATTTCTGGTTAATGATCGCGTCGATACCGATCGCGGTTTTACCCGTTTTACGGTCACCAATCACAAGCTCACGCTGGCCACGCCCAACAGGAGTCATTGCATCGACCGCTTTGATACCAGTCTGCATCGCTTCGGTAACAGGCTTACGCTCCGCAACACCGGCAGCGATGATTTCAACAGGGCGAGTCTCGGTCGAGTTAACCGGACCTTTTCCATCGAGCGGGTTTCCAAGCGGATCGAGGACACGTCCAACGACAGCGTCACCGACTGGAACCGAAAGCAACGTGCCGAGCGATTTAACCTGGTCGCCTTCATTAATCTTGAGATAGTCACCAAGAATAATAATACCGACTGAGTTTTCTTCCAGGTTGAATGCGAGGCCGATAATTCCACCGGGGAATTCAACCATTTCACCTGCGGCAACGTTGGTTAGACCGTGGACTCGTGCGATACCATCGCCGACTTCCAAAACCGTTCCGACTTCCCGTACATCGATCTCGCTCTCAAAATTTGCGATCTCCTGTTTGATTACGGAGGCAATTTCGTCAGCACTGATTTTCATTATTTCCTCGTTTATTTTTAAGACGTTCCTGCCGGAAAGTCTTGCTTCAATTTTTGAAGTTCACTGGTATTAAATTGTTCCTGGATTCTCTGCCTAGCTGGAGCTCGCAAACCGATCCAATTTTTCACGGATAGCGTCAGCCGCCCGCTTAACTGCTTTGGCTCTTACCTGAGACAACTGATTGACAACGCTACCGTCGTAAACCGTGTCACCAATTCGAATCACCATTCCACCGATGATACTGGGGTCGACCTCTGACTGGAGGCTGACCTTTTTTCCAAGCACGCTTGAAAGGCGTTCGGCGATTTTGTCTTTAACGCCGCCATCAATTTTCGCGGCAGAAGTCAACATAGCCTGAACGGATCCGGCCATTTCATCTTTCATCTTGTTAGCCGAATCGGCAATCGCCCCGAGGCAATCGTAGCGGCCTTTGCTGCCGATCACTTTCAAGAAGTTAATCAAGCCTTTGTCGATTTTTGAGCCAAACGCCTTCTCAAGCATTTTGGCCTTATCTTCTGCACCAATCCGAGGCGACTCAAGCGTGGATTTTAGCCCTGGGACATCGTTGACAGCAGATGCAACGGCGCTAAATTCATCGACCAGTTTGTCGAGGTTGCCGTTTTCATTGCCAAACGCCAACAACGCTTTAGCGTAAACGACACCAAGCTGTTGCTGGTCGGTGTCAAACACGGTCGGTTGTTTTTGTACTTCGTCCATCAGGTAACACTATCCGATCAGTCGTTCGATTTCGTGTCTTGAAACTAATAAAACTAACCACGCTTTGAATCTCATTGCAGATCAACAAAGCCGCGGCCAACTACGCTCCGGAGGTAAACTGCTTAATCGATTTCTCGATCAATTTAGCGTGATCCTTTTTGTCAAGCGAACGCCCAACGATACTTCCTGCCAAATCAACGGCAGAATCCACACTGCTTTCAGCCAACTCACGCACGGCGGCATTTTTTGCAGATTCGATATCTGCAAATGCTCGTTCGCGAGTTTTCTGTGCTTCTTCTGCAGCCTCAGTCATGATTTTTTCCTTGGCTGCGATCGCATCATTTTTAGCTTCTGCAATCAAAGCCGCGGCCTCATCACCGGCACCCGAAATTTTCGCTTGATAAGCAGCCAACTGGGCCTGTGCCTCTTCGTTTGCAGCGCGAGCATTTTCTATATCGTCACTAATGCGTTTCTCGCGTGCATCAAGCCCTTCCATGATCGGCTTCCAGGCGAACTTCAAGAGAATGGCCGCCAAGCCAAGGAAGATGATCAGCGAGAAAATCAATGTGTCGACACGGAATTGCAGTGGCGGATGCATCCCACCAGCGGCAATCACCATCGAATCCACTAGACTTTTGGTAAACATAAACATCACCAAGTTTCGAAATTAAAAACCTAACAATGAGACGCAAAGCCGATAGGCGCGAACGTTCACGCAGAAGCTTTGCACCCAAAAGCCATTTAGAATACAAGACAAAGAAGAATCGCGGCAAAAGCGGCACCTTCGATCAACGCAGCGAAAATGATACCGGCACTTTGCACTTGGCTCGCCATCTCTGGCTGACGTGCAATACTTTCGCAAGCCGATCCACCGATGCGACCGATACCAATCCCGGCGCCAACTACAGCAAGCCCAGCACCAATGGCCTTAAGCTTCCACTCAACACCTTGGCCCAAAAGACCGTCAACCAATCCAGCTTCCTGTGCGAACGTTGGTGAACAGAAGAGGAAACCTCCCATAACAAACGCTAACGCAAACGCAAACCTAAACATTAAATAGTTCTCCAAATTAAGAGCAACAGATTTTTCTAGAATATTCAAACTAGTGCGGGTGAATCGCCGCACCAATAAACAACGAAGTTAAAAACGCAAAAACATAAGCCTGGATAAACGCAACCAACAACTCAAGCAAGTTGACTGCGATCGAAGCCAAAATGACCATCGGTGCAGCCGGATAAACCAACCACGTACCCCAAGTCACACCAACGAACGCCACAAACACGCCAACAACCAAGTGGCCTGCGAACATGTTGGCAAACAGACGAACGGCAAGAACGGCATGCTTAATAAACAAGCCGAAAACTTCGATCGCCCAAATCATCGGAAGCAAAACCAGCTTTAACGCTGGACTAATATCGAGGTGGGGAGCTTGAGCTTTCAAAAAGCCGGCTACACCCACTTTTTTCATACCCGTACCCATGACAACGAAGAATACAGCGATTGCCAAAGCGGCGGTAACTGAAATTGATCCGGTCGCTGCCCCAAGGCCAGGAACCATTCCGATCAGATTCAACACCAAGACGAAAAAGAAAATGGTCCAGATGAATGGGAAGAATCGTTTTGCATCTGCAGAACCGATCGATGGAGTCGCAATTTCGTCACGAACGTAGCAAACCATCGTGTCAAGCAAGTTCCAGAATCGCCCCTTGGGACGGTCGCCATTTTTGATACGGCGCGCATATGGAATAAAGACAGCACAAAGAATCAAGGCACCAATTAGCTCAAGAATCACAAACTTGGTTGGCTGAAAAGTAACCGGACCTACGAACTGATTGGGAGTGAATTGGATGGTACCGCCTTCGCCAATCAACGGCTTTTTGGCATCCCAAAAGGACATCTGAGGGATATCCAGTTTGTTCTTGTTGCCGTCTTTATCCATCCCCAAAAGCTCGAAGTAATCTGCGTCTTGAACGTGCCCAATCAGGTGGGCAGGGTCCAAGTAGTAGTCCATCGAGTTCTGAATCGACCAGTCTTTGGGATCGATATGCTCCGCATGATCATGCGAAACGTCATGCCCATCACCAGCGTGCGCGTCATGATCATGCCCATCTTCAGCGTGGGCATCGTTTGTTTCGTGTTTTTCGTCGTCAGTTGTTTTGTATTTCATCGATCAGGGATCGCCTGTTTGATTAACTCAAACTCACTTCTCTGTTTTTAATCGCGTGAGACTAAGTTGCACATCGACAACAAGCCCCACCATATAAAACAGAATCATATAGAAAACTAAACTCTTTTCGAGCGGTGGCTGAGCAAAATATATTCCCCACACCGCCACTACAAGTGGTAAGACAGTACGAACCACAATTTGGACCGCCATCCTAGCCATCACCAACAAATCACCCTTGGGATACTCACCTGCAATGTGAGCCAAAACAGAAGAGACCAAGCATGTGACTAAAGCAATCAAAGGAGTTTTTGAATCAGTCTTGAAAACCATGGTACCTACTACCATCGCAATCAAACCAAACACCGAAACAATCAATGCCAACAAAACAAGGCGTGGAACAAGACGATCAAGTCCAAGCCGGTTCCACATTTTCTGCTGGTTGTCCTAACTAACGATCACTAAAGTCATTCAACCTTTTCTCCAACGAAACACTTTCAAATCACTCAGTTGTTTCGTCGTTGTTTTTCTTTGGTGGCGTTACAAGGGCGATGAGCTGATAAATCGCTCCGGTCATCCCAAACAACAACCCCAACAGGGTGAACACAACTCGAGTTCCAACCTTTTGATCAATCAGATAACCGATCAATCCTGGCACAATCATCATCATGGAAATGGCCATGATTTCCGAGACCTTGGAAAAGGACTTGGCCGTAGGTGAGCGGTCATCGACGTCTTTATTCAACGATTTTGACCTACCAAAAAAGGGAGTGGTTCCCGAACGGCGGACAGTCTATCCCGCGGTCCAAAATCCCACAACCATCACGGGAAAACTTTGAGAAAAATTTCACGAAGTTTTATCTAAGCCTGTTTTTGGAATGTCCACATTTGAAACTCGCAGACTTCCTTAGATCTCAATGCAATGACTATGCACTGAAAAAACGGGACCAACAGCCCAGTCAAAACAGCTGGTTCCTTGCATTTAATTAGCGTGTATCGCATCGGCTCAGAA